>NZ_CP170445.1:3005305-3606366 GCF_042473625.1 Kineococcus sp. DHX-1 | reverse complement strand
GTGGTCGTCGACGCGATGGCAGGAGGAACCCGGTGACCGCTGAGCCCTCCGAGCACGACGCCCCGCGGGCCGTCCTGCACGACATCCGCTACTCCCGGTTCGCCGGGAAGCTGCGGCCCCGCCGCTCGGCCGTCGGGTCGTTCGTCGCCAGCGGCATCCGGCGGCCCCTCGGCCTGCGCCGCAGCGCGAGCGCGAAGATCTGGCCGTTCCTGCTGCTGGCGGCGGCCTACCTGCCCTCGCTCGCCGTCGTCGCCGTCCCGCTGCTGGTGCCGGCCGTGCGCGTGCAGCCGACGGACCTCATCGACTACCCGCAACTGCTGACGACGAACTCGGTCGTGCTGCTCGCGTTCGTGGCGACGTCGATCCCGTCGATGCTGACGCGGGACCGCCGCGACCGCGTCCTGTCGTTGTACTTCGCGACGGCGCTGTCGTGGGTCGAGTACGTGGTGGGCGTGGTGCTCGCGGCCGTCGCGCTGCTCGCGATCATCGTGCTCGGGCCGATGCTCGTGCTGTTCGTCGGGTCCATCGCGACGGCCGACGCCCCGGGGACGTGGTTCGCCGACAACGTCGGGGACCTGCCGCGCATCGTCGCGGCCGCCGCGCTCGTCGTCCTGTTCCACACGGCCCTGGCCCTCGCGATCGGGTCGCTGACGGCCAAGCGGGTGTTCGCCGTCGGCGGGTACCTCGCGGTCGTCCTCGTCGGCCCGGCCCTGACCGGGGTCGTCGCCGCCGTGACGGGCGCCGACTGGCCGCTGTCGCTGGACCCCTCCAGCGGGCCCATCCGGCTCGCGACGACGTTCATCGGCGGCGGGCTCGGTGACCCGGGCGTCCTGGCCTGGGTCGTGTGGGTGGTCGTCGTGCTCGGAGGGTTCGGCGTCCTGGCCGGCCGCTACGCGAAGGGGGGCGACGCGTGAGCGCCGTCGAGCTGACCGGGGTCAGCAAGTGGTTCGCCGACACGGTCGCGCTGTCGGACGTGAGCTTCGCGCTCGGTGCCGGAGTGACGGGTCTGCTGGGGCACAACGGGGCCGGCAAGTCGACGGCGCTGCAACTGCTCGCCGGCGCGACCCGGCCCAGCCAGGGGACCGTGCGGGTGCTCGGGCTCGACCCGCACGCCGACCCGGCCGTGCACCGGGGCCTCGGGATCGTCGCCGACGGCGAGGCCACCTGGGCCCACGCCACCGCCCGCACGCAGGTCGAGTTCCTCGCCCGCCAGCGCGGTGTCGCCGACCACCGGGGCGCCACGGCGGCGGTCCTCGAGCGGGTCGGGCTCACCCACGCCGCCGACCGTCGCGTCGGGGGGTTCTCCAAGGGCATGCGGCAGCGGGTGAAGCTCGCCCAGGCCCTCGTGCACGACCCGCAGGTGCTGCTCCTGGACGAACCGCTCAACGGGCTGGACCCTGCCCAGCGGCGCGCGGACGTCGACCTGCTCGCCGCCCTGGGGCAGGAGGGCCGGACGGTCCTCGTGAGTTCGCACGTCCTGTCCGAGGTCGAGCGCATGGCGGCCCGGGTGCTCGTCGTCGTGAACGGCCGTCTCGTCGCCGAGGGGGAACCGGGGGGCATCCGGGAACTGCTCGTCGACCGCCCGCGCACCGTGCGGCTGGAGGGCGACCGTGTGCTGGAACTGGCAGGGACGCTGCTGGCCGAGGGGCTCGTGGAGTCGGTGCGGCGCGAGGGCGGCGGCCGTCCCGGGGTGCTCGTCGAGGCCCCCCGCGCCGTCGCGCTGGCCGAGGCCGTGCCGCGGCTGGCGCGCGAGTGCTCCACGACGCTGCGGCGCGTCGAGGGTGTCGGGGAGGACCTGGAGAGCGTGTTCGCCCACCTGGTGCGGGCGGCGAGAGGAGCCGGACGATGAGCACCACCCTCTACGGGTTCTCGCTGCGGGGCATCCTGTTCCGTGGCCGGACGGCGGGTTTCGCGGCCCTGCCGCTGGCCGTGGCGGCCGTCGTCGGCGTCGTCATCGCCATCACGAGCGTGCCGAACCGGTACGGCGTGCAGAACACCTTCACGGGGAACCTGCTGACGGGCCTGGTGATCCCCATCGTGGCCCTCGTCCTGGCCATCGGGGCCTTCGGCGACGAGCGCGACGCCCGCACGCTGCCCCTGCTGCGCGCCGTGGCCCGACCCCGCTGGCACACCGTCCTCGCGCGGTTCGCGGCGGCGTGGACGGCGACGGTCGTCGTGGTGCTGCCCGCCGCGGTGGCGTGCGCGGTGCTGGGGATCTCGGTCAACCAGCCAGCGGGCCGGGTCGTCGGCGGGGTCGCCCTCGCGACGGTCCTCACGGCGGGGGCGTACTGCTCGGTCTTCGTGCTGCTGTCGCTGCTGACCCGTCGCGGGCTGCTGGCCGGGCTCGCGTACGTCGTGCTGTGGGAGACGTTCCTGGCGGGGCTGGCGCCGGCGTTGCGGGGGTTGTCGATCGGGTCGTACGGCCGTCGGGTCGCCTCGCTCGCGATCCCGGGCGACGTCCCGCTGGGCACGGTGTCCTCCCTGGGGGTTCCCGGGGCGGCCGCGGTCCTCGTCGGGATCACGGTCGTCGCGGTGGCCCTGTCGGCGGTCCGCCTGCAGCGCATGGACGTCTGACCCGCCGGGTCCCGGTCAGCGGACGGCGAGCGGGCGGCCCGTGCGGGCGGCGACGACCGCGGACTCGGCGAGCAGGCTCAGGCCCAGGGCGAACAGCACCGACTGCCCGACGGTGTGCGAGGCGACGCCGAGGGACACGGCGCCGGCGTCCAGGCCGAGGCGCAGCACGACGAGCAGCGCCATGAGCCCGAAGCAGGCCGGGCCCCAGCTCGTCACGAGCTGCCCGCCGGCCCGGCCCACCCGGACCAGGGCCCCGCGGGCCGCGCCCAGTCCGAGGGCGAGGCAGCCCGTGAGGACGAGGAACGCCGCCGCCGGGGCGTCGAGCACGACGTCGTGCAGCAGGAACAACCCCACGACGGTGAGGACCAGCGGCTTCCGGAACGACTCCTCGGCCACGGGGCGGGGCCGGGCCCGGCGGACCACGAGGAGCGCGACGACGACGAGGGCGGCGAGGACGGAGACGAGAGTGGTCATGGGGACGACCCTCCGCCGTGGACACCCCCGGCCGGATCGGCCCGCGGGTCCGTCCCGGGTGGAGAGCGGGTGGAGCCGCGGGTGGAGGTGGCCCTCGACCCAGGGGACGAGGACGGGGTCGCGGGCTGCGGCCTAGGGTTCCGGACGTGCCGGAGCGAGGACTGGAACGCCTGCGCCAGGAGTGGCGACGCACGACGGTGCCGCTGCGTGTCGTCGAGCTGCTCGTCGCGATGGTGCTGCTGCCGCTCCCCTGGGGGCGAGCCGTCTTGCCGTGGTGGCCGGTGCTCCTGCTCGTCGCGGCCGCCTGGGTGGCGTGGACGGTCCTCGACCCGCTCTCGATGCGCCGGCCCGACGCCCTCCTCGGGCGACGACGGATCGCGGTGGTGGCGCTCCTGGCGGTCGTCGCGTGCGGCGCCTCGTTCGTCGCGGCGCGCACCGAGGTCGGCTGGGTCTTCGCGCTCGCGGTCATCGCGGCCGTCGCGGGCGGGCGGGACGCCGGCATCGTCGGTGGCCTGACGGTCTTCCTCGCCGGGACGGTCGGGGTGCAGCTCGGTCTCCTGTCCGCGGGCGGGACCTCCTGGTCGGCCGTCCTGGGCTACCCCGCGGGACTGCTGTCCGCCGCCTTCGGCGGGGTGCTGCGCGCCATGCGCCGCGACCGCGAGGAGCAGTCGCGCCGGTTGCTGACCGAGCAGGCGCGGGGTGCTGCGCTCGCCGAGCGGACGCGCATCGCGCGGGAGGTGCACGACGTCCTGGCGCACTCCCTCGGTGGCCTCGCGATCCAGCTGGAGGTGGCCGACGCGCTGCTGTCGGGGGACGGCGACCTCGACGCGGGCGCCCGCGCGGCCGTGCGGCAACGGGTCCGGACGGCCCACGACCTCGCGACGGCCGGCCTCGAGGACACCCGCCGGGCCGTGCACGCGCTGCGCGTCGACGCCCCGCCGCTGCCGGACTCCCTCGCCGCACTGGCGGCGGGCGCGGGGGAGAACGGGACCGAGGTGAGCCTGCGCGTGCAGGGGCGCCCCCGGCCGCTGGGGGCGGGGGAGGTGGCCCTGCTGCGGACCGCGCAGGAGGCGGTCGTCAACGCGGGCAAGCACGCCCCCGGGTCGCCCGTCGCGGTCGAGCTGACCTACCGGGAGGCCGACACCCAGCTCGTCGTCACCGACGGCGGCGCGCGCCGTTCGGACGCCGCGGGGACGTCGCTGCGCACGGTCGACGGCGGGTACGGCCTGGCCGGGTTGCGGGAGCGCCTGGAACTGACCGGGGGGTCGCTCGCGGCGGGCCCGCACGGGACGGGCTGGCGCGTCACCGCCCGGGTGCCGGCGTGAGCGGGTCCTGCGGGAGGATCCGGACGTGACCGCCCCCGACGTCCTGCGCGTCGTCGTCGCCGACGACCAGACGATCGTCCGCGACGGCCTCGTCGCCCTGCTTGACCTCCTGCCCGAGTTCACCGTCGTCGGGACGGCCGGGGACGGCGCCGAGGCCGTGGCGCGCGTCGCCGAACTCGCCCCCGACGTCGTCCTCATGGACCTCGGGATGCCGGGTGTCGACGGCGTCGAGGCCACCCGGCGGCTGACCGCCGAGCACCCGGGCACCGCGGTCGTCGTCCTCACGACCTACGCCGACGACGCCTCGATCCTCGGTGCGCTGCAGGCGGGTGCGCGCGGTTACCTGACGAAGAGCGCCGGACGGGCCGACATCGCGCGGGCGTTGCAGGCAGCGGCCGCACGCCAGGTCGTTCTCGACGCCGACGTGCAGGCGCGGCTGCTCCAGGCCGCGGGCACTCCGTCAGCCCCGACCCCGGCAGAACTCCCCGACGGCCTCACCGAACGCGAGGCCGAGGTGCTGCGCCTCATCGCCCGCGGGCTGTCGAACCAGGACGTCGCGCGGGAACTGTTCGTCTCCGTCGCGACGGTCAAGACGCACGTCAACCACCTGTTCGCCAAGACCGGCTCGCGCGACCGCGCCCAGGCCGTGGCCTACGCGCACACCCGCGGTCTGGTCTGACGTCCGGCCCGACGCCGCCCGCGAACGCGCCCACGGGGGACAGGTCCGGGGTGAGGACGAGCCGCCAGGCCGCCGGGTCGCGCGGCGCGGGGCCGGGGTCGACGGCGTGCGCCAGCAGCCAGCGCCGCGACCGCGCCTGCTCCGCGCGCCACAGCGCCCGGTGCCGACGCCACGACCGGACGACGACCCCCGTCGACGCGAGGACCCCCAGCACCACCCACCCGAGCACCCGGGCAGGCTGACCCGCCCCGCCCCCCGGCCGGTGAACGCCCGCTGAACGGCGCCCGTCGCCCGCGTGGAAAACACACTTTCCGCCCTTGGAACACGTGTTCCGAGGGCGGAAAGTGTGTTTTCCACGGAGGAGCGGCGGGTCAGAGGTCGCGGGCAGCGCCCTCGGAGGGGAGGGCGGTGAGGAAGCGGGGAGCAGCCAGGCCCTGCTCGGCGAAGGCCGCAGCCACCGCCCCGGCGACCTCCTCGACGCGCTCGGCGGCGACGAGCGCGATGGCCGAGCCACCGAAGCCGCCGCCGGTCATGCGCGCGCCGAGCGCCCCGTGGGCCCGGGCGGTGTCCACCGTGAGGTCCAGCTCGCGGCAGGACACCTCGTAGTCGTCGCGCAGGGAGTCGTGCGAGGCGTCGAGCAGCGGCCCGACCTCGTCCGCGCGACCGGTCTGCAGCAGGTCGGCCGTGCGGCGCACCCGGTCGATCTCGGTGACGGCGTGCCGGACGCGGCGGACCAGCACCTCCCCGTCCGGTTCGGTGCCCAGGCGCTCGAGCGCCGCGTCGAGAGCGGCCGGGTCGACGGCGCGCAGGTTCGCCACCCCGAGGAGTTCCGCGGCGCGCTCGACGTCGGCGCGGCGCTTGCCGTACTCCCCGCCGGCGTGCGAGTGCTCGGCGCGGGTGTCGACGACGAGCAGCGCGAGCCCGGCCCCGGCGAGGTCCAGCGCGACCTGCGTCACCGAGTCGTCGTCGGTGTCGAGCAGGATCGCGCCGCCCTCGTGGCAGCGCAGCGACGCGGCCTGGTCCATGCCCCCGGTGTTGGCGCCCGCGACGACGTTCTCGGCGAGCTGGCAGGCGCTCGCGAGCCCGGCGCGGCCGGTGTCGTCGAGGGGGAGTTCGACGAGCTCGCCCAGGGCCACGGCGACGGCGCACTCCAGCGCCGCCGACGAGGACAGTCCGGACCCGTACGGGACGTGGCCGTCGACGAGGGCGTCGAAACCACCGGTGAGCGCGAGACCCTCGAAACCGTTCTGCAGCAGCGCCCACGGCACACCGGCCACGTAGGCGGCCCAGCCCTGCGGGGAGCCGGCGCCGACCTCGGCGAGCGGGACCTCCACGACGCCCGAGGGTTCCTGCAGCGAGCGGACGCGGACGACGCCGTCGGTGCGCGGCCGCAGCGCGACGAACGTGCGGTGCGGCAGCGCCAGCGGCAGGCAGAGCCCGCCGGTGTAGTCGACGTGCTCGCCGATGAGGTTCACGCGGCCCGGGGCCGACCACACGCCCTCGGGGTCGGTGCCGTACGCGGTGCGGAACTCCTGCGCCAGGGGCCGCGCGGTCTGCGCGCGGTCGGTCGCGTGGAAGAACTCGGGGCCAGGGGTACTCATCGGGAAACCTCGCGCAGTCGGGCCGCCACCTTCTCAGGTGTCGTGTCGTTGATCCATGCCGCCATCGCCGACTCCGAGCCGGCGAGGAACTTCACCTTCCCCGGGCCCCGCAGGACGGAGAACACCTGCAGGTGCAGGCGGAACTCGTCGCGGCCCTCGCGGACGGGCGCCTGGAACCAGCCCGCGATGTAGGGCAGCGGGTGCTCGTCGGGGTAGTAGCGGTCGAGCCGGCCCAGCAGGTCGAGGTAGGCGCCGACGAGGTCCGCGCGCTCGGCCTCGGTGAGGGCGGGCAGGTCGGGGACGTCGCGGTGGGGCGCGAGGTGGACCTCCACGGGCCAGCGCGCGGCGGCCGGGACGTAGGCGGTGAAGTGCTCGGTCTCGAACACGACGCGGTCCCCGGCGCGGCGTTCGGCATCCAGCACGTCGCGGAACAGGTTGCGGCCGGTGGCCTCCCGGTGCTCGCGGGCGCGGCGCAGCATGGTCTGCGTCTTCGGCGTCACGTACGGGTAGCCGTAGATCTGCCCGTGCGGGTGCGGCAGGGTCACGCCGATCTCGGCGCCGCGGTTCTCGAACACGAACACCTGCTCGACGCCCTCGGTGGCGCCGATCTCCTCGGTGCGGTCGATCCACGCCTCGAGCACCGTGCGGGCCCGCGTCGGGGACAGGGTCGCGAAGGACCCGTGGGTGTCGGAGGTGAAGCAGACGACCTCGCAGCGCCCGGCCGCCGGCTTCGTCGGCCACAGCTCCTCGCCGTCGAGGAACCCCGCCTCGCCACCGATGCGGTTCGAGAACGACGGGAACCGGTTCTCGAACGCGACGACGTCGTAGCTGGAGTCGGCGATCTCGGTGGGGAACCCGCCGGGAACGGTGGGGGCCAGCGGGTCCTGGTCCGGCGGCGGCATGAGGGTGCGGTCGTTGCGGTGGGAGGCCATCGCGATCCAGTCGCCCGTCAGCGGGTCGAACCGGACCTGCGAGCCGCCGCGCACGGTCTCCTCGGCCGGCGGCAGGGGACGGTGGTCGACCGCGTCGCGCAGGCGCTCACCGGACAGCCAGGGTTCGGTGTCGTCGAAGTGGATGAGTTCGCGGCCGTCGGCCATCCGGGTCGACGTCTTGCGGAACGGGTGTGTCGAGCGTTCTGTCACGGGTGCTCCTCGGGGTCCTGCGGCGGGGTGGTGGTCGCCACGACGAGCTCGCCCACGTGCTCGGCGAGGGCGGTGCGGTCGTCGGGGGAGAGGCTGTCGTCCGTCACGAGCACGTCGACGTCGTCGAGGGGGGCGAACGAGGCGAGGCCGACGACGCCGAGCTTGGAGGCGTCGGCCACGACGACGACGCGGCTCGCGCACGCCATGAGCGCGCGGTTCGTGTCGGCCTCCAGCAGGTTCGGGGTCGTCAGGCCGGCGCGCGGGTCCAGGCCGTGCACGCCGAGGAACAGGACGTCGACGTGCAGACCGGCCAGGCCGGCGTGCGCGACGGGCCCGACGAGCGCGTCCGAGGGGGTCCGCACGCCGCCGGTGAGGACGACCGTCCGGCCCGACCCCGGTTCGTGCAGGACGTCGGCCACGCGCGGGGAGTTCGTCACGACCGTCAGGTCCGGTACGAGACGCAGCTGCGCGGCGACCGCGACGGTCGTCGTGCCGGCCGACAGCGCGACGGACGCGCCCGCGTCGGCGAGGCGGACGGCCGCGCGGGCCACGGCCTCCTTGGCCGCGGTGCGCAGCGTCGACTTCGCGGCGAAGCCGGGTTCCTCGCTCGTACGGCCGACCGCGGCCGCGCCGCCGTGGACGCGGGCCACGAGGCCCTGGCGGGAGAGCTCGCCGATGTCGCGGCGCAGGGTCATCTCGGAGACGCCGAGGCGGTCGACGAGGTCGGCGATGCGCACGCCTCCGTGCGCGCGGACGGCGTCGAGGATCACCTCCTGCCGCTGGTGGGCCAGCACCCGTCGAGCATGACCGTGCCCCGGCGCAGAGTCAACCAGAACCGAACAGAACCGCACAGGAGGCGGAGGGACGGAGCACGTCCGGCGGCTGGCAGGATGGAGCCATGGCGGACGGGACGACCGGGACGACGACGACGGTGGGGACGCAGGGGACGGGTGCGGGGACGCGCCCGCGGCTGCTGTCCGGCATGCAGCCCACGTCCGGCTCCCTCCACCTCGGCAACTACCTCGGCGCCCTGACGCAGTGGGTCGCCCTGCAGGAGACGCACGACGCCTTCTACTGCGTCGTCGACCTGCACGCCCTCACGGTCTCCCCGGACCCGGCCGAGCTGCGCGAGCGCACGCGCTGGACCGCCGCGCAGTACATCGCTGCGGGCGTCGACCCCGAGCGCTCGACCCTCTTCGTGCAGAGCCACGTGCCCGCCCACGCCCAGCTCGCCTGGGTCCTGTCCTGCCTCACGGGCTTCGGCGAGGCCGGCCGCATGACGCAGTTCAAGGACAAGTCCGCCAAGCAGGGCTCGGACTCCACGACGGTCGGGCTCTTCACCTACCCCGTCCTCATGGCGGCGGACATCCTGCTCTACCAGGCCGCCGAGGTTCCGGTCGGCGAGGACCAGCGCCAGCACCTGGAGCTGACGCGCAACCTCGCGCAGCGCTTCAACTCCCGCTTCGGCGAGACGTTCGCCGTGCCCGAGCCCTTCATCCCGAAGGAGACGGCGAAGATCTACGACCTGCAGGACCCGACGGCCAAGATGAGCAAGTCCTCGTCCTCGCCGAACGGCCTCGTCGACGTCCTCGACGACCCGAAGGTGACGGCCAAGAAGATCCGGTCCGCCGTCACCGACACCGGCCGTGAGGTGCTCTTCGACCCGGTCGAGAAGGCCGGCGTCTCCAACCTGCTGTCCATCCACTCGGCGCTGTCGGGCCGCTCGATCGCGCAGCTCGAGGCCGACTTCGCCGGCCGCGGCTACGGGGACCTCAAGAAGGAGCTGGCCGAGGTCGTCACCGACGCGCTCGCGCCGGTCCGCACCCGCACCCTGGAGCTCATGGCCGACCCGGGCGCCCTCGACGAGCTGATCGCGCGCGGCGCCGACCGCGCCAACGAGGTCGCCGAGCAGACGCTGGCCACCGTCCACGAGCGCGTGGGTCTGGTGGCGCGGCCGGCGGGCGGGCGCCGGTGAGCTCACCACGAGCGGCGGCCGACGAGGACGGTCGGTCGCAGGTCATCGGGGTCTCCATCCCCGTGCCCGCCCCGCACGCGGCCGAGCTGACCGCCTGGCGGGAGGACTTCGGCGATCCGCTGGCGCGGTCCATCCCGCCGCACATCACGCTGCTGCCGCCGTTCCCGCTCGCCCCGGGAACGCTCGACACCGCAAGGGACCACCTCGAGGCGACGGCCGCCGCCGGCACGCCCTTCGACGTCCACCTGCGGGGCACCGCGACGTTCCGCCCCGTCTCGCCCGTCGTCTTCATCCAGCTGGCCCGCGGCATCTCCGAGTGCGAGCTGCTCCAGGCCGCCATCCGGACCGGCCCGCTGGCCGCCGAGATCAACTTCCCGTTCCACCCGCACGTCACCGTGGCCCACGACGTCGACGAGGCCGCGCTCGACCGCGCCGAGCTCGTGTTGCGCGACTGGGAGGCGACCTTCACCGTGAAGGGGTTCAGCCTCTACGAGCACGGCGCCGACGGCGTCTGGCGGCCACGGGAGGACTTCACCTTCCAGCAGTGAGGGGAGCCCCGGCCGTGAGCGGCGCCGTGGACCAGGCCAAGGACGCCGTGAGCACCGTGCAGCGGTCGTTCCCCTACCGGGTGTACCAGCGCTACGGCAACGCCCGGGGCAACGTCCTCGCGGGCGGCATCGCCTACTTCGCCTTCTTCTCGATCTTCCCGGCGCTCGCGGTCGCCCTGACGATCGTGGGTCTCGTCATGCGCGACGTGCCCGAGGTGCGGGACTTCGTGGTGCGCAACCTCGTGCGCGGGGTCGACGACTACCTGCCCGGCCTCGTCCACGAGGGGCAGCGCCCGGCGGGCAGCGCCCCCGACGAGCCGGGCATCTACATCGACCAGTACCTCAACGGGGGCGCCCTCACCGTCGCCCTCGTCCTGTCCACGGCCACCGGCCTGTTCACCGGCCTGGGCTGGGTCGACGGCCTGCGCCAGGGCGTCCGGGCCGTCTTCGGCGAGGACTCCGGCGGCGGCAACTTCCTCGTGGTGAAGTTGCGCGACCTGGGCGGCATGGTCGTCATCGGCGTCGGCGTGGTCCTCTCGGTCCTCGCCGTGTTGGCCACCAACGCTGCGGGCGGCTACCTGCTCGACCTCCTGGGGTTCGAGCCGTCCACCTGGTCGCGCTGGCTGCTGGCCGGCCTCGGCGCCCTCGTCGCCCTGGCCATCGACACCACGACGTTCCTCGTGGTCTTCCGGGTGCTGCCCGGGGCCGACGTGCCGCTGCGCGACCTTCTGCAGGGCGCCGTGCTGGGCGGCGTCGGGATCGGTGTCCTCAAGCAGTTCGGGACGACGATCGCGGGCCGCAGCGCGGACGGCAACGCGTTCTTCGGCGCCTTTGCCACGCTCATCGTCCTGCTCGTCCTCATGAACCTCATCGGCCGCCTCGTCCTGCTCGCGGCCGCCTGGGCCGCCGAGCGCGCCGAGGACGCCGGGTCCCTGCACCCCGACCTCATGGCGCAGGCGCGGCTGACCGTCCCGCTGGGTCCGGAGGAACCCGAGACGAACGAGCGGCGCCTGCCCTTCGTGTCCGGACTCGTGCTGGGGGCGGTGTCGGCGCTGGCCCTGGGGCGGGTCCGCCGGCGCTGACGCACAGGCGCGGGTGGGAGGATCGCCCCGTGGTGATCCCGTGGTGATGTCGAAGCCGGTCAGCTGGTTCCTCGTCCTGTTCGGCGTGTGGAGCTGGTTCATCTGGCCCAACTTCCTGCGCAACATCTGGTCGGACCCGCGCTCGTTCGACGGTGGCCCGCAGCCGTTCTTCCTCGTCCACCTCGTGCTCGTCGTCGTGAGCCTCGCCTTCGGCACGGCGATCGCCGTCATCGGCATCCGCGGTCTGCGAGGATCGGGCCGCCGAACCCGCTGACCCACCCGCTGGAGCGACCGTGCCGAGCCAGAGCGCGCCGACCCTCGACTCCGTCGCCGCGCGCGCCGGGGTCTCGCGGGCGACGGCCGGGCGCGTCCTGTCGGGCTACGCGCGGGTCAGCGACAGCGCGCGGGAGGCGGTGCTCAAGGCCGCCGCGGAGCTGTCGTACGTGCCGAACCAGGCGGCGCGCTCGCTCGTGACGCGGCGCAGCGGCTCCGTGGCCCTCGTCGTGGTGGAGCCCGTCGAGCGGTTCTTCGCCGACTCCTACTTCCCCCTCGTGCTGAGCGGCGCCCAGGCCCAGCTCGCCGAGCGGGAGGTGCAGCTGGTCCTCGTCGTGCTCTCGACGCAGCGCGAGCGGGAGCGCTTCGAGCGCTACGCCCGCGGCGGGCACGTGGACGGGGCGATCTTCGTCTCGGTCCACGGCGCGGACCCGCTGCCGCAGCACCTGCGCGAGGCCGGGCTCCCGGTCGTCCTGTCCGGCCGCCCGTACGACGAGGGCAGCTCCGTCCCGTTCGTCTCGGCGGACAACGTCGGGGGAGCGCGCACGGCGGCCGCGCACCTGTTCGAGCGGGGGTGCCGGCGCGTCGTCACCGTCACCGGGCCGATGGACATGCGGGTGGGCCAGGAACGCCTCGAGGGGTTCCGCGCCGAGCTGCGCGCCCACCGGCAGCGCTGGAACGCCGGGCTCGCCGCACCCGGTGACTTCAGCGTCGACGGCGGCCGGGCGGCCACCGAGGCGCTGCTGGAGCGGTGGCCCGACCTCGACGGCGTGTTCGCCGCGAACGACCTCATGGCCGCCGGGGTCCTGCAGGCGCTGGCCGCGGCCGGCCGGTCCGTCCCGGGGGACGTGCGCGTCGTCGGGTTCGACGACGCCCCGCTCGCGGCCGCGGCGACGCCGCCGCTCACCACCGTCCGGCAGCCGGTGATCGCGATGGGCCGGGAACTCGCGCGGATGGTGCTCGCGCTCGTCGACGGGCAGGAGTCCGTGCCCGACGTCGTGGCACCCACGGAACTGGTCCAGCGCGCCACCAGCTGATCCGACCGGCCTGGACCTCCCGGGCGTTGACACCACGGGCCTCCTGGGTCCACGCTGTGGGCATCCCTTGAGAGCGCTCTCACGAAACAGCAGATCAGCTTGAGAGCGCTCTCACGGACCCTTCGATCACCGACGATCCGCCGCTCCGGCGGGGCCCGAGGAGTTCCCCATGCCCAGTGCTCGCCCCTCCCGCACCACCATCGCCGCGCTCGCCACCACGGTCGCCGGCGCCCTGCTCGTCACCTCCTGCAGCACCGCGTCCTCCGGGGGCGGGCAGGCCGGCGCGGCCGACGGGAAGACGAACCTCACCGTCAGCCTGTTCGGCACCTTCGGCTACGAGGAGGCCGGGCTGTTCGACGAGTACGAGCAGCTCCACCCCGACGTGACCATCCAGTACGAGTCCACCCAGGGGGAGAATACCTACTGGCCGGCGCTGCAGACCAAGCTCGCCTCCGGCAACGGCACGGCCGACGTGCAGGGCATCGAGGTCGGCCGCATCGCCGACGTCGTCGCAGGTCAGGCCGCCAAGTGGACCGACCTGAAGGGGACGCCGGCGGGTTCCCAGGTCGCGAACTACCCGGACTGGAAGTCGGCTGCCGCGACGACGAAGGACGGGAAGGTCCTCGGGCTCGGGACCGACATCGGCCCCATGGCGCTGTGCTACCGCACCGACCTCCTCGGCCAGGCGGGTCTGCCCACCGACCCGGCGCAGCTCGCCGCGCGGATGGGGTCGTGGGACGACTACGTCGCCCTCGGCCGCGAGTACAAGGCGAAGGCACCCGCGGGGTCGGCGTGGATGGACTCCGCCGGCGGGTTCTACAACGCGATCATCTCGACCGAGTCGACGATCTACTACGACGCCGACGGCGAGCTCGTCTGGAACTCCAACCCGGCCGTGAAGAAGGCGTTCGACACCGCCGCCGCGGCCGCCGACGAGGACCTCACCGCCAAGCTCGAGCAGTTCGAGGACCCGGCCTGGGACAAGGGGTTCGGTGGGGGAGCGTTCGCCACCATCGCCTGCCCGGCGTGGATGGTCGGGTACATCAAGGGCAAGGCGGGGGACGCGGGCTCCGGCAAGTGGGGCATCACCTCCCTGCCCGGCGGCGCCGGCGGGAACTGGGGCGGCGCCTACCTCGGCATCCCCAAGGCCAGCAAGAACACCGAGGCCGCGGCCGAGCTCGTCAAGTGGCTCACCGACCCCGAGCAGCAGGCCAAGGTCTTCGAGGTGGGCGGGAACTTCCCGTCGAACACCGGGGCCTTCGACCTCGTCGCCGGGACGAAGGACGCCTACTTCCAGGACGCGCCGATCGGGGAGCTGTTCTCCGACGCGGCGCAGGCCGCCCCCACCCAGACCCTCGGGCCGGAGGACGCCGTCGTGAAGTCCTCGCTCGTGCAGGCGCTGCTGTCGGTGGAGACCAACGGCGTGAGCCCGGCCGACGCGTGGCAGGCCGCCACGAAGGACCTCGACAACCAGATCGGCTGACCGCGCGGGGGACGGCCCACCGGCCGTCCCCCTCCGGTCTGCTCCGCCGACCCACCCGCCTGGAGGACCCGTGAGCACCCCGACCGCGTCACCGACACTCGGCCGGCACCGGCAGCCGGTGCCCGAGCCGACGCCGACCCTGCGGCAGAAGCTGTTCCGCGCCGAGGGCCGGTTGGCCCCCTACGCCTACGTCGCCCCGTTCTTCCTGCTGTTCCTCGCGTTCGGGTTGTTCCCGCTCGTCTACACCATGTGGATCAGCTTCCACCGCTTCGAGCTGGGGTCGGACCCGGAGTGGACCGGCCTGGACAACTACGTCTGGCTGTTCGGCAACCCCAAGTTCTACAACGCGCTGCTGAAGACCATCACCATCGGCGTCCTGTCGACGGTGCCGCAGCTGCTCCTGGCCCTGGGCCTGGCGCACCTGCTGAACTACCGGATGCGGGCCCGGACCGTGTTCCGCGTCTCGATGATCATGCCGTACGCGACGTCCGTCGCGGCGTCCACGCTGGTCTTCGCCCAGATCTTCGGCCGCGACGGCGGGCTGGCGAACTGGCTGCTCTCCCTCGTCGGGCTCGACGGCCTGGACTGGCGCAACGGCGACCTCAGCGCCCAGATCGCCATCGCCGTCATCGTCACCTGGCGCTGGACCGGCTACAACGCCCTCATCTACCTGGCCGGGATGCAGTCGATCGCGACCGACCTCTACGAGGCCGCCGCCCTCGACGGTGCGAACCGGTGGCAGCAGTTCCTGCACGTGACCCTGCCGGGTCTGCGGCCCACCATCCTGTTCACCGTCGTCGTCTCGACCATCGGCGCCACCCAGCTGTTCGGCGAACCGCTGCTGTTCGGCGGGGTCGACGGCGGTGCCCTGAACCAGTACCAGACGATGGGCCTGTTCATGTACCAGCAGGGGTGGGGCTTCGGCTCGCTCGGTCGGGCCGCCACCGTCGCGTGGGTGACGTTCCTGCTCATCGTCGTCCTCGTCCTGATCAACACCGCGCTGGCCCGCTGGCGCGACCGCGACCCCGAGGGAGCCCGCCGATGAGCGCGACCGGTGTGCGCGAGGCCGCCCTCGCCGCCCCCACCCCCGCCCCGGTGCGCCGGCGCCGCTACCGCGCGCCCGACGCGGCCGGTCCGCTCACCTACGTCCTGCTCGTCGTGACGGCGCTGCTGTTCGTCGTGCCGTTCTACTACATGGTCGTCGCGGCGAGCCGGCCGATGGCGGAGATGAACACCTCCCCGCCGCCGTTCCTGCCCGGCCCGGACCTGTGGCAGAACATCACCACCGCCGTGCAGCAGCAGGCCATCGGCCTGTCCATCGTGAACTCCCTCATCGTCTCGGGCGTCACGACCGTCGGGACCCTGGCGTTCTGCACCCTCGCCGGCTACGCCTTCGCCAAGCTCCGGTTCCGCGGCGAGAAGCCGTTGTTCGCCATCACCATCGGCACGCTGATGATCCCGCCGTCGCTGGGCGTCGTGCCCCTGTACAAGCTCATGTCGGACTGGGGCCTGGCGGGGCGGCTGGAGTCGGTCATCCTGCCTTCGCTCGTCGGAGCGTTCGGGGTGTTCTTCATGCGGCAGTACCTCGTGCAGACGCTGCCGGACGAACTGCTCGAGGCGGCCAAGGTCGACGGGGCGTCCCAGATCCGCACCGTCGTCAGCATCGTCCTGCCCATCGCCCGGCCGGGCATGGCCGTGCTGGGGATGCTGACCTTCATGACGAGCTGGAACGACTTCTTCTGGCCGGTCATCACGCTGAACTCCACGATGCCGACCGTCCAGGTCGCGCTCAACAACCTCGGCTCCGGGTACGTCCCGGACACCGCCGTCATCATGGCCGGCACCCTCGTCGGCACCCTGCCCGTCATCGTCGTGTTCCTGCTGCTGGGCCGTCAGATCGTCAGCGGCATCATCGCCGGCGCCGTCAAGGGCTGACCCCCGAACCCCTGGAAACCCCCGAGAGGACCGCATGACCACCACCGAGGACCAGCCCACCACACCCCTGGAGATGCTGCGCGCGTTCCCCGCCGGTTTCGCCTGGGGCACGGCAACGGCCGCCTACCAGGTCGAGGGGGCCGTGGCCGAGGACGGCCGGACGCCGTCCATCTGGGACACCTTCAGCCACACCCCCGGCCGCGTCGTCGACGGCGACACCGGTGACGTCGCCGACAACCACTACCACCGGTTCCGGGAGGACGTCGCGCTCATGCGGCGCCTGGGGGCCACGACGTACCGCTTCTCCGTCGCCTGGCCGCGGATCACCCCGCAGGTGACCGCGGACGCGCTCGGCCCGGTGAACCCGGCGGGCCTGCAGTTCTACTCCACGCTCGTCGACGAACTGCTGGCCGCCCGGATCGAACCCGTCGTGACGCTCTACCACTGGGACTTGCCGCAGGCCCTGGAGGACGCCGGCGGCTGGACCTCGCGCCGCACGGCCGAGCGGTTCGGGGAGTACGCCGAGGTCGTCGCGGCGGCGCTGGGGGACCGGGTCCGCACCTTCACCACCCTCAACGAACCCTGGTGCTCGGCCTACCTCGGGTACGCCTCCGGCGTGCACGCCCCGGGCCGGACCGAACCCGCGGCCGCCCTCGCCGCGGTCCACCACCTGAACCTCGCCCACGGTCTCGGTGCGCTGGCCGTCCGCCGGGCCGCCCCGTCGGCCCGGGTCTCGCTCACGCTGAACCTCGCGTGGGTGCGCACCGAGGGCACGAGCCCGGCCGACCACGACGCCGTCCGGCGCGTCGACGGCCTGCAGAACCGGGTGTTCCTCGACCCGGTGCTGCGCGGTGAGTACCCGGCCGACGTCCTGCAGGACACGGCGTCGGTCACCGACTGGTCCTTCGTCCTGCCGGGCGACCTCGAGCTCGTCCACCAGGGCGTCGACGTGCTCGGCGTCAACTACTACAGCCCCACCGTCGTCCGCGCGTGGGACGGCAGCGCCCCGCGGGCCGAGAACGACGGGCACGGGAACAGCGCCCACAGCCCGTGGGTGGCCAGCACCGACGTCGAGTTCCCGGAGCTGCCCGGGCACACGACCGCCATGGGCTGGAGCGTGGACGCCCGCGGGCTGACCGAGCTCCTCGTGCGGATGCACCGCGAGCACCCCGGTCTGGAACTCCTCGTCACCGAGAACGGCGCGGCCTACGACGACGTCGTGGTCGCCGGTCAGGTGCACGACGTCGAGCGCACCGAGTACCTGCACGCGCACCTGCACGCCGTCCTCGACGCCCTCGACGCCGGCGCACCGGTCCGCGGGTACTTCCTGTGGTCCTTCCTCGACAACTTCGAGTGGGGGTACGGGTTCTCCAAGCGCTTCGGCATCGTCCACGTGGACTACCTGACGCAGCGGCGGACCCTCAAGGACAGCGCGCTCTGGTACGCCGGCGTCATCGCGCAGAACGCGGTGCCCCGGGAGGTCGCCTCGCTCAGAGCGTGACGGTCGTGCCGACCGGGAGGAGTTCGACGGGCAGACCGGTCAACTGCTCGGTGAACCGCGCGGACCCCTCCCGGCCGGCGTCGGACAGCATGAGGTCGTGGATGGCGACGACGCGCCTGGCCCCCACGGCGCGGACGAAGTCGACGCCCTCGCCGAGCTTGGTCCAGGGACCGCTCGTGGGCAGCAGCAACGTCCCCACGGCCGTGCCGGGGGCGTCGTAGGAGTCGCCCGGGTGGTAGACGGCGTCCTCGCCCTCGCCGACCACGTACGCCACGTTCTGCATCGGCGGCAGGTCGGCGTGGATGACGGCGTGCTGCCCGCCCACGACGCGCACGCGGACCCCGGCCAGCTCGAACCCGTCACCCGGGGAGACGGCCCGGACGCCCTCGACGGCGTCGGCCACGCTGGCCGGGCCGACGACCGGCAGGTCGGGGCGGCGCGCCAGTTCCGCGCGCAGCGCGTCCGGGTCGACGTGGTCGGGGTGGTCGTGGGTGAACAGGACGGCGTCGGCGGCCGCGAGCAGCTCGGGCGTGTCCGGCGTGTAGGCGCCCGGGTCGACGAGCAGGGACGACCCGTCGTGGGTCAGGACGACCGTCGCGTGCGTGTGCTTCGTGAGCTCCATGGCCCGATCATCACCCGGTCACCGGTGCCCACTTCCGCGGGGTGGTCCCGGCCTTGCGCCCCCGCTCCGCCCAGGGTTGGGTGGGGATCACTGCGCCGGCACCGATGCCGGCGCGCGAAGGGAGATGCGTTCGTGACCACGACCGACACGTCCCACGGCAACCGCGCCGTCGCCTACCTCGGCCCCGGCCGGGTCGAGGTGCAGACCATCGACTACCCCACGTTCGAGCTCAAGGACGGCCCCGGGGTCAACCCGGCCAACGTCGGCCGCAAGGTCGACCACGGCGTCATCCTCAAGCTCGTCGCCACGAACATCTGCGGGTCGGACCAGCACATGGTCCGCGGCCGCACCACCGCCCCGCCGAACCTGGTGCTGGGCCACGAGATCACCGGTGAGGTCGTCGAGGTCGGCCGCGACGTCGAGTTCCTCGCGGTCGGCGACCTCGTGTCGGTGCCCTTCAACATCGCCTGCGGTCGCTGCCGGAACTGCAAGGAGCGCAAGACGGGCATCTGCCTGAACGTCAACCCCGACCGCCCCGGCTCGGCCTACGGGTACGTGGACATGGGCGGGTGGGTGGGCGGCCAGGCGGAGTACGTCCTGGTGCCGTACGCGGACTTCAACTGCCTGAAGTTCCCCGACAAGGACCAGGCGATGGAGAAGATCCTCGACCTGACGATGCTGTCGGACATCTTCCCGACGGGTTTCCACGGGGCGGTCACCGCGGGCGTCGGCGTCGGGTCGACGGTCTACGTGGCCGGGGCCGGGCCGGTCGGCCTCGCCGCCGCGGCCGGCGCCCAGCTGCTGGGGGCAGCCGTCGTCATCGTCGGCGACCTCAACGCCGAGCGGCTCGAACGCGCCCGCAGCTTCGGCTGCGAGACCGTCGACGTGTCGAAGGGCGACCCGCGCGACCAGGTCGAGCAGATCCTCGGCGTCCCCGAGGTGGACTGCGGCATCGACGCGGTCGGCTTCGAGGCGCGCGGCCACGGGTCGGGGTCGGCGACCGAGGCGCCGGCGACGGTGCTCAACTCGCTCATGGAGCTGACGACGGCCGGCGGGGCCCTGGGCATCCCGGGGCTGTACGTGACGGGCGACCCGGGCGGCGTCGACGAGGCGGCCAAGAAGGGCTCGCTCTCCCTGGACCTCGGCACCGGCTGGGCCAAGTCGCTGTCCTTCACCACCGGCCAGTGCCCGGTGATGAAGTACCACCGTGGTCTGATGATGGCGATCCTGCACGACCGCGTGCAGATCGCGAAGGCCGTCGGGGCGACGGCCATCTCGCTGGACGAGGCGCCCGACGCGTACGCCAAGTTCGACGCCGGCGCTCCGCAGAAGTTCGTCATCGACCCGCACGGGATGATCAAGCGCTGACAATCTGTCCAGCCCCGGTGTCCTGAACTAGGCACATTGCCCATCGTCGACGCGCTACGGTGTGACTCCGCAGTGCGTCGACGATGGGAGCTGCTCGTGACCTCGGTGTTCCTCGACTCCTCGGCCGCCGTGCCGACCTTCCGCGAGCTGGCCGCGCCCGAGCGCGCCGCGCTGGCCGCGCTGGGTGCCCGGCTCACGGCCGACCCCGTGACGGAGCCCGACGCCTTCGGACGCCAGGCCCGGCTGCTGGCGCGGGAGCTGCCCGCCGAGGTGGCCGAGTCGCTGTGGGCCTTCGAGGAGCGCGGCTCCGACTCCGGCGTCCTCGTCCTGCGCGGGCTCGAGGTCGGCGACCTGCCCGCCACCCCGCCGGACAACACCGGTGGCGTCGGCGGCCGCACCCTGCTGGCCCGCCAGCAGGCCATCGTCAGCCACGCGCTCGGCCACATGGTCGGCTACGCCGCCGAGGGCCACGGGCACCTGCTGCAGGACATGGTCCCCAACGCCAAGCTCGCGGCCACCCAGCAGTCGCAGGGCTCGCGCGTCGAGCTCGAGGCCCACACCGAACAGTGCTTCTCCGCCCTGCGCCCCGACTACGTCGTCCTCGGCTGCCTGCGCGGCGACGCGGACGCCGCCACCTACGCGTTCCGCGCCCTCGACCTGCTGCAGCACGTCGACCAGAGCGACGTCATGGAGCTCTTCCGCCCGCTCTGGACGACGCTCGTCGACGAGTCGTTCGCCGACTTCCTCGACACCCGCGAGGTCCGCGGACCGTTCTCGATCCTGTCCGGCGACGTCGACGACCCGACGATGCTCGTCGACCAGGACCTCATGCACGGCATCACCAAGCACGCCCAGGCGCTGCTCGAGCGCGTGCTGGAGATCTACGTCGCGCACCGCCACGCCGTGACCCTCGAGCCCGGCGACGTGCTGCTGCTGGACAACCTGCGCGCCATGCACGGCCGCTCGCCGTTCACCCCCCGCTTCGACGGGACCGACCGGTTCATCAGCCGCGGCTTCGTCACCCGCGACCTGCGCCGCTCGCGCTTCGCCCGCCCCGGCGGCGGTCGCGTCGTGCAGGCCAGCTTCTCCTGACGCCTGTCCCTCCCTGCGGGAGGGAACGCTGCCTCCCCGGTGACGATCATCGTCACCGGGGAGGCAACGTTCCTGCTGATGGGCCTCGGGGTCAGCGGCGACGGCGGTGGCCGCGGGCGGTCCACCCGAGGTAGCCGGTGAGCCCCGCGAGGGCCGCGCCGCCGACGGCGACGACCTTCGTCTCGTGCGGTTTGAGCCGCTCGGGGTCCGTCGAGCCGAGCGTCGCGAGGGCCCCGATGCCGGCCGAGACGACGAGGCCGACGACCAGGCGGTTGCCGATGCGCTCCAGCCGGGCCACCAGCGGGTCCAGCTCGTCGGTGCGCAGCGAGACCGAGACGCCGTCGCGGTCGAGGACGTCGAGGAGCCGGCCGAGCTGGCCGGGCAGTTCCACACCGAGCTGGGCGAAGTCCACGCCCGCCTGCCGGACCCGCTTGGCGAGCACGAGCGGGTCGAAGTGGCGCATCACCAGGCGCCGCGCGTAGGGACCGAGGATCCGGCCCAGCTGGAAGTCGGGGTCCAGGCTCGTCCCGAGTCCCTCCGTCATGACGACCATCTTGACGACGAGCGCGAGGTTCCGCGGCAGCGCCAGGTGGTGCCGACGCAGGATCTCCAGGACGTCACGGACGATGTCGCCGACCTTGATCCGGCCCAGCGGCAACCCTTCGTACGTCCGCAGCAGGTGGGCGCAGTCGGTCGTCAGGCGGACCCGGTCGACGCGGTGCTCGGTGACGCCGATCGTCGCGAACGCCGCGGCGATGCGCGCGGGATCGCGGCGGTCGAAGGCCGCGAGCAGCATCGCCAGCTGCTCGCGGGAGCGCTCGTCCACCTCCCCGACCATCCCGTAGTCGAGCAGGCCGATGCGTCCCGACGGCTCGATGAGGAAGTTCCCCGGGTGCGGGTCGGCGTGGAAGAACCCGTGCTCGAACACCATGTCCGCCAGCAGCCGCGTCGCGCGGGCCGCGAGGGCGGAGCGGTCGATGTCGTGCTCGGCGAGGGCGTCCTCGTCGCTGATCTTCACCCCGTGCAGGCGTTCCAGGGTGATGACGCGCGACGTCGTGGTGTCCCAGAACACCTGCGGGATGCGGATGTCGGGGTCGCCGTGGAAGTTGCGCGCGAACCGCTCGGCGTTGTGCCCCTCGGACAGGTAGTCGAGCTCGGCGCGCAACGTGTCCGCGAAGTCGGTCGCCAGGCCCACGACGTCGTAGTCGGCCGCCACCGACCAGCGGCGCGACGCCTGGACGGCGAGGGTCCGCAGGATCTCCAGGTCGCCCTCGACCTCCTCCACGACGCCGGGGCGGCGCACCTTCACGACGACCTGGGTGCCGTCCTCGCGGACCGCGGTGTGGGCCTGGCCGATGGAGGCGCTGGCCAGTGGTTCGCGGCTGAAGTGGACGAACAGCTCCTCGGGGTCGTCCCCGAGCTCCTCCTCCACGGCGTGGCGGACGACCTCCCACGGGACCGCGCTCGCGCTGTCCTGCAGCTTCTCCAGCTCGCGCTGGAAGGCGGGGGACAGCAGGTCGGGGCGGGTGGAGAGGATCTGGCCGATCTTCACGGCCGTCGGGCCGAGCTCCTCCATGACGAGCCGGACGTGCTCGGCGCGGGTGTGGCGTTCGCGTTCGCGGGGCCGGCCGAAGAGGTCCCAGTCGGTGCGCACCCACCGCTCGAGCCCGAGGGCGTCGATGAAGTACCCCAGACCGTGCCGGGACAGGATCCGGCTGATCTGCAGGTAACGGTCCTGGTGGCGCACGCTGTCTCCCCGCGGGTTGCCCTGCCGGGCACTCTACGCAGCGCCGGCCGGACCGACCTCAGGGGCGGGTGAGACGGTGGACGGTCACGGCGGACGGCCCGGCGTGGGGCACGGCGTCGACCGTCCACGAGCGGGCCGCGCCCTCGAGGAACTCCGGTGCCGGCAACCGCCCGGGATCGGCGACGAGCACGCGGCCACGGGGGGCCGTGAGCGCGGGCAGCACGGCGAGCAGGGGAGCGACGTTGCGCCGCTCGTACAGGACGTCGGCCGCGAGCACGACGTCGAACGGCGGGGCCAGGGGAGCGGGGTCGTCCGTCCAGCTCCAGCGTTCCGCCCGCAGCGTCGCGCCGTTGCGCACGGCGTTGTCCCGCAGCAGGTCGATGGAGTCCGGGGCCCAGTCCGCGGCCGTGACGTCGTGTCCGGCCAGGGCCGCGCACAGCGACGGCACACCGAGCCCGGCGCCGACCTCCAGCACCCGCAGCGGCCCGTCCCCGAGCTCGCCGGGGAGCACGTCGGCCAGGACGAGGGCGCTCGGCCACAGCTCGGCCCAGTAGGGGACGAACTCGTCGTGGGCGAACGCCTCCTCGGTGAACAGCGCCTCGAGGTCGCGCGGCATTCGGAGTGAGAGGTGGCGGCCCGCCGCCTGCACGTCGCGGTCGACGAGGTCCAGCACCTGTGGATCGTACCGACCAGCCGGACACCGGTCGGCGATACTGGTCCCGACCGAGGAGGTGGCCGTGGCTGCGGAGTTGAGTGGCGATGCAGTGAGCCTGCTGCACCGCGAGTGGGTGTTCGAGGACCTGCTCGCCCTGCCCGACGACGGGTACCGCTACGAGATCCTGGACGGACAGCTCATCGTGACCCCGCCGCCCTCGGTCCTGCACCAGGACGTGATCGACAACCTGCAGCCGCCACTCCTCGGGCGGGTGCCCGAGGAGTGGCGGCTGAAGACGGGCGTCGGGGTGCGGATGCCCCGGCTGGGGCCGGAGCGCTACGTCATCCCGGACCTGCTGGCGGCGTCCGGGCCGCGACCGGAGCGGTACTACGAGCCGGAGGCCGTGCGCCTCGTCGTCGAGGTGGCGTCGGCGTCCACGGAGCTGCGGGACGCGGGGTCGAAGAAGGCCCTGTACGAGGCGCACGGCGTACCGACCTACCTGCTCGTCGATCCGGCGGCCAGGACCCTCATCGCGTGGGAGCTGGCGGGGGGCGCGTACCGGACGGCGTGGCGGATGACCGAGGACGTCCCCGGCCGGGACCTGCTGGCCGGCGTGAGGCTGGGGGAGCTGACCGCCGAACCCCGCTGACCTCCGGATAGACGAAGGGCCCGACCGCACGTGCGGTCGGGCCCTTCGTCGGCTGCGGTCAGAGCTTGCGCGAGATGAGCGCCTGCTTGACCTCGGCGATGGCCTTGGTCACCTGGATGCCACGGGGGCACGCCTCGGAGCAGTTGAAGGTCGTGCGGCAGCGCCACACGCCCTCCTTGTCGTTGAGGATCTCCAGGCGCAGGTCCGAGCCGACGTCGCGGCTGTCGAAGATGAACCGGTGCGCGTTGACGATCGCGGCCGGACCGAAGTACTGGCCGTCGTTCCAGAACACGGGGCAGCTCGACGTGCACGCCGCGCACAGGATGCACTTGGTCGTGTCGTCGAACCGTTCGCGGTCGGCCTGGGACTGGATGCGCTCACGGGTCGGTTCGGCACCCTTGGCGATGAGGAACGGCATGACCTCGCGGTAGGCCGCGAAGAACGGCTCCATGTCGACGATCAGGTCCTTCTCCACGGGCAGGCCCTTGATGGGCTCCACGAGGATCGGCTTCTTGATGTCGAGGTCCTTGAGCAGCGTCTTGCACGCGAGGCGGTTGCGGCCGTTGATGCGCATGGCGTCGGAGCCGCAGACGCCGTGGGCGCAGGAGCGGCGGAACGACAGGCGGCCGTCCTGCTCCCACTTCACCTTGTGCAGCGCGTCGAGGACGCGGTCGGTGCCGTGCATCGTCAGCTCGTAGGACTCCCAGTGGGGCTCGGAGTCCTGCTCAGGGTCGTACCGGCGCACCTTGAGCGTGATGGTGAAAGAGGGGATCTCACCCTTGGCCGACACGGTGTCGCCCTCGCGCGGGGCCGCGCCGCCGGAACCCTCGCGGGCGCGGTCGGCCGACTTCGCCGGGCCCGCTTCGCCGTTGGTCTCGGCCGGGCTGGTCTCGGACGTGGACATCAGTACTTGCGCTCCATCGGCTGGTAGCGGGTCTGGACGACGGGCTTGAAGTCCAGGCGCGTCGTGTACGACCCGTCGGCGGCGTGCTCGCGGTACACCATCGTGTGCCGCATGTAGTTCACGTCGTCGCGGTTGGGGTAGTCCTCGCGGAAGTGCCCACCGCGGGACTCCTTGCGCTCCAGCGCACCGAGGCACATGGACTCGGCGAGGTCGAGCAGGAACCCGAGCTCGAGGCCCTCGAGCAGGTCGAGGTTGAACCGCTTGCCCTTGTCCTGCACCGAGGCGCGGGCGTAGCGCTCCTTGAGCCGGTCGATGTCGGTGAGCGCCTGCTTCAGGGTCGCCTCGGTGCGGAACACCTGGGCGTTGGCGTCCATCGTGTCCTGCAGCTCGCGACGGATGTCCGAGATGCGCTCGCCCTGGGGGCGGTCGCGCAGGTCGGCCATCCAGTTCACGACGGGCAGCTCGGAACCCTCGGGGACCGCGATCCACTCCGCCTTCGTCGCGTACTCCGCGGCGGCGATGCCAGCGCGACGGCCGAACACGTTGATGTCCAGCAGCGAGTTCGTGCCGAGGCGGTTGGAGCCGTGGACCGAGACGCAGGCGACCTCGCCGGCCGCGTACAGGCCCGGGACGACACGAGTGTTGTCCTGCAGGACCTCCGTGTCGATGTTCGTCGGCACGCCACCCATCGCGTAGTGCGCGGTGGGGTACACCGGGACGGGCTCGGTGTACGGCTCGACCCCGAGGTACGTGCGGGCGAACTCGGTGATGTCCGGCAGCTTCGCGTCGATGTGCGCGGGTTCCAGGTGGGTCAGGTCGAGCAGGACGTAGTCCTTGTTCGGCCCGGCGCCGCGGCCCTCGCGCACCTCGTTGGCCATCGAGCGGGCGACGATGTCGCGCGGCGCGAGGTCCTTGATGGTGGGGGCGTAGCGCTCCATGAAGCGCTCGCCGTCGGCGTTGCGCAGGATCCCGCCCTCGCCGCGCGCGGCCTCGGACAGCAGGATGCCCAGACCGGCCAGGCCCGTCGGGTGGAACTGGTAGAACTCCATGTCCTCCAGGGGCAGGCCGCGCCGGTAGGCGAGGGCCATGCCGTCCCCGGTGAGGGTGTGGGCGTTCGACGTCGTCTTGTAGACCTTGCCGGCGCCGCCGGTGGCCAGGACGACCGACTTGGCCTGGAAGATGTGGATCTCGCCCGTGGCCAGCTCGTAGGCGACGACGCCCGCGATGCGCTTGTCACCCGGGGTGCCGATGGTCGGCGGCGTCTTCAGACCGGGCTGGTCCGCCGCGCCCTCGATCTCCGAGCCCGTCTTCGCCTCGGAGGTGGGGACGAGCAGCAGGTCCAGGACGTAGAACTCGTTGAAGAACTCGACCTCGTGCTTGACGCACTGCTGGTAGAGCGTCTGCAGGATCATGTGGCCCGTGCGGTCCGCGGCGAAGCAGCTGCGCCGCACCGGGGACTTGCCGTGGTCGCGGGTGTGCCCGCCGAACCGGCGCTGGTCGATCTTGCCCTCGGGGGTGCGGTTGAACGGCAGCCCCATCTTCTCGAGGTCGAGGACCGCGTCGATGGCCTCCTTGCACATCACCTCGGCGGCGTCCTGGTCGACGAGGTAGTCACCGCCCTTGACGGTGTCGAAGGTGTGCCACTCCCAGTTGTCCTCCTCGACGTTCGCCAGCGCGGCGCACATGCCGCCCTGGGCCGCACCGGTGTGCGAGCGCGTCGGGTAGAGCTTGGTGAGCACCGCGGTGCGGGCGCGCTGCCCGGACTCCAGGGCCGCGCGCATCCCCGCGCCGCCGGCCCCGACGATGACGACGTCGAACTGGTGGGTCTGCATGGTGTGGTCTCCCGCCTCGTCGTTCCGGTCAGTTCGTGATGCTGGGGACGCCCGCGCTGCCGGCGCGGCAGATCTCCAGGGTGGAGTTCGGGTCCGCGCACGGGTCGAACGTGAAGATGACGAGGGTGCCGACGACGATGACGATGACCGTCGCGACGTAGAGCGCCATCTTGAGCCAGAACCGGGTGGCGTCCCGCTCGGCGTAGTCGTTGATGACGGTGCGGACGCCGTTGGTGCCGTGCAGCTGCGCGAGCCACAGCATCAGCAGGTCCCAGGTCTGCCAGAAGGGGCTGGCCCACTTGCCGGCGACGAAGCCCCAGTCGATCTGGTGGATCCCGTTGCCCGTCATCAGGTTCACGAACAGGTGCCCGAAGACCAGGACGATGAGGACCAGGCCGGACATGCGCATGAACAGCCAGCCGTACAGCTCCCAGTTCGTCCGGGTCGGCTTGTTCCGCTTGTACGGCGAACGCGGGGTTTCCAGGGCCGGGGCGTAGCTGCCGCCGGGGGTCTGATCGGTGCTCACGACGCGTCGCCCCTCAGTGCGTGAAGACGTTGGTCAGGTGACGGACGAGGAAGGGCACCATGAGGACGACCCACAGGCCAACGACGCCCCAGAACAGCTTGCGCTGGTGCTTGGTCCCGCCCGACCAGAAGTCGACGAGGATGATGCGGACCCCGTTGAGCGCGTGGAACACCACAGCGCCGACGAGACCGGCCTCACCCAGGCCCATGACGGGGTTCTTGTACTGCCCGATGACGCCGTTGTAGACCTCGGGCGACACGCGCACCGTGGCGGTGTCCAGGACGTGCACGAAGAGGAAGAAGAAGATCAGCACCCCGGAGATGCGGTGCATGACCCACGACCACATGCCCTCGCGGCCGCGGTACAGCGTGCCTGCTGGTCGTCCGGTCTTCGACTTCCCGACGGGCGCGCCCTGTCCGGGTGGGGTCAGGCTCGTGGCCACCGACGTCCTCCTCGAGTGCTCCTCGACGCCGGGTCCACCCGGGCTCCGGCGCTCAGGCGGCGGCGTCGTGACCACTGTAGGCGCGCAGGCGTGCGAGAGCGGCCCCACGGCCGTCGCCGTGTGGCTTTTGTGATGAAGGACTCACAGCGCTGTGAACAGGGCTGTCGCGCACGTCACGCAGGTCAGCCTCACCTACCTTGGACCACCCCGGGCGTCCGGCGCAACCTCCTACACCCTGTCGGACCTGTCGGTGCGAGCCTCCTGCTCCGTCCGGGCGACCGCACCCGGAGGAGTCGCCGTCACAGCACGTGCGCCCCGGTAGGTTCCGGGTCATGACTGACGGGGGACAGCTCAGCGGGGGCACGACACCGGCCGGACCGGGGTCGTGGGCGTCGTGGTCGGCGGACGACCTGGAGGACGCGCAGATCGACCTGTCCGACTTCCACGCCGTCGTCCCGGCGGGCGGCGCCGGCACTCGCCTGTGGCCGCTCTCGCGCAGCGACCGGCCCAAGTTCCTCCTCGACCTCACCGGTCGCGGCCGCACGCTGCTGCAGCAGACGTGGGACCGCCTGCTGCCCCTCGCCGACGCCGACCGGCTGCTCGTGGTCACGGGCCGCTCGCACGCCGACGCCGTCGCCGCGCAGCTGCCGGACCTGCCCGAGGCCAACATCCTGCGCGAGCCCGCGCGGCGCGACTCCGCCGCCGCCATCGGCCTCGCCGCCGCCGTGCTGGTGCGCCGCAACCCCGACGCCGTGCTGGGCTCCTTCGCCGCCGACCACAACATCTCCGGTCGCGACGACTTCGAGAGCTCCGTGGAGGAGGCCGTCGTCACCGCCCGCCGCGGCTTCGTCGTGACGATCGGCATCGCGCCGTCGCACCCGGCCACGGGCTTCGGGTACATCCGCCTCGGCAAGCGGCTGCGGCTGCAGGGCGCCCCGAACGCGCGCCGCGTCGTGCAGTTCAAGGAGAAGCCGGACGCCCGCACCGCCTCGGCGTACCTGTCGACGGGGGACTACCGCTGGAACGGCGGCATGTTCGTCACGCGCGCCGACGTCCTGCTCGAGCTGCTCGCCACCCACGCCCCCGCCCTGCACGCCGGCCTGCAGCGCATCGCCGACGCGTGGGAGACGCCGCAGCGCGAGGCCGTCCTGGAGGAGCAGTGGAGCGCGCTGCCCGCCATCGCCATCGACCACGCCGTGGCCGAGCCCGCCGCCGAGGAGGGCCGCGTCGCCGTCGTGCCCGCGACCTTCGGCTGGGACGACGTCGGGGACTTCTCCTCCCTGGCCGAGCTCCTGCCCGCCGACGTGGACCAGCCCAAGGTCCTCGGCGACGCCGACCTCGTCATCACCGAGGGCGTGGCCGGGGGGCTCGTCGTACCAGGCAACGGCCGGGTCGTCGCCCTGCTCGGGGTGGACGACCTCGTCGTCGTCGACACCCCCGACGCGCTCATGGTGACGACGCGGGCGCGGGCGCAGGAGGTCAAGAAGCTCGTCGAGCGGGCGCTCGAGGCGGGGCTCGACGTCGTCTGAGGTGCCGCTCGCGGAGAGGGATCGTTGACGCTTCGTGCTCATAGGTTGAGCTCGCTGCGTCGACGGTCCCTCCCCGGGGGCGACCGGCGGGGGTGAGGTCGGCGGGTGGGCGCGGGCGCGGGTAGCGTCGGGTGCCGTGACGAGCGACACGAGCAGCCCGCGGACCGAGACCGGTTCCGGGGGTTCGTCGGAGCTCGGCCCGCGCGTCGCGGACCGTGTCGCCGACCTGGTCCTCGCGCACGAACCCACGGCCCGGTCGCTGCGCCGCGACCTGCACGCCCACCCCGAGCTTGCCCGCGCCGAGCACCACGCCACGGCCAGGCTCGCCGAGCTGCTGACCGCCGCCGGGGCCGAGGTGAAGCTGCTGCCGGGCACCGGCCTCATCGCCGACCTGGGACCGGACGCCCCGCGGGAACGGACGATCGCCGTCCGCGCCGACCTCGACGCCCTGCGCACGCCGGAGTCGACGGGCCTGCCGTACGCCTCGACCGTCCCCGGCGTCGCGCACGCCTGCGGCCACGACGTGCACACCGCCTCCGTCCTGGGCGCCGGGCTCGTCCTGGCCGACCTGGCGCGCACGGGCGACCTGCCGCACCGCGTACGGCTGTTGTTCCAGCCCGCCGAGGAGGTCATGCCCGGGGGCGCCCTCGACGTCGTCGGTGCCGGGGCGATCGACGACGTCGTCGCGATCTACGGCCTGCACTGCGACCCCAGCCTCGACGTCGGCACGGTCGGGCTCAAGGCCGGCCCGATCACCTCGGCCTCGGACCACGTCACGGTCCGGCTGCGGGGGACCGGGGGCCACACGTCCCGCCCGCACCTTGCCGGTGACCTGGTGTTCGCGCTCGGGCAGGTCATCACCCAGCTGCCCGCGGTCCTCGCCCGCCGCGTCGACCCGCGCGCCGGCGTGAACCTCACGTGGGGCGCCGTCCACGCCGGCGACGCCGCCAACGCCGTCCCCGCCGAGGGTTTCGCCGCGGGCACCCTGCGCTGCATGGAGACCGAGGCCTGGCACCACGCGGGTGAGCTCGTCGAGGGCGTCGTGGCCGACCTCGTGCGCCCCTACGCCGTCCGCGCCGAGGTCGACCTCGTCCGCGGGGTCCCGCCGGTCGACAACGACATCCACGCCACGGCCGCACTCGACGCCGCCGCCCGCGCCCTGCTCGGCGACGACGGCGTGCTGCCCACCCGGCAGTCCCTGGGCGGGGAGGACTTCGCCTGGTACCTGCACCACGTCCCCGGGGCGATGGTGCGCCTCGGCACGCGCACCCCCGGCGGCCCCACGTACGACCTGCACCGCGGCGACTTCGCCCCCGACGAGGGGGCGCTCGCGGTCGGGATGGGGGTGCTGGCCCTCACCGCGCTGTCCCCGCGGGCCCTGCCGGGCTCCTGAGGTCGTTCCCGTCCGGTTGCGTGACCTGGTCGTCACCCGGCAGCGGCACCCGGGTGAGGTGACCGGCCGGAAGGTCTCGATCTGGACAACCTGACTGCTCGACGGCGCTGACCGCGGGTTTTCGCACACTACGATGACCGCGCGTTCGCACCTGCTCGCGCCGGGCCGACGCCACGATGCGATCCACCCCGACCTGGAGGACCTCACCATGACTTCGATCCACCGCCTCGCCCCGGTGGCAGCCGTCGGCGTCGCCGCCCTGCTGCTCGCCTCCTGCGGCAGCCGGCCGACCGACACGCAGGGGTCCTCCGGTGGCACCGCGAGCGGCTCGGGCGAGAAGTTCAGCGCCTGCATGGTCCTGGACACCGGCGGCGTCGACGACCGCTCGTTCAACCAGTCCTCCTACGCCGGCTTCAAGGCCGCCAAGGAGGAGAACCCGAACATCGACATCACCTACGTGGCCTCGAACAGCGACGCCGACTACGTGCCGAACCTCAACGCCGAGGTCGGCAAGGGCTGCGGCACCATCGTCGCCGTCGGTGGCCTCATGTCCGACGCGGTGAAGGAGGTCGCGGAGCAGAACAAGGACCAGAAGTTCGCCGAGATCGACTCCGCGCCCGTCGCCGACAACGTCTACGGCTTCGAGTACAACACCGTCGAGGGCGGGTTCCTCGGTGGCTACCTCGCCGCGGGCATGACCAAGACGGGCACCGTCGGCACCTGGGGCGGCCTGCCGATCCCGCCGGTGACGATCTACATGGACGGCTTCTGGGAGGGCGTCCAGTACTACAACCAGCAGAAGGGCAAGACCGTCAAGGTCCTGGGCTGGGACGAGAAGAACCCCAGCGGCGGCACCTTCTCGAACTCCTTCGTCGACCAGGCCGCCGGCCGGTCCATCACCGAGACCCTGGCCTCGCAGGGCGCCGACATCGTCATGCCCGTGGCCGGGCAGTCCGGCCTGGGTGCGGGCGCGGCGGCCGAGGCCGCCGGTGGCAAGCTCAACCTGATCTGGGTCGACACCGACGGCTGCGTCAGCGCCGAGCAGTACTGCAAGTACTTCATCTCCTCCGTGACGAAGAACCTCACCGACGCCGTCAAGGACTACGTCGTCAAGGCCGCTGAGGGCAACGCCCCCACCGGCGCCTACGTCGGGACGCTGAAGAACGAGGGCACCGGGCTGGCCTCCTTCCACGACTTCGACGCCCAGGTCCCGGCCGAGCTCAAGACCGAGCTCGACACGGTGAAGCAGGACATCATCGACGGCAAGATCCAGATCACCTCGCCCAGCGCCATCAAGGCGAGCTGAGCCAGGACCACCGCAGGACCGACGACGACGGCGACGAGGGGAACGACCCGAAGGTGCAACTGGAACTCAAGGGCATCACGAAGCGGTTCGGACCCCTCGTCGCCAACGACTCCATCGACCTCGTCGTCCGCGAGGGCGAGATCCACGCCCTGCTGGGCGAGAACGGCGCCGGCAAGAGCACGTTGATGAACGTGCTCTACGGCCTGTACACCCCCGACGAGGGGCAGATCCTCGTCGACGGGAAGCCCGTGGAGTTCTCCTCCCCGGGCGACGCGATGGCCGCCGGGATCGGCATGGTGCACCAGCACTTCATGCTCGTCCCGACGTTCACCGCGACCGAGAACATCGTGCTGGGCGCAGAACTCACCTCCGGCGGAGGCTTCCTCGACCGGCGGCGCGCCCGCCAGCGCGTCGAGGAGACGTCGCAGCGCTTCGGCCTGGCGATCCCGGCCGACACCCTCGTCGCCGACCTCGCGGTCGGCGTCCAGCAGCGCGTCGAGATCGTCAAGGCGCTGCTGCGCGACGCCAAGGTCCTGGTCCTCGACGAACCGACGGCGGTGCTGACCCCCGCCGAGACCGACGACCTCATGCGCGTCATGCGCGAGCTCGCCGACGCCGGGACGTCGATCGTGTTCATCACCCACAAGCTGCGCGAGGTCAAGGCCGTCGCGGACCGCATCACCGTCATCCGCCGCGGCAAGGTCGTGGGGGAGGCGTCCCCGCAGGCCTCGCCCGAGGAGCTGGCCGCGCTCATGGTCGGGCGCGACGTCCGCCTGCGCGTGGACAAGCAGGACGCCGCACCGGGCGCCGCCGTGCTGCAAATGGCCGGCGTGCGCGTCGTGGACCCCTCGGGCGCCGTGCTCCTGGACGACATCGACCTGCAGGTACGGGCCGGTGAGGTCCTCGCCGTGGCCGGCGTCGACGGCAACGGCCAGACGGAGCTGACCCGCAGCATCGTCGGCCTGCAGCCCGTCGACTCCGGCAGCGTGACGGTCTCCGGGACCGACGTGACGGGCCGCCCCATCGCCGAGGTCCTCGCCCTCGGCGTCGGGTACGTCCCGGAGGACCGCCTCCACGACGGCCTCGTGGGGTCGTTCAGCATCGCCGAGAACCTCGTGCTCGACCTCGTCGACTCGCCCTCCTTCGCCAGCGGTCCCTCGGTGAACCGCGAGGCCGTGCGCCGCAACGCCGACGAGCGCATCGCCGAGTTCGACATCCGGACCCCGTCGGCGCAGGCGGCCGCCTCGACGCTGTCGGGCGGGAACCAGCAGAAGGTCGTGCTGGCGCGGGAGATGTCCCGTCCCCTCGACCTGCTCGTCGTCGCGCAGCCCACCCGCGGGGTCGACGTCGGCAGTCAGGAGTTCGTCCACCAGCGGATCGTCGCCGAGCGCGACCGCGGTGCGGCCGTTCTGCTGGTGTCCACCGAGCTCGACGAGGTGCGGGCGCTCGCCGACCGCATCGTCGTGATGTACCGCGGCCGGATCGCCGGTGAGGTCGGCCCGGACGCGACGCAGGAAGAACTGGGTCTGCTGATGGCAGGCGCCACCACCGGGAAGGACGACGCGTGAGTTCCCCCTCGTTGGAGAAGGACCGGAAGGCGCCGGCACCGTCGCGCCGGCTGTACTGGGGCGGTTCCTGGCTGGTGACCGTGTTCGCCGTCGTGGGCGCGCTGCTCGTCGGGGCCGTGCTCATCGTCATCGGCGACAAGCCCTCCCGGCAGAGCCTGGGGTACTTCTTCTCCTACCCGCAGGACTTCCTGCTCAACGTCTGGTATTCGGTGCGCGACGCCTACGTGGCGCTGCTGCAGGGGGCCGTCTACAACCCGAACTTCAGCGGGATCAACGCGCTGCGGCCGATCTCGGAGACCCTCGTCAACGCGACGCCGCTGATCCTCGCGGGTCTGGCCGTCGCGCTGTCCTTCCGCGTCGGGTTGTTCAACATCGGCGCCCAGGGCCAGATCATCGTCGGGGCGGTCGCCGCCGCCTGGGTGGGGTTCGCCGTCGACCTGCCCGTCGTGCTGCACCTCGTCGCCGCGCTGGTGGCCGGGGTCGCCGGCGGGCTGGTGTGGGGCGGGATCGTGGGCCTGCTCAAGGCCCGCACCGGCGCCCACGAGGTCATCACGACGATCATGCTGAACTACGTCGCGGTCAACCTGCTCACCTACCTGCTGGGGGTGCACGGGTTCCAGCGCGCGCCCTACACGCAGGCCATCTCCGAGCCGGTGGCGGACACCGCCGTCCTGCCCAAGCTGCTGGGTTCCTCGCTGCGGGTGAACCTCGGGCTGGTGCTCGCGGTCCTGGCGGCGGTCGCTGTGTGGTGGCTGTTCGAGCGTTCACGCCTGGGGTTCCGGCTGCGCGCGGTCGGGGCGAACCCGAACGCCGCCCGCACGGCCGGCATGGCCGTCGGTCGCCTGCAGGTCGTCTCCATGGCGCTGGCCGGTGGCCTCGCCGGTCTCGCCGGCGCCACGCAGGTCCTCGGCGTCACGGGCAGCGTGACGGGCAGCGTCGCCGGGAACATCGGGTTCGACGCCATCACCGTCGCGCTCCTGGGGCGGAACAACCCCTACGGCGTCATCGCGGCCGGGCTGCTGTTCGGTGGCCTGCGCGCGGGCGCGGTGCAGATGCAGTCCGTGACGGGCGTCCCCGTCGACCTCGTGGGGGTCCTGCAGGCCCTCGTCGTCCTGTTCATCGCGGCCCCCGCCCTCGTGCGGGCCGTGTTCCGGTTGCGCGCCGGCGGCCCCGCCGTGGGTGCTGAGTTGTCGGGAGGGTGGACCCGGTGAGCGGTTCGGCCAGCGCACAGGCCCCCGCGGCCGTCGTCGAGCTCGCGCACGTCGAGCCGCCCGTCAGCCTGCGCAAGCGGGTCGTGACCGGGGCCCTGCTCGTCGTCGTGGGTCTCGTGACCGTCCTCGGCTGGGGCGTCGGGTCCGGCTCCTCGGACGCGACGTTCCGCTTCGGGGGCGGGTCGTCGGTGACGCTGCCCGACCTGACCCTCCCCGGCACGGTCACCCCGGTGGTCCTCGGGATCGTCGTCGTGCTGCTCGGGCTGTTCCAGCTGGCCCGCGGTTTCCGCGCCCGGCGCAGCCCGGTCGTCGTCGCGGTCACCCTCGTCTGCTTCGTCGTGGCCTTCCTGTGCTGGGTCATGAGCGGTGCGGACGCGCAGTCGATGGACCTCGTCAAGCTGCTGCAGCAGACGGTGTTCCTGGCGACCCCGCTCATCCTCGGCGCCCTCGCCGGCGTGCTCGGCGAGCGCAGCGGCGTCGTGAACGTCGCCATCGAGGGGCAGATGCTCACCGGTGCCTTCGCCGGTGCGCTCGTGGGGTCGATGGCCGGGAACCTCGGAGCCGGCGTCGTCGGCGCCGTGCTCGCCGGTGCCGTCGTCGGGTGGCTGCTCGCGGTCTTCGCCATCCGCTACCGGGTGAACCAGGTGATCCTCGGTGTCGTCCTCAACGCCGCGGCGCTCGGGTTCACGGGCTGGGCCTACAAGGCCCTCATGCAGTCCGACACCCAGCGGTACAACTCCCCGGGCGTGCTGTCGCCGATCCGCATCCCCGTCCTCGCCGACGTCCCCGTGCTCGGTCCGCTGCTGTTCCAGGCGAACGTCCTCGTGTACGTCATGTACGTCGTGATCGTCGCCCTGCAGGTCGTGCTGTTCCGCACGAAGTGGGGGCTGCGCACCCGCGCCGTGGGGGAGCACCCCAAGGCGGCCGCGACGGTCGGGATCGACGTCCTGCGCGTCCGGTACGTCAACGTCGTCGTCGCCGGCGGGATCGCCGGGCTGGCCGGGGCGTACCTGTCCATCGGGACCATCGGGCCGTTCACCGAGAACATGTCGGCCGGCAAGGGGTTCATCGCCCTGGCCGCCGTGATCTTCGGCCGGTGGAGCCCGCGCGGCGCCGTCGGTGCCTCCCTGCTCTTCGGGTTCTTCGCGGCCCTGCAGACGCTGGTCGGGATCCTGCAGGGTCCGGCCGCGGTGCCCTCCAGCTTCCTCGCGATGCTGCCCTACCTCGCGACGATCCTCGCCGTCGCCGGGTTCGTCGGCCGCGTCCGGCCGCCGGCCGCGAGCGGGGAGGTGTACCCGTGACCGACGCGCCCGTCGTCGACTGGGACGCCCTGCGGGCCGCCGCGCGTGCGGCGCTGGAGCACTCCTACGCGCCGTACTCGAGGTTCCCCGTCGGCGCGGCCGCGCTCGTCGACGACGGCCGGGTCGTGTCCGGGGCGAACGTCGAGAACGCCTCCTACGGCGTCACGCTGTGCGCCGAGTGCACGCTCGTCGGACAGCTGCAGATGACGGGCGGCGGACGCCTCGTCGCGTTCGCCTGCGTCGACGGCGCGGGGAACCTGCTCATGCCGTGCGGGCGCTGCCGCCAGCTGCTGTTCGAGTTCGGCGGGCCCACCCTCCTCGTGGACTCCCCGCGCGGGACCGTCCCCATGACCGAGGTCCTGCCCGACGCGTTCGGGCCGCACGACCTCACCGATCCCGACCGCAAGCCCGGAGAGGCGCCCCAGTGACCCAGCAGTTCGCCGCCGTCGACGTCATCCGCACCAAGCGCGACCGGGGGGAGCTGTCGGACGCGCAGATCGACTGGGTCGTCGACGCCTACACCCGCGGCGACGTCGCCGAGGAGCAGATGTCCTCCCTCGCGATGGCCGTCCTGCTCAACGGGATGACGCGGCGCGAGGTCTCGCGGTGGACGTCGGCGATGATCGCCTCCGGTGCCCGCCTCGACTTCACCGACCTGCCGCGACCCAGCGTCGACAAGCACTCCACCGGCGGGGTGGGGGACAAGGTGACGCTGCCGCTGGCCCCGCTCGTCGCGGCGTGCGGTGCCGCCGTGCCGCAGCTGTCCGGTCGCGGCCTCGGTCACACCGGCGGGACGCTCGACAAGCTCGAGGCCATCCCCGGCTGGCGCGCGTCCCTGACGCTGCCGGAGATCCGTGCCCAGCTCACCGACCTCGGCGCCGTCATCTGCGCCGCCACGGGGGACCTCGCCCCGGCCGACAAGAAGCTCTACGCGCTGCGCGACGTCACGGGCACGGTCGAGGCCATCCCGCTCATCGCCAGCTCGATCATGAGCAAGAAGATCGCCGAGGGGACCAGCGCGCTCGTCCTCGACGTGAAGACCGGGTCGGGCGCGTTCATGAAGGAGCTCGCGCAGTCCGTCGAGCTCGCGCGGACGATGGTCGACCTCGGCACCGACGCCGGGGTGAAGACGGTCGCCGTCGTCACCGACATGTCCACCCCGCTGGGCCGCACGGCGGGCAACGCCCTCGAGGTCCGCGAGTCCGTGGAGGTCCTCGCCGGGGGCGGGCCCGCCGACCTCGTCGAGATCACGCTCGTCCTGGCGCGCGAGATGCTCGCCGCCGTCGGCCTCGACGCCGTCGACCCGGCCGACGCCCTCGCCGACGGCCGCGCCATGGACGCCTGGCGTCGCATGATCACCGCGCAGGGCGGCGACCCGGACGCGCCGCTCCCGGTCGCCCGGCACACCCACCAGGTGCTCGCGCCTGCCGACGGGTTCCTCGACGTCGACGCGATGGCCGTGGGCGTCGCCGCGTGGCGGCTCGGCGCGGGCCGGTCCCGACGGGAGGAGGCCGTGCAGGCCGGCGCGGGCGTCGAGCTGCACGCCGTCCGCGGGGACGGCGTGCGCGCCGGCCAGCCGGTCATGACGCTGCACACCGACACCCCCGAGCGGTTCGAGTGGGCGCTGCAGGCGCTGGAGGGCGGGTTCCCCGTCACCGCGCAGGCGCCCGCGGCCCGGCCGCTCGTGCACCAGCGCGTCACGGCCTGAGCGCCGTGTGTGAGGGCCGCGCGGCTCGGTGGGGGGCTCGTTGACGCATCCGGCTCAACCTAGGAGCGCGGTGCGTCGACGAGCCCAACCCCCGAGCGCCGAGGAGGTCACGGGGGCGGGGCTGCGGGAGCAGCTGGACGCCTTCCTCGACGAGCACCGCGCGGCGCTCGCGGCGTGCCTGGACGGGCTCAGCGAGGAGCAGGCGCGGCGGCGGCTCGTGCCCTCGGCGACGACGCTGCTCGGGCTCGTCAAGCACGCCACCTTCGTCGAGCGGGTGTGGTTCGAGGAGGCGGTGACGGGACGCAGCCGGGCCGAGCTCGGGCTCGAGGCCGGTCCCGCGGAGTCGTTCGTCCTGACCGCCGAGGACACCGTCGCCTCGGTGCGTGCCGCCCACGCCGCCGCGTGCGACGCCTCGCGCCGGGCCGTGGCCCACCTCGGTCTGGACGACGTCGTCGTGGGGAACCGGCGCGGACCGCTGCCACTGCGGTGGGTCCTGTTGCACGTGCTGCGGGAGCTGGCGCAGCACTGCGGGCACGCGGAGATCCTCCGGGAGCAGGTGCTCGCGGCGGGCTAGGGGGTTCCTCCGCGGCCAGGACGTGCGAGGGTGCCACCCGAACGGCCCAGTGCGCGATCAAGGAGCGGGCGCAGCGCACCGAAGGACCGGGGGATGAGAGGAGTCCACGTGTTCCAGGCAGGGGTGCGAGCACCGCGCCGTCCGCGCGGGGCGCCCGCGTACCTCCTGGTCGCCGCCGGGCTCACCGCCGCGTACCTGCTGCCGCTGCCCGACGCCGTGCGGTCGGTGGGGGTCAGCCTCTTCGGGGTGAGCGCCCTCGTCGTCTCCGCCGTCGTCGTCCGCCGCCGGCGCCCCGGTCCCGCCTGGACCTGGTCGCTCGTGCCGGTGTGCGCCGGCCTCTTCCTGCTCGGCTCGGCGCTGCGGCCGCTGGCGCAGGGGTGGACCGGCCTGGCCGCCTTCGCCCCCGACCCGTTCTCCCTGGCCGGGTACGTCCTCCTCGTCGTGGTCCTGACGCGCATGGCGCGAGGGGTCGGCGGACTGCGACGGGAGGTCGTGTGCGACGTCCTCGTCGCGAGCCTGGCCGCGGCGGCCGCGGCCGTGCAGTTCCTCGTGCTCCCCGTGCTGGAACTGCCGGGACGCACCGTCTTCGGGTCGATCCTCGCCGGCGTCTACCCCCTGTTCGACGTCGTCCTCGTGCTCCTCGTCCTCGACGTCATCATGAGCGCCCCGGGCGTCGTGGCGCACCGCTGGCTCACCGGTGCGGTGGCCTGCCTCCTCGTGGGGGACCTGGCGTACGCGGTGCTGGGTCGGCAGGGGCACTTCGTCGCCCCGACCGCGTTCGACGCCCCCTTCCTCCTCGCCTACTTCCTGATCGCGGTCGCCGTCCTGCACCTGCCCCGCGCGGGGCAGGACCCGGTGCACCCCACGTCCACGTTCGACGCCTGGTCGGCGCCGCGGCTCGTGGTCCTGTGCCTGTCGCTGCTGGGCGCCGCCTACCTCGCGAGCGTCCGCACCGACCAGGGACCCGTCGGTCAGAGCGCCTCGTTCACGCTCCTGTGCGTGATGATCGGCCTCGTCGTGGTCAGGGCCGTCTCGGCGGTCAACGGGCAGGCCGCCGCCAAGGCCGTCCTGGAGCACCGGGCGACTCACGACGCCCTCACGGACCTGCCCGGTCGCGACGAGTTCGAGCGCCGCGTCGACGCGCTCCTGGCCGCCGACACCGCCGACGCCCCGGAGCGGTACGTCCTGTTCGTCGACCTCGACGGGTTCAAGCGCGTCAACGACACCCACGGGCACGTCGTGGGCGACATGCTGCTGTGCGAAGTGGCCGCCCGGATGCGGGCCGTGGCCCCGGCGGACGCGGTGCCGGCCCGCCTGGCCGGTGACGAGTTCGTCCTGGCCGTCGCCGGGCCCGACACCGCCGCCGTGCGCTGCGCGACCGACCTGCTCGACGCGCTGCGCCGACCCGTGCGCCTCCCGGTCGGCGACGTCGTCGTGTCCGCCTCCATCGGGCTCGCGCCCGTGCGCTCCACCCTGTCGGTGGCCCTGCGCGAGGCGGACCTGGCCATGTACCGCGCGAAGTCGCAGGGTCGCAACCGGCACGTCCTGTGGGACGACGCCCTGCGCCGCGCGATCGGCGACGAGGTCGAGTTCGAGCTCGACCTGCGCTGCGCCGTGGCGGAGCAGACCCTGGAGGTCCACTACCAGGCGATCGTCTCGCTGGCGACGGGCGTCCCGCGCGGGGTCGAGGCCCTGCTGCGCTGGAACCACCCGCTGCACGGGCCGATCTCCCCGGCCGTGTTCGTGCCCGTCCTGGAGGAGACCGGTCTCGTGCTCGAGGTCGGCCGCTGGGTCCTCGACACGGCGCTCGCCGACCTCGCGGCCTGGCGGGACGCCGGCGTCGTCGGCGAGGACTTCCTCGTCTCCGTCAACGTCTCACCGCGGCAGCTGCTGGACCACGACTTCGCCGACACCGTGCACGGCCTGCTCGCCGTCCGCGGGATCGCGGGCGACGCGCTCCTGCTCGAGATCACCGAGTCCTCGATGCTCGAGAAGGACGACCGCACCCTGGAACTGCTGGACCGGTTGCGCGGTCTGGGCGTCGGCCTGGCCGTCGACGACTTCGGGACGGGGTACTCCGCGCTGAGCTACCTGCGCAGCTTCCCCGTGACCCGCGTGAAGGTCGACCGCAGCTTCGTCTCCGGTCTGGGGGGCGCCGACGCCGACGCCGCGGTCGTCCGCGCCGTCGTGGCGGTCAGCGAGGCCCTCGGGCTCGCCGTCACCGCCGAGGGTGTGGAGACCGAGGAGCAGCGGGCCGTCCTGGCCGGCCTCGGGGTCGGGCACGGGCAGGGCTGGTTGTGGCACCGGGCCCAGTCCGCGCGGGACGTGGCCGCCTACCTGCACGACGCCGGTGCGCTGCACCACCGGCGACCGGTTCAGGCCGACGCGAAGTCGTAGGCCCAGTAGGTCTGCTCGTCGAGGCGTTCGCCCGTGGTCTCGTGGCCGAAGGAGTTCACGATCCGCCCGATGAGGCGGGGCAGCGCCAGCCGTTCGTCGTTGTAGCGGCAGATGTCCAGGCTCGCGATGCCGCGGTTGTCGTGGACGACGCGGCACATCGCCTCGACGAGCGTGACGAACACGCCGCTGCTGCGGTACGCGGGGTGGACCCCCACGCAGCCGATGTACCAGATGCTGCGCTCGGCGAACTGCCGCGGCCAGCGCTGCTCGTAGTAGGCCTCGGACAACTGGTACACGGTGGACAGGTCGTTGGAGAACGTCGCGAAACCGCAGAGCACGTCGAGGTCGACGTCCCGCACGACGTACTTCAGGACGCGTTCGTCGGCGCACACCTCCTCGAACTCGTCGCGGGTCATGAGGTGCTGCTGCACGGCGCGGGTGGCCAGGCCCGCGAAGGCGAGTTCGTAGACCTTCCACGCCTGTTCCAGGTCGTCGCCGGTGAGCGTGGTCGTCGTGTCGAGAACGGTCGTCGCGCGCGGCATGTCGTCTCCTCCAGGGGCGGGTGGGATGACCGGATCCTGCCAGGACGCGTGCACCGTACGTGACGTCTGGTGATCTTGGCCACCCTTCCGGCGCACCGAGTTTCCCCCGGACGGGCGCCCCGGGCACCGTGCGTTCCGGTCACCGGAAGCCGAACGGGTGAGTTCCTGGGGAAACCCCGGGAGTTCAGTGGGCGCCGAGTTCGACGAGCAGCACCCCGGCGGCGATGAGGGCCAGGCCGAGGGCCGTCGTGCGCGTCAGCGGGTCCCCGAACACCGCCCGCGCGAGCAGTGCGGTGAGCGCGATGCCGACCGCGGACCACACCCCGTACGCGACGCCGACGGGCATCCCCGCCCGCAGGGCCAGGGAGAGGAAGCCGAACGAGACGAGGTACCCGGCGGCCGTGACGGGCAGCCACCGGCGACGGCGGCCGCCGTCGGACATCCGCAGGACGGCGGTCGCGGCGACCTCGAACAGCACCGCGCCGGCCAGGAACGCCCAGCTCACCCGTCCTCCCCGGGGTGGCGCGCACCGAGTTCCACGAGCAGCACTCCGCCGACGATGAGCGCGATCCCCGCACCCATCACGGGCGTGAGCGGTTCGGCGAACAGGAACGCCCCGGCGACCGCGGTGAGGGTCACCCCCGTCGCGGCCCACAACCCGTACGCGACGCCGATGGACATCCCGGCGCGCAGCACCGCGGCCAGGAGGACGAAGGCGGCCGCGTACCCGGCCACGACGAGGACGAACCACGCCGGGTCGTCGTTCGCGGCCCGCAGGGCCAGCGTCGCGCTGACCTCCGACAGGACCGCCCCGGCCAGCAGGCCCCAGGTTCTCGTGCGCACCCGGGCACGCTACCGGCCGGGCAACTCCTCAGGCCGCGGCGGAACCCGGGGCGCCCGACGGCGGGGTCCCACCCGCGCCGGGGGCGGGGTGGCCGGAACTGTCCGACCCCATGCCGGCCATCGTGCCCGCGGTGGGTTCGGTCGTGGTGTCCACCCCGACGGTCAGCGTCAGGGTGTAGCCCGTGGTGGGGTCGCCCTCGTACGTGGGCGTCTGGGAGGCGCCGCCGTCGTCGCCGAACACGTTGTCGGTGTCCAGGCTCACCTTCGCGAAGTTCGTCACCGACGCCTCGTACCCCGAGGTGGCGTAGACGGTGGTGCAGGCGTCGGCGGGCAGTGCCACCTGCGACGTGGCGATGCAGTTCGCGACGTCGCTGATCTCGTCGACCGACGGGTACACCTCGAAGTGGACGTGCGGCCAGCGGCCGTCGTAGCAGGCCGGGTAGATGCTCGTGAACGTCACCTTCCCGTCGGCGTCGGCCACCTGGACCCCGCGCAGGTAGTTCTCGTCGGCGATGTCGCTGGAGTAGAGGGAGTACTCACCGTCCCGGTTGCAGTGCCAGACGTAGACGGCGACGCCCTCGAACGGGACGTTCCCGCCCGCGAGGTCGACGACGTCCAGGGTGAGGGTCATGGGGACCCCTTCGGCCGTGGTCGTGCTCGAGCCGAAGCTGGAGCGGATGTCGCTGCGGACGACCCCGCTCTGCTCCAGGACGTCCGGGCCGTTGGAACCGTCGCCGGGGTAGGGGCCGGCGGTCTCGTCGGGGATCTCGGTGAGCGAGGTGGTGCTCGCCGTGGTCGCGCTGGTCGAACTCGAGGCGGACGACCCGGTGGTCGTGTCGTCGGCCCCGCACGCCGCGAGCGTCAGGCCGGTGGCACCGAGGCCGAGCAGGCCCAGGGCACGGCGGCGTCCGACCCCGCGGGAGGTCATCCGCGTCGTCATCGTCGCGATGTCGAACGCCAGCCCCTGGTCGTCGACGTCCTCGTGGGGGCGGGGGAGCGGGCGGCCTTCGTAGCTCGTCATGGGTACACCGTCGGTGCCCCACCCCAGGACGAGCGGTGGGCAGTCAGTGGGCTGGCTGTGAGACGCGGCGGGCCGCGACGAGCGCCAGGACGGCGAGCGCCGTGCACAGCGGCAGGGTGCCGGCGAAGGAGGCCCAGCCCGAGACGGCGGCGAACGCGGTGAAGGTCAGTCCGGTCAGGGCCATCGCCGTCCCGCCGCCGACCGCGTCGGCGATGGTGAGCGCGGAGGACCCCGAACCCTCCTGACCGGGCGTCGACTGCTCCAGGACCAGGACCGTCGTGCGGGGGAACCCCAGCCCCATGCCGGCGCCGGCGGCGAACCAGCCCAGAGCGCAGCCGACCGCGGCCGCGACGGACCCCGGGTCCACCAGCGCGACGGCGGCCTGGGCGGCCACGCCGACGAGCAGCAGCACCGTGCCGATCCGCACGGCCCGCACGTGCGGCAGGCGCGGGCCCAGCCGTCCCTGGACCGCCGAGGCCGACGCCCACGCGACCGCCGCCGCCGTCAGCACGACCCCGGCCAGGCGCAGCGAGACGTCGAACCGCTCGAAGAGCATCCGCGGCAGGTACACCTCGGTGCTGAAGAACGTGGCGGCCAGCAGACCGCGCAGCAGGACGACCGAGGGCAGACCGGGCCGGCCGGTCAGCGTGCCGGCCGGTAGCAGTGGCCGGACCGCCACGACGAGCACGGCCAGGGCGAGGCCAGCCGCGAGCCACCGCCAGAGCGGGCCGCCGCCCAGGCTGCCGGCCGAGCTGACGGCGACGACCGCCAGCGACGTCCCCGCCGCGGCGAGGAACCGTCCGCGCGGGAACGCGTCCGACGACGTGACGGGAGCCCGGACGCGCAGGAGCGTGGGCAGCACCGCACCCGCCGCGACGAGGACGAGCACCAGGACCCCGGAGAACACCCAGTGCCAGCTCCACGTCGTGGCGACGAACGCGGCGGCGGCGGGCCCGACGATCGAGGGCAGGACCCAGGCGGCGGCGAACGCGCCGAACACGGCCGGCCGCAGCGCCGGGGGGAAGGCCAGGGCGACGAGGACGTACAGCGTGACGCTGATCCCGCCGGACCCCAGGCCCTGCAGGAACCGGCCGGCGACGAAGACGGGCATCGACGGCGCGAGCGCCGCCACGAGCAGCCCGGCGCAGAACACGACGACCGCGGTGAGCAGCGGCCGGGCAGGACCGCGGCGGTCCGACCAGCTGCCCGCGGCGACCATGCCCACCACGCTGGCCGCCAGCGTCGCGGCGAAGGCCGTCGCGTAGGCGCTGCGACCCCCGAGGTCGGCCACCACGAGCGGCATCACCGTCGTGACGGCGAGGCTCTCGAAGGCGGAGAGGAAGACCAGGGCCGTCGTCCCGAGGGTCATCACGAGGTAGCGGCGGGAGAAGATCCCGCCCGCGGGGGGCTCGGCGTCGGTCGGGGTGGGGCGGGCGTCGCTGCCCTGGTCGGTGCTCTGGGTCACGACCTCACGCTAGGACCTGCAGCGCGCTGCAGCTCAACCCGTTCCTCCCGCCTCCGGCGGTGCGGGGGAGCCGGCGACGTCGCGCAGGGCGTCCAGGACGGTGCGCACCCCGCGCCGGGACAGCGCCTCGGGGCGCAGCAGCGCGTCGACCCGGCGGTTCACGCTGACGTCGGCCAGCGGGCGCAGCACGACCCCCGGCCCGGGGCGGCTCGTGCGGGCCGGCATGAGGGCGACCGCGTCACCGGCGGCGACGACGGACGCCGCGACGAAGAACTCGTTGATGCGGTGCACCACGTCCAGGGGCCGGCGCGCGGCGACCGCGACCACGTCGAGGACCCCGGCCAGCGGGAACCCCTCGTGCACCGAGATCCAGCGCTCGGCGGCGACGTCGGCGACCCGCAGCTCCTCGCGCCCGGCCAGCGGGTGGTCGGCCGCCAGCGCCACGTGCAGGGGTTCGAGCAGCAGCGGCACCACCCGCACCCGCCGCGCCGGCCAGGCGGGGGAGGCCTCGGGCCGGTGGGCGACGACGACGTCGTGGTCGGCGACGAGGGCGGGGAAGGCGTCCTGCGCGACGTCCTCGTCCGTGCAGCGCAGCGGCGGAGTGCCGTCGAGGGCGGTCAGCAGGGGCCCGAACCAGGCCAGCGCCGCGGAGTGGAAGGCGGCGACGGAGACGGGGGTGTGCGCGGAGTCGAGGTGGTCACCCACCGCGCGGCGGGCGGCGTCCAGCGCGGCCGCGACGTCCACGGCGGCGCTGGCCAGCGCCTCGCCGGCCGGGGTGAGGACCAGCCGTCGGCCGCGCCGTTCGGTCAGCGGGGCAGGGCAGGAGCGTTGCAGCGCAGCCAGTTGCTGGGACACGGCCGACGGGGTGACGTGCAGCGCCCGGGCAGCGGCGACCAGGCTGCCGCGTTCGGCGAGCTCGCGCAGCACGCTCAGCTGCCGTTCGTCCATGAAGCGATGCTAATCCTCGCGTTCAGCAGATCGAGCTGGACTGAACAGTCGGGACCGCCGACGCTGGTGGGGTGCGTGATCGACGGGTGGACGCCCTGCTGCTGGGCGTGGCCGTGGTGTGGGGCAGCAGCTACCTCGCGGCCAAGGTGCTGCTGGACAGCAGCGCGGGAACGGGTGCGGTCCTGCCGGTCCTGACGCTGCGCTACGTCGGGGCGGCGCTCGCGCTCGCGGTCGTCGTGGTCCTCACCCGGGCGCGGGTCGGACGGCACGAGCTGGGCTGGGGCCTGGTCCTGGGCACCTCGCAGGTCGCCGTGCTGCTGCTGGAGACCTACGGCGTCGCGGGGACGACGGCGACGAGTGCGGGCCTGCTCATCTCCACGACCATCCTGCTGACCCCGGCCGTCGAGGGGCTGTGGACCCGGTCGTGGCTCCCGCCGTCGTTCTTCGCCGCGGCCCTCGTCGCGGTCGTGGGCGTCGCGCTGCTCGTCGGCGGGGGCGGGTGGCGCACTCCCACGGCCGGTGACCTCCTGGTGCTGGCCGCGGCCGTCGTGCGGGCCTGCCACGTCACGGCGATCGGCCGGGTCACCCGGCGCGTGCCGCTGGACCTGCGGGGGCTGACCTTCGTCCAGACCGTCGTCGGCGCGGTCGTGGGCCTGGTGCTGGCCCCGGGGGCGACGGTGGGTTTCGCGACGTCGGCGAGCGCGGCGCAGTGGGCGGGACTGGCGTACCTCGCCCTGGGGTGCAGCGTCTTCGCCTTCCTCGCGCAGTCCTGGGCGGTGCGCCGGACCTCGGCCGCGCGGGCCAGCCTGCTGCTGGGCACCGAACCCCTCTGGGCGGTGCTGTTCGGGGTGGCCCTCGCCGGCGACGCGCTCGGGCTGACGGGCGTGCTCGGAGCCGTCCTGCTGCTCGGTGCGACGGCAGCCGGTCAGCGCATCGAGCTGCGCTCGGCCGCCCGGGGCCCGGGAGTGCGCGGGTGCCCCTCCGGCGAACTGGCAGGATCGAAGCCGTGAGCGAGACGACCTCCACCACCCCGCAGACCACCCTGGAGCGCGTGCGCGCCCTCCCCAAGGTGTCCCTCCACGACCACCTCGACGGCGGTCTGCGCCCGGCGACGATCGTCGAGATCGCGTCGGCCAACGGGCACCGGCTGCCCACGACCGACCCCGAGGAGCTGCGCGCGTGGTTCCGCGACGCGGCCGACTCCGGCACGCTCGTGCGCTACCTCGAGACGTTCGACCACACCATCGCCGTGATGCAGGACGCCGAGTCCCTGGCCCGCGTGGCCGAGGAGGCCGTCCTCGACCTCGCCGCGGACGGCGTCGTCTACGGGGAGCTGCGGTACGCCCCCGAACAGCACCTGCAGCAGGGACTGACCCTCGACCAGGTCGTCGAGGCCGTCGAGGTGGGCATGCGCCGCGGCGAGCAGCGGGCCGCGGCGGCCGGGACGCCCGTCCGCGTCGGCACGCTCGTCACCGCGATGCGGCACGCCGACCGCGGCCTGGAGATCGCCGAGCTCGCGCTGCGCCACCGCGACGGCGGCGTCGTCGGGTTCGACATCGCCGGCGCCGAGATCGGGTTCCCGCCCTCGAACCACCTCGCGGCCTTCGACCGCCTGCACGCCGAGAACTTCCCCGTGACGATCCACGCCGGGGAGGCGTTCGGGCTGCCGAGCATCGCCGACGCCCTGCACCCCTGCGGCGCCGAGCGGATCGGGCACGGCGTCCGCATCGTCGAGGACGTCACCGTCGGGGAGGGCCGCGACGCGCACGGGCTGCCGAACGCCGCGCTCGGCCGCCTCGCGACCTGGGTCCGCGACCGCGGGATCGTCCTGGAGCTGTGCCCGTCGAGCAACGTCCAGACGGGGGCGGCCACCAGCGTGGCCGAGCACCCCATCACGCTGCTCAAGGACCTCGGCTTCTCCATCAGCGTCAACACCGACAACCGGCTCATGTCCGGCACGTCGCTGTCGCGCGAGTTCGCCCTGCTCGTCGACGAGGCCGGCTGGGACCTCGCCGACGTCGAGCGGGCCACGATCACGGCGCTGTCCGGGTCCTTCCTTCCCTTCCCCGACCGCGTGGCGCTCGCGAGCGACGTCATCCGGCCCGCCTTCGCCTGAGGATCACCCCGGCTCGTAGGTCGCGAGGACGTCCCGGGCCGTCGCCACGAGGTCGGCGACGAGCTCGGGGGGTTCGAGCACGACGACGAGCCGGCCGAGGCCCAGCAGGACGGCCCGGGCGGCCGGCAACGCGCGGAACGTGGCGGTCACCTCCACGGTCCGCTCGTCGCCGTCCCCGTCCGAGGGCAGCTCCTGCACGACGGGTGCGGACAGGAGCTGGGCGTCGGCGATGCGCAGGAGCATCCCGGCGTCGGCGGCCGCCACCCGCAGCCGGACGTCCACCCCACCCTTCGACGGACGTTCCACCTGCTCGCGCAGTCGTTCCCACACCGCGGGCAGGGCCGGCAGGTCGGCCGGGACGGGGTCGTCGAGCACGTCGACCCCCGCGACCCGGTCCACGCGGAACAGCCGCTCCCAGTCCCGCCCCGCCTCCGTCGGCGCCGCGACGAGGTACCAGGTGCCGCCCTTGGCGACGAGGCCGAGCGGGTCCAGCGTGCGCGTCGAGACGCGCGTCGCGCCGGCCGAGCGGTAGCGCAGCCGGATGCGGCGGGCCGAGAAGACCGCCTCCTGCAGCGGCGCGAGGTGCTCCGGCCGGTCCTCGCGGGAGCGCCACCCGGCCGGTTCGACGAGGATCCGCTCGGCCGCCCGGGCGAAGGGGGCGCGCTGGGTCGCCGGCGTCGCGGCGAGCAGCTTGCGGACGGCCGACTCCCACGCGGGCCGCTGCGGGTCGCCCGTGCCGGAGGAGCCGGAGAAGAGGGCGCGCGCCTCGGCCGTGGTGAAGCCCGTGACGTCGGTGCGCCAGTTCTCGACCAGCGAGATCCCTCCGCCGCGGCCGCGTTCGGTCCACACCGGCACCCCGGCCGCGGACAGCGCCTCGACGTCGCGCAGGACGGTGCGCGTGGAGACCTCCAGGCGCCGGGCGAGGTCGGGTGCCGTGCAGCGACCGTGCGTCTGCAGCAGGAAGAGCAGGGACAGGAGGCGGTCGGCGCGCACTCGCCGAGGATGTCAGTCGAAGGTGACAGGAGGTGTCGTGTTCAGGGGAGAAGCTGCCGTCATGACCACTGCAGAGGACCCCCGTCAGACCATGATCCGCGCGGCCGAGCTCGCCGGTCGCGTGCTCGAGACCGTCCCCACCACGGCGCACCAGGACCCGACCCCGTGCACGGAGTGGACGGTCGGCGACCTGATCGGCCACCTCGTCGCCGTCACGCGCCGCGTCGCGCACATCGCCCGCGGCGGGTACCCGTTCGAGCTGCCGACGCTCCTGGACGCCGAACCTGACGGGGGTTTCACCGCGGCCTACCTCTCCGGCGTCGACGGTGTCCGCGCCGCGTGGGCCGACGACGCCGTGCTGACGGCGACGGTGCACCACCCGGCCGGCGACATGCCCGGTGCGGCCGGCGCGACGGTCTACTCCCAGGAGTTCGCCACCCACGCCGTGGACCTCGCCGTGGCGACCGGGCGGGAGGACCTGCTCGACGAGGAGTTCCTCGCCGTCGTCCTCGAGACCGCGCGCCGCGTGGTGCCGGCGGACCGCGACGGTTTCCCCTTCGGCCCGCCGGTCGAGGTTCCGGACGACGCACCCGCGCACGTACGGCTGTCCGGGTGGCTCGGCCGGGAACCCCGCGTGGCCTCCCGTCAGGTGTAGCGGTCGCGGTTCGCCTTCGCGATCTTCTTCCACTCCCGGCGCCGGTCCGCGGCCAGGCGCGCGTCGGTCCGGCTGGCGAACCACGCCTGCTCCCGCTCCAGCTTGCGCAGGTTCTCCAGGCGGTGCCGGTCGAACACGCCGGCGTCGATCGCGGCGAGGACCGCGCACCCGGGTTCGGAGGTGTGCGAGCAGTCGGAGAACCGGCAGTCCACCGCGATCTCCTCGACGTCGGCGAACGTCCGGTCGAGGGCGTCGCCGAGGTCGGACACCCCGAGGCTGCGCAGGCCCGGGGTGTCGACGAGGACGAGGGGTTCGCCTCCACCGGGGACGGGTCGCAGTTCCCGCGTCACCGTCGTGTGCCGGCCCTTGCCGTCCCCGGACCGCACCGCGCCGACCGCGAAGCGGTCCTCACCGAGCAGGAGGTTGGCCAGCGTGGACTTCCCCGCACCCGAGGAACCCAGGAGGACCACGGTGCCCCGCAGGTGGTTCCGCAACTGCGCGACGGTGGCCGCGTCGTCCTGGCGGACCGGGACGACCTCCACCCCGACGGCGTCGGCCCGGACCCGCGCGACCACCCGTTCGAGGTCGTCGGCGGGAACGAGGTCGCACTTGGTGAGCGCCACGACGGGGTGCGCGCCGGAGTTCCAGGCCAGGGCGAGGAACCGTTCGACGCGGCCGTTCGTCGTCCGCGACTCCGCGCCGATCGCGACGACCACCGTGTCGACGTTCGCCGCCAGCACGTGCTCGGCCGAACGCCCCGTCACCGAGGCTCGCGCGAGGACCGTGCGGCGGGGCAGGACGCCGACGGGCCGGGCCCCGTCGGGTTCGTCGAGCGACAGACCGACCCAGTCGCCCGTGGTGGGTTCGGGAACCAGCGTCCCTGCGGGGACCTCGACCCGCTGCGGCCCGAGCGGGGTCTGCACGTCGCAGGCCCCGCGGTGCACCCGCACGACGCGGGCCGGCAGCAGGTGGGGTTCGGTGTCCGCGCCGCTGTTCGCGGCGGGGTGCGCGGCGCCCGGGGTGCCCGCGGGGGAGAACGCCCGGGAACTCGCGCTGGGGCTGGTGCGGAACCCGGCGTGGAACACCGTCCACCGGCGGTTCCAGTCCTCGTCCCAGCCGAGCCGGGTCAGCGGGTCGGAGGGGTTCGCCTCGATCGTCACGCCGTCGAGGCTAGGTTCGGCCGGGAACTCCCGGCGAGGGGTTTTCCGACCCTCAGAGGGTGACGACGACACGACCGCGGAACCTGCCGGCCTCCCCGTCCGCGTGGACCGCGGCGAGGTCGGCCAGGGGGCGGCGCTGCGAGACGTCGAGGACGAGTTCCCCGGCGTCGACCAGGCGGACCAGCTCCGCCAGCTGCGCGGTGTCGTTGCGGACGTACAGGACCGTCCAGTGCACGTCGCGCGCCTCGTCGTCGATCAGCGGCAGCGGCGGAGCGCTCACGGCGCGCCCGCCGGGGCGTACGAGGTCGGTGAGGCGGCTCAGCTGCGCCGGGTCCCCGGAGACGTTGTTGAAGAGCAGGTCGACGGGTCCGTCGAGGGCGTCGGTCAGGGACGTGCTGGTGTAGTCGACGACCTCGTCCGCGCCGCGGGCCAGGACGGCGTCCCGGCTGCGGGGACCGGCCGTGGCGATCACGTGGGCACCGGCGCGCTTGGCCAGCTGCACGGCGAAGCCGCCGACACCGCCGCCCGCGCCGTTGACCAGGACGCGTTCCCCGGCCTGCAGGCGGCCGTGGTCGAACAGGCCCTGGAACGCGGTGAGGCCGGCGACCGGCAGGACGGCCGCGTCGGCCAGCGGGACCGACCGGGGGGCGGGGACGAGGAGGTCCCGGGGGACGGCGGCGAACTCCGCCGCGCCGCCGCCGACCGGGACGCCGAGGAAGGCCACGACGTGCTCGTCCGTCTCCGCGCCGTCCACCACCACGGTCCCCGCCACCTCCAGCCCGGGGGTGTACGGCAGCTGCACGGGGATGAGCTCGGTCATGACGCCGGAGCGGATGGCGGCGTCGACGGCGTTGAAGGTGGTGCCGGCGACCCGGACGAGCACCTCGCCGGGGGCGGGGACGGGCTGGTGGACCTCGGCGACCTGCAGGACGTCGGGGGTTCCGAAGCGGGTGACCTGGACTGCGCGCACGGTGGGCTTCCTCTCGTCAGGTGCTCCGAATTCGAAGCACATGACGAGACTGCGACTGCTTCGAATTCGACGCAAGTAGTCTGGATGAGTGGACCGCAACGGACTCAGCGACCAGCAGCTCGCGGCGTACCTCGCCCTCACCGAGGTGGGGAACCTGCTGCAGCAGGCGGTCGCGGACCAGCTGCGCGCCGACGGCGACCTGAGCCCGGTGCAGTTCCAGGTGCTCGCGCTGCTCGCCGCCCCCGGGGCGCCGCAGTACCGCATGACGGACCTGGCCGACCGCATCGTCTACAGCCGCAGCGGCTTCACCTACCAGGCGGGACAGCTGGAGAGGCGGGGCCTCATCGCCCGTGAGCCGTCACCGGAGGACGAGCGGAGCACCGTCGTCCGGCTCACGGACAGCGGTCGGGCGGTGCTCGCCGACGTCATGCCCGGGCACGTCGACGTCGTGCGCAGCCTGCTCGTCGAGGCGGTCCCCGACGGCGACGTCGCGGCGCTCAGTGCGGTCCTCGTCCCGATCCGGGACCGGCTGCGCAGCGCTCCGCCCCGCTCGGCGCGTCCGCGGCGCCGGCGGGGCTGAGGTCCGCGCGTCGGTCGGGTCAGCGGCCGGGGGCGGCGTCGACCAGGCGCCCGACTTCGTGCCCGGCGGCGGGGGCGGCGCCGTCGAACGCGCTGGTCACCACCTGGCGGGCGCGGTCCAGACCGGCTCCGCCGAACCCGCCGGGGCCACCCGGTCCGCCGACGGGGTTGCCGGGCAGCAGGGGCAGGACGAAGGCGAGGACCAGGACGGCGAGTCCGCCGCGCAGGACAGCGCCGGCGGCACGGTCGACGACGCGCAGGTGGACGGCGTTCAGCGCCCGGGACAGGGCGGTGCCGAGCGCGCCGCCGAGGCCGGCGCCGACGACGGCGAGGACGACGACCGTGCCGGCGACGAGGGCGAGCTCGTTCCAGCCCGTCTGCGGCCACCGGGCGTCGATCCGGTCGGCGACGGTGAACCCGGCGAAGGCCCCGGCGCCGAGGCCGAGGAGCGCCAGCACGAGGCGCGAGGCCCCGTTGCGCCAGCCGGAGCGAGCGGCCAGGACCACGACGAGGACCGCCAGGGCCAGCACGAGGAGGCCGGCGGGGCGCACGTCGCCAAGGAGGTGCGGGGGGAGGAAGGGGATGTCCACGGCAGGACCGTAGGCACGCCGACGTCCCGCAGAACAGCTGTGCGGCAGGAACTTCAGGGTCGGTTCAGGGTTTCCCCCGAGGGCCCGGCCGCCCGCTCACCGGACGTGCACGGGACGTCCACGGCTCCCGCCCGCGCCCTCCGCGTTCCCCTGGTGAGGACGTCAGGCGGTCCGGACGGCGCCGGTGAACAGCGGCCCGACCAGCGCCAGGTCGTCGAGGTCGGCGAGGTGCGCGGCGGGCAGCGGCGGCAGGACGCGGGTCCCGGCCTCCGCGCAGGCCAGGCGCAGCTCGGCGTCCCAGTCGCCGGGGGCCGCCCGCGCGTCGAGCAGCGTCACGGTCGTGGCGAGCTTGCGCACGGTGTCGGCGTCGCGGGCCACCACCGTGACGGCCTCGGCGGGGAACTCGGCGGCCACCACGTCGACGAGCGCGCCCACCGCGGCGGACTCGTGGGCGACGACGCAGCGGGCGCCCGCGGCGAGTGCGGAGCACAGGACGCGGGCCGCGCCGAGGAACTCCTCGGGGGCCAGCACGCCCAGCGGGGGCGGCCGCCGGCCGCCGGCGGCGACGGGCAGCACGAGGTCGAGCTTGTCGGCCCAGCCGGCCCACCGCACGATCGTGTCGATGCAGCCGTCGACCTGCGCCACGGCCTCGGAGATCCGGCAGCGGTGCGCGCGGCGGACCTGCTCGACGAACTGCTGGCGCCCCGACTCCACCTCGGCGGCGGCGGCCAGCAGCGCCCGCCCGCGCCGAGCGGCGCTCTGGGCGGGGGAGCGGGGCCGGACGGGGCGTTCACCCACGGCACGCCCGGAGCAGGTCGAGGGCGTCCCGGCGCGCGTCCGGCGGGGCGGGCACCTCGGTGCCGAGCTCGCCTCCCCAGACGGTCACCGAGCCGGCGCCCGCGAGGTGGGTCAGGGCGTCGTCGGCGCAGCGGACCGACCGGACCCCCAGGACGGGGCCCGGCGGCGGCCACGCGCTGTGCCGGCCGACGGTCGCGATGCCCGGGGGTGCCCACCAGCCGCCCGGGGGCAGTCCGGCGGGCAGACCCGCCGTCGCGTCGAGCACCTCGCGCGCGGCCCGCGCCAGGTGCGGGGTGGGCACCGGGCCCACGGCCGTCGCGCGGTCCAGCGGGTGGCCGGTGTGCAGGCGCGAGACCACGGGAGCGACCCGCGCCACGAGCGCGTCGACGACGGAGCGGTGCGCGAGCACGCGGGACCCGCCGGGACGCTCGTGGGCGCCGCCGATCGCGGCCTCCACGAGGGCGACGGAGACGGCCTCGAGGTCGGCGCCCGCGAGGACGACGTCGACGTGCGGGGCGTCGGGGCGCTGCAGCAGCGGCGTCCCGCGTCCGGCGAGCGCGACGCCGACCGAGCGCAGGTCCTCGGCGGAGCCGTCGGCGCGGACCGCGACGAGGTCGGGGTGGGCCCACAGGACCGCGTCGGTGGCGGCGTCGGCGCCCGGGGCCGACCTGACGAGCCCGGACGGCAACCCGGCCTCCTCCAGGAGCCGGACGAACTGCCGCGCGGTCGCGGCGGCCGCCGGCCGGGCCCGCAGCACGACACCGCACCCGGTGGCGAGGGCGGCGACGACGGCGCTCAGCGCGTCGGCCGTGCTCGTGCGCCAGGTCGTCAGGAGGACGACGACCCCGCCGCCCGGCCGGTGCGCGGCGCCGACGCTCTCGAGCTTGTCGGCCCAGCCGGCGGCGGAGAACGCGGCGGCGTGCGCGGCCGGGGCGTCGAGGGTGAAACCGGCGGCCAGGGGACGGCCGGTCGTCAGGGCCGCGGTGACGGCGAGGGCTCGGACGTGGCCGGCCAGGACGTCGGAGACCGCGAAGAGGAAGCGCGCCCGGTCCTGGGCCGAGAGCCAGGCCCAGTCGGTGCGGCTGGTGGCCGCGACCGCCGTGGCGATGTCGCGGGCGAGGTCGGGCCCGGTGTCCTCCACCCGCAGGAGGCGTTCGCCCGTCGTGGGAGCCAGGACGTCGAGCAGGTCGCCGGTCGTGCTCCCCTGGGCTCCGGTCGTCCCGGGCCCGTCCGCGAGGACGAGGCCGGGAACCTCGTCGGGCAGCGTCGCCGTGCCCGGGGCGGGGGGCGGTGACGCCGCGAGGGAGTCGGCGGCGGCGGGCAGGTCCCGGGTGGTGACGCGCAGCGGGGACTCCCGCGGGGCGGTCAGTCCCACGACGACATCCGGTAGCGAAGCGCTCACGAAGCGTGAGTCTACTGAGGTTCCTGTGTTCTGAGAGGGCCGTTCGGGGGATGCGTCCGGCGCACTGAGAGGGTGGGGGCGTGGCCGCCCACCCGCACGAGCACCCGCACTCCCATCCCCACTCCCACGCGCACCCCCTGCCCGCGGACCCGGTGACCACGGCGGGGGACGACCGCGAGTACGCCTGGTACGCGGGCGACCACCACATCCACACGACGTTCTCCCGCGACGCCATGTACTCCGTCGACGACCAGGTGCGCCGCGGCCACGAGTGCGGGCTGGACTGGATGGTCATCACCGACCACGGGGGCCCCGACCACGCCAAGCAGTCCGTCGCCCTGCAGACCCCGCTCATCGCCGACGCCCGCCGCCGGCACGACGTCCTGGTCTTCCAGGGCATGGAGTGGAACATCCCGGGCGCCGAGCACGCGACGTTCATCGCCCCCGAGCACGAGGGCACCCCCGACCTGCTGCAGCGCTTCGAGCGGATGTTCGACGGCGACGTCCTCGCGGCCCGGCAGAACCCCGGCGGACCGGAGCTGATCCGGGACTCCGTCGAGGGCGGGTCGGTGGCCGAGCAGCTCGGCCTCGACGCCCTCGCGTGGCTCGTGGAGGAACTGCGCACCGGGGCGGTGGGGGAGGCGCTCGTCCTGTCCAACCACCCCATGCGCACCGGCCGCGTCTCGCCGTCGAAGGTGCGCGGCTGGCGCGACGCCGCCCCCGGGGTGTTCGTCGGCTGGGAGGGCGCTCCCGGGCACCAGGCCGCCGCCCTCCCGGCGCCGCTCGGGCGCGGTCGCGGCCGGGGTCAGTACGACGAGAGCCCCGGCCGCTGGTCGTTCCCCGGGTACGACCTCGACCAGTACCGGACGTGGGGCGGCTTCGACGCCGCGACGGCGCGGATGGGCGGGCTGTGGGACTCCCTGCTCGCCGAGGGCCTGCCGTGGTGGATCACGGCGAACTCGGACAACCACTTCGACATCGGCGACACCGTCCGCGTGGGGAACCTCTCGCACGAGCACTACCGCCGCCACGGTTCGCGCGGCGAACCCGTCGAGACGGGCGTCGTGCAGCACGGGTACGTCGACTTCGCGCCCGGCTTCTACTCCCGCACCTGCGTCGGGTCCACCACCCGCGACTACCGCTCGGTCATGGCGGCCCTGCGGTCCGGGCGCGTCTTCGTCGTCCACGGCGGGCTCGTGCGCGCCGTGGAGGGTCGGGTCCGCACCGGTCCCGGTCCCGGGGTGACGTTCGGCGCGCGCACGAGCGTCGTCCGCGGCGGCGACGTGGAGGTCGAACTGCGCGTCGACCCCGCTACGGAGGCCAACGGCGGCGGTGAGGTGCCGCGGTCGGCGCGCTGGGACGTCATCGTCGGCACGGTCACCGGCCGGGTCGCCGACGTCGACCGCGACCTGTTCGAGGCGCCCGGCACCCGGGTCGTCGAAAGCTTCGAGGTGCCCGCGCACGCCACCGGCCCCCAGGTGTTCCGGACCGTGCTGCGCGGGGTTGCCGACCCGATCTACGTCCGCTTCCGCGGCAGCGACGGCCGGCACGCCGACGCCGACGGGCACCCCCGCGTCGACCGCATCGGCGACTCCGACCCGTGGGACGACCTGTGGTGCTACACGAACCCGGTGTTCGTCGACGTGGTCTGAGGGTCAGCGCGGCGCGACGCTGAACACGTCGCCCGGTTGGCACTGCAGCACGTCGCAGATGGCCGTGAGGGTCGAGAAGCGGACCGCCCGGGCCCGGTCGTTCTTCAGCACCGACAGGTTCACGACCGTCACCCCGACGCGGGCGGCGAGCTCGGCCAGCGTCATCCCCCGGTCGGCCAGCAGTCGGTCGAGGTGGCAGACGACGCGGTGCGGGGACTCGTCGGTCACACGAGCCCTTCGCTGTCGGCCTGCAGCCGCCGGCCCACGTCCAGCGCGCCGGCGAGCAGGAAGAGCAGGAGGACGAAGACGAGCGAGGTGTGCACGGGGGAGCCCCAGACGGCGGACCAACCGGAACCCCCGAGTCGGTGCAGCGCGAACGCCACCGTCAGCGGCGTCAGCAGGGGGACGACGTGGGTGGCGACGAACGCGGCTGCCGCGATGCCCCGGAGGCGGCCGGCGTTCCCCGGGGCGAACGGGTCGCCCTCGGCGAACCGTCGTAGCAGGGGCGCCAGCCAGAAGAGCGCGAGTCCGACGGCGGCGTAGCCGAGCCAGTGCGGGGCGCCGGCCACGGCGCGCTCCAGGCCGGTGCCGTGGAACGTCAAGGAGAGGTCGGAGACCGAGCCGGTGTCCGACATCCGCGCGGTGGCCCCGCCAGGCGCTGCCGGGTCGATGAGGAGCCCGTCCGAGTCGAAGGACCCCCACGCGCCGGTCGTGGAGACCGGCAGCGTCAAGGTCGGTCCCGGTCGGTCCAGTGCGGCGAAGAACGCAACCACGAGGAAGAGGATGCCGAACCGCCGCGAGAAGAAAGCGCAGAGCCCGATGACGTGCGGCCGGGTGTGCACCCCGAACCGCTGCGCGATCCGCGGGACCATCGACAGTCGATACGCCATGACGTGAGCGTGACACATCGACAGTCGATGTGTCGCGCGTTCCGAGGGATCAAGCCGTGACGGTCCGCACGTCGGCCAGGACGGCGTCGAGGCGCTCACGGGCGGCCCGCCGCACGCCCGCCAGGTCGGCCCCGTCCGGGACGTCGGCGACGACCTCGCAGTAGCACTTGAGTTTGGGTTCGGTGCCGCTCGGGCGGACGACGACCCGCGTCCCGTCGGCGGTCCGGAACCGCAGACCGTCGGTGGGGGGCAGGCCGTCGAGGCCGTCGGCGAGGTCCTCCACCGACGTCACCGCGGAACCGCCGAGGTGCATCGGGGGTTCGGCGCGCAACCGGGCCATCGTCGCCGGGATGACGGCCAGGTCCTCGACCCGCACGGTCACGGGTGCCGTGAGGTGGACGCCGTCGGCCCGGTCCAGGTCGTCGAGGACGTCCAGGAGCGTCCGGCCCGCCGCGAGCTCGCGGCGCACGACGGTCGCCACGAGCAGCGACGTCGAGATGCCGTCCTTGTCGCGCACGACCTCGGGCGCGACGCAGTAGCCGATGGCCTCCTCGTACCCGAACGTCAGCTCGGGCACCCGTGCGATCCACTTGAACCCCGTCAGGGCCGAGGCGAACCGGGCGCCCGTGCGGGCCGCGGTGCGCTGCAGCGCCTGCGAACTGACGACCGAGCAGGCCAGCACCGCGCCCGGCACCGCGAGTTCGGCACCGAGCAGCCGGCCGAGGTCGTCACCGCTGAGCTGCCGGAAGCCCTCGGGAGTCGGTACGGCGACGCAGCACCGGTCCGCGTCCGGGTCGACGGCCAGGACGACGTCGGCCCCGACCTCCCGCGCGAGGGCCACCGCGCGGTCCAGCGCGCCGGGTTCCTCGGGGTTCGGGAACGGCACGGTCGGGAACGCCGGGTCCGGGTCGGCCTGCTCGGCGACGGAGCGCACGTCGGCGAAACCGCCGCGGCGCAACGCCTCCAGCAGCACCGGCCCGCCGACCCCGTGCATCGCCGTGACGACGATCCGCGGGTCTCGGCCCCGTTCCCCCGCTCCCACGGCGGCGGTGATCGCTGCGAGGTAGTCCTCGACGACGTCGTCGGAGAGCACGGTCCACCCGGACTCGGCACGGGGCAGGTCGCGCAACGGCCCGACGGCGGCGATCCGCTCCGCGATCTCGGCGTCCACCGGGGGCACGATCTGCACGCCGCGGCCCTCGGGGCCGGTCGCCCGGCCGCCGAGGTAGACCTTGTACCCGTTGTCCGCGGCCGGGTTGTGGCTCGCGGTGACCATGACGCCGGCGTCGGCGTCGAGGTGGCGGACCGCGAAGGCGAGCACGGGGGTCGGCAGCGGCCGGGGGAGCAGGAGCACCTCGCAGCCGGCGGCCGTCAGGACGGCGGCGGAGTCGTCGGCGAACTCCCGCGACCCGTTCCGGGCGTCGAGCCCGACGACGACGCGCGGCCGCTCGAACCCCGCGGTGAGCCACGCGCCCAGCCCAGCCGCGGCGCGCTGCACGACGGCGCGGTTCATCCGGTGCTCCCCGGCGCCGACGCGGCCCCGCAGCCCGGCCGTCCCGAACTCCAGCGGGCCGGAGAACCGGTCCTGCAGGTCCGCCGTCGCCGCCGCGGACCCGGACTGCGCCGCGGCCAGCAGGTCCTCGAGCTCGGCCCGGTCGCGCTCGTCGGGGTCGTCGTCGATCCAGGTCCGGACCCGGTCCGTCAGGGGTGCGTTCACGGGCCGCAGCCTACGAGGGGACGGGTGCGACCATGGCGGGGTGAGCACCCCCGTCGTCGTCCTCGCCGGGTTCCTCGGCGCCGGGAAGACGACCGTGCTCAACCACCTGCTGCGCTCGGCGGCCGACGTCCGCCTCGGGGTGGTCGTCAACGACTTCGGCGCCGTCGGCGTCGACGCGCTCCTCGTCTCCGGCTGGGCCGACAGCACGGTCTCGCTGGAGAACGGCTGCCTGTGCTGCTCCACCGAGGACGGGACGGTGGACGAACTGCTCGCCCGGCTCACGGCCCGGCGCGGCCCGGACGCCCTCGACGCGGTGGTGGTGGAGGCCAGCGGGGTCGCCGAACCCGCCGCGATGGTGCGCCAGGTCCTGGCGAGCACCGTGCCGGGCATCCGCTACGGAGGGCTCGTCGTGGTGGTCGACGGCGTCGAGTTCGACGCCGTCCGGCAGCGCCACCCCCAGCTCGACGACCACGTCGCGATGGCGGACGTCGTCATCCTCAGCAAGACCGACCTGCTCGACGACGCCGCGGTGGCCCGGCTGACGGAACGGTGCCGTGAGCTCAACGCGTGGGCGCCCGTGGTGCCCGCGGCGAACGGTTCCCTCGACCCGCGGCTGCTGTTCGAGGCGGGCCCGCCGCGCACGCGGCAGCTCGCCCTGGGCGAGGCGGTGCCGGCGCCGGACGAGCACCTGCACTCCTTCTACGACGCCGTGGAGTTCCGCAGCCCCGAACCCCTGGACCCGCGCCGGTTCACGGAGTTCCTCGACGCGCGGCCCTCGGGGGTGTTCCGCATCAAGGGTCCCGTCCGGTTCGCGGGCGCCGACGAGCGCTACCTGCTGCAGACCGTCGGGGCGGCGGTGCGGTTCACCCGGGGCGCGTGGCCCCGGGGCGCCCCCCGCACGACGGAGCTCGTGCTCATCGGCGCCGGGCTCGACGCGCCGGCGCTGCTCGCGGACCTCCAGCGGTGCGTCCACGCCGGCTCCGAACCGCCCGACGAGTGGGCGCTCATGGGGGTGCTGCGCAGCACCGAGGGGGTCTGAGGGTCAGGTCCCCGTCCGGAACTGCGCCACGTACTCCGCTGCGGCGCGCGGGTTCCGGCCACCGAGCAGGAGCCGGCCGTCGGAGTACGGGTACTCGACCTCGTTGTAGATCTCGTGCACCACGGGCCAGCGGTCCATCCACGCGCGGAACCGGTCGACGAACCGTGGGTCGTCGCCCCCGCCGTTCCACGTGCTCGAGGCGAGCGCCCACTCGTCGACGCCGAGGGGTTTGCCGTGCGCGACCGCGAACTCCGCGACGTCGTCGAGGCCGCCGACGGCGCACTGGTACCAGTCCCAGCGGGCGTCCGTCGCGAGCCCCTGGGGACTCATGTCGTAGACGTCGATCCCGACGACGTCGACGACGTCGTCACCGGGGTAGCAGCGGCGGAAGTCGAACGCGCCGTCGACGGCGACCGTCAACCCCCAGTCGAACCGTGCTGCGGGCGCCTCCCGGCGGACGACCTCCACGACGCGGCGGAACGCCGCCCGGTAGGCGGCCGGGTCGGGGACCGCGGACCACGAGTAGTTCTCCGGGGAGTTCGCCTCCCACCCCAGCCGCAGCGTCGTCGCCCCGAGGCCGCACGCGGCCAGGGACCGCGCCAGCGTCCGGAACGGCGCGTCGTACCGGCCGTCGGCCACCGCGGCGAGCGAGGGGGCGGGGTCCTGCGGCGTCGGGTCCGCCAGCAGCGGGACCGACAGGACGAGCGGGGCGCTCCAGGCGCCGTCGCCGTAGGCGGTCAGCACCGACGTGGGCTTCGCGATCCACTCCCACCGCCGGTGGTCCAGGTACTCCCCGGCGACCTCGACGGGACGGCCCCGGCGACGGCCCCAGGCGGTCAGGTCGGCCGGGGTCTGCGGCCAGCCGAGGTAGGCGCCGGAGCGGCGCGCGGGGTCGTGCGGCGGTGCGGGCAGCGCGGCGGGGACGTCGAACGTGCGGTGCTCCTGGTCGACCCACCGGCCGCCGGCGAGGTGGGAGACCCACGCCGTGTACTGGCCGGGCGCGAGCACGGCCCGCCCCGTCAGCGCCAGCCCGTCCGCGGGTACGGAGCAGGGACCGGTGTGCGCCACGTCGTGGGAGCCGTCGGCGGCGTCCCGGACCGCGATGACCGCCGCGTCGACGGGACCGCCCGAGGCGGGCAGGAGGCCGGACAGGCGAGTGGGGGCACCGGCCCAGCGGGGCGTGTCCACGGCGAGCGTGATCACCGGCGCGCCGGGTCGGCGGGCGCGGACCCCGCGAGGTATCCGGGGCAGGGCCTGTGCCCGCTCGGCCGGGGCGAGCAGACCGGCGACCGCGGCGGCGCCGAGGACCGCCGCGGCGCGACGGGAGGGGCCGGGACGACCGTGCGCAGCTGCCACGTCCTGTGCATCGGCGTCCGCGGGTCGGTTCGTGAGCAGCAGCAGTGGGGGGTCACGCCGGAGGAGCGGTCGGCGCGGGCGATGAGTTCCGGGCGCGGGCGGAGTCGAGGAGGTGGGCCGGGAGCCGGCTGAGGACGAGCTGTGGGAAAGGGCGGGCGGTGTGTCGGAGGTCTTCTCTAGGGTCGGAGCCATGACGGGTGGTCACGCGGTCCAGGCGCGGGGGTTGGTGAAGCGGTACGGCGACGTCACCGCGGTGGCGGGGGTCGACATCGACGTCCCGGAAGGGACGGTGCTGGCCCTGCTCGGGCCGAACGGCGCGGGCAAGACGACGACGGTGCGCATGCTCACGACGCTCCTCGTGCCCGACGAGGGCACGGCGACGGTCGCCGGGGTCGACGTCGTGCAGGACCCGCGGGAGGTGCGCCGGCGCATCGGTCTGTCGGGCCAGTACGCGGCGGTCGACGAGAACCTCACCGGGTTCGAGAACCTCGACATGGTCGGGCGGCTGTACCACCTGGGCCGCAAGCGGTCCCGCGAACGGGCGACGGAGCTGCTCGAGCAGTTCCGGCTCACCGACGCGGCGAACCGCGTCGCCAAGACGTACTCCGGCGGCATGCGCCGCCGCCTCGACCTCGCCGGCGCGCTCGTCGCCTCGCCGCCCGTCCTGTTCCTCGACGAGCCGACGACGGGGTTGGACCCGCGCTCGCGCAACGACATGTGGGAACTGCTGACGACGATGGTCCAGGGCGGCACGACGCTGCTGCTGACGACGCAGTACCTGGAGGAGGCCGAACGCCTCGCCGACGACATCGTCGTCATCGACCACGGCCGGGTCATCGCCCGCGGGACGGCCGACGAGCTCAAGACGCAGGTCGGAGGTCAGCGCATCGAGCTGGTCGTCGCCGCCGACCACGAGGTCCCGACGACGGTCACCGCCCTGCAGCCGCTGGCCGTGGGCGAGGTCCAGGTCGACCAGCGCGCCCGGCGCGTCACCGTGCCGGTCAGCGGCGGCACGCCCGCCCTGGTGGACGGGCTGCGCCGGCTCGAGGAGGCGGGCGTCGTCCCGCTCGACGCCGGTCTGCGCCGGCCCACGATGGACGACGTCTTCCTCACCCTGACGGGCAAACCCGCGGAAGAACTGGTCACCGAGCAGGAAGGGGCGGACGCGTGAGTTCCCTCGGGATGGTCCTGGCCGACGGCTCCGTCGTCGCCAAGCGCAACCTCATCAAGATCAAGCGGATCCCCGACCTGCTGGTCGGGACGCTCATCTCGCCCATCATGTTCATCCTGCTGTTCGGGTACGTCTTCGGCGGCGCCATCGAGGTGCCCGGCCTGAACTACCGCGAGTTCCTCGTGCCGGGGATCTTCGCCCAGACGGTCATCTTCGGGGCGACCATCACGGGCGCCGGCCTGGCCGACGACATGCAGAAGGGCATCATCGAGCGGTTCCGGTCGCTGCCCATGGCGCAGTCGGCGGTGCTGGTGGGCCGCACGAGTTCCGACGTGGTCACCAACGTCATCGTCGTCGTCATCATGTCGCTGACGGGTCTCGTCGTCGGCTGGCGCATCCGGACGTCCGTGCTGGACGCCGTCATCGCCTACGGCCTGCTGCTCCTCTTCGCCTACGCCATCTCGTGGTGCATGGCGCTCCTGGGGCTGCTCATCCGGACGCCGGAGGCGTTCAACAACCTCACGTTCATCACGATCTTCCCGATCACGTTCCTGACGAACGGGTTCGTCCCGATCGAGAGCTACCCGTCGGTCCTGCGGAACATCGCCGAGTGGAACCCCGTCTCCACGCTCGTCCAGGCCGCCCGGGAACGCTTCGGCAACGTCGGTCCCGGGCCGGCGCCGGAGTCGTGGGCGCTGCAGAACGCCGAGCTCTACACGCTGGCGTGGATCGTCGTCATCCTGCTCGTCTTCGTCCCGCTGGCGACCCGCCAGTACCAGCGGGCCGCCTCGCGCTGACGGCGCGGTTCAGAGCAGCGGGACGACGCCCGCGAGGAGGTCCGCGCAGCGCCCGGCCGCGTCCCGGCCGGCCTGCAGGACCTCCTCGTGGGACAGCGGCTCGTCCGAGACGCCCGCCGCCAGGTTGGTCACGAGGGAGAACCCGAGCACGCGCATTCCGACGTGGCGGGCCGCGACGGCCTCCAGGGCCGTGGACATCCCGACGAGGGACGCGCCGAGGACCCCGGCCATCCGCACCTCGGCGGGCGTCTCGTACTGCGGGCCGTGGAACTGGGCGTACACGCCCTCGCGCAGCGACGGGTCCACCGTGCGGGCCAGGTCGCGCAGCTCGGCGGCGTAGAGGTCGGTGAGGTCGACGAACGTCGGCCCCTCCAGGGTCGTGGCGCCCGTGAGGTTGAGGTGGTCGGAGATGAGGACCGGGGAGCCGGGCGTGATCGATCGGTCCAGCCCGCCGCAGCCGTTCGTCAGCACGATCGTCCGGCAGCCCGCGGCGGCCGCGACGCGGACCCCGTGCGCCACGGCCCGCACGCCGTGGCCCTCGTAGTAGTGGCTGCGCGGCAGCACCAGCGCGCGCAGCGGCTCCGCGCCCTCGCGGGGCACGCTGATCGAGCGGACCGTGCCGCCGTGCCCGACGACGGCGGGGGCGCGGAACCCGGGCAGCTCGGGGGCGGGCACCTCGGCGACGACCTCGCCGAGCCGGTCGGCCGCGGCGGCCCACCCCGAACCCAGCACGAGGGCGACGTCGTGCCGCGGCACGCCCGTGCGCTCGGCCAGGGTGGCGGCGGACTCCTCGGCGAGGGTGAACGGATCGGTCGGGAGGGTCTCGGTCACGCGCCGAACCCTAGTGCGGTCGGCGCCGCCGGCCGGTCAGGCGTCGTTGGAGCGGCAGGGACGGGCGCGCATCCCCAGCACGTAGTCGTGCGGAGCGCCCCCGGCCTCGGCCGCGTCGGCGAGCCGGCCGAGGTACTTCGCCGTCGGCAGACCGCCCTCGTAGTCGTCCAGGACGTACGTCCACGCCACCACGTCGCCCTCGAGCGTCTTCACGCGCACGCGGATCTTGCGGAACAGGCCGATGTCCATGCCCTCGGAGGCGTCCAGGCGCGTCTCGTCCGCCTCGGTCAGGTCGTACAACGCCACGTAGACCTGCTCGCCGGGCGCCTCCACGACCGTGGCCAGCGGACCCTCCCAGCTGCGGTCCTCCCCGCCGAACGTCAGCCGCCAGTCCTGCAGCCACCCCGTCGAGCGCAGGGGGGAGTGCGGCGCCTTCCGGGACATGACCTCGGGGTCGAGGTTGGTCGCGTACGCGGCGTAGGCGGGCGAGGGGGCAGGCACGGTTGAAGAGGGTAGGGGAGCATGGGGGTGTGAGTCCCACCAGTGCGTCCTCAGCAGCAGCCAAGGCCACCCGGGTCGCCGTGCTCGGCGGCGGCCCCGGCGGGTACGAGGCCGCGCTCGTCGCGGCCCAGCTCGGTGCCGACGTCACCGTCGTCGAACGCGACGGTCTCGGCGGGTCCACCGTCCTCACCGACGTCGTCCCGTCCAAGACGCTCATCGCCACGGCCGAGCTCATGGCCACCGTCGGCGGCGCCTCCGAGCTCGGGGTGCGCTTCCCGGGCGGCTCGGCCCCGGACACCGAACCCGAGGGGTCGGTGACGGTCGACCTCGCCCGCGTGCACTCCCGCGTCAAGGCGCTCGCCTTCGCCCAGTCGAGCGACGTGCGCGCCCGGCTGGAGAAGGAGGGCGTGCGCATCCTGTCCGGGGCCGGCGCGCTCGACGGCCCGCAGGCCCTCGTCGTGCGCGAGGGGGAGGACGAGGGCGCCCGCGTCGAGGCCGACGTCGTCCTCGTCTCGGTCGGGGCAAGCCCGCGAACGCTGCCCGACGCCCAGCCCGACGGCGAGCGCATCCTCACGTGGAAGCAGGTCTACGACCTCACCGAACTGCCCGAGCACCTCATCGTCGTCGGTTCCGGCGTCACGGGCGCCGAGTTCGCCAACGCCTACGACGCCCTCGGCGCGCACGTCACGCTCGTCTCCTCCCGCGACCGCGTCCTGCCCGGGGAGGACGCCGACGCCGCCGAGGTCCTCGAAGGCGTGTTCCGCCGCCGCGGCATGGACGTCATGTCCCGCTCGCGCGCGCAGAAGGTCGAGCGGCACGGCGACCGCGTCGTCGTCACCCTGGCCGACGGCCGCACCGTCGAGGGGTCGCACTGCATCGTCGCCGTCGGGGCGGTCCCGAACACCGCCGGGCTCGGCCTGGAGGAGGCCGGCGTCTGGACGTCGGACTCGGGGCACATCGACGTCGACAAGGTCTCCCGCACGTCGGCGCGGGGCGTCTACGCCGCCGGGGACTGCACGGGCGTCTTCCCGCTGGCCTCCGTCGCGGCCATGCAGGGCCGGATCGCGATGTGGCACGCGCTCGGCGACACCGTCGCCCCGCTGAAGCTGCGCTCCGTCGCCTCCACCGTCTTCACGTCCCCGGAGATCGCGACCGTCGGCTGGACGCAGGCGCAGATCGACTCCGGCGAGGCCCAGGGCGAGATCATCAAGCTGCCGCTGTCCACGAACGCGCGGGCCAAGATGCTCGGCATCCACGACGGGTTCGTGAAGCTGTTCTGCCGCACCGGGTCCGGCACGGTCATCGGCGGTGTCGTGGTGGCCCCGCGGGCGAGCGAGCTGATCTTCCCCGTCACCCTCGCCGTCGAGAAGCGGCTCAACGTCGACGACGTGGCGCACGCCTTCACGATCTACCCCTCGCTGTCGGGGTCGATCGCCGAGGCCGCGCGGCAGCTGCACGTCATGGGTGAGTAGCCGGGTGCGGCGCCGGGGGCTCCTCGCCGCCGGCGCCGCGGCCGCCCTCGGCCTGCTCGTCGCCGACGCTCCCACGGGCCCCGGGACCGGTCGGGGCCGACGGTCGGGCGCGTACGTCGGCTGGCCGCAGACCCCGGCCACCCTCGACGCGTTCGCCGCCGCTCGCGGGCGCCGGCTCGACGTCGCCGGGGAGTACCTCGACGGGCGCGACTGGGACCACCTGCGGGACCCGGACTACCTCTTCGACGCCTACGCCGGTTCGGCCTACGCCCGCGACCTGGTGCTGAGCCTGCCGCTCCTGCCGCCGGGGGAGTCCCTCGCCGACGCCGCCGACGGCGCCCACGAACGGCACTGGGCCCACCTCGGGGCCCGGCTCGACGCGCACGGCATGGGGTCCGTCGTCGTGCGCCCGGGCTGGGAGGCGAACTCGCCCGTGAACTACCCGTGGTCGGCCGTGCCCGACCCGGCCGCCTACCGAGCCGCCTTCGCGCGCTGCGTGCGGGCCCTGCGGCGGGAGGCCCCCGCGCTGCGCAGCGACTTCAGCGTCACCGTCGCCGTCGACGGGCACGCGGTGGCGCTCGCCGACGCCTACCCGGGGGACGACGTCGTCGACGTCGTGGGCGTCGACGTGTACGACATGAGCCCGCAGCCGCTGACCGCCGCCGAGCGGTGGCGCTGGTGCCGGACGGCGCCCGGCGGGCTGGACGAGGTCGCCGCCTTCGCCCGCTCGCGCGGGAAACCCCTCGCCGTCGACGAGTGGGCCGTCGCGTCCCCGTCGTGGGGCGGGGGTGGGGACGACCCGGGGTTCGTCGTGGACCTCGTCGGCTGGATGGACGCCGTCGGCGTGGTCCACGAGATCTACAACGAGGTCAGGTACGACCACACCGACGGACGGCTGTTCGGCGGGGGCGCGAACCCGGGCGCGGCGGCGGCCTACTCCGCGCTCGTCGGCCGGTCCTGAGGCGCCGCGCCCCGAGCGGAACGCCACGCCCGCACGCGCAGGACGTGCGGCCGCAGGTCCTGCCGCCACGTGAGCGCCGCCCCGAGCGCCGTCCAGCGCAGGCGGGCGTCGGGGAGCACCACAACCCGTCGCGAGACGTGCGTGGAGGTCGCGAGGCGGAACTTGTAGGGCTCCAGGCCCCGGAGCAGGTCCAGCACGCCGGCCCCGTGGGCGTACGCCCGCCGCCGCACCTCGTGCAGCAGCAGCGTCCCCGCCCCGGCGTCGGCGACCTCGCGGCGGTAGGAGCACAGGTAGGTCGCGACGACCCGGTCGGTCACGAGCTGGAAGGAGTACGCGACGAGCCGGCCGTCGAGGCGGACCCCCGTCAGCCAGCGGGACGCCGGGTCGGCCGTGCGCAGGAACAGCGCGAGCAGGTCCCCGGTGGTGCCGGTCCAGGGCTGGTTGCGGGTCTCGGCGTTCGGGTGGGCCGCGTCGACGGCCCGCAGTTCGGCGAGGAGGGCGTCGGTGGCGCCGCAGTCGGTCGGGTCCGGCAGGAGCTCCCCGCAGACCTCGACGGTCCCGAGCTCGCCGAGCCGCGTGAGCGTCTTGCGGTCCTTCGTCCGACGGTTCTTGGACTCCCGGCCGTCGTCGGGACCGAAGGTGCGCCGGATCGTCTCGGCCTGCGCGCGCACGCGCACCCGTCGTCCGCGGGCCGCGGCCCAGGCCTGCACGTCCTCCGCCGTCGGGTCCAGGTCGCTGAGCTGCTGCAGGTCCAGGACGGGAGCGCCCGGCCCGGCGGTCGCGACGGCCGCGTCCAGCAGCGCCGCCACGACGGCGCGCCGGTCCGCGCCCGGGGCGACCGGGACGGTGCCGTAGTCGCTGGGGCCCGTCCCCGCGAAGCGGACGACGGGGCGGCCGGCGACGCCCGGCAGGGGGTCGTCCACGACGAACGGCAGCACACCGAGCAGCGGCGCGTCCGGGTCGTCCCCGGTGCGGGCGGTGGCCACGCGCACGGGCCCACCCAGCACGGCCGTCGCGCTGACCCAGGCGGGCCCCGCGAACAGCGCGCCCGTCGCGGCGGTCAGCTCCTCCCACCCCGGCACGGGGTCCGCGGCGGTGACGACCCGGGTCACGAGGGAGGAGGTGGGCACGTCGGCGCTGCTCGGAGCAGGTGTCGGGGGCAGGGTCACGGGATCCTCCGGTGGGCGGCACGGCGTCGGCGCGGCCGGGGCCGGCGCGCCGCGGACAGGGGCCAGGGGCGGTGCGGGGCCGAACCGGGCCAGCGACCGGCGACCGCGGCGGCGGTGAGGACGAGCAGACCGCCCGCCCCCGCGCCGACGACGACGAGACCGGGGTCGACGCGTTCGCGGACGCGGACGGCGCCGCCGGTGGGCGTCTGGTCGCGCACGCTCCAGGCCTGGCCGCGGGAGGCGTCCTCCAGCGTGGTCACGACCTGTCCGGCGACTTGCCGGACGGTGCCCGCGTCGCGGCCGTCGACGGTGATCTGGACGACGGGGGAGGAGGGGGCCCCCTCCAGCAGCACGTCGACGTCCTCCGGCCCGCCCTCGTAGCGCTGGGACAGGGTCGCGGTGAGCCGGGTCAGGGCCTGGGTGGTCGTGGTGGCGTCCCGCCCGTCGGCGCCGGCGGTCACGACGACGAGCGCGGTGGCCCGGTGCACGACGGGGCGGGCCAGCCCGACCCCGACGGCGAGGAGCGCCCCGACGAGGGCACCGACGACGACGGGTGCGAGCGCGGGGGTCCAGCGGGGTCGCAGCCGGGGCGCATCGTCCGCCAGGGGGTCGGCCGCCGTCGGGTCCCGGCGGGGCCCGAGGCGGGCGGTCAGGGCGCGGACCTCGGCCAGCCCGACGACGTGCGCCGCGGCGAGGTGCACGACGACGAAGACGACGCCCGCGGCCAGGCTGACGACGGGGCCGCGCCCGAGGTGGGTGACCCCCCAGGCCGCCGCGCCGGCGACCGCGGCCGCGGTCGCCGAGCGCACGGCGGCGTCACCGAGGCGTCGCCACGGCAGCGGCACGAGGTCGCGGTGCAGCCGCCGCAGCAGCACGGCCCCGGCGAGCGTGATGCCCGCGGCGTTGCCGAGCGCGAGACCGGGGGCGCCGAGGGGACCGACGGCCACGGCGTCGACGACGACCGTGACCGCGAGGCAGGCGAGGGCGGCGACCGCGGCCACCCGCGCACCCCGGGGCCGGATGCAGAGGAACAGCACGCAGGCGCCGACGGCCAGCTGCCCGAGCAGCCCGAGGGAGTACCAGCGCAGGACCGTCGAGGTGGACTGCACGAGCTCGGCGTCGAAGGCCCCGCGCTGGAACAGCAGCGCGGTGATCTGCGGCGCCAGCACCTCCAGTGCCACCGTCACGGGCAGGACGACGCAGACACCGAGGCGCAGCGCGTCGGTGACCTCGCGGCGGACCGCCGGGAACCGGCCCGCACCGACGTGGGCCGTCACCGACGCCAGCGACACCGAGGCCACGACGAGCGAGAGCGTCACGGGGATCTGCGCGACCTTCGAGGCGTAGTTCAGCTCGCTGATCGCGCCGACGAGGTCGCTGCCGAACCAGCGCTCGGCGAAGACCTGCGACTGCCGCGCCAGGCTGTAGACGATGATCGGGGCGACGGCCAGCAGCGGGGTCAGGCCGCTGCCCGCCCGCCAGCGCAGGCCGTCGAGGCGGGTGGAGCGGGCGACGGCCGGGGCCACGACGGCGACCATGAGCAGGCTGCCGACGGCGAGGCCGAGGGCGGCGGCCCGCACCCCGAGCCACGGCTCGAGCAGCAGGCAGCCGAGGATGCCGACGTTGTAGGCGACGTACGTCGCGGCGGGGCGCACGAAGGACCGGCGGCCCCGCAGCGCCGAGGACAGGTACCCCGCGACGCCCAGCCCGAGCACCGTGACGCTGGCCAGCCGGAAGCAGGCGACGGCCAGACCGGGGTCGGCCAGGCCCGGGGCGACGAGCCCCACGAGCACCGGGGCGGCCAGGGCGCAGACCGCCCCGGCCGTGGCGGTGACGGCCACGACGGGCAGCAGCGTGCGCCGGACGGCCGACGTCAGCGAGCCCTCCTGCGCCCAGGTGCGCGCGAACAGGGGCGTCAGCAGGAGGGCGAGGCCGGACTCGTTGAGCAGCGGCGTCACCGTCTCCGGCACGGTCCAGGCCACGAAGAACGCGTCCGAGCTCGACGAGGCGCCGAACAGCGCGGCGATGACGAGGTCGCGGACGAGACCCAGCAGGGAGGACAGGACCATGACCCCGGCGACGAGGCTCGCGTCGCGCGCCCGGCGGTCGCGCACGACCGTCGGGCCGGTGGCGCCCGCGGGGAACGGGGAGGGTCCCGCGGGACGCTCGGTACGCCCGTCGTCGTCTTCTTCGACGAGATGGAGCGACGTCACCGGCGCAGCAGCAGCACGGCGCCGGCCGCGACGACGCCGAGCACACCGCCGAGGGCGGCGGACAGCGTCGGGGTGAGCCCGTTGGCCGACCGCGCCTCGGCGGCCGGGGTGAGCAGGGAGATCGTGTAGCCGCTCGCGGCGGCCGTCGGCGTCAGGTACGAGGCCACGGCCTTCGACGCCGCGGCCGCCACCGCGACGGCGTCCTGCGCGGTGTCGCCGGACGCGCTGACCTGGACGAGCGGGGCGTCCTGGGAAGCGGCGACGGTCACGTCGCGCGCGACGTCGTCGACGGTCCTCCCCCCGGTGGCGAAGGGGGCCAGCGCCGCGTCGAGCACCTCCGGCTGCCCGGCGACCTCCGCGTACGCCTTGGCGTACGTCGTCGCGCCGCCGGCGTCGCCACGGGTGTCGCCGGTCGCGGTGGGGGCCACGACGAGGTAGGCGCCGGCGTGGTGGGCGCCCGTGGTCAGCAGGCCGTAGCCCGCGCCGAGCAGGACCCCGACGACCAGCCCGACGACGACCAGGACGGCGGCGGAGCGGCGCCGGACGCGCACGCCGGGCCGGCGGACGGTGCCCTGCGTGGGGACGGCCGAGCGCGCGGAGGAGGGGGAGTGGGTCGTGCTCATGCGGTCTGCTCCTGCGGGGCGTCCGAGGGGGTGGGTTCACGGCGGGACGCGTGCGCGTCGGGTCGGGGGGAGTGGTCGAACAGGTCGTCGTAGAGGTCGTCGAGGACGCGGGCGGTCGCCCGGACGTCGAAGGCCGCGACGACGGGGGGAGCGGTGCGCCCCGTGCCCGGGCCGTGGCCGGCGGCCCGCGCGACGCGGCGTTCGTCGAGCAGCTGGGTGACCCCGGCCGCCAGGGCGGACGTCGACCCGCCGACCCGCACCGTCCCCGGCAGCGGTTCCGGCAGCTCGTCGAGCACGGGGGCCGCCGCGTAGACGACGGGCAGGCCGCTGGCGAGGGCCTCCAGGACCCCCAGCCCGAACGTCTCCGACTGCGACGCGCTGACGAGCAGGTCCAGGGCCGAGAGCCAGGACGCGACGTCGCCGACCTCGCCGGTGAAGTGGACGAAGTCTTCGACCGTCAGCTCCGCGGCGCGGGCCTGCAGGCGGGCGCGTTCCGCGCCGTCGCCGATGACGACGAAGCGCCGGTGCGGGCCGAGCTGGGGGGCCAGGCCCTCGAGGGCGACGTCGACGCGCTTCCACGGGTGCAGCCGGCAGACGATCCCGACCACCTCGACGTCCTCGGACACGCCCAGCCCGGCGCGCAACCGCGCGCGGGCGGCCGCGTCGAAGCGCAGCTCGTCCGTGTCGATCCCGTTGCGCACGACCAGGACCCGGTGACCGGGCCGGTCGACGACGCCCCACGCGACGAGGTTGTCCCGCACCTGGTCGGAGACGGCGACCGTCGCCTGGGCCCACCGCGAGCTGCGGCGCAGCAGGCCCCGCACGACGCGGGTGGCGCGGCGACCCTCCAGCAGGTCGGGGTGGAACAGGGAGTGCTCGGTGCTCACGACGACGGGGACGCGGGCGAGGTGGCCGGCGACGCGACCCAGCATCCCCGCGCGGAACAGGTGGGTGTGGACGACGTCGGGCGCCTCTTCGCGCAGCACGCGCAGCAGGCGCTGCAGCGCCCGCGGATCGGTGGTCGACGGCGAGGCCAGGTCGTGGACGCGGTAGCCCTGCGCGCGCAGCTGCTCGGCGACCACCCCGGCGTTGTAGACGGCGACCACGGCGCAGTCGTGGCGGCTGGCGCGGACCACGCGCAGCAGCTGCGTCTCGGCGCCGCCGGCGGCCAGCCCCGTGATGACGTGCAGGACCTTCAGGCGTCGGGTCACGGTCGGCTCCTCGGACTGCGGTGCGGGACGTCGCGTCCGCCGGCGGGCCGGCGGCAGGGGGCGGCGCGGCGGGCGTGGACCCGGGCGTGCAGGTGGTGGCGCAGGTGCTTGGCGGCGAGCCGCACGGCTCCGTCGTCGGGGCCGGCGTAGCTGCGCGGCACCGTGAGGTCGGGGAAGTGCGGCGTGCTCGGTGCGCCGGTGTCGGCGCGCACCGCGTCGCGGTACCCGGCGTCGGCGACGGCCGCCACGACCGCGGGGTCCTCGTCGCCGAAGGGGTAGGCGAACCCCCGGACCTCGTGCCCGAGCAGGTCCTCCAGGACGGCACGGCTGTCCGTGACCTCCGCGCGCAGCCGCGCGGGCGGGCACCGCGGCAGGTGCGGGTGGGTCAGCGTGTGGCTGGCGACCTCGACGCCGAGGGCGTCGACCTCCCGGACCCCGGCGGCGGTGAGCAGGGGCCAGCCGTTGCCGTCCCAGTCGTTGGTGCCGCCGAACCGGCCCGCGACGACGTACAGGGTCGCCCCGAAACCGCGCTCGGCCAGCAGCTGCGCCGCGTCGAGGAAGTCGGTGTAGCCGTCGTCGAAGGTCAGGCCGACGAGCCCGCGCGCGGTGCCGGCGCGGTGGGCGGTCAGCAGCTCGCCCATGCCCACCCCACGGAGACCCCTGCGCTGCAACGTGTCGAGCTGTCGTGCGAGGACGTCCGGCGGGACGCACAACCCCTCGGGGTCGGGGCGGCGGTGGGCGATCGAGTGGTACATGAGCGCGAACGGGGCGGTCACCGGCGCACCCCCCGCACGACGCGGGCGGGCGGGGGGACGGCGACGGGCGGGACGGCCCCGGCGGCCAGGTACGCGTCGACGACCTGGGGCAGCAGGGTCCGGTCGTCGCGGGTGGTGACGACGTGCGCGCGCCCGACGGCGCCCTCCTGGTCGCGCACCTCGGGCGCGCGCAGGCGGCGGACGACGGCCGTCGCGAGGAGGGCGGCGTCGTCGGTGTCGACGACGGCCCCGGCCCCCGGCGGGAGGGCCTCGCGCAGCGCCGGGTGGTCGTGGACGACGAGGCTGCGGCGGGCGGCCATGGCCTCCAGCGGGACGAAGGCGAACCCCTCGTACCGGCTGGGGACGACGACGACGTCCGCCGCGGCGTACCAGCGGCGCGGCGCGTCCGTGGCGCCCGGGAGCAGGACGCCGGTGAGTCCGTCGTCGCCCGCGGCCACGCGGCGCCGCACCTCCTGCGCGTCCGGGCCGTCGCCGACGAGCGCGAGCTGCGCCCGCGGAACGGCGGCCCGCACCAGCGGCCACGCCGCGAGGAGGCGGTCCTGGCCCTTCTGGTGCGCGAGGCGCCCGACGCAGACGACCGTCGGCGCCTCGGGCAGGCCCAGCTCGTGGCGCGCGACGGGCGCGTCGTCGACGCCGTGCCGGCTGAGGTCGAGGCCGTTGCGCACGAGCCGGCGCGCTGTCACGTCGAGCGGCAGACCGGCCTCGCGGGCGCGGTCCAGCTCGGCGCGGCTGACGAGCAGCAGGCAGTCGGTGAGGTGCAGGGCCAGGGCCTCCCACACCCGCACGGCCAGGGCGACGGGGCCGGAGGCGGCCTCGAAGGCCCAGGCGTGCGGCTGGAAGACCGTCGGCCGCGATCCGTGGACGACGAGCCGGCCGACGAGACCGGCCTTGGCCGAGTGCAGGTGGACGACGTCGGGGTCGACGGCGCGGACCACGGCCCGCAGCCGGCGGGCCTCCGGCAGGACCCCGCGCAGCGGCGACCGCACGGCGGACCAGGTCGCGCGGGGGACGCCGAGCGCGTCGAGGCGGTCGGCGAGCCAGCCCTGCGGCGCGCAGGCCACGACGACGTCGAGACCGGCGGCGCGCTGCTGCTGCGCGGCGCGCGCCACGAAGGCGGCCACCCCCGCGTCGACGGGCTGGCAGACGTGCAGCACCCGCAGCCCGGTGGCGTCGACCGGAGCCGCCGGGACCGCGCGGCGCGGTGGGAGTTCCGGCGTCGCCCGCGGGGTGGCCGTCAGGGCCAGGGCGAGCCCGAAGACGACCCCCTGCAGCGGCGCGGTCGGCCCGGCGAGGTCGCCCCAGAAGTTCGTCACCACGAACTGGGTGCCGACCCCGAACAGCGCGAGGCCGGTGGTCGCGGTGAGGGAGCGTCCCCCGTCGTAGCGCCGCAACGGGCCGACGGCCGCGACGACGACGAGGGACAGGTACGCCAGCAGGCCGACGAGCCCCTGCTCGGACAGCACCAGGAGGTACTGCTCGTGGGGGGACAGCAGCTGCACGCGCTCGTAGCTGTCGTCGGAGGCCGCGTCCGCGCCGGAGGAGGTCGAGATGCCCAGCTGGGAGTCGCGGTGCTCGGAGAAGTTCTTCACCCCGATGCCGGTGACGGGTTCCTCCGACCACATCCGCAGGGCTGCGGACCACAGGCCGTAGCGGTCGGCCACCGACTGGTCGGGGGAGGAGGCGGAGCTGACGACGGTCTCGACGCGCGCGACGACGACGGCTCCCTGCGACGGCACCGCGACCAGGGCGACGGTCGCGAGCGCGATCCCGGCCAGCGCGGTGCCGGCCAGGACGCGCCAGCCGACGCGGGCCAGCACGAGGACGGCCGCGACGAGCCCGGACAGCAGCGCGCCCCGGCTGAGGCTGAGCAGCAGCGGCAGTACGAAGAAGACCGCGAGCGTCCCGGCGACGAGCCGGTGCCGGCGCACGGGCAGGGCGAGCGCGCCGGCCAGGCAGACGAGGCCGGCGTCGGCGACGAGGTTCCCCATCGCCAGCTGGTTGCCGACGCCGAAGGTGCCGATGGCGCGGATGGCCTCGGCGCCGTACCCGGCGCCCGTGCCCGTCAGATACTGCACGACCCCGAGGACGCCCTCGGCGAGGGAGACCACGACGAGGGTGCCGAGCACCCCGGCGACCGCCCGCACCGTGCGGCACACGACGAACGTCGCGACGGGCAGCAGCACGTCGACCTCGACCCAGCGGACCCAGCCGGCGGCGGCCAGGCGCTGGTCGGTCGCGAACACGGCGGACAGGCTGACCGCGACGAGGACCGCCAGGGCCGGCAGCAGGGCGCGCGAGCGCAGCAGGGCTGGTCCGTCGCCGTTCAGCAGCCGCCAGGCGGCGGCCGCGATGACGAGCACGGCCGCGACGTCCGCCGCCGTCACGTGGGCCAGGGACACCGCACCGCTCGTGGACGTGTCGGGCACGCAGACGGCGACGACGAGCAGGTGCAGCGGCAGGAGCGGCAGCCACCCCAGGCGCTGGGAGCGCGGGGTGACGCGGCGGCCGCGGACGCGTCCCGCACGCCGCCGGCGGTGCCGTCCGGCGCGGTCGCGGGTGGGGGTCGGTGCCTGGAACGCGGTGGGCAGCGCGTCAGCCACCGGACCCCCGGACGACCTGGGACACCGTCGCGAGCATGATCTTCAGGTCGAACCACAGCGAGAAGTTCTCGATGTAGTAGTTGTCGTAGTCGGCGCGCAGCTCGATGGACGTGTTGCCGCGCAGGCCGTTCACCTGCGCCCAGCCGGTCAGCCCGCAGGGGACGCGGTGGCGGTGCCAGTACCGCGGGTACTGCGCGGCGAACTGCTGGGCGAACACCGGACGTTCGGGGCGCGGTCCGACGAGGCTCATCTGCCCGCGCAGCACGTTGACGAGCTGGGGCAGTTCGTCGAGGGAGGAGCGGCGCAGGAACGTCCCGACGGGCCCGACGCGCAGGTCCCCGGCGATGTTCCACGTCGTGTCCGACTCCGTCGGGGCCACCGACAGGCTGCGGAACTTCATGACCGTCACCGGCTGCCCGTCGACCCCGACGCGGACCTGGCGGAAGATCGCGCCGTCCCGCGTCTCCCAGCGCGCCAGCAGGGCGCAGGCGAGCATGACCGGCGACAGCAGCGTCAGGGCGAGCGCGGACAGCGTGACGTCGACGACGCGCTTGGCGCGGCGGCCGGTGCGGTCGTGGTGGGGGCGCCGGAACCGCTCCAGCGGCAGGGCGTGGACGAGGTCGCCGCCGGCGCGGGCGGTGTGCAGCTCCCACAGCCGCGGCAGCCAGTAGATCTCGGTGTCCTCCAGGCCCGGGTCGCGCAGCAGGTTGACGAGGTGCTCGTCCTCGCGCAGGCCGTAGGCGATGACCACGACGCGGACGTCGTGCCGGCGGACGAGCCGGGCGACGTCGTCGACGGGGCCGAGCCACGGCGTCGGCGGGGCGTCGAGGTAGGGGGCGCGGTCGTCGAGCGTGCCGACCGGCAGGAGCCCGTACTGCGGGTTCTCCAGCAGGGTGCGGGAGAACCTCGTCCCCACCGTCCCGCCACCGACGACGAGGGTGGCCAGGCCGTTGCCGCGGCGACGGCGGTGGCGGCGCACCGCGGCGTAGACCAGGGTCCGCAGGGCCAACTGCGCGGCGACGACGGCGAGCACGGTCACGACGGTGCGCAGGGCGCCGCTCTCGCCGACGTGCAGGTCGCCGCGGGCGAGGAACGCGACGCCCAGGGCGCTGGTGAGGACGAGGAGGAGGCGGGGGGCGTCGTCGAAGGCCGACAGGGTCAGGCGGACGGGGTGCCGCCAGCGCGGGGCGTGGCCGACGACGGCGAGGGTCGTCCCCAGCACGACGGCCGTGGGGGCGTGGAGGGCGAGGGCGATCCCGACGCCGAGGAGCGTCTCGGCGACCGACAGGGCGGGCGTCCAGGCGCACGTGGCGCGCCGGCGGCGCCGCCGGTGGGCGGCGGGGGCCGGGGGGCGCTCGGGGAGCGTCTCCTCGCGCCGGTGGCGGGGAGCCCGGCGGCCGGTGGCGGGCTCCTCACCGGTGTCGGTGTGGGTGTCGAGGTCGGTGACGCTGTCGGGGTCGACCCAGAGGTCGAGCCCGGTGTCGAGGGTCGTGCTCGCAGTCCTGGGAGCGGGCAGCGGGGCGTGCTCGAGGAGGCTCCCCGAGGCCGCATCGCTGGACCCGTCCCGCAGACGGTGGTGCTCCACTCGAGTCTCCTGGGGAGTGCTGGCCGCGGGGGTCGAGGCGAAACATAGCCGCCGGGCGGGGCCGGGTCAGGAGCCGAGATCGTCACGGATCGACACGGAGAGTGAGACTTTCGGGACGCGGGTGCATTCGTTCACCGCAGAGGGTGAAGATCGCCACGCTTCGCGCGGGGGCGCTCACCGAGGGCGAAGAAGCACCGCGTCCGTCAAACGCTTCGTCCCGGGTTCTGCACCGGGGGTGACGATAACAATGAGGTCACGAAGTGCGGGGGTGTGACCGGCTGCTGGGCCCCGCGCCGTCGCGGGACCCGGCTCGCCGGCGGTGCGGGGTCAGGCGTCGACGATCTCGCAGAGCACGGCGCCGGTCGTCGTCGTGTCGCCCGGCTTGGCGGTGAGCCCGGAGACGACGCCTGCGCGGTGCGCGAGCAGCGGCTGCTCCATCTTCATGGCCTCCAGCACGGCGACGAGGTCGCCCTCGGCCACCGTGTCGCCCTCGGCGACGTCGATCTTCACGATCGTCCCCTGCATGGGGGTGAGGAGCGCGTGCGGGTTCTTCGCCGACCCACCGGCCGCCGCGCCCTTCTTCTGGCCGCGGTGCGTGGCCGAGCGGTACGCACGCGCGACCGCGGCCCCCGTCGCGACACCGGCGCGGGAGATCTCGTGCCCGGCGCGGGACAGCTGAGCGTTGAGCTGCTCGACCGGGATCGACACCTCCAGGCGCTTCCCGGCGACCTCGACGACGATCGTCTCCCGGTGCGCCGCAGCACCTTCGGCGGCCTCGAGGGCGCCGGAACCAGGCATCCTCGACGCGTCGAACTCGGGGGACTCGATCCAGCGCGTGTGGACGGTGAAACCCTCGGCGGTCCTCGCGGCGAACGCCGGGTCGGCCACGACCGTGCGGTGGAACGGGATGACCGTCGGGACGCCCTCGACGACGAACTCGCCGAGCGCGCGGGCCGCGCGGGCCAGGGCCTGCTCGCGCGTCGCCCCCGTCACGATGAGCTTGGCCAGCAGGGAGTCGAAGTCCTGGGAGATCTCGACCCCGCCGCTGACGGCCGCGGCGCGGGGGTCGATGCCCGTGTCCACGCGCACGCCCGGACCGGACGGCAGCGAGAACCGGGTGAGCTTGCCGGGGCGCGGCAGGAAGTTCGCGCTCGGGTCCTCGCCGTTGATGCGGAACTCGATGGAGTGCCCGCGGGTGGCCACCTCCGTGTAGCCGAGGTGCTCGCCGCGGGCGATGCGGAACTGCTCGGTGACGAGGTCGATGCCGCTGACCTCCTCGGTCACCGTGTGCTCGACCTGCAGCCGGGTGTTCACCTCGAGGAAGGCGAGCGTCCCGTCGGCGGCGACGAGGAACTCGACCGTCCCCGCGCCGACGTAGCCGGCCTCGGCGACGATCGCGAGCGACGCGCGGCGCAGTTCGGCGTCCTGCTCGGGGGTGAGGAACGGCGCGGGCGCCTCCTCGACGAGCTTCTGGTGGCGGCGCTGCAGCGAGCAGTCGCGCGTGGAGACCACGACGGCGCCGCCGTGCGCATCGGCCAGCACCTGCGTCTCGACGTGCCGGGGGCGGTCGAGGTAGCGCTCGACGAAGCACTCGCCCCGGCCGAACGCGGCCTCGGCCTCGCGGACCGCGGAGGCGAACAGTTCCGGCACGTCCTCGCGGGTGCGGGCGACCTTCAACCCGCGGCCGCCGCCGCCGAACGCCGCCTTGATGGCGATGGGCAGGCCGTGCTCGTCGACGAAGGCGAGCACCTCCTCCGGGCCCTCGACCGGGTCCGGGGTCCCGGCCACGAGCGGGGCGCCCGCGCGGGCCGCGAGGTGGCGGGCGGACACCTTGTCGCCCAGGGCCTCGATGGCCGCCGGCGGCGGGCCGATCCACGTCAGCCCCGCGTCGACGACGGCCTGCGCGAACGCGGCGTTCTCCGACAGGAACCCGTAGCCGGGGTGGACGGCGTCCGCGCCGGAGCGCTGCGCGACGGCGATGATCTTGCCGATGTCGAGGTAGGAGTCCTTGGCCGACTTCCCACCGAGCGCGAACGCCTCGTCGGCGCTGCGCACGTGCAGGGCGTCCCGGTCCCCCTCGGAGTACACGGCCACCGACGCCAGGCCCGCGTCCCGGGCGGCGCGGACGACGCGCACCGCGATCTCCCCGCGGTTCGCGACGAGGACCTTCGTCACCGGACCGGTGATCCCCGACGTCCGGCTCGACGTCGGGCTGGTCGGCTCGGGGGAGGTCATGCGGCGTCTCCGGGAGGTCGAGGGTGGGGTGGGACGAGGGCTGAGACTACCCGCGCCTACGCCTCGCGCGTCGCCCACAGGTCCGGCCACGCGACGCCCGCCTCGCGGACCAGGTCGCGCAGCAGCGGCAGCGAGACGCCGACCACGGCGTGGTGGTCGCCCTCGATCCCGCGGACGAACGCCCCGCCCAGCCCGTCGACCGTGAACGCCCCCGCCACCTGCAGCGGTTCGCCCGTCGCGACGTACGCCTCGATCTCGGCGTCGGTGACGTCGGCGAAGTGGACCGTCACGCTCGCGACGCCCCCGATCGTCGCGCCCGAGCCGTCCTCGCGGTCGTCGATGAGCCAGTGCCCGGTGTGCAGGACCCCGCTCTTCCCCCGCATCGCCTTCCAGCGCCGGACGGCGTCCGCGGCGTCGGCGGGCTTGCCGAGGACCTCGACACCCTCGCCGAGGTCGACGGCCAGGACGGAGTCGCATCCCAGGACGAGGTGGTCCTCGGGCCGGTCCTCGTTCCCCGCGACGTCCTCGGCCTTCGCCTTGGCCAGCACGAGGCAGACGTCCTCGGCGTCGGTGACGCCGTACCGCTCGACGACGGCGGGTTCGTCGACCCCGGAGACGAGGACGGCCGGGTCCAGCCCCGCGGCGCGGAGCGTGGCCAGGCGGGCGGGGGAGGCGGAGGCGAGGAGCAGCGACGTCACGGCGGCATGGTTCCACGTCCCCGCCCACCCCCGTTCCCCGTCACCGCGCGTGGCCGCCGTGGGGGGTCGTTGACGCTACGCGCCGAACCTACGGGCGCGATGCGTCAACGACCCCCACCCGACGACCACGCGCAGTGACGGGGAGGAGAGGGTCAGGGGAGCAGCGCGGAGCGGAGGACGTCGAGGCCGACGGAGCCGACGTCGAGGGCCCGACGGTGGAAGGCCTTGAGGTCGAACGAGGCGCCCTGCGCCGCGGCGACGTCGTCGCGCAGCGCCGTCCACAGCCGTTCGCCGACCTTGTAGCTCGGCGCCTGACCGGCCCAGCCGAGGTAGCGGTCGAGCTCGAAGCGCAGCACGTCGGGGTGGTTGCCGGACACCGACTGCAGGTAGGCCCACGCCTTCTCGTACGTCCACGCGCCACCACCGACCTCGGCCGGGGCGGGCATCCCGCAGTGGACGCCGATGTCGAGGACGACGCGGCCGGCGCGCAGCAGCTGCGCGTCGAGCATCCCCAGCACCTCGCCCGGCCCGCGCAGGAACCCCAGGTCCTGCATGAGCCGCTCGGCGTACAGCGCCCAGCCCTCGCCGTGCCCGGAGATCCAGCAGCCCTGCCGCCGCCAGCGGTTGAGCACCTCGCTGCGCACGGCCGTCTGCCCGATCTGCAGGTGGTGGCCGGGGACGCCCTCGTGGTGGACGGTCGTCGCCTCCCGCCACGTGGAGAACCGGGTCTGACCGGTCGGCACGGCCCACCACATCCGGCCCGGACGGGAGAAGTCCTCGCTCGGGCCGGTGTAGTAGATGCCGCCGCCCGTGGTCGGCGCGATCCGGCACTCCAGCCGGCGGATCTGCTCGGGGATGTCGAAGTGCTTGCCCTGCACCGCGTCGACGGTCTCGTCGGAGCGGTCCTGCATCCACGCCCGGAAGTTCGCGGCGCCCTCGACGACGGCGGACGGGGCGGCGTCCAGGACCTCGGCGGCCGCGGCCACGTCCGGCGCACCGCACACCTGGCGCGCCACGTCGGCCATCTCGGCCCGCAACCGCGCGACCTCCTCCAGCCCCCACGCGTAGGTCTCGTCGAGGTCGACGCGCGCGCCGACGAACCACTGCGACCACAGCGCGTACCGGTCCCGGCCCACGGCGTCCGTCGGCGGGGCCTGCGGCAGGAGCTCCTCGTCCAGGAACCGGGCGAGCTCGCCGTAGGCGCGGGCCGCGGCGGCGCCGGCGCGTTCGACGTCGTCGCCGTGACCGGCGGCGAAGGAGGCGAAGAACCCGTCCGGTGCCGCGTACGACGACGCCTCCACGACGCAGGCGCGGACCTGCCGCACCGCCGCCACCCGCCCGGTCGCCGCCCCGGCCCGCAGGCTCTCGACGTACCCGGCCACGGCGGCGGGGACGGCCGCGAGCCGTTCGCCCACGACCTGCCAGTCCGCGTCGGACTCCGTCGGCAGCAGGTCGAAGACCATCCGCAGGTCCTGGACGGGGGAGGCGATGACGTTGAGGTCGCCGAGCAGCTCCCCGGCCTCCTCCAGGGCGACCTCCAGGCCGAGCCGGTCCCGCATCGCGGCGAGGGTCACCGCGTCGACCTCGTCGACGGGACCGGAGCGTTCGGCCTCGTCCAGCGCGGCGAGCGTCGCCCGGTCCACCGCCGCGACCGCGGCCAGCCCCGCCGGCGAGCGGTCACCGAGCCCGGCGGCCGCGTCGGGCACGCCCAGGCTCAGCGCCAGCGTCGGCTGCAGGCGCAGCACCGTCTCGAGGTGTCGTTCGGCCACCGCGTCGATGGCCGTCGCCGGCCGCTGCTCGTCCACGCGGCGAGCCTAGTGATCACCTCCGAGGTGCACCGCTCAGAGGGTGGGGGCCTTCTGCGCCGCCGCGTCGAGCATCGGCACGAGCCGGTCCAGCAGCCACGGCACGCTGAGCACCGTCGCCGAGGTCGCGGTGACGAGCAGCTTGTCGTCGAGGTAGGCGACGGCGTCCGCGGCCACGGCCGGCATCGTCGCGTAGACGGGGTCGGCGCGGAGCTGGTCGCGGGTGATCTCGCCGTAGCCGACGAGGACCTGGCTGTCGATGTCGCGCACCCGCTCCTTGGCGATCTCGACGTAGAACTCGTCGGGGTTGGCCTTGGCCAGGGACTCGATGCCGGGGGCGTCCACCATGCCGAGGGAGCGCATGAGGTCCACGCGGGCGTCACCGGGCAGGTAGGCCGACATCCCCGTCGAGGTCGCGTAGACGTAGGTGAACGTCTTGCCCTTGAGCGAGGGAGTCGCGGCCGCGCGGTTCGCAAGGTCGTCCTCGGTGTCCGCGACGAGCTTCTCGGCCTCGGCGGACTTGCCGACGGCCTGGCCGATCATCGTGGCCGACTCCTGCCACGTCGTCAGCCACGGCCCCTTCGGGTACCCGACGGTCGGCGCGATGGCCTCGAGCTTGCTGTAGTCCTGCGCGGTGATCCCGGAGTTCACGGCGAGGACGAGGTCGGGGGCGAGCGCCGCGATCTGCTCGAACGGGATCTCCTGGCTCGACGGCGCCGGCAGGAACGTCGTCGTGGCCTTGTCGAAGTGGCCCGCCCACCACGGCAGCGTCCCGTCCTCCAGCCCGCCCCACGTGACCTCGGGGATGCCGACGGGCTGCAGACCCAGCGCCCACAGCACGTCCTGCGACCCCCAGCCCAGGCAGACGATGCGCTGCGGCGCAGCCTCCACCGTGGTCTTCCCCAGCGCGTGCTCGATGGTGACGGGGAAGGCGCTCGCCCCGGCGGAGCCGGAGCTGCTGGGCGCGGCCGCCGGCTCCTGCGTGGAGGAGGACCCGCAGGCGCTCGCGATCGCGACGACGGGGACGGTGGCCAGCAGGGCGCGGCGGGACGTGCGCACGGGTGCTCCTCGGGAGGGAGTGGGACAGGGGGTCTGGCAAGGGCAGGCTCACCTCACCACACGTCGGGCCCGTTGGGAAATCCCGTGGGGGAGGATGCCGGTGTGGACCCCGCCTGGAGCGACCTCGACCGCCCGCCGCTGCGCGCCGCCGCCCTGCGCAGCGCGCTCGTCGGACCCGGTGCCTGGACGCGGCTGAACGCCGTCGCGAGCACCGGGTCGACCAACGCGGACCTGCTCGCCGACGAGGCGGCGCCCGACGGCTCGGTCCTCGTCGCCGACCACCAGGACGCCGGTCGCGGGCGGCTCGGCCGGACCTGGACGGCCCCGCCGCGGTCGTCGCTGGCGGTGTCCGTCCTCCTGCGCCCCGCGGTGCCGACGCAGCGGTGGTCTCTGCTGCCGCTCGTCACGGGCCTCGCCGTGGTCGACGCGCTGACCGCCGTCGGCGTCGAGGCCGGCCTGAAGTGGCCCAACGACGTCCTCGTCACCGGGCCGGACCGGCCGGGGAAGGTGTGCGGGATCCTCGCCGAGGCCCGCGGCGACCGCGTCGTGCTCGGTGCGGGGATCAACGTCTCGCTGCGGACCGAGGAGCTGCCCGTCGAGACCGCGACGTCGTTGGCGCTCGCCGGAGCCCGCACGACCGACCGCGACACCGTGCTGCGCCGGTACCTGCGCGCGCTGCGGCGGCGCGTCGACGCCTGGACGGCGGGGGAGTCCCCGCTGGCGGACTACCGCGCCGTCAGCGCGACGCTCGGGCAGGCCGTGCGGGTCGAGCTGCCCGGCGGGACGACGCTGCAGGGGGAGGCGGTCGACGTCGACGACGACGGCCGGCTGGTCGTGCAGGACTCAGGCGGCGCCCGGACGAGCCTCGCTGCGGGGGACGTCGTCCACCTGCGCCGCGCCTGACGGCTCGGCCGGGGCGTCCCAGCCCTCCTCGCGCAGCTCCTCGACGAAGACGAAGCGGCGGTAGGCCCACCAGCGGAAGAGCGTGCCGAGCGCGACGCCCACGACCTTCGCAGAGATGTTCGACGCCACCGGACCGCGCAGCTCGAGCACGTAGTACGTGAAGCCCAGGCAGGCCAGCGAGATGAGCAGGCCGACGCCGTTCATGACGAAGAACAGCAGCAGCTCGCGCTGGGCCGACGCGCGCCGGCGGTGGCGGAACGTCCAGTACCGGTTGCCCAGCCAGGCCACCACGATGCTCGCCACGACCGAGATGACGTTGGCCGTCAACGGCTTGTGGTTCAGGACGCCGACACCGTCCGGACCCGCGTACCGCAACAGGTTGAAGATGCCGAAGTCCGTGACGAACGCCACGGCGCCGACGATGCCGAACTTGGCGGCCTCGCGGGCCAGGACCTCGTAGGTGTCGCGCAACCTGCGCACGAGACCCCGCTCGCCCTGCTGGTCCCCGCTCAACGCCTTGCTCAACACGCATCCCCTCAGTCGGTGGCCGTACGTCCTGCGGCCACGCAGTCTGACGGGTCAGGCTGGGAACCGGCTCCAGATCACCGTTCCGCCGGGGCGCGTGTCTCGCGCCGGGTGCTCCGGGGGTCCAGGTGGTCCTCCATCTTCATCGCTCCGACGATGCCGACGACGACGAACGCCACACAGGCGATCACGGTGAACAACGAACTTCCCCCTCCGTGGGTACGCGCCGCAGTCCCACGACGCGCCGGGACCAGGGTGACGCACGCCACGCGGGCGGGCATCTCGGGGTCCATCGGCCGAACGGGTGACTTCCTGACCTGCGCTGCGAGCCCACTACCCTCGGACCCCGTGACCGCCTCGTCCCCCGTCTCGTCGTCTGCGGCCGGTCGGCCGGACCCGGCCCCCTACGCCCGCCCCGGTGGCTTCCCCGTCGTCGGCGTCGTCGGCGGCGGGCAGCTCGCCCGCATGATGCAGCCGGCCGCGACCGCCCTCGGCCTGCGGCTGCGCGTCCTGGCCGAGGGACCCGACGTGGCGGCGGCGCAGGTCATCACGCCCGCCCCGGTCGGCGCGGCGGACGACCTCGAGGCGCTCGTCGCCTTCGCGTCGGAGTGCGACGCCGTCACCTTCGACCACGAGCACGTCCCGGGTCCGGGCCTGCGGGCCATGGCCGAGGTCACCAGCGTGCAGCCCGGGGCGGACGCCCTCGTCCACGCCCAGGACAAGGTCGTCATGCGCGAGCGCCTCACCGCGCTCGGGGTCCCCTGCCCCGCGTGGGCGCGGGTGACCGACCGGGCCGCGGTCGAGGCCTTCGCGGCCGACGCCGGCTGGCCCGTCGTCGTGAAGACCCCGCGCGGCGGCTACGACGGCAAGGGCGTGCTCGTCCTGGACGGCCCCGACGACGCGGGGTGGGCCACCGCCGACGCGTGGTTCGCCGACTGGGCCGACCGCGGCGGCCTGCTGGCCGAGGAGCACGTCCCCTTCACCCGCGAGCTCGCCGCCCTCGTCGCCCGCAGCCCTTCGGGGCAGGCGGCCGCCTGGCCCGTCGTGGAGACGGCGCAGCGCGACGGCGTCTGCCACGAGGTCACGGCCCCCGCCCCCGACCTCGACGCCGACCTGGCCGCCGAGCTCACCGACGTCGCCCTGCGCATCGCCGGCGGCCTCGGGGTCACGGGCGTGCTGGCCGTGGAGGTCTTCGAGGTCGAGCGCGAGGGGCGGCGCACGTTCGTCGTCAACGAGCTCGCCATGCGCCCGCACAACTCCGGGCACTGGAGCATCGACGGCGCCGTGACGAGCCAGTTCGAGAACCACCTGCGGGCCGTCCTGGACCTGCCGCTGGGCTCGACGGCGGCGCGATCGCCCTGGACGGTCATGGTGAACGTGCTGGGGCCGAAGGAGATCCAGACCCGGCACGAGGACCTGTACCGGTCCTACCTGCACGTCATGGCGCACGACCCGGGCGTCAAGGTGCACCTGTACGGCAAGGAGCAGCGGCCCGGCCGCAAGCTCGGTCACGTCACCGTCTACGGCGACGACCTGGACAGCGTCCGCGCGCGTGCCCGGCACGCGGCGGCCTTCATCGCGGGGGAGATCGACGAATGAGTGACGTTCGCGTCGGCGTGGTCATGGGGTCCGACTCCGACTGGCCCGTCATGGAGGAGGCCGCCAAGGCGCTGGAGGAGTTCGGCGTCGGCTACGAGGCCGACGTCGTCTCGGCGCACCGGATGCCGCAGGACATGGTCGCGTGGGGCTCCGCCGCCGCCGGTCGCGGGCTGCAGGTCGTCATCGCCGGAGCCGGGGGTGCCGCGCACCTGCCGGGGATGCTTGCGAGCGTGACCCCGCTGCCGGTCATCGGCGTCCCGGTGCCGCTGCGCTACCTCGACGGCATGGACTCGCTGCTGTCGATCGTCCAGATGCCCGCCGGCGTGCCCGTCGCGACGGTCTCCATCGGGGGCGCCCGCAACGCCGGGCTGCTCGCCGTCCGCATCCTCGCCGCCGCCGACGCCGACCTGCGGGCGCGCATGGTCGAGTTCCAGGACGGACTGCGGCAGACCGCGTACGACAAGGGCTCGACGCTGCGCGCCCGCACCCGGCGCGGGGGCGTCGGCTTCGGGAGCTGACGCGCCGCGCGGGGCGCGGGCGGGGCGGCGGGTCCCCTGACCCACCCTCACCGGACGGACCGACACACGGTGGTGCTGCGTGCTGGGTGCACCGTGGGTGGTGCGCGGTGCGGGGCTGCTCGGTGCGCGGAGACTCGAACTCCAGGCTGCCCTCCACCTCCAGCGAGTGGCCGTGTTCCCCGCCGGCCACTGCGGGTCGTGTCCGCTCCCGTCCGGCTACCGACTGCCGCCGCCCCTCACTCCCTCTCCGTCCAGTCCAGCTCCGGTCAGTCCAGCAGGTCGTGGGTCCAGTTGGCCTGCTGGATCCGGCCGTCGAGGGTGCGCAGAGTGCGCGCCACCTCGTCGGCCTGCCGGCGCAGGTCCGCGACGGGCAGGGCCGAGAGGTGCCGCAGCTCGCTGCGCAGGTGCCGCGTCCCCTGCCCGGCGGCCGCGTCGGCCGCCGACGTCAGCACCGCGTGCCGCAGGCGGAGCACGTCCCGGGTGGCGAGCGCGTCGGTCATCGTCCCGTCCGGCCCGAGGTCGACCCGGGAGTTCGTGCGGTTGACCTGCGCGATGAGCGTCCCCAGGCGCGTCAGCACCTCACCCACCTCCACGAGCAGCGCCGCGGCGTCCTCGGCGGGTTCCTCACCCTCCTGGTAGCGCGCGTTCGCCGCGATGCGGCTGCGCAGCTGCTCGACCCGGCGCTGGGCGTCGGCGCGCTCGGTGAGCGCTTCGGCGATCTTCACGCCCCGACCGTAGGCGCCGCCGGGCGGACCGTCCACGGGGTTGCGCGAGGGTGTGGGCGAGGCCCCGGTGAGGCCCCCGGTAGCGTCGCCGCCGTGAGCTCCCGCACCGACGGCCCCCTCGTCACCGAGTCCCACCGCGTCGACGGGCACGACGTCCACGAGCACGTGCTCACCGTGCCGCTCGACCACTCCGGAAACCTGCCCGGCACGCTGGAGGTCTTCGCCCGCGAGTACGTCCGCGACGGGCAGCAGGACGCCCCACGCCTGGTGTTCTTCCAGGGCGGGCCGGGGAACCCGTCTCCCCGGCCCGACACGGTCGGCGGCTGGCTGGACCGCGCGCTGGAGGAGTTCCGCGTCGTCCTGCTCGACCAGCGCGGCACGGGTCGCTCGACGCCGCTGGACCGGCAGTCGCTCACCGGGACCCCGGCGGAGCAGGCCGCGCTGCTCCGGCACGTGCGCGCCGACGCGATCGTCGCCGACGCCGAACTCCTGCGGCAGGCCCTCGGCGGGGACACCTGGTCGGCGCTGGGGCAGAGCTACGGCGGGTTCTGCCTCACCACGTACCTCTCGCAGGCGCCGCAGGGGTTGCGGGAGGTGTTCATCACCGCCGGGCTGCCGGGGATCGACCGGACGGCCGACGACGTCTACCGCGCCACGTACGCGCAGACCGCCCGCCGCAACGCCGAGTTCTTCCAGCGCTACCCCCGCGACCTCGCCGTCGCGCAGCGCGTCGCCGACCACCTCGAGGCCGTCGAGGAACTCCTGCCGACGGGGGAGCGGCTGTCGGGCAGGCGGTTCCGCACCCTCGGGATCGCGCTCGGCACGACCTCGGGTTTCGACGCGCTGCACTTCGCCCTCGAGGACCCGTTCACCACCGTGCGCGGCGAGGTCCGGCTGCGCGAGCGGTTCCTGCTGGAGGTCGGGCGGCGGCTGTCGTTCGCCGGGCAGCCGTTGTACGCGCTCGTCCACGAGAGCATCTACGCGCAGGGCGCGGCGACGGACTGGGCCGCCGAACGGGTCCGGGGGGAGTTCGCGGAGTTCGCCCTCGACGCGCCGGAGTTCCGGTTCACCGGCGAGCACGTGTACCCCTGGCAGTTCGAGGAGGACCCCGCGCTCGTGCCGCTGCGCGAGGCCGCGCACCTGCTGGCCGCCGACGCCACCCTGCCCCCGCTCCACGACGCCGAGGTGCTCGCGCGGAACAGCGTGCCGGTCGCCGCCGCGGTGTACGTCGACGACATGTTCGTGCCCTACGAGTTCTCCGCGGCCACGGCCCGCGCAGTCCGCGGGGCCCGGACGTTCGTCACCAACGAGTACCAGCACGACGGGCTGCGGATGGACGGCCGGCGACTGCTCGACGTGCTGCTGGACCTCGCCCGGAAGTGATGCGCGCGAGCACCTAGCGTGCAATCTGCCCAAGGTCAAGGGTTGTCTGTGTGCAGTCTGTGCAGCACACTCTGCCCGGTTGATCCGTTTGAGGCAGGGAGGCCCCGTGCGCAAGATCGTCCTGTCGGCCGCGATGAGCACCGCGCTGCTCGCGACGACGCTGGCGGTGACGCAGTCCGCGTCCGCCGACCCCAGTTCCAGCTCCACCACCACGAGCACGCAGAAGGGCACGGCCACCGTCCAGCAGGGCACCACCCGCTACGTCGTCCTCTACGACGCCGGCGTCAGCGACGCCATGGCCCGCACCGCGATCGCCCAGGCCGGCGGCACGGTGCTGTCCAGCAACGCGCAGGTCGGGTACGCGCTCGTCGAGAGCTCGGCCGCCGACTTCGCCACCAAGGCCGACGGCGCCGCCGGCCTGGTGGGGGCCGCGGCCGACCGCAGCATCGGCAAGGCGCCGGCCGACGCCGCCTCCGGCGCGGACGCCGTCGAGAAGCTGACCGAGGCCGAACGCGCCACCCTGGCCGGTCGTGCGTCCCTCAAGTCGCAGGCCGCCAAGGCCAAGGGCGCCGAACCTCTGGCGTCGCTGCAGTGGGACATGCGGGCCATCGGCGCGACCCCGGAGGGCTCCTACAAGGTCCAGCCCGGCAGCAAGAAGGTCACCGTCGGCATCATCGACACCGGTGTCGACGGCACCCACCCCGACATCGCCCCGAACTTCGACCGGGCCGGCAGCCGCAACTTCGTCACCGACATGCCCGACATCGACGGACCGTGCGAGGTGAAGAGCTGCGTCGACCCCGTCGACGTCGACGACGACGGCCACGGGACCCACGTCGCCAGCACCATCGGCTCGCCGGTCAACGGGCTCGGGATCGCCGGTGTCGCACCGAACGTGAACCTCGTCAACCTGCGCGCCGGCCAGGACTCCGGGTACTTCTTCCTGCAGCCCACCCTCGACGCGCTGACCTTCGCCGGCGACTCCGGCGTCGACGTCGTCAACATGAGCTTCTACGTCGACCCGTGGCTCTACAACTGCCAGGCCAACCCGGCCGACTCCCCGGCCGAGCAGGCGCAGCAGCGCGTCATCGTCGCGGCCGTCCAGCGCGCGATCGACTACGCCCGCAGCAAGGGCGTGCTGCCGATCTCGGCCAGCGGCAACGAGGCCACCGACCTCGGCGCCCCCGGTGTCGACTCCTCCAGCCCCGACTACCCGGTCGACGCCGACGGGAACCCCACCCAGGCCCGCGACCGCACCATCGACAACTCCACCTGCCTCAACGTGCCCGCCGAGAGCAACGGCGTGGTGACGGTGAACTCGACCGGTCCGTCCGGCCGCAAGGCGTACTACTCGAACTTCGGCACCGAGCAGTCCGACGTCTCCGCTCCCGGCGGTGACGCGTACGACACCGCCAACGGCCGCACCTCGCCCGCCGGCATGATCCTCGCGGCCTACCCGGCGAACGTCGCCAAGGCGGAGGGCACGATCGACGCCAACGGCGAGCCGAACACCCCGTTCGTCCTGCGCCAGAAGACGAAGGACGGCAAGGACGCGTACTACCAGTACCTGCAGGGCACGTCGATGGCCGCCCCGCACGCCGCCGGTGTCGCGGCGCTGATCGTCAGCGAGTACGGCAAGCCCGACAAGGCCCACCCGGGCACCCTGACCCTCGACCCGGCGGTCACCCAGGCGATCCTGCTCGGCACGGCGACGGACACCCCGTGCCCGGTCCCGGCGGAGTTCACCTACCGCCGTGTCACCGCGAACGGCCCCGTCACCTCGACGGCGACCTGCGCGGGGACGACCGACGACAACGGGTTCTACGGCGAGGGGATCGTCAACGCGCTGACCGCGGTCACCGAGTTCTGATCCCGTCTGCAGACCAGAGCAGAACGCCCCGTCGGCTGCGGCCGGCGGGGCGTTCTGCGTCACTGGGGGAGTCAGGCCACCAGGGACCGCAGCGCCTCGGTGTCGTCGTTCTTCAGGTCGGTGAACATGGCCAGCGCCTTCTCGGTGTCCCACTTCACCGCGATGCCGTGGCCCGTGCGGTAGTTCGGGTCCGAGACCGGCACGGTCATCGAGATCCCGCCGCTGCCGGTCGCGGCGCGCATCCCGCGCAGGAACCCGACGAGGTCGCTGATGGAGGACTCGTCGTCCACGGTCACCGCGCTCCCGCCCGCGGAGGCGAGGGGGAACGCGCGGAACGGGTTCAGCAGGGTCGACGGGCTGGCGGCCTTGGACATGATGGCGCCGAGGAGTTCCCGCTGGCGCTGCACCCGCCCGAAGTCGCCCTGGACGTCGGTGTACCGGTAGCGCGCGTACCCGAGGGCGGTCTTGCCGTCCATCTCCTGGCACCCCGCCGGGATGTTCAACCCCGCCCGGACGTCGTCCACGGCCTTCGCCGGGCACATCGTGACCCCGCCGACCGCGTTGACGATCTGCGCGAACCCGCCGAAACCGGTCTCGACGTAGTGGTCGATCCGCAATCCCGAGACCTGCTCGACCGTCTCCATGAGCAGCGGCGCGCCGCCGATCGCGAACGCGGCGTTGATCTTGTTCTTGCCGTGGCCCGGGATGGGGACCCACGAGTCGCGCGGGACGCTGATGAGCGCCGCCGGCCCGCCGCCGTCGGGGACGTGCAGCAGCATGATCGTGTCGGTGCGCTGGCCGGAGATGTCGGCCCCGCCCGCGGAGTACTCCGCGAGCTCCTCGGGCGTCATCCCGTCGCGGGAGTCGGACCCGACGATGAGGTACGTCGTGCCGGGTGTCGCGGCGGGTCGTGCACCGGTCGAGGCCGCGGCGATCTGGTCGACCGAGGACCAGCCGCGCCAGGCCAGGGCGACGGGGTAGGTGACGGCCAGGACCACGAGGACGGCGACGACCGCCAGGACGCGCCGCCGCCGGACGTGCGGGCGGCGGGGACGCGGGGGGCGGGGCGCCGGGGTCTGCGGCCGCTCGGCCGGGGGCGCTCCGCCCTCGTCGAGGTTCCGTTGCCCCTCGGGGTCCTGGTCGGGACGCGGGTCGGGACGGTGGAGCTCGGCGAGCCGCTGCTCGCGGCCCGGGGTCTGCGCGGCGGCGGGACGGCCGGAGCTGCGCCGGGGCTTGCCGTAGGTGGTGGAGTGCCAGCGCTGCGCCTCGTCGGCGGAGGTGTCTCGCTCGGGGGGCTCGGCGGGCATGCGCACCACCGTACGGCCGCTCCCGCACCCCACCCGGCCCTGCACACGCGGAAAACACACTTTCCGCCCCGGCCGAGCGCCTCGGCGGGGCGGAAAGAGTGTTTTCCACGGGGGACCGCGCACGACGGCGCGGGGTGGCGTCAGGCGCGCGGGCGGCCCAGCGCGCGGTAGGTCCAGCCGGCGGCGCGCCAGCGGGCGGGGTCCAGGGCGTTGCGGCCGTCGAGGATGCGCTTCTCCTTGACCAGGGAGGAGATCGTGGCCGGTTCCAGGTCGCGGTACTCCTTCCACTCCGTCAGCAGCAGGACGACGTCGGCGCCGCGGACGGCCTCGGGGACGGTCTCGGCGTAGGAGATGTCCGGGACGGCCTTGCGGGCGTTGTCGAGGGCGGCGGGGTCGGTGAGGACCACGTCACCGCCCTGCAGGCGGATCTGCGCGGCGACGTTGAGGGCGGGGGAGTCGCGGATGTCGTCCGACAGCGGCTTGAACGCCGCGCCGAGGACGGCGACGCGCTTGCCGATGAGGGAGCCGTCGCAGACCTCGCGGGCCAGGTCGACCATGCGGATGCGGCGGCGCATGTTGATGGAGTCGACCTCGCGCAGGAAGGTCAGGGTCTGGTCGGCGCCGAGCTCGCCGGCGCGGGCCATGAACGCGCGGATGTCCTTGGGCAGGCAGCCGCCGCCGAAGCCGAGGCCGGCGTTGAGGAACTTGCGGCCGATGCGGTCGTCGTGGCCGATGGCGTCGGCGAGCTGGGTGACGTCGGCGTTGACCTTCTCGCACAGTTCGGCCATCGCGTTGATGAAGGAGATCTTGGTGGCCAGGAAGGAGTTCGCGGCGACCTTGACCAGTTCGGCGGTCTGGTAGTCGGTGACGATCAGGGGGGTGCCGCGGCCCAGGGGGGTGGCGTAGACCTCGTCGAGCAGCGCCTTGGCGGCCTTGCCCTCGGGGGTGCTCTGCCCGCCGGCGACGCCGTAGACGAGGCGGTCGGGGGTCAGGGTGTCCTCGACGGCGTGGCCTTCGCGCAGGAACTCGGGGTTCCAGGCCAGCGCTGCGCCGGGTTCGGAGGCGGCGACCTTGGCGGCGAGGCGGGCGGCGGTGCCGACCGGGACGGTGGACTTGCCGACGACGAGTTCGCCGGGGGCGACGTGGGGCAGCAGGGAGTCCACGGCGGCGTCGACGTACTTCATGTCGGCGGCGAACTCGCCGCGCTTCTGGGGGGTGCCGACGCAGACGAAGTGGACGGCCGAGCCGGCGGCGGCGGACATGTCGGTCGTGAACGTCAGGCGGCCGGTGGCCATGGTGCGTTCGAGCAGTTCGGGCAGTCCCGGTTCGAAGAACGGGGCGCGAGCGGCCTGCAGGGCCGCGACCTTCTCAGGGTCTACGTCGATCCCGATGACCTCGTGCCCCAGCTCGGCCATGCACGCAGCATGGACGGCGCCGAGGTAGCCACATCCGATGACAGTCATCCGCATGACGCGCAGAGTAGCGATCCGTACGCGGTGTGAACACATCCGCGGCCGGACGGGGGAGTGGGACCCGCGTCTCGTGGAGCTCCCGTGAGCACGATCCGGCCATCGTGTGACCGAGCACGCAGGAAGTCGTGACACTCTGTGCCTCAAGATTCGGCCGTTCGGGGTCGAGACCTGCAGCTGACGGCACGTCCCACCGGAAGGTCACCATGCGCTTGCGTCCTCGCACCCTCGGCCTCGCGGCCGCCCTCGCGGTCAGCACGGCCCTCGTCGCCGGGGGCGCACCTGCGACCGCCAGCCCCGGTGTCACCCTCAAGGCCGCCGAGGCCTACCGCGTCTACGGCGCCGACCGCGTCGGCACGGCCATCGCCGCGTCGACGTCCTTCTCCAGCCAGGGGGCCGACTCGGTCGTCCTCACCCGCTCGGACACCTTCGCCGACGCCCTCGCCGGCGCCCCGCTGGCCTCCGACAAGAGCGGCCCGCTGCTCATGACGTCGCGCACCGCGCTGCAGCCGGAGGTCGCGGCGGCGATCAAGAACGTGCTCAAGCCGGGCGGCACCGTCTACCTCCTCGGCGACACCAACGCGTTGTCGGCCGGCGTCGAGAGCTCCGTCAAGGCCCTCGGGTTCCCCACCCAGCGGGTCGCCGGCTCGGACCGCTTCGGCACCGCCGTCGAGATCGCCAAGCTCCTGCCCCAGGCGCAGACCGTCTCGGTCGTCACCGGCTGGAACTTCCCCGACGGCCTCGCCGCGGGCGCGCTCATGGGCGTGCAGGAGGAGACGACGAAGCACAGCATCGGCGTCGTCCTGCTGAGCGACGGCGGGAACCTCGGCTCGACGACCCAGAACTACCTGGGCTCGCGCACCTTCGCGACCAAGCTCGCCATCGGCGGCACGGCCGTCACCGCCGTCGGCCGAGGCACCAGCGGCTGGGCCCAGCTGGCCGGCAACGACCGCTACGAGACCGCCGGCCTCGTCGCCCAGCAGTTCACGTCGAGCGCGTTCTTCAAGGACGCGACGACGATCGTCGGCGTCGCCACGGGCGAGAACTGGCCCGACGCGCTGTCCGGGTCGGCGCTCATGGCCTACGCCGGTGGCCCCATGCTGCTGACCGCCAAGGGGTCGCTGCCGGACAGCACGAAGAACGCGATCAACGTCCTGAAGGCCGACGCGTCATCGAACGGCAAGTCCATCCAGAGCGTCCTGGTCTTCGGTGACCAGAACTCGGTGTCGGACAACGCCTACAACGCGGTGGTCGCGGCCGCGGGCTGACCCGCGACCTCACCCCTGGACGGGCCCGTCACCCTCGTGGTGGCGGGCCTGTTCCGGTGTGGGGGCCTCGTCGAGCGCGAGCCGGCGGGCGAGTTCGGTGACCGTCTCCTCCAGGTGCCGCGCGCGCCGGTAGGAGGAGACGACGAACCCCAGGAACGCGATGACCAGCCCGTACAGGAGCAGGTCCGCGCCGCGGCCGACGCCGACGACGTTCGCCGCGGCCGTGACGGCCGTCGGGACCAGGATGCTGGCCACGGCGAGCGCCACGAGCGCGCCCAGCAGCAACCGCCGCACGGCCTGGTGCCGCGCGCCCGCGGTGCTGCGGACGAGGACGATCCCGACGACGAGCACGACGGCGATGAGCAGGACCTGGATGGCGAGCACGACTACCCCAGCAGCGTTTCGACGAGGATGTTGATGCTGTTCAGCACCGACTGGCCCTTGGAACGGGAGTAGTCCGTGTAGAGGACGTGCACCGGCTGCTCGGCCCAGCGCAGGTCCGAGCGGCCCACCTGGTGGACGATCTCGCTGGCGTGCGCCATCCGGTTGTGCCGGATCCGCAGCGTCTGCGCACCGCGGCGGGAGAACACCCGCAACCCGTTGTGCGCGTCCGTCAGGCGCAGGCCCGTCGTGCGGTTGGTGTAGACGACGGCGGCGCGCAGCACCACCTTCTTCAGCCGGTCCAGCTCGGTGCGCCGGTCCAGGAACCGGCTGCCGAACACGACGTCGAGGTCCTCGTCCTCCAGGCGCCGGACCATCGCGGCGGCGTCCTCGACGCGGTGCTGGCCGTCGGCGTCGAACGTCACGACCGAGCGCGTGCGCGGGTCCCGCAGGGCGTAGGCGATCCCCGTCTGCAGGGCCGCGCCCTGGCCGAGGTTCACGGCGTGCCGGACGACGACCGCGCCGGCGCGTTCGGCCTCGGCGGCGGAGGCGTCCGTGCTGCCGTCGTCGACGCACACGACGTGGGCGAACTGCTCGCGCAGGCCCCGCACCACCCCGGCGATGACGGTCGCCTCGCAGAACAGGGGGACGACGACCCACGTGTCGTCGAACCCGGCGGCGTCGGGGCGCGGCGGGCTCGGGGTGGGGGAGGCGGCTGAGGTGGTCACGGCCCGTCCATCATGGCGCGTCCCCCACCCCACCTCGCGCATCGGCGAGGATGACGCGCGTGAAGTCCCTGCTGTCGACCGTCCGCGCGCTGCTCTCGCTCCTGCCGGCGGGCAGTTCGCGGTTCGTGGCGGTCTACTGCACGTCCCAGGCGTTGCTGTCCGTCTTCGACGTCGCCGCCCTCGGTCTGCTCGCGGTGCTGCTGCCCACGGCGGTCAGCGGGAGCGGCCAGCTCGCCCTCGCCCTGCCCGTGCTCGGCGACCGGGTCAGCACCGTGCAGCTCATCGTCCTCATCTGCGTCGCCAGCCTGCTGCTCGTGGCCAAGTCGCTGGCCCAGCTCGCCCTCGTGCGCTGGGGCGTCGTGCGCTTCGCCGTGCACGAGGTCGACGTGGCCGACCGGCTCGTGCGCGCCTACCTGTCCGCGTCGTGGGCCTACCGGCTGCGCGCGTCGTCGGCGCGGGCGGTCCGCACGGTCGACGAGTCGCTCAACCAGGCGTTCAACGGCTTCCTCATGCCGTTCTCCAGCCTCGTCGCGGAGGTCGCCTCGCTCGTCGCCGTCGGGGCCGTCGTCCTCGTCGCGGCGTGGCAGACGGCGATCGTCGCGGCGGTCTACTTCGGGCTCATCGCGGTCCTGCTCTACTCCGTGATCGCCAAGCGCGCCGCCGCCGCGGGCCGGACGGCCACGTCGGCGTCCGTCGACACGATCCGGCTCGTCCAGGAGTCGTTCGCGACGACGAAGGAGATCACGCTGCGCGGACGCGGCGAGCAGCTCGCCGGCGTCGCGCGCGAGGTGCGCGCGGGCAGTGCCCGGGCCCGCGGGATGGCCTTCTTCTACTCCGTCGGCCCGCGGTTCGTGCTCGAGGCGGCGCTGCTCGGCGGGTTCCTCGTCGTCGGCGGGATCGCCGTCGTGACCCAGGGCGTCACCGAGGCCGTGTCGGCGATCGGCCTGTTCGCGGTGGCGGGGTTCCGCGTCGTGCCGTGCCTGACCCGGTTGCAGTCCGTCTTCGCGACGATGCACGCCCACGAACCCAACGCCCACGAGGTGCTCGACGCGCTGCGCGAGACGGGGGCCACCGACCGCGAGCCGGCCCGCTTCGCGCCCGTCGACCTCGTCGGCCTGCCGCCGGGGGCCGTCGAGATCGTCCTGGAGGACGTCACCTTCGCCTACCCGGGCAGCGAGCGCCCCGCCCTGGACGCGGTCTCGGCGCGCATCCCCGCCGGGGCGCGCGTCGCGGTCGTCGGGCGGTCGGGCTCGGGCAAGTCGACGCTCGTCGACGTCGTCCTGGGCCTGCTGACGCCGTCGTCGGGGCGCGTGCTCGTCGGCGGGACCCCGCTGGCCGACGTCGCCGCGGGCTGGCGCGGGCGCATCGGGTACGTGCCGCAGGAGGTCGCGCTGCTCGACGCCGACGTCGCCGCGAACGTCGCGCTGTCCTGGCGGCGGGAGGAGGTGGACGAGGCGCGCGTGCAGCGGGTCCTCGCCGGCGCCCAGCTCACCGAGGTCGTGGCCGGTCTGCCGCAGGGCCTGTCGACGCCCGTCGGCGAGCGGGGGCTCCGGCTGTCGGGCGGCCAGCGTCAGCGCCTCGGCATCGCCCGCGCCCTCTACACCGACCCGAAGGTGCTCGTCCTGGACGAGGCGACGTCGGCGCTGGACGCCGCCACCGAGGCCGCGGTCACCGCGACCGTCGCGGGTCTGCACGACGACGTCACCGTCCTCGTCGTCGCGCACCGGCTGGCGACGGTCCGCGACTGCGACGCCGTCGTGCTGCTCGAGGAGGGCCGGGTCGTGGACGTCGGCACGTTCGACGAGGTCGTCGCGCGGGTGCCGGACTTCGCCGTCCAGGCGGAGCTGTCCGGGCTGACGGGCGCGCCGGGCGCCTGACGGCGGGCCGGGTGTGCAGGAACGCTGCACCCGTCGGCGCTGGGGGGTGCGACACGCCGGTCCCGAGGGCCTGGTGGGCGGACGGGTGCAGCGTTCCGGTACAGCCGCGCCGGCGACGGTGGTGGGTCATGCTCGGAGGGTGAGCACCGCCCGGTCCCTGGCCGCCGCCTACCTGGGGGTCCAGGCCGCCGCGGTGCCGGTGTGGTGGGCGGGCCTGGGGCTCTCGCCGACGTTCCGACGGCCCTTCGAGCTCGGTGACCCGGCCGTGCTGGACTCCTTCGCCCGCGGCGACGTCGTCCTCGCGCTGGCCTCGGGGACGGCCGCGGCGCTGGCCCGGGCCGGGCACCCCGCGGCGCGGACGGCGGCCGGTCTCGTGACGGGTGTCGTGGCGTGGAGCACCGTCCGCACCTGCCGGTGCGCGGCGGCCAGCCGCAGCGGGGGGCTCGGCGTCGTCGCGATGACGGCCGCGACGGCGGGCAGCGCCGTGGCCTGGGTGCTCGTCCGGTCCCCGCGGTGAGGCTCTACCGCGTCGCCCGGCCCGCGAGTCCTGCGCGGCACCTGGCCAAGACCCTCGGCTGGATGGTCGTGGTCTGGACGCTGGCCCTCCTCGCGCTGCCCGCGGTGCTGCGGACGGCCGAGCGCTGGCTGGGCGTCCCGACGTGGGCGCTGCCCGGGGGCCGGGTGGTGGGGTCCGTTCTCCTCCTCGCCGCCAGCGCGCTCGGGATCCGCTGCGCGGTGGCGATGGCGGGCGGGGAGGGGACGCCGGTGCCCTTCGACGCGGCCGCCCGGCTCGTCGTCACGGGGCCGTACCGCTGGGTCCGCAACCCCATGGCCGTCAGCGGGTGCACGCAGGCCCTCGGCGTGGCGCTGCTGGTCGGATCGCCGTCGTACTACCTCGTCCCGCCCGCGGGGGCGCTGCTGTGGCACGTCGTCATCCGCCCGTCCGAGGAGCGGTTCCTGCTGCAGCGCTTCGGGAGCGCCTACGCCGCCTACCGGGACGCGGTCCCGCTGTGGGTGCCGGCGCGGCTACCGTGGGGCCGGTGATCCAGCACACCGTCGTCTTCACCCTGGTCCACGAGCCCGGTTCCCCCGCCGAGGCGGAGTTCCTCACCGCGGCCCGGCGCGACCTCGGTGCGTTGCCGGGGGTCGGGGAGTTCACGGTCCACCGGCAGGTCAGCGTGAAGAGCCCCGGGTCCTGGCAGTTCTCGATGGTCTTCGCCGACCAGGAGGCGTACGACGCCTACGACGCGCACCCGGTGCACCGCGGCTTCGTGGCCGACCGCTGGGCCCGGGAGGTCGCGGAGTTCCACGAGTTCGACTTCGTGCGCTGGGACGGCTGAGGGGTCCTCGTCCGGGAGTGGCGGGCCCCGGTTCCGAGAACCGCTGGGTAGGGTCCGGAGCGTGTCGCCGCTGGTCCGCATCGCGACGCGGACCTACCCACCGGACGTGGGGGCCGCGCCGTTCCGCCTGCGTGCCCTCGCCCGGGCGCTCGTGGCGCGCGGCTGCGACGTCGAGGTCGTCACGGCGTCCGCGACCCACGCCGAGACCCCCGATGCCGGGGTGCGGACGCGCCGCCTGCCCGTGCTGCGGGACGCCGACGGCGTCGTCCGCGGCTACCTGCCCTACCTCTCCTTCGACGTCCCGCTCGCGGCGCGGCTGCTCACCGGCCGCCGGCCCGACGTCGTCGTGCACGAACCCCCGCCGACGACGGGTGTCGTCACGCGGGTGACGTCCCGGCTGCGGGGCGTGCCGTACGTGTCCTACCTGCCCGACGTGTGGTCGCAGGGGGCCGTCGCCGCGGGCGCCCCGGCCCCCGTGCTGCGTGCCGTCGCCGTGGCCGAGCAGGCCTCGCTGCGCGGTGCGGCCCGCGTCCTGGCCGTCACGCAGGGCATGGCCGACGAGGTCGTCCGCGGGGGCGTCGACGCCTCGCGGGTGCGCGTCGTCGGGAACGGGGTGGACGTCGACGTGTTCCGTCCCGCTGACGGACCGGTTGCGCCGCAGGGGGTCCGTGTCGTCTACAGCGGGACGATGTCGGAGTGGCAGCGCGCGGAGGTCTTCGTCCGCGCCTTCGCTCGGTTCGTCGCCGACCACCCCGGCGCGACGCTGACGATGGTCGGCGGCGGGGTCGACGTGCCGAGGCTGCGGGAGCTGGCCCGCACCGTCCCCGGGGTCGAGCTGCCCGGCACCGTCCCGCCCGAGCGCGCGGCCGAGCTGCTCGCCGGGGCCGACGTCGCCCTGGCCTCGCTCGTCCCGGGCAGCGGCTACGACCTCATGTCCCCGACGAAGATCTTCGCGGCCACCGCGTGCGGGACGCCCGTGCTGTTCGCCGGGGTGGGCAGCGGCGCGACGCTCGTGCGTGAGCACGACCTCGGCTGGGCCGTCGACCACGACCCCGCGGCCGTCGCCGCCGCGCTGGGCGAGGTCCGGACGCCGTCGCCGGCGCAGCGCGACCGGCTGCGCGCGTGGGCCGTCGCGCACGGCTCGCTCGCCGCCGCCGCGCAGCGCGCCGCCGACGCCGTGACCGACCTGCTGTGAACCCGCCCGTCGTCGTCGTCACCGGCGGGTCCACGGCCGGGGACGTGCTGACGCTCGTCGTCGCCGCGCTGTGGGTCCTCGTCCCGGGCGCCGCCGTCCTCGCCGCGGGCGGGGTGCGACGGCTGCCGCTCCTCCTCGGCGCGGCGCCGGCCGTCTCGATCGGCGTGTCCACCGTCGCCGCGAGCGTCACCGGTGCGACCGGGACGCGGTTCGCGTGGTGGGGCGTGCTCGCCGCCGCGCTCGTCCTCGCGGGCCTCGCCCGCCTCCTGCGCGGCCCCGTCCTCCCGGCGGAAGACGCTCCTCCCGCCCCTGCACGGGACGTTGCGAGGGCGGAAGGAGTGTTCTCCGCTCGGGGACCGCTGCTGGCGGCGGGCGTCCTCGTCCTGGCGGCCGCCGCGACGACGTGCACGCTGTTCCGGCGGGGGATGGGCGCGCTCGCGACGCCGTCGCAGGAGCACGACACCATCACCCACACCCTCGTCACCGCGCGCATCCTGCGGACCGGCGACGCGGCCCCCTGGCGCGCGCAGGCCCTCGACGTCGTCACGGGCACGCCCGCGCAGTACTACCCCGACGGCCTGCACCAGTGGGCGGCGCTGGTCGCCCAGACCGCGCGCGTCGACGCCGTCAGCGGGCTCAACGCCACGAGCGTCGTTGTGCTCGCCGTCGTGCAGACGCTCGGCCTGCTCGCCCTCGCCGACCGGGTCCTGCCACCGCGGTGGCTGCCGGCCGGGGGCGTCGCGGCCGTGGCGTCGGCGCTCGCGTACCAGCCGCTGCTGGCGATGCACCACGACTCCGGCGCCCTGCCCAACGCGGCCGCGATCGCCCTGGCCCCCGGCGCGATCGCGCTCGTCCTGCCCCCGCGCGAGGAGCTGCCGTGGCGGGGGGTCGTCGGCCGGGTGCCCGCCGTCGCCCTGGCGTGCGCCGGCGCCGTCACCGTCCACCCCAGCGCCGCCCTCACCGTCGGCAGCGGGGTTCTCGGCGTCTGGTGCGTCTGGCTCGTGGGGAGCGGTCTCACCGCCCTCCGAGGCCGCCGTCGGGGGGCGGAGGACACACTTTCCGCCCCTGAGACGGCCTTCCCAGGGGCGGAAAGCGTGTCCTCCACGCGGGGGACCGGGCGCTGGCTCGTGGGGCTCGCGGCGGTGGCGGTGCTGGCGGGCGGACTCGTCGGGTCGTCGTTGCTGCAGGCCGCGTCGGCCGGCGGCGGCTCGAGCTCGCGCTTCGCGCGCGACCTGGACCCGGAGTCCCTGCCCGACGCGCTCCACCGCGTCCTGACGCTCCCGCTGCAGGGCGGCATGGACCCCGCCGGGACCCAGGAGCAGTGGGTGCTCGCCGTCGCCGTCCTCGCGGGCCTCGCCCTCGCCGGACGCCGGGCCCTGCCCGTGGCGTTCGTCTGGCTGGTCTGGTCGGCGCTCGCCGTCGCCTACCTCGTCGACCTGCACGCCCCCGGCCTGGACCTCGTGTGGGACTCGGCGTGGAACTCCTACTACCGGGTCGTCGCGCACGGCAGCCCGTGGGCGTGGCTGCTCGCCGGGGTCGCGGTCGTGCGGGCCGCGGGCTGGCTGGCGCGGGGGCGGCGGGCCGAGCCGGTCGTCGCGGCCGTCCTCGGGCTCGCGCTGCTCGCCGGCGCGGCCGTCGCGTCGGGCCCCACCGAGGTCCGGGCCCTGCGCGAGCGGTACGCCGACCCCGCCTACGAGCGCATCGACGCCGACGACCAGGCCGCCGCCCGCTACCTCGCCTCCGTCGTGCGGCCGGGCCAGCGCGTGATGAACAGCGGCAACGACGGGTCCACCTACGCGTACGTCCTCCAAGGGGTCCCGGTCCTCGCGACGACGGCCGTGCCGCTGGCCTCGCAGCCGGACCTGCGGATCCTCGCCCGAGACCTGAGGGCCCTGACCCCGCAGGTCCTCCAGATCGTGCGGCGCGACGACGTCGCGTGGGTCGTCGTCGACTCCCTCGCGCCGGGTCTGCCCCTGCGCCCGGCGGATGCGCAGTTCTTCGGCGTCCCCGGGTACGCGGTGCCGCCGGGGCTCGTCGACCTCGACACCGCGCCGGGCTTCCGCCGGGCGTTCACGAGCGGGTCGGTGGGGGTCTGGGAGATCGAGAGTCAGGCGCAGGGCTCGTGACCTGGCACCCTGTGGCGGTGCCCCGCGCCGTCCCCGACCCCGACCAGGCCGCCGACACGACTCCCGTCCCCGAGCAGGTCGTGGCCGTCGTCGTCGCCTACGACCGCCGGGACCTGCTGCTCGCCGGGCTCGACGCGCTCGCCGACCAGACGCGCCGCCCGGACGTCGTCGTCGTCGTCGACAACGCCAGCAGCGACGGCTCGCCCGTCGCCGTCCGGGAGTGGGCCGCCGCACACGACCTGACCGTCGACCTCGTCGAGCTGCCCCGCAACACCGGCGGTGCGGGCGGCTTCGCCGCGGGCCTGGCCCGCGCCGTGCACCGGCACGCCGCCGACGCCGTCTGGCTCATGGACGACGACACCGTGCCCCGTCCCAGCGCCCTCGCCGAGTCCCTCATCGCGTTGCGCCGCACCGGTTCCGCCCTCGTCGCCAGCCGCGTCGTGTGGACCGACGGCCGCGACCACCCCATGAACACCCCGCGCGAACGGCCCGGGGTCGACGCCGCGGAGGCCCGCGCCGCGTACGCCGCCGGCTGCACGCCGGTGCGCTCGGCGAGCTTCGTCGCGCTCCTCCTCGACGCGCGGGCCGTGCGCGAGGACGGGCTGCCGCAGGCCGCGTTCTTCCTGTGGAACGACGACTTCGAGTACACGACGCGGCTGCTGCGCCACCGGCGCGGGGTCGCCTGCGCCGCCAGCGTCGTCGAGCACCGGACGAAGGTCTTCGGCGGCGCCGACGCCGACCCGGGGGAGCGGTTCGTCCTGGAGGTCCGCAACAAGCTCTGGACGTTCACCCGCTCCCGCCCGCTCGGCGCGAAGGACACCGTCCTGTACGGCGGGGCGACGGCGCGCCGCTGGGTGCGCACGCTGGCCCGCTCGCAGCGGCGCGACGTCCTCCTGCGCGGTCTGGCCGACGGGCTGCGCCAGGGCCTGGGGCGGCCCGCACCCACGGCGACCGTCCTGGCCGGACTCGGGGAGGTCTCCGACGACGTCCGCGCCGTCGAGGCGGCGGCCGGCCGCGCACCCCTGGCCCCGGCCGGCCCGACCACCGAGCTGCCGCCCTTCTCCGTCCTGCTGCCCGTCTGGGCCCGGGACGACGTGGCCCAGCTGCGTCGCGCGCTCGACAGCGTCACCCTCGACCAGGGGCTGCGCCCCGACGAGGTCCTCGTCGTGCGCGACGGGCCCGTCCCCGCCGACCTGCAACGCGCGCTCGACGACCTCGCCGAGCGGCCCGACGTGCGGGTGCTGGAGCTGCCCGCGAACGTCGGCCTGGCCCGGGCCCTGGAGGAGGGGCTGCAGCGCACCACGTTCGACGTCGTGGCCCGGATGGACGCCGACGACGTCAGCCTGCCCGGCCGGTTCGCCGCCCAGCTGCCGCTCATCGCCGCGGGGGCCGACCTCGTCGGCGCGGGGCTGCTGGAGATCGGCGCCGACGAGGACGACGTCGTCGCCCGCCGCACCCCGCCGACCGGTGCCGCCGAGATCGCCCGGTACGCCCGCTTCCACGACCCGTTCAACCACCCGACCGTCGTCTACCGGCGCTCGGCCGTGGCGGCCGCGGGCGGCTACCGGGACCTGGACCTCATGGAGGACTACTGGCTCTTCGCGCGCATGATCGCCGCGGGAGCCCGGGTCGAGAACCTGCCCGACGCGCTCGTGAAGTACCGCGTGGGCGCGTCGCCGGACGCCGGGTCCTACGCCCGCCGCGGGGGGCTGCGGCTCTTCCGCTCCGAGCTCACGCTGCAGCGGCACCTGCGCGCCGAGGGGTTCACGACGCCGGCGCAGGCCGTCCGCAACGTCGTCGTCCGCGGTGGCTACCGCTTCGTGCCCACGCGCGTGCGCACGGCCGCCTACCGCACCCTGATCGCCCGAGGAGGGACGCGGTGACCGCCGTCTCCGACACCAGACCGCCCGCCGACCCGGGGGCCGTCGCGCGCGTCCCGGAGGTCCGTTCGATCACCGGTCTGCGCATCGTGGCGGCCGTCTGGGTCCTGCTCTTCCACTGGAAGTTCACCCCGCTGCCGGACTGGGAGCGGGTGCGGGCCTTCCTCACGCCGGTCACCGACTCCGGGCACCTCGGGGTCGACCTCTTCTACGTGATCTCCGGCTTCGTCATCACCCTGACCTACGTGGACAAGATGGGCCGCCGGCCCCGCCTGGCCGGCTGGGTGAGCTTCTGGTGGGCGCGGATCTGCCGCGTCTGGCCCGCGTACGCCGTCGTCGTCGTGCTCTTCGGGACCTGGCTGTTGTGGCGGCGCAGCGTCGACCCCGCGTTCTACGCCTACCAGGGCGTGCAGCCCGACCTGGGCTGGCGCAGCTGGGTCGAGCAGCTCCTGCTCGTGCAGCTGTGGCACCGCCCCGACTTCGACGGGGCGAGCTTCGTCGGCGCGACGTGGTCGGTCTCGGCCGAGATGGCCGCCTACGTCGCCTTCCCCGTGCTCGCCCTCGTCCTGTACCGGCTGAAGCGGCTGCCGTGGTGGGTCCTCGTCGCGGGCGCCGTCGCGCTCATGGCGCCCGCCGCGCTGCGCAGCTACGAGACGGGCGTCATCTACTGGGACTACAGCTGGCTCGAGCGGATCTTCACCTGCTTCGGCGCGGGCGCCCTCGTGTGCCTGGCGGTCCGGAAGCTCCAGGCCGGGCCCGTGTCGGGTCCCCGCGCCGCGCTGTGGGCGCCGCGCCTCGCCTGGATCCTCGTGCTGGAGTCCGTGCTCGTCGTCGGCTGGGCCGCGGGCCGTCCCTACGACCGCTTCGCGACCGTCGCGATCCTCTTCCCGCTGCTCGTCGGGGCGCTCGCGCTGACCGACCGCGGACCGTCGGCCTGGCTGTCCCGGCCCTCGGTCGTGCTCGGCGGGCGCATCTCCTACAGCGTCTACCTCGTGCACGTGCCGGTGTACGAGATCTTCTGGACCTTCCAGAAGACCGTGCCGCAGATCGCGCCCGGCGGGCCGTGGACGAGCTTCCTCGTGCCCAACCTCCCGGTCGTCGCGATCGGGCTCGGGTGGGTCCTGTGGAGGTTCGTCGAGGAACCCGCTCGCCGCCGCCTGCGCGACCTCGGCCGCGCGCGTCGCCTGCGCCGGGACGGGGCCCGGGACGGCTACGCTGACGCCACCATGACCCATGCCGCTTCAGAGCACAGCCCTGCCCCCGAGCAGCACGCAGCGACCCGGACCGAGCGAACGAGGGTGACCGAGCAGTGAACGCAGACCTCGTCGTCGTCGGATCGGGCTTCTTCGGGCTCACCGTGGCCCGCCAGTGCGCGGAGGACCTGGGGCTGAAGGTCCTGGTCATCGACCGCCGCGACCACATCGGGGGCAACGCCTACTCCGAGGCGGAGCCGGAGACGGGCATCGAGGTGCACCGCTACGGCGCGCACCTGTTCCACACCTCCAACGAGCGGGTCTGGCAGCACGTCAACCGGTTCACGAAGTTCACGCCCTACGTGCACCGCGTGTTCTCGACGTACTCCGGGGGCGTCTACTCGATGCCGGTCAACCTGCACACGATCAACCAGTACTTCGGCAAGGCCCTCGGGCCGGCCGCCGCGCGCGCCCTCGTCGCCGAGCAGGCCGGGGAGATCGACACCGCGGCCGCCGACAACTTCGAGGACAAGGCGATCTCCCTCATCGGGCGCCCCCTCTACGAGGCGTTCTTCAAGGGCTACACGGCCAAGCAGTGGCAGACCGACCCGCGCAACCTGCCCGGGGCGACGGTCACCCGCCTGCCGGTCCGCTACAACTACGACAACCGCTACTTCAACGACACGTACGAGGGTCTGCCCGTCGACGGGTACACCGCGTGGCTGGAGCGGCTCGCCGACCACGAGAACATCGAGGTCCGGCTGAGCACCGACTTCTTCGACGCCTCCCAGGAGGTCTCGAAGGCGAACGTCGCGGGCAACGTCCCGGTCGTCTACACCGGTCCGGTCGACACGTACTTCGGCGACGCCGAGGGCCAGTTGTCGTGGCGCACGCTCGACTTCGAGCAGGAGGTCCTGCCGGTCGAGGACTTCCAGGGCGTCCCGGTCATGAACTACGCCGACGAGGACGTGCCGTACACCCGGATCCACGAGTTCCGGCACTTCCACCCCGAGCGGGACTACCCGAAGGACAAGACCGTGATCATGCGGGAGTTCTCCCGCTTCGCGGTCGCGGGCGACGAGCCGTACTACCCCGTGAACACCCCCGAGGACCGGCAGAAGCTGCTGGCCTACCGGGACCTGGCGTCGCGCGAGAAGGACGTCCTGTTCGGCGGCCGGCTCGGCACGTACAAGTACCTCGACATGCACATGGCGATCGGTGCGGCCCTGTCGATGGTGGACAACAAGCTGACGCCGCACTTCAAGGACGGCGCGGCCCTCGTGGCCGGGGGAGTGGACGCATGACGACTGTGACGCACGGCAACGACCTGCACCTCGAGGGTGCCCAGGGGCTCGCGCCGGACGACGGCGTGTGGCGCGAGGTCCACCGCATCGTCTTCCCGAGCAAGGCCGACATCGACGTCCTGCCGCTGTACGTCGACTTCTCGCAGTCGGAGGGGTACGCCTCGGCGGACACCGACTCGATGGAGTTCGTCAACACCGGTGTGGCCGAGTCCGACACCGAGGCCGCCGGCGACCGCCGCAGCCTCACCGTCCCGGCCGGCAAGCGGTACTCCCTCGGGTCGTACTTCAACGCGTTCCCGGCCAGCTACTGGCGCAAGTGGACCCGCGCGGAGGAGGTCCGCTTCGTCGGGACGTTCTCCGGCTACGGCACCGTCACGCTGTTCAAGTCCAACGCCCGCGGTTCCCGCCAGCGCGTCACGTCCTGGCGCGTCGAGGGCGCGGCCCAGCTGTCCGAGGACCTGACCCTGGCGCCGTTCGCCGACGGCGGCTGGTACTGGATCGACGTCGCCGGCGGCGCCGAGGCGCTGACGCTCGTCGAGGCCGCGTGGAGCGCGCCCGTCGCCGACCAGCCCGCGGGCAAGGCGTCCATCGGCGTCACGACGATGAACCGCCCCGACTACTGCGTGAAGACGCTCAACGCCCTCGCGGCCGACGCGTCCGTGCTCGAGGTCCTCGACGAGATCGTCATCGTGGACCAGGGCACGCAGAAGCTGCGCGAGCAGGAGGGCTACGAGGAGGTCGCGGCGCTCCTCGGCTCCAAGCTGCGGGTCATCGACCAGGCCAACCTCGGCGGGTCCGGCGGGTTCGCCCGCGGCATGTTCGAGGCCGTCCGCGGCGAGAAGAGCAAGTACGTCCTGCTCCTCGACGACGACGTGAACATCGAGCCCGAGGGCATCGTCCGCGCCGTGCAGTTCGGCGACGCGTGTCGCAAGCCGACCCTCGTCGGCGGGCACATGTTCGACATGTACGACCGCTCGGTCCTGCACACCCTGGGCGAGTCGGTGAACCTCTACCGGTTCTTCTGGGGCCCGGCGCGCGGGCTGTACCACGGCCACAACCTGGCGGCCTCGAACCTGCGCCAGACGCCGTGGATGCACCGCCGCGTCGACACCGACTACAACGGCTGGTGGATGTGCCTCATCCCCGTCGAGGTCGTCAAGGAGATCGGGCTCTCGCTGCCCGCCTTCATCAAGTGGGACGACGCCGAGTACGGCCTGCGCGCCATGGAGCACGGCTACTCGACGGTGTCGCTGCCCGGCGCCTGCGTCTGGCACGTGTCGTGGAACGACAAGGACGACACGATCGACTGGCAGGCCTACTACCACGAGCGCAACCGCTTCCTCGTGGCGCTGCTGTACTCCCCGTACGAGCGCGGTGGCCGGCTGTTCCGCGAGAGCAGCTACACCGACGTCAAGCACCTCATCTCGATGCAGTACTACGCCCAGACCCTGCGGAACCGGGCGTTGTCCGACCTCCTCAAGGGGCCGGGCCACCTGCACGAGACCCTCGGCACGACGCTGCCGGCCATCCGCGCCGCCCGCGCCGAGCACCCCGACGCCCAGGTCGAGGCCGAACCGGACGCGTTCCCCTCGCCCACCCGCGGCAAGCCCGCGCACAAGGGCAAGGAGCCCAAGCCGCCGAAGCGCGTCACGCTGCTGCCGTGGGCGGCCCAGGCCGCGCTCCGTCAGCTCAAGCCCGTCAAGCCGGAGGCCAACGAGCGTCCGGACGCGACGCTGGCGGCGGCCGACGGCAAGTGGTGGGAGCTGTCCCTGTACGACTCCGCCGTCGTCTCGATGGCCGACGGCAAGGGGGCGGTCTGGTACCGCCGCGACGCGAAGAAGTTCCGGTCGCTGCTCGCCGAGTCCGCCGACCTGCACCGCCGGATGCTGACCTCGTGGCCCCAGCTGCGCGCCTCGTACAAGGCCGCGCTGCCGGAGATCACGTCCATGGAGGCGTGGGCGAAGACCTTCGGCGTCGACCTCTCCCAGCCGGCGGAGAACCGCTGACCGTGGCCGTCGACACGACTGCACCGCTGGTAGCCCCGGGCCACGGCTCGGGGCTGCTGGACGTCGTCCGGTACCGGTACCTGCTCAAGCTCCTCGTCCGCAAGGAGATGCGGGTCCGGTACCGCGGGTCCGTCATGGGCCTGCTCTGGTCGTACGTGAAGCCCGGCGTCCAGTTCGCCGTCTTCTACTTCGCGATGGGGGAGTTCCTCCGGCTCAACGAGTCGGTGCCCAACTTCGCGGTGTACCTGTTCTCCGGCATCGTCGTGATCAACTTCTACACCGAGGCGTTCGGCAACGCGACGCGCTCGGTGGTGGGCAACGCGCCCCTCATCAAGAAGATCTTCCTGCCGCGCGAGCTGTTCTCGGTCTCCTCGGCGTGGGTCGCCTCGATCCACTTCCTGCCGCAGCTCATCGTGCTGCTCGTCGCGTGCTTCGTCACCGGGTGGCGGCCGGGGCCGGTGCAGATCCTCGCCGGCCTGCTCGGGTTCGTCATCATCGCGGTCCTCGCGGTCGGGCTCGGCCTGCTGTTCGGGGCCGTCAACGTGCTGTACCGCGACTTCGAGAACATCGTCGACCTGCTGCTCATGGTCGTGACGTGGACCTCGCCGGTCCTCTACGACTGGCAGAAGGTCGCCGCCGCGGTCGGTGGACCCGACTCCTGGTTCATGACGCTGTACCAGCTGAACCCCGTGACCGCGGCCGTCGAGCTGTTCCACTGGGCGTTCTGGTACCCCACGGGCGGGGTGCGCGAGGCGGCCGTCCCGCCGCCGCTGCCGCCGCACCTGCTGTGGTCCGGGCTCTGGGGGCTCCTCATCGCCCTCGTGTTCCTCGCGGTGGGGCAGGTCGTGTTCCGCCGCATCGAAGGCCGTTTCGCGCAGGAGCTGTGATGAGCGTGACCGACTCGAACACCGCGTCGAACTCCGGACCCGGCTCCTCCGACGCCCACACGTCGGGCGTCCCCACGGCCATCGAGGTCCGGGGCCTCGTCAAGGACTTCACCCTGCGCCACAACCGCTCCCTCAAGGAGCTGGCGATGGCGAAGATCCGCAAGAAGCCCATCTCGGACAACTTCCGCGCGCTGCACGGCATCGACCTCACCGTCCACCAGGGCGAGTCCCTCGCGCTGCTCGGCTTCAACGGCTCGGGCAAGTCGACGCTGCTCAAGCTGATCTCCGGCGTCATGCGCCCGGACGAGGGCACGATCGGCGTCCGCGGCCGCATCGCCGGGCTCATCGAGGTCGGCGCCGGGTTCCACCCCGACCTCACGGGCCGGGAGAACGTGTTCCTCAACGGCGCCATCCTCGGGATGGACGAGGCGACGATCACCGCGCGGTTCGACGACATCGTCGCGTTCAGCGAGATCGAGCGCTTCATCGACACCGAGGTGAAGTTCTACTCCTCCGGGATGTTCCTGCGGCTGGCCTTCGCCGTCGCGGTGCACACCGACCCCGAGGTGTTCCTCATCGACGAGATCCTGTCGGTGGGTGACGAGCCGTTCCAGAAGAAGTGCCTGGCCCGGATCGAGGAGCTGCGCGCCGAGGGCCGCACCCTCGTCATCGTCAGCCACGACCTCGACATGGTCGCGAACCTCTGCACGCGCGGGATCCTGCTCGAGCAGGGCCGCGTCGTGGCCGACGACACCGCCGAGCGCGTCGTCGCCCGGATGCGGGGGCAGGGGTGAGCAGCGGGGTGAGCGACGGGGCGACGCGGGAAGTCCGGACGGCGCCGCCGGCTCGGCCCGTCGCGCGCGTCGGTGCGCTCGTGCCCGCCCTCGGGGTCGGGGTGCTGGCCGCGGCGACGTTCGTGCTGCTGCGCACGGCCCTCGTCGACGACGCGTACATCACCCTCGCCTACGCGCGGAACCTCGCCCTGCACGGCACGTGGGGCCTGCTCTCGGACGTGCAGTCGAACACCGCGACGTCCCCGCTGTGGGTGCTGCTGCTCGGGGCGGTGACGTTCGTCGTGCGCCGGCCCGTCGTGGCGCTCGGGATCCTGCACGTGCTCGTCGCGGTCGGGCTGACGCTGTCGCTGACCTCGGCCGCACGCCGCACGCGGCTGCCCGCGTGGGTGGGTCCCGTCGCGGCCGTCGCGGTCGGGGTGAACCCGCTGCTGCTCAGCTCGGTCGGGCTGGAGTCGGCGTTCCTCGTCCTGCTGCTGTCGCTGCTGCTGCTGACGGCGGTGCAGGGGCGGGCGCTGCCGTTCGGCCTCGTCGCCGGGGCGGTGTTCCTCACGCGCATGGACGCGGGCGTCGTCATCGCCGTCGTCACGCTGCTGACCCCCGCGATCCTGCGCCGGGTGTGGGTGGCCGTGCCCGCGGCCCTCGTCGTCGTGCTGCCGTGGATGGTCTGGAGCTGGTTCGTCCTCGGGTCGGCCGTCCCCGACACCGTCGTCATCAAGACGCTGCAGAAGTCGTGGGAGCAGTACGACGTCACCAACGGTGCGCAGATGTACGTCGAGGTCTACGGGCTCACGGCCGTGCTGGCGTTCCTGCCCGTCGTCCTCGGCGGCCTCGGCTGGTGCGTGCTCGCCGCGGTCGCGTGGACGGGCCGCCGCGTCGAGGGCGACGGGCCCCGGTTGTGGCCGTGGCTCGTCACCGGGATCGCCGGCGTCGCCCACTACGTCGCGCTGTCGGTCCTCGGAGTTCCCCCGTACCACTGGTACTACGCCGTCCTCGTCGCCCTGTCGACGTTCACGGCCGTCGCCGCCCTCGGCGTGCTGTTCCGGACCGTCGAGGTCCGCCCCGTCGGGCTGGGGGCCGGGCTCGCGGCCGCCGTCGTGCTGGTGGCCAGCGTGGGTGTCGACCTGCGCGCGGGCACCCCGTGGCGCATCGCGCCGATCCAGACGAACTGGGCCGAACCCTCGCAGTACACGCAGGTCGCCCTCGGGGTGCAGCAGGTCCTGCGCGAGCGCGGCGGCCCGCAGCACGTCACGTCGCCGGGCGAGGTCGGTCACCTCGCCTACGTCTGCGACTGCGTCGTGGACTACTTCGGCGACCCGGCCCGCGTGCAGCCGATGATCGACCAGGTCGAGGCGGAGGCCTCCCCGCTCGGCAAGCGGCTCCTGGAGTGGAACTTCACGCACCGCGACACGGCGGCGCAACCCGTGCCCGTCGCGGGGGACCTGTTCCGGTTCGACCGCGGCACCGAACCCCCCGCGGCGCGCGACCTGCCCACGTGGCCGGTCACGACGACGTGGGACATGCCCCTGTCCGACATCGTCCTGCTCCCGGCGGGTGGTCTGTGAACGCAGTAGAGCGGGTGGCGGAGCTGGACCTGGCGGTCCTGCGCGCCGTCCAGGAGAAGGTCGCCTTCCCGGGCGCCGTGCCCGTCGCGACGGGGCTGTCCCACGCGGGCGAGCACGCCGCCGCGTGGATCTGGATCGGCGCGGTGGGGTTCCTCGTGGACCGCCGCCGGCGCCGGGAGTGGGCGGTCGCCACGACCGCGGTCGTCGCCGCGCACGGCGCCTCCGTCGTGCTCAAGCGCGTCGCGCGCCGGCACCGCCCGCTGGACCACCACGTCCAGGTGCGCGTCGGCACGCCGAGCCGGTGGAGCATGCCGAGCTCGCACGCCACGTCGACGACGGCCGCCGCGATCGCGTTCGCGCCGCTGCTGCCCGTCCCGACGTGGCCGCTGGTCCCGGCGATGATGGCCTCCCGCCTCGTCCTCGGCGTGCACTACCCGAGCGACGTGACCGCCGGGGCCCTGGTGGGCGCCGCGACCGTACGCGTCGTCCGGTCGCTCGCGGAGCGGTCCGGGTGAGCGTGACCGAGACCTCCCCGTCCGTGCTGCCCGCCTGGTTGCGGGCCATGCGCCCGCGGCAGTGGGTCAAGAACGTCCTCGTGCTCGCGCCGGTGTTCCCGGCCGGTTCGCAGGTCGGGCTCGACACGCTGACGGGCGTCGGCGTGGCCTTCGTGCTGTTCTGCCTCGTCTCCAGCGCCGTCTACCTCATCAACGACGCCAAGGACGTCGAGGCCGACCGGGCCCACCCGCGCAAGCGGTTCCGGCCCATCGCCTCCGGTGAGCTGAACGCCCGCACCGCAGTCGTCCTCGCCGTCGTGCTGGCGGCCGTCGCCCTCGTCGGCGGAGCGGTGTGGCAGCCCATGCTGGGCGTCGTCCTCGCCGTCTACTTCGCGATCCAGCTCGCGTACTGCTTCGGCGTCAAGCACGAACCGGTGCTCGAACTGGCCTGCGTCGCGTCGGGGTTCCTGCTGCGGATGCTCGCCGGCGGCACCGCCGGGGACATCCCGTTGTCGGGGTGGTTCCTGCTGACGACCGCGTTCGGGTCCCTGTTCATGGCGGCCGGCAAGCGGTACGGCGAGGCCCGCCGCGGCGAACTCACGGGGGAACCCGTGCGCCGCGTCGTGCAGAAGTACACGACGACGTACCTGCGGTTCGTCTGGACGCTCGCGGCGACGGTCGTCGTCACGACGTACGCGCTGTGGGCCGTCGAGGTCCTCGTGCCGCAGTCGGGGACCCAGCTCGCGACGCTGTCCGTCGTCCCGTTCATCCTCGCGGTGATGCGGTACGCCGTGGACGTCGACAAGGGCAACGCCGAGGAACCCGAGGAGATCGCGCTGCACGACAAGGTCCTCCTCGTGCTGGCCCTCGCCTGGTGCGGGTCGCTGCTGCTGGCGGTGTGGCTGTGATCCGCGCCGTGACGCAGCACCACCGCTTCGGCGAGGTCGTGCGGTTCCTCGTCTCCGGCGGGATCGCGTACCTCGCCGACCTCCTCGTGTTCAACGTGCTGCTGTTCTCCGGCGTCGGGTCGGCGCTGTCGAAGGTGGTCTCGAGCGTCATCGCCATCTTCATCGCGTTCCTCGGGTCGCGGTACTACACCTGGCGCGACCGGCGCAGCGCCCACCCGGGCCGCGAGTACGCACTGTTCTTCCTGTTCTCGGCGATCGCGGCGGGGTTGCAGCTGCTGTGCCTCGTGATCACCCACTACGGGTTCGGCTGGACGTCCGCGGTGGCGGACAACGTCTCCGGGAACGTCGTCGGCATGGCGATCGCCATGGTGTTCCGCTTCCTGACGTTCCGGACGTTCGTCTTCCCGGACCGGTCCGCCTCGCGTGCCTGACCGCCGGACCTGGCTGCCCGCCGCGGCGGGCGTCGTGCTCGCGGTGGCCCTGGTCCTGTCCGGCCTCGGGCAGGAGGCGTGGCAGCGCGGGTACGACCTGGCGGTCTACCGGGACGGCGCACGCGACCTGCTCGCCGGCCGGGACCTGTACCTGCGCGAGACCTACCGCGGGCACTGGTTCGTCTACCCGCCGTTCGCGGCCGTGCTGTTCCTGCCGCTGCTCGCGCTGCCCGCGGCCGCCGACCTCGTCGTGTGGGACGCCGTGCTGATCGGCGTCACCGTCTGGGCGTGCGTCAAGGTGTTCCGGTCGGTCTCGGCGGGCTGGTCCGTCGGTCTCGGCACGGCGTTCGTCCTGCTGAGCGACCCGTTCCGGGAATCCCTCGTGCTGGGGCAGGTCAGCCCGCTCGTCGTCGTCGGCCTCGTCGTCGGCTGCCTCTACGGCGGGCGCGGGGGAGCGGTGCTCGCCGGGTTGTCGGGGGCGGTGAAGGTGACGCCGGCGCTCGTCGTGGCGGCCTTCGTCAACCGGCGGGCGCGCTGGTGGTTCGCCTCGGCGGTGGCCGTCGTCGGCCTCGTCGCCACCGTCGTCGGGGTGCTCGTCGCGCCGGGGTCGGCGGTGTCCTACTTCGGGTCCCTCGTGTGGGACTCCTCGCGCGTCGCGGCGCCGGGCACGACGACGAACAACTCCCTCGCCGGGGCGTTCGCCCACGCCGGTCTGTCGTCCACGGTGAGTTCCACCCTCGGGCTCGTCCTGTCCGTCCCGCTGCTGGTGCTCGTCGTCGTCGTGGCGCTGCGCGCGGACTGGCTGGAACGGACCGACCGGTTGCGGTTCGGCCTGCTCGTCTCCCTGGTGACGTGCCTCGTCTCGCCCGTGACGTGGTCGCACCACGCCCTGGCTGCCCCCGTCGCCGCCGTCGCGCTGCTGGCGTGGGGGCGGTTCCGCGTGGTGGTCGTCCTCGCGGGGCTCCCGTGGCTGCTGCCGGTGCTGCACTGGGGCACGCTCGCCGCCGAGACGCGGCCGCTCTCGCTCCTCGTGCTCGTGGCCCTCCTCGCCCTCACGCCGCGGCGACGCGGTGGGCTCGTCGTCCAGCGCTAGCTGTACTCAGCCATGACGTTGGTGACACGCGGCGTGGCTGATTGAACGGGGAAGGCCCCCGGTGGCTTGGTGGAGGTCTCTGACGCCATCCATCAAGACCCCGGAGGCCTTCGTGTCCCACGCTAACGCCCGCCTGACCCCGCACGGGCGCCTACTGCTGGCCCGCCGCGTCATCGACGATCACCGCCCGGTCGCCCACGTCGCCAAGGAGCTCGGCGTCTCCCGCCAATGCGCCCACCGCTGGGTCGCCCGCTACCGCACCGAAGGCGCAGCCGGCCTGGCCGACCGCTCCAGCCGCCCCCATACCCAGCCCACCCGCACCGACCCGGTCACCGAAGCGCGCGTCCTGCGAACTCGCGCCCAACTGCGCGTGGGCCCCGACGCCATCAGTGACCAGACCGGTGTCCCGGCCCGAACCGTCAGCCGGATCCTGCAACGGCACCACATGCTCCCGCTGGTCGCGTTGGACCCACTGACCGGTGAACAGATCCGAGCCACCCGCCGCAGCGAACACCGCTACGAGCACACCGAGCCCGGATCCCTCGTGCACGTGGACGTCAAGAAGCTCGGGCGCATCCCCGACGGCGGAGGCTGGCGGGCCCACGGCCGCAGCGAAGAGGTTCGCGGGCGAGGAATCGGCTTCGACTACGTCCACGCCTGCATCGATGACCACTCCCGCTACGCCTACGCCGAGATCCTCCCCGATGAACGGGGCGAGACCTGCGCGGCGTTCTTCACCCGCGCCGCCGCAGCGTTCGCGGCGGCCGGCATCACCCACATTCAGCGGGTCATGACCGACAACGCCTTCTCCTACCGCCGCTCCCTGGCCTTCGGCGCCGCGGTCGCTGCAGTCGGGGCCAGGCAGAAGTTCATCCGCCCGCACTGCCCCTGGACTAACGGCAAGGTGGAGCGGTTCAACCGAACCCTGGGCACGGAGTGGGCCTACCGGCAGGTGTTCACCAGCAACGACGCCCGCGCTGACGCGCTGGCACCGTGGCTGGTGCGGTACAACACCACCAGACCCCACCACGCTCTGGGACGTCAGGCCCCGATCACTCGACTACCTGTCACCAACGTGCCGGCTGAGTACAGCTAGCGCGCCGGCTCCAGCATCCGGCTCACAGGTCGAGCCCGAGGCGTCAGCGATTCCACGTGGTGCGCCCTCGCCGAGGTGGGCTCGTCGACGCATCCGGCTCACAGGTTGAGCGCGCGGCGTCAACGAGCCACCCCCTGGGGGCGTCAGACGCGGGCGACCTTGCCGGTGGTGGAGCTGAAGCTCAGCGTCCCGCCCTGGAACGTCTGGGTCAGGGTCGAACCGTTCCAGACCTCGTCGCCCGTGGGCATCCCGAGGGAACCGTTCTCCCAGCCCTGCGCGGCCCACGCGTCGTAGACGGCGCCGCGGACGGCGTGCACGCCCGAGGCCGGGCCCCAGTAGACCGACCCGCCCTGGAAGCGGGTGAAGAAGCCGCGGCCGTTCGGCAGGGCGGCGTCGCTCGTCACGGGGAACCCGAGACCGCCGTTCTCCCAGCCGAGGGAACCCCACTTCTGCAGGATCGCGCCGCGGACGGCGTGCGCGCCGGCGAACGGCGTCCAGTAGATCGACCCGCCCTGGAACTGCGTGTACCAGCCCACGCCGTTCGGAGTGGGGGCGTCGGAGGTGGTCGGGAAGCCCATCCCGTTCTCCCAGCCGAGCCGGGCCCACTCGGAGCGGATGGCGCCGCGGACGGCGTGGGCGCCGGTGGCGGGCGAGAAGTACACCGACCCGCCCTGGAAGTGGTTGTAGAACCCGACGCCGTTCGGGGTGCGGCTGTCGCCGGTGGTGGGGAAGCCGAGGCCGTTCTCCCAGCCCAGGCGTGCCCACTCCGAGCGGATGGCGCCCCGGACGTCCCACGCGCCGGCGGCCGAGGCGTAGATCGAGCCCCCCGCGAAGTGCTGGTAGGACCCCTGGCCGTTGGGCGTCGCGAGTTCCGCGCTCGTGGCTCCGCCCAGCGGGCCGGAGGCCCCGCCGAGGGCGCCGTAGCGCTGCTGGACGGCGCTGGCGATCGAGAACCAGTCCGAGCGCAGCCCGGCGAGCTGACGGATGCGGGTCCCCGTCAGCGACGCGGTGCCGTTGAGGCACAGCAGCTTCGCCGAGGTCACGCGCCCGCCGTAGTCACCGCGGCCGTCGCGGCCGGTGATGACGAGCCCGGTCGCCGAACCGGCGTTGCCGCAGGCGGCGTCGAAGGCGGTCGCCGGGACGGTGGCCGACCAGTCGGCAACGCTGGACCCCGCGGCCGCGCCCGGGCCCGAGAACGGGTCGGCACGGGCGGTCAGGTACGGCTTGGAGCCCGTGACGGTCCAGCCGCCGTTGGAGGAGGAGAACTGCGTGAACGCGACCTGCCCGCCGTAGGAGCGGATCTCCCCGGCCGTGGCGGCGATCGCGGAGTCCGTCGAGGCCGGGGTCGTCCAGGTCGTCGCCCCGTTGCGGTCGCGCAGTTCCGAGCCGCGGTAGACCTGGCACGCGGTGGTGTCGCAGATGTCGGTCTGCGCCTGCGGGTTCAGGACGGACATCGCGTAGCTGCGGGCCGCGACGGCCTGCGCCTTGAGCGCCTCGGGAGCGAAGGACGACGGGGACTCGGCGGGCACGACGCCGCGCAGGTACGTCTCGAGCGGGACGTCGTTCACGACGGTCAGGGTCGAGCCCGTGACGATGCGGATCGTCCCGTCGTACCGGACGAAGGTGCCGTCGCCCTTCTGCAGCAGGACGCCGTCGGGGCCGCTGATCGTGACGGTGCCGCCCCAGGTCTCGCGCCAGCCCCCGTTCGCGGCGTTCCCGGAACCGACCGTCGCGGACAGGCCGTTCCCCGAGGGCGCGACGACGAGGCGCTGCCCGGCGCCGAGCTTCTGGCCGCTGGAGGACAGCGTGAGCTGCGCCGACGTCGGCGCGGAGATCGCCACGGCCGCGTTCGCGAAGGACGTCAGGCCGACGCGCAGCGTGCGGTTCGCCTGGTTCCCGACGGACGTGCCCGGGTAGTAGAAGTCGAGGATCGTCCGGTAGGACTGCCCGGACAGGGCGCGCGACTGCGCCCCCCACTGCGACATCCCGATCCCGTGGCCGTACCCGTGCCCGACGACGGCGAAGGAGCCGCCGACCGCGGGGCGGACCTCGTCGGCCCGGGCGGGCAGGGTCGTGAGGGTGGCGAGGGTTCCCGTGGCGGTGAGCGCGACGGCCGTCGCGGCCAGGGCCCGGGTGAGGCGACGGTTTCGGGTGCGCACGGGTTCCTCCAGGGTTCTCAGTTGCCGGTGTAGCTGGTCGAGGTGGTGCGCCGGGCGGCGTCCCAGGTGATGGAGCCGCCTTGGAAGTCGACGCGCAGGCCGCCGGGGACGGGGTACTCGTCGCGCGTGGGGAACCCGAGACGGCCGTTCTCCCAGCCCTGGCGGGCCCACGCGTCGCGCAGGGCGCCGCGGACGGCGTGCGCTCCGGTGGCGGGGGACCAGTAGACCGACCCGCCCTCGAAGTGCGTGTAGTACCCGGGTTTCGCCGGGGTGCGGGTGTCACCGGAGACGGGGAACCCGAGGCCGTTCTCCCAGCCGAGCTGGGCCCACCGGTCGCGGATCGCGCCGCGCACCTCGAAGGACCCGGTCGCGGGGGAGGAGTAGACCGACCCGTGCTGGAAGTGGTTGTACGCGCCCGTGCGGCGCGGGGTGCGGAGCTCGTCGGTCAACGGGACGCCGAGGGTCCCGACCCCACCGATCCGGTCGAACCGGGCCCGGATGCCGCCGTGCACCTCGCGGACCGGAGTGGTGGGGGAGGAGTAGACGGTGCCGTAGTGGAAGTCCTTGCGCGCCACGCCGCCGGCCGCGGTGGTGCGCCGGCCGCCGACGTCCCCGCCGAGCACGGACCGTTCGGCGCCCAGGGCGATCCAGTGCCCGCGCAGCGGGTCCGTCGTCCCCGTCCACCACGACGTCTCGCGCGCCGCGCCGGAGAACGTCAGCGAGAGGTGGATGTGGTTCGTGTGCGGGTCGGGTCCGGTGTACGGCTGCCAGCCCGCGGCGGCGTTGTACGTCTTCCAGACCTGCCGGTTCCAGATCACGTACATGACGCCGAGGCGGCGCGCGTTCGCGGCGACGTTCCCGCTGGAGTCCGTGGCCAGCAACCAGGTGAGGAACTCCCCGGCCAGCGCGGCCTGGGCGGGGTTCGTCGCCTCCAGCATCCAGTCGACGGCGCGGCCGTCGGAGTGCTCGGAGACCGGGACGCCGCTGGCGGGGCAGTCGCGGGCCGTGCCGATCGTCTGCTTGCCGTAGGCGTCGCGGATCAGCTGGGCCAGGGCGGGGGTTCCCGGCTGCGGCGACTGGCAGGTGATCGGCGCCTGGTAGCGCGGGAAGGCGTCGACGTCCGCGGGCAGTCCGCCGGGAACCCGGGGGGCCGCCTGGGCCGGCAGGCCCGTGGCCAGGACCGCTCCGGCGACGAGGGCGGAGAACCCCGCGCGCAGAGCGGTCCGGCCCGGACGTCGACGCCTCACGTCACTTCTTCTTCACGGTGATCTTGCCGGTGGACTTCGTCCAGGTGAGGGTTCCGCCCTCGAACTCGATGCGCGTCCCGCCGTCGATCGCGACCTCGTCCTTGGTGGGGAACCCGAGGAAGGAGTTCTCCCAGCCCATCGAGGCCCAGGCGTCGCGGAACGCGCCGGTGATGGCGTGCGCGCCGGTCGCGGGCGACCAGTACACCGACCCCTTCTGGAAGTGGTTGTAGTACCCCTTGCCGTTCGGGGTGGGGGTGTCGTCGACGGTCGGGAAACCCAGCCCGTACTCCCAGCCGAGCGCGGCCCAGCGGTCGCGGATCGCGCCGGTCGTCCAGTGCGCCCCGGTGGCGGCGGAGTAGTAGATGGAACCGCCCTGGAAGTGGGTGAAGAACCCGCCCTTCGCGGCACCGTCGCCCGTGACGGGGAAACCGGCGGGGCCGCCCTCCCAGCCCATGGACGCCCACTTCTGCCGGATGGCGCCGCGGACCTCGTGGGCGCCGGTGGCTGGCGACCAGTAGATCGACCCGCCCTGGAAGTGGTTGTAGAACCCGCCCTTGGCCGGGGAGTCGTCGGTCGTGGGGAACCCCAGGCCGTTCTCCCAGCCGAGCTGGCCCCACAGCTGCAGGATCGCGCCGCGGACGGTGTGGGCGCCGGTGGCCTTCGACCAGTAGATCGCGCCGCCGGAGTAGAACCGGTAGGACCCGGCCCCGTTCGGGGTGTCGTTCTCGTCGGTCGTGGGACCGCCGAGGTTGCCCGCACCGCCGATGGCGGCGTACTTGGCGGCGATGGCCGTGATCGTCGCCCCGCCGAGGAGTTCGTCGACGCGGTCGCGGATCGCGTCCATCTTGGTGAACCCGACGTTCCCGGGGCAGGCCGTGTAGCCGACGTCGCGGTGGGCGTTGATCGTGCGCAGCCTGACGGTGGTGCCGGGGGAGTACTTCGCGGTGCCGCCACCGGCGGAGGTCAGGTACGCGACGCCGTCGGCGGGCAGGCCGTACATCGACAGCTTCCACGCGATGACCTGCGCGACGGACTCCAGGCACGCGGCGCTGGGGGCGATCGAGGTGAAGTCGCCCATCATCGAGACGCCGAAGGTGTCGGTGTTGAACCCGCCGGCGTGGGCGCCGACGACGGGCAGCGTGATGCCGCCCGCGCGGCCCTCCCAGATGCCGCCGAAGCGGTCGACGACGAAGTTGTAGCCGAGGTCGGACCAGCCCAGGGACACCGTGTGGTACCGGTACATGCTGCGGATCACGGACGGCACGTCGGACTGGCTGTAGGTGCCGCCGTCGGCGGTGTGGTGGACCACGCAGGCCTTGATCGTGTCGCTGTAGCCGACGCCGCCCTTGCGCAGGGACTCGTCGGCCCCCCACTGGGCGCGGGTCTTGATGGTCGGCTGCGGCAGCACCTTGGGGGAGGCCTTGGTCGCCAGGAGCTGGGCGCTGCGGTCGCTCGAGGCGGGGCTCGACAGCGTCGTGCGGGCCAGGGCGGAGGCCTCACCGGCGTCGACGACCTGCAGGTGGGCGTCGGCCACGTCGGCCTGCGGCAGGCGGACCTGGACCGTCGCGCCGGTGCCGAGGGCGCCGACCCACATCGGGTCCGAGGCCGTCACCGAACGGCGGCCCTCGGCGGTGTCGGGGTCGGGCTCGGAGTCGTTCAGGGGCAGGTCGCTCCACGCGGTCCATCCGCCGCCGGCGAGGCGGACGCGGACGGAGATGGTGTCGGTGGAGGCGCCGGAGGGGAACGTGACGCCGACCATGTGCCCGCCGTCGACGGGAACGCTCACGACGGCCAGGCCGGGACCGGCCTCCGCCTGCGCGGAGGACAGCAGGGAGGCCGAGCGCTGGGCGCCGAGCGAGAACGCCCGGGTGGAACCGGTGACCTGCAGGGCGGCGGGGCTGAGGGCGCTGGCCGAGTCGCCCCCGGCCGCCAGGCAGGCGCCGACGACGCCGGTGCCGACGGCACCCGTCAGCAGGGTGCGGCGGGACAGGGGGGTCTGGACGGACCGCATCGGGTTCGTTCCTCTCTGGCGGGGGCGGTGCTCACTGCCGGTGCTCACTGCGTGCGGGGACACACCCACACGGGCGAACGCTCGGCCTCGGCATCGGCGCATCGACTCCCGACCTTGAGCGTGTCGCTCCCGGGCTGTGCCCGGTCCGTCACGCAAAGTAGGGGACGATGCCTGTGGTGTACAAGGTGCGGGAGTGCACAAACTCGTAACACCTCTGTGGTCACTCGTTTACTCTACGTCACAATCGGCGCACGAGTCCCAGAGCTGAAGACACTTCCGGCACAGGTTCTTCCCGGGAACGACACAGCCCCCCGGAGCCCGCAGAGGGCTCGGAGGGCTGGTCCGGGGAACGGTCGGGGCAGGTCCAGGCGCCGTTCAGGGTGACTCCAGGCGCCGTCCGGGTGACACCCGATCCGGTCGGATGTCACTGTCAGTGACGACGCTGCGGGAGCTCAGCGGGCGCGCACGACCCCCAGCGGGGAACCGCCGACCCCCGGGAAGATCGTCCCGAGCGACCCGGCCCCGCAGCGCTTCTGCAGGACCTCGCCGATGACGCTGCGGTAGTCGGTCGTGCCGGCCAGGTCGCCGTCGACGAGGCGGTCCGCGCCCAGGCCGGGCCACACGCCGTGGACCCGGCCCCCCACGACCCCGCCGCCGAGCAGCAGGACGGCGTTGCCGTGGCCGTGGTCCAGGCCGCCGGAGGCGTTCTCGCCCACGCGACGGCCGAACTCCGACAGGGTCACCAGGGTGGTGGAGCCGAAGGCCGACCCCAGGTCGGTCGCGAAGGCCGCCAGGGCCGAGGACAGCTCGGTGAGCTTGTCGCGCATCCAGCCGCCGTCGACCCGGCCGAGCCCGGCGTGCATGTCCCAGTCGCCGTAGTCGAGGGCGATGACCTGCACCGGGGCCCCGGACTTCTTCAGGACCGCGGCCTGGGCCAGCGCCCGCCCGAGGTCGGAGTCGGGGTAGGCGGCGCCGTTCGCGGGTCCGGCCGTCCGGCCCGGCAGCTTGGCCACGTCCTCCATGGCGCTCAGGAGCGTCGTCGCGGGCGCGGCGACCTCCGGCCGGGCGCCCGTGTGCATGCGGCGCAGGGCGGCGTGCCAGGTCGGCCGGTCGTCGCCGGGGCCGATGAGGCTGAAGCCGTCGAGCGACGTCGTGGTGGTCTTCGGCGCCGGACCGGCGAAGGAGCGCGGCTGCTGGTTGGAGATGCCCACGGCGCCCAGCACCGACCCGGTGCCGAGCGAGCCGATCGTCCGGTCGATCCAGCCGGTGCGCACCGAGCTGCCCGGTGCGGCCGTCTCCATCTGCTCCATGGCCGCGAAGTGCGAGCGCGTCGGGTCGGACTGGCCGACGGCGTGCACGACGCCGAACGTCCCGTTCTTCCAGAACGGCACCAGCGGGGCCATCGCGGGGTGCAGGCCGAACATCTGGTCCAGGCCGAGCAGCGTCGAGCGGGGGACCGCGATCGTCGGCCGGGCCGCGTAGTAGGCGCCGTCACCCCCGGGGACGACGGCGGACAGGCCGTCGAACCCGCCGTGCAGGCTGAGGACGACGAGCGTCTCGCCGTTCCAGCCGGGCGCGGCGAAGGAGACCTGTGTCGAGACGTCGCCGACGGCGTAGGTGGTCACCCCGGTGGCGGCGGCCGCGAGGGCCGCGCGCAGGACGGTGCGGCGCGAGGTGAGGCGGGACCCCTCGTCGCAGCCGCAGCGCGGGTCGTTCGCCGTTCCGGCAGTGCTTCGGGTGCTCACGGTGCTCCTCAGCGGATCGTGAAGGACGGGGAGTCGAGGGTGAGGGCGACCAGGTAGCGCAGGTTGTTCTGCACCCACCGGTCCCCGGACGAGCAGGGCGAGCCCTCCGAGCGCCCCGCGTACTGCAGCAGCCCGGCCTTCTCGTCGGCGCTCAGCCGGCTGCCCGTCAGCCGCACACCGAGGGCGTCGACGAGCGCGCCGTAGGTCGAGGGGATGCTCGACAGCAGCTGCAGGGCGGGCGTGAACCGCAGCTCCGGCGGGTACCAGCCCGCCGCGAAGTCCATGTGCCGGTTCCAGCGCGACAGCGTCAGGCTCGGCGAGGTCCAGGCGGCGGCGACGTCGGGGTAGCCGTTCGGTGCGGGCCACGCCATCGGCGCGTGCCCCTGGTCCAGCACGTGCCAGAAGATCTTGGTGATGCCGCCGACGCCGCTGGGCTCCATGCCGGTCCCCAGCGTGCGCAGCGTCGCGACGTAGTCCTCCTGCGGCGTGCGGACCTTCTGCCCCGCCGAGGCCCAGAAGTGGGCGGAGTCGAACATCGTCCGCAGCACCGGCACGACCTGGCCGCCGGTCTGGACCCAGGTGCGGGCCATCGCGTCGAGCAGCGCGGCGGGCGGGGTGTCGGAGACGAAGCGGGTGGCGAGCTTGCCGGACAACCGGCGTGCGGTGACGGGGTGGACCGCCAGCCAGCGCAGGTACGCGTCGATCCAGCCGTTGCCGTCGGCCGGGGAGTGCGGCGGCACGCCGAACCCGTAGACCGAGCGGCCGCCACCGTCGTGCCGGCCGGCGTCGTAGGTCCCGCCCCCGTCGCGGCCGATGGTCAGGCCCGTCAGCAGGCGGGCGGAGTTCTTCACGTCCGCCTCGGAGTAGCCCGCCTCGACGCCCAGCGTGTGCAGCTCGAGGAGCTCGCGGCCGTAGTTCTCGTTGGGCTGCGCGGCGGTCGAGCTCGTGTTGTCGAGGTACGTCAGCATCGCGGGGTGCCGGGCGGAGGCCACGAGCATGTCGGGGAAGCTGCCGAACGCGTGGCGGCGGACGACGTTGCGGTCGTAGTCCTGGCGGCTCGCCCAGACCTCCGAGCTCGGGTTCGTGACGTGCAGGACGTTGTTCCAGACGTCCACGACGACCTCGAACAGCTGACGCGTGCTCCAGATCTGCCGGGCGAGGGTGAGCCGGCCCGTCTCGAGCATGGCGTTCCACTCCGTCGCGGCGTACCCGCCGGTCCAGAGGTCCTGCGCCGAGCGGCCGTAGAACGTCATGCGGCCCGCGAAGGCGTCCACGGCACCGTCGTCGAGCGCGCCGGGGTTCAGCTGGCGGTCCAGCCACGCGGCCGTGCCGAGGCGGGCGACCTCGGCGAGGGAGTCGGGCGTGGGTCCCCACGTCGCGCGGCGCAGCAGGTGGAGCTGGTCGGCCGGGGTCTCGTGCGCGAACGGGGCGGTCGCGGCCCGGCGGCGGCCGCGGATGAGGGGCGAGGTGGGCACGGCCACTTCTCGACAGGGGATCTTGGGAGCTTGAGCCGGACGGGTGACGCGCCCCGGTCCCGGTCCCCTGTCCCGCGTGGAAAACACTCCTTCCGCCCTCGGAACACGTGTTCGGAGGGCGGAAAGAGTGTTTTCCACGCGGGCCCGTGGCGACCTGTGACGGCCCGTGCCGGCGTGCCGTCAGAGGGTGAAGGCGCCCGCGAGCTGCTTGAGGCGGGCGGCGGCCTGGGAGACCTCGGCGGCCGTGGTGGCCGTCTGCTGCGCGCCGGCGGTCGTCTGGTCCGCCGCGGCGGCGACGCCGGAGACGTTCAGGGCGATCTCCTGGGAGCCGGTGGAGACCTCGCTGACGTTGCGCACCATCTCGCCCGTCGTCGCGGACTGCTCCTCGACGGCGGCGGCGATGGTGGCCTGCAGGGCGTCGATGCGCGTGATGACGTCGGTGATCTCGCCGATGGCGCCGGCAGCCTCGTCGACGTCGGCCTGCGTCGCGGCGACGCGTGCGGTGATCGACTCGGTGGCGCGCGCGGTCTGCTGCGCGAGCTCCTTGACCTCGCCCGCGACGACGGCGAAGCCCTTGCCCATCTCGCCGGCGCGGGCCGCCTCGATGGTCGCGTTGAGCGCGAGCAGGTTCGTCTGCTCCGCGATGGAGGTGATGAGCTTGACGACGTCGCCGATCTCGCGGCTCGAAGCCGACAGGCGTTGCAGGGTCTGGCCCGCGCCGTCGGCGGCGCTCACGGCGGAGGCCGCGGTCGCGGAGGCGTCGGCGGTGGAGGTGGCGATCTCGCCGATGGCGGCGGTCATCTGCTCGCCGGCGGCCGCGACGGTCCCGATGTTCGCGCTGATCTCCTCCGCCGCAGCGGACACCACCTGCGTCTGGGCAGCCGACTCCTCGGCGCCGGCGGACAGCTGGGTGGCGACGGCGGAGAGCTCCTCGCTGGAACCGGCGAGCACGTCGGCCGTGGCGGAGATCTGCGTCATCGTCGCGGACAGGGTGTCCAGGGTCTCGTCGACGGCCCGGGAGAGGTCGCCGATCTCGTCCCGGGCGCTGTACCGGACGCGCTGGTCCAGGCGCCCGTCGGCCATCCCGCGCACGACGGTCGCGGTGCGGGCCAACGGGTGCGTGATGGAACGGGCCACCAGCACGGCGACCGCGGTCGCGGCGACGAGGGCCACCGCGCCGAGGCCGATGAGCAGGGCCAGGGCCTCGCGGTAGCGGATGGCGCCCAGGTCGCCCGTGGCGGTCGCGTTGTCGACCTCGGCCTTCTGGATGCGGTCCAGCGTCGTGTTGATGCGCACGGCGACGGGCGTCGTCTTCGCGTCGCGGACGGTGGTGAACCCGGCGACGTCGTCCGCGGAGGCGAGGGTGACGAGTTCCTGGCGCGCGTTGCGGTAGGTCGCGAGGTCGGCGGCGAAGGAGTCGCGGTCGGCCTGGGTGGAGACGGGGAACGTGTCGAGGTAGACCGTCCACGCCGCGTCGAGGGCGCTGTCGTCGGCGCGCACCGCGTCCAGGGAGGCGTTCGTTGCCTGCGGACCGGACGCCAGGGCCGCGGACACGAGGTCGACGCGCGACTGGGCGAAGGCGTACTTCACCGCCCCGATGCTCTGCACCCCGGGCACGACGACGTCCGACATCGACGACACCGTGTCCTGTGCCGTGTGGAGCTGATTGATGCCCAGGCCCACGGCCGCGGCCAGCAGGAGGCACACCACGCCGAAACCGGCGGCGAGCTTGCGGGAGACGCGGAGGTCGCGCAGTCGGGTCATCACCCTCGTGCTGTCGACGTCAGCGGCCCCCGCCTTGAGGCGGACGGGTGACGGCTCAGCGGAGCCGGACCTGCGCTCCGCCCGCCGCCGTCCACGTGATGACGCCGCTCTGGAACTCCGCACGCCGGACGCCGTCGCGGGTGTGCTCGTCGCTCGTGGGGAACCCCAGCGCGGACGTTTCCCAGCCGAGACCGGCCCAGGCCGCGCGGATGGCCCCGTGCACCTCGTGCGCCCCGGTGGCCGGGCTCCAGTAGACCGAGCCGGCCTCGAAGTGGTTGGCGCGCCCGCCCCGCACGGCGAGCTCGTCGGTCACCGGCAGGCCGAGGACGTCGACGAGCCCGTCGCCGAAGTAGGCGGCTGCGATGGCGCCCGACACGCCCCGTGCCTGCGTGCGGTCCGACCACAGGATCGAGCCGTTCTCGTAGGAGCGGGCCCTGGCGCCGGCGTACCGGGAGGGGCCGCCGACGGGGTCGCCGAGCGAGGAGTCGCCGGCGCCGAGGGCCACCCAGTGGCCCTCCACGGGGTCCGTCCGCCCCGTCCACCAGGACGTCTCGCGCGCAGCACCGCGGTGGGACAGCGAGACGTGGACGTGGTCGGTGTGCGGGCTGGCTCCGGTGTACGGCTGCCAGCCCTGCGCCGCCCGGTAGGACTTCCAGACCTGTCCGTCCCAGATGACGTACATGACGCCGAGACGGCGGGCGTTGCGGGCGTCGTCGGCGAGCAGCCAGTCGAGGAACTCCCGGGCCGTGGCCGCGTCGGCCGGGTCCCGCGCGTCCAGCATCCAGTCCAGGGCCCGGCCGTCGTGGTGCTCGGAGTTCACGGCCGACCCCACGGGGCAGGCGCGGTGGGTCCCGATGGTCTGCGGTCCCCAGGCGGCCAGGACCAGGTCGCGCAGTGCGTTCGTCCCGGGCTGGACGTCCGCGCAGGACGTGGCGCCCTCGTAGCCGGCGAGGTCGTCGACGGCGGCGGGCAGGTGGGCCGGCGCTGGGGGAGGCGTGGCGGACGCGGGAAGAGCGGAGGCCACCGCGGCCACCCCCGCGAGGACGGCGGCAGGCACCGATCGGCGCATCACGCCTCCCGGACCCGGCCGGTGGCCGCGTCCCAGCGCAGCCCCCCGCCCTCGAAGTCCGAGGCCCGGCCCCCGGGGACGTCGTACTCGTCGGAGACGGGGAACCCGAACCGGGACCGTTCCCAGCCCTGCCCGGCCCACACCGCGCGCAGCGCGCCGAGGACGACGTGCGGCTCGGAACCGCTGCGGCGGTAGATGGACCCGTGCTCGAAGTGGGTGGAGCTGCCGACCGCGCCGGGCAGGTCCGTGGTGTCGGCCGTGGGGAACCCCAGCGCCGACCACTCCCACCCGAGCGCGGCGTACTTGGACCGGTGCGTCGCGCGCACGACGTGCGTCCCGGTGTCCGGGTGGTGGTAGATCGAGCCGCGTTCGTAGTGCCGGAACCGCCCGCCCCGCAACGCGTTCCCCTCCCCGCTCGTCGGTTCGCCGAGCAGGGCCGGTCCGTCGACCTCGGCGTAGCGCCGGGCGATGGCCGACCCCGCGCCCGAGCGGCGGGTCGTCCCCAGACGGGCGGCGACGCGGTCGCGCAGGTCGTCCATGCGCCCGTAGCCGACGTCGCCGGGGCAGGCGGTGTAGCCGAGGTCGCGGTGCGCGCTGATGGTGGCGACCTCGACGGTGCGGCCCGCCGCCCACCGGGACGTGCCGCCGCCGGACGAGGTCAGCGTCGTGCGGCCGCGCGCGTCGAGGCCGTGCAGGGAGAACTTCCAGGCGACGACGGCCGCGACGGCGGCCAGGCACTCCTCGGTCGGTGCGACCGCGGAGAAGTCGCCCATCATCGAGACCCCGAAGGTCCCGGTGTTGAACCCGCCGGCGTGCGCGCCGACGACCGGCCGGTCCACGCCGCCGGCGCGCCCCTCCCAGATCCCGCCGAAGCGGTCGACGACGACGTTGTAGCCCAGGTCGCTCCAGCCCAGCGTCTGCGTGTGGTACCGGTACATGCTCCGGATCACGGCGGGCACCTCGGCGCGGGAGTAGGCCCCGCCGTCGGCGGTGTGGTGGACGACCGCGGCCCGCAGCGTGTCGGCCACGTCCGGGTCGGCCCGGCGCAGCGATTCGTCCGCGCCCCACTCCGCGCGCGGGCGGACCACCGGAGCGTCACCGGCGGCGGTCTCGGCCTCACCGCTCAGCGTGCGCGCCGTGCGGGCCGGGTCCGGGCCCGGGTCGACGACCGCGAGCCGGGCCCCCGCCACGGCGTCGCGCGGCAGTCGGACGTCGACGACGGTGCCCACCGGCAGCGCGCCGGTCCAGACTGGGTCGGTCGTGCCGTCCTCGATGGACAGCGGCCTCCACGGGCCGGGGTCGGTGCCCGGGCGCGTCACGCGCAGCGCGACCGACGCCGGCGCGGGCCCGGCGAAGGTCACCCCGAGCATGCTCCCGCCGTCGACGGGCAGCGCCACGACCGTCAGGTCGGAGGACCCGGCGGAGGACAGGACCGAGCGGACCGGCGGCAGCGGGATCGCCCGCACCCCGCCCGGCAGCGCGCCGGGCAGTCGGCGCGCCTGGGCCGGGACGGCCGCGACCGCGGGGCCGGCGCCGAGCGTGGCCACCGCGGCCAGGGCTCCGCCGGCGCCCGTCAGGGCTGCACGGCGGGACAGCGCGAGGCGGGCAGGCACACGGGGGGTCGTGGGCGAGGGCATGGGGTGGTGCGCTCCGTCCGTCAGGGGATGTGACGGAACGTAGGTGATCTGTGTGTCTGTTGTAAATGGAGTGGTGGGTGGTGCGTGTGTGACATCTGTGTGACGCGGTGGGGTGCCGCGGGCGCCGAGACGCTGGGTGGCGGTCGCGCGGTGTCCAGCCTCCTGGGCAACAGCGGGACCGACCGTCGTCAGGATTCGTGCTGTCGGCGGATGTAGTCGTCCATGTGGGGCACGGTGAACTGGAGGAGGCCCCGGTCGGGGGCGTAGATGAGCCCCTTCTTGATGAGTCCGTCACGGCTCACGCTGAGGTCGCTGGGCTTCCTCTTGCCCAGTCGGGTGACGAGGTCCGCGATCTGGCTCCTGCCTGAGTCCTCGGCCATGGCTCGCATGAGCGTCTTCTGCGCCGGCGTCGCCCTGTTCCACCGCGAGTGGAAGAGGCTGTCGTCCAGGACCGACGTCGCCTCGGCGATGGCTACTGCCGCGTCACTGAGGACGATCTCGTCGGGACCAGGGGCGAGCCGCCATGCCTGGTCGCCGAAGACCTGGACGAAGTATGGATAGCCCCCGGAGGCCGCCACGAGCCGGTCGAGAGCCGCAGGCTCGTACGTGACGCCTTCCTCTGCCGCCGGATCGGCGAAGGCCGCCCGCGCGTCCGCTGCGGACAGGGCGCCGATCTGCACGAAGTGGAACCGCTCGGCGTAGGACCGGACGTCGGCCAGTCGAGCTGGCACGTTCGGGAGGCCGGCGCCGTAGAGGTGGAACGGCCAGCCGTTCTGCCCGGCTCGGTGCTGGACCGAGATCAGGGCGCTGAGAGTAGAGGGGTCGAGGTCTTGGATCTCGTCGACGAAGATGCCCAGCCCGGTCCGGCTCTCCTGCAAGGCCGGCACCATGTCGTGGACCAGCTCCTCCAGGTCCATCTCGGCATCGCCCGTGTCCCCCCGGCCGCGGCTGGGGTCCACGCCGAGGCTCACCTCGACTCCGGTCGCGCCGGCTGCGGCGGAGAAGGAGCTGATGGTTCCGAGCGCTCGACGCCACGTGTCGGTCAGCGCCGTCCTGCGCCCCACGGTCCTGCGTGCGGCAGAGACGAGGCCTCGCGCCAGGCGGCGGCGGGTGTGCTGCTGCTCGGACGCCTCCTGTTTGCCCTCGATCTCGACCGTCAGCCAGCCGGCGGCATCCGCCTGCGTGTGGAGGGCCTTGAGGAGGACGGTCTTGCCGACCCCGCGCAGGCCGTAGAAGATCGGCGCTGTCGCGGAACGACCCTGCGCCGTTCGGTCGACGACCGTACGGCCTGCGGCGAGCTCGGACTCGCGGCCGACCAGAGCAGGTGGGGGCTTGCCTGCTCCCGGGGTGTACGGGTTGCGGGTCTGGTCCACGCGCCCACCTTTCTCAGGTCGTATAACAGGAACTGTTATACAGGCTGAGACAGCTTGGCGTGCTCTGGTCGGCGCCGGACCGTCGCCGACCTCAGCGGACGGCGGCCTGCCCCTGGTCGAGGACGAACAGCTTGACGCTGAACGCGCGCTTCTCCTCGGTCGAGACGAGCTGGTAGTCCTGGTCGAGCAGGCGCTTGACCTCGCGGTCCTCGGGCGTCTTCGTCACGACGGGCCCGACGCCGCCGATGACCCAGATCCGCCCGACCCCGGCCACGTGCTTCCACAGCTGGGGGGTCTCGAGGGTCGTGCCGACCAGGGTCGAGGACTCCGTCGCCGTCTGCTCCAGCGCGATGTCGTCGAGCCCGGCGAAGGCCTCGGGGTACAGCTGCGTCAGGACGCGGTAGCGGTACTCGCCGTCGGGCAGGAAGAGCAGGCCGTCGCCGGGCCGGGCGTGGGCGGCGACGTAGGCGGCCGTGCCCCGCAGGTCCTCGGCGTGACCGATGGTGGGGGAGCGGAAGACGAACTGCATGTGCAGCCCGGTCACCGCCATCACCGCCACGAGCAGGCCCGCGACGCCCGCCACCAGCCGGCGACGCAGGCCCACGGTGACGACGGCCGCGAGCGCCAGGCACGTCCCGGGGGCGACGAAGACGAGGTAGCGGGTCGTCCAGAACGGCGAGACCTGCGAGATCGCCCACAGCAGCGGCCAGGGCAGGACGCCCCACAGCAGGCCGACGAGGACGAGCCGCCGTGCCCGGCCGCGCCACACGGCGGCGAGGACGGCGACCGCCGCGACGGCCACGGCGATCCAGGAGGAGCCGAGCGCGAACCAGACGTGGCCACCGAGCTCGGCGACCGTCGGGCGCTGCAGGAAGGCGACCTGCCCGCTCTGGGCGTCCTGCGCCAGCAGCAGCGGGACCGAGACCAGCAGTCCCGTGACGGCCGCGGCGGCCCCGCGCACGAACGTGCGGCGGCCGGCGGCGAGCGCCCAGCCCGCCTGGGCGACGAGGACCAGCGCGGCGACGGTGTTCAGCGCGATGAGCACCGGCACGGACGCGGCGTAGGCGATCCACCAGCCCCGGCCGGCCCGCGCGGTGCCGGCCCGCACCAGCAGGTACGTCCCGAGCGTCGCGACGAGCGTGGCCATCGCGTAGGGGCGCGCTTCCTGGGCGTACCGGCTGACGAACGGCATCGAGACGAAGAGCGCGGCCGCCGTCGCCCCGGTGAGCCGAGAGGTCACCGGACCGACGGCCGCCTCGGACAGCCGGCGGCCGAGGCCGTACAGCAGCGGTGCCGTCAGCGCGGCCGCCACCACGGAGATCCAGCGGGCCTGCACGATGTCGACGCCGGGACCGAAGAGGGCGTGGGCCAGGAAGTAGAACGGGGCGTGGACCAGGTCCACCTCCTGCACGAGCGCCCAGATCTGCTCCGTCGTCCGCGAGGCGACGGCGATGGTGACCGCCTCGTCGCGCCAGGGGCTCGGCGTGCCGATCCGCCACGAGAACACGACCCCCGCCACGACCGTCGCCACCAGGCCGGCGACGAGGTCGGTCCGCCGTCGGTCACCGCGCCGGACCACGGGGGCTGACCCCGGGTCCTGGCCCGGGCGGCGCCGGGCGGCCGGGATGTCGGCCGGAGCGTCGGGGCGGGCGTGCGTGCTCGACAGGGTGACCTCTCAGGTGCGGGGGTGTGCGGGTCGGGCGGGGCTCAGATCGGCAGCTTGCGGAACACGGGAGCGGGCACGTGCCGCAGCGCCGACATCACCCAGCGCATCGGCTCGGGGGCCCAGACGGTCTCCTTCCCGGAACGCACGGCGTCGACCGCGACCTCCGCGACCTGTTCGGCGGAGACGGACAGGGGCGCCTTGTCCAGCCCTCGGGTCATCTTGGTGGTGACGAAGCCGGGCCGCACCACGACGACCCGCACCCCGCTCGGCCGCAGCGCCTCGCGCAGCCCGGTGAAGAAGGCGTCGAAACCGGCCTTGGAGGAGCCGTAGACGAAGTTGGAGCGGCGTGCCCGCTCGCCGGCGACGCTCGACAGCGCGACGAGGACGCCGTGGCCCTGGGCCCGCAGCCGGGTGGCGAGGTGGACGCCGAGGTTGACGGGCGCGGTGTAGTTGACGGTCGCGACGTCGACCGCGGCGCGGGCGTCCTGCCAGGACACCTCGTTGTCGCCCAGGACGCCGAAGGCGAGGACCGTGACGTCGACGTCACCGGCGGAGAAGGCCTCCTCGAGCACGCCCTCGTGGGCGGCGAGGTCGGTCGCCTCGAAGTCGACGGTGCGGACCTGGTGACCGCGGCGGTGCAGCCGCGCGACGGCCTCCTCGCGGCGCGCACCGGGCCGGGCGGCGAGGGTCACCTGCAGCGGACGCTCCGGGCTGAGTCGCTCCACGATGGCCAGGCCGATGTCGGACGTGCCCCCGAGGAGGAGGACGGAGGAGGGGTTCCCGAGGGCGTCGATCACGGGGCTCGACCCTAGCAACGCGGTCTGGGGGTCCCCTGCGAACAGGCCCCCGGCGGCGCCGATCGTGAGCCGACCGTGACCCGGCCTCTCGCCCGGTCCGTCCCGGGACCCGGTCCCGGTAGCCTCCTGCGGTGCTCCGAACCCCCTGTCCGCGGTCCCCGGGCAGGCCGTGAGCGGCGTCCTCACCGGCTTCGCCGTCGTCGCCACGCTCGTCGCCGTCGGGTACGTCCTGGGCCGCACCGGGGCCCTCGGGCCCTCCGGGCAGGTCGTCGTCTCCCGGCTCGTCTTCTTCGTCGGCACCCCCGCCCTGCTCGTGCAGACGCTCGCGGGCGCCGACGTCCACGTCCTGCTGTCCGCGCAGTTGGCCGTCACGGCGGCCGGCGTCGCCGTCGTGCTCGGCCTGTGGCTGCTGCTGGCCCGGTGGCGGCTGCACCTGGGCCGCGACGAGCTCGTCGTCGGCGGGCTGGCCAGCTCCTTCGTCAACGCGGCCAACATCGGTCTGCCGGTCGCGGCGTACGTCCTGCGGGACCTGACCGCCGTGCTCCCGGCCATGCTGCTGCAGATGGCGGTGCTCACCCCGATCGCCCTCGGCGTCCTGGACGTCGGCCGGCACGCGGGGGCCCCCAGCGTCCGGCGCCTCCTCGCGCCGCTGGCCAACCCCGTCCTGCTCGCCAGCGCCGTCGGCATCGCGCTGTCGGTGACGGGGTGGCGGCTGCCGACGGCACTGTCCCAGCCCCTGGGGTTGCTGGCGGGGCTCGCGGTACCCGGGGCGCTGCTGGCGTTCGGGATCTCCCTGCACGGACGCGACGCGCACGGCTGGCGCGCCCCGGAGGTGCTGCTCGCCAGCGCGTTGAAGGCGGTCGTGCAGCCCGCCGTGACGTACGTGGTGGCGCGGTTCGTGCTCCGGCTGGACGACCAGGCCGTCTTCGCCGCGACCGTCGTGGCGTCGCTGCCGACGGCGCAGAACGTCCTGACCTACGCCGTCCGCTACGACGTCGGGCGCGACCTGGCCCGCGACACCGTGCTGGTGACGACGGTCCTGGTCGCGCCCGTGCTGCTGCTCGTCAGCGTGCTGCTGCCGCACTGACCCCGCGGCGCGGGGACTGGAGGGCTCAGCGGCGCCACGCCTCCCAGGCGCTCGTCACGATGTCGTGCAGGCTCTTCGTCGCGCTCCAGCCGAGCGTGCCGGTGATGCGGCTGACGTCGGCGACGAGCTGCGGCGGGTCGCCCGCGCGGCGCGCGTTGACGACGGGCTGGACGTCCACCCCGGTGACGGCGCGGACCTCGGCCAGCACCTCGAGCACCGAGGCGCCCGTGCCGGTGCCGACGTTGAAGGTGTCGTACGGCCGGTCGTCGGTGGCGAGGTGGTCCAGGGCCGCGAGGTGCGCCTGCGCGAGGTCCAGGACGTGGACGTAGTCGCGGATGCAGGTGCCGTCGGGCGTGGGGTAGTCGTCGCCGAAGACGGCGGGCGCCTGCCCGGCGTCGAGGGCGGAGAAGACGATGGGGATGAGGTTCATGACGGCCGAGTCGCCCAGGTCGTCCCAGCCGGCGCCGGCGACGTTGAAGTAGCGCAGGTTCGCCGCGCGCAGGCCCCAGGCCACGCCGGCGGCCCTGGTCATCCACTCGCCGACGAGCTTGGTCTGGCCGTAGGGGTTGATGGGCTCGGCGGGGCCGTCCTCGCGCACGACGGGCGTGGAGGGGGCGCCGTAGGTGGCGGCGGAGGAGGAGAAGACGAGCTTGCCGACGCCCGCGGTCTCCATGGCCTGCAGCAGGTTCGCCATCCCGCCGACGTTCTGGGACCAGTACCGCGCCGGCTGGGCGACGGACTCGCCGACCTGCTTGCGCGCGGCGAAGTGGATGACCGCGTCGACGTCGTGCTCGGCGAAGGCACGCGCCAGGGCGGGGGCCGCGGCGTCGGTGCCGAGGTCGACCTCGACGACCGGGGCGTCGCCGACGCGCTCGGTGCGGCCGTTGGACAGGTCGTCGACCACGACGACGTCGGTGCCGCGCTGCTGCAGCAGCCGCACCACGTGGGACCCGATGTAGCCGGCACCGCCCGTGACGAGAACGCTCATGCCAGCGACCGTACTGGACCCCGCGCCGCCGCCCGTGTGGCAGCCTGCCCGGTGTGCTGAGACTGACCAACACCGTCCAGCCCTACGCCTGGGGCTCCACGACGGCCATCCCGCGGCTGCTGGGCCGCGAGCCCGACGGCCGCCCGCAGGCCGAGATGTGGATCGGCGCCCACCCGGGGGCGCCATCGCTGGCCGACGGTGAGCGGCTCGACGAGCGCATCGCGCAGGCTCCCGAGGAGTTCCTCGGCGCGGGCGGCGGGGACCGCCTCGGGTTCCTGCTGAAGGTCCTCGCCGCGGGCGCCCCGCTCTCGCTGCAGGCGCACCCCGACAGCGCGACGGCGGCCCGCCGCTACGCGCAGGAGGAGGCGGCCGGCGTCCCGGCCGACGCCCCGCACCGCCTCTACAAGGACACCTCGCACAAGCCCGAGCTGCTCTACGCCCTCGAACCCTTCGCCGCGATGGCCGGGTTCCGCTCGCCGGCCGACGCGCACGCGCTGCTGGCCGGGCTCGAGCTGCCCGCCCTGCCGCCGGACGCGCGGGAGGTGTTCGACGGGCTCCTCGACGTCCTCGCCGGACCGGACGCCTCGGCCGCGCTCAAGGAGGCGACGCGGCTGCTGCTGACGGCGCCCGCCGAGGCCGTCGCCCCGCTCGTCGAGGCCGTCGCGGGTGCGTGCGCCGGGCTCGACGACCCCTCCGCCGAGTGCGTCGTCGAGCTCGCCGGCCACTACCCGGGGGACGCCGGGGTGCTGGTCTCGGTGCTGCTGAACCAGGTGCGGCTGGCGGCGGGGGAGGTGCTGTACCTGCCCGCGGGCAACGTGCACGCCTACCTGTCCGGCACGGGCGTGGAGCTCATGGCCAGCTCCGACAACGTCCTGCGCGGGGGGCTGACGCCCAAGCACGTCGACGTCCCCGAACTGCTGGACGTGCTGGACTTCCGCGAGCTGCCGCCGCCGCTGCTGCCGCCCCTGCCCTCCTCGGACCCCGACGAGCGGGTCTTCTCGCCCCTGCCGGACTTCGCCCTGACCGTCGCCGCCCTCGGCCCCGAGCGCCGGTGGGAGCGCGCGGTGCCACGGGCCGTGCTCGTGCTGGAGGGGACCGTCACGCTGTCCTCGTCCGCGGGGACGCTCGAGCTGGGTCAGGGCGAGTCGGCGTTCGTCACGGCCGCTGAGCACCCTCTGACGCTGAGCGGGTCAGGTCGACTGGCCGCTGCGTCCCCCGGGGACCCCGCGACGCCCGCCGGGTGAGCGCGTAGAGCACGACCCCGACCGCGAGCAGGACGGCCGCGCGCAACCACACGCCGGCCTCCTGCTGGGTCAGCAGCGCCACGGAGGCGATCACACCGAGCACGGGCAGGACCGTCGGGGCCCGGAAGTGCCGGTGCTCGACGCGGTCCTTGCGCAGCACCAGCACCGCGACGTTGGTGCTGATGAAGACGACGAGCAGCAGCAGCACGACGGTGGCGGCGAGGGTGGCGAGGTCGCCGCTGAGCACGAGCGCCATCGAGACGAGCGTCGTGACGACGATCGCGACCCACGGCGTGCGGCGGCCGGGCAGCACGTGGGCCAGGACCGGCGGCAGCAGTCCCTCCGTCGCCATGCCGTAGGTGAGGCGGCTGCACATGATCGCCGTCAGCAGCGCGCCGTTGGCCACCGCGATGAGGGCGACGAGGGAGTACAGCCAGCTGGGCAGCCCGACGTCGGCGACGCGGACGACCTCCAGCAGCGGCCCGTCGGAGCCGGCGATCTGCGCCGGGGCCACGGCCGTGGAGACGGCGAGCCCGACGAGGACGTAGACGACGCCGGCGACGGCGAGTCCGCCGAACAAGGCCCGCGGGTAGGTGCGGCTCGGCTCCACGGCCTCCTCGGCGACGTTGGCCGACGTCTCGAACCCGACGAAGGAGTAGAAGGCCAGGACGGCCGCGGCGAGGATCCCCGCGACGGGTGAGTGGTCGGGGGAGAACTCGAGCACGCGGCCGGGGGAGCCGTCCCCGCGGCCGAGGACGACGGCGGCGAGGGCGACGACGAGCAGCAGCCCGCCGACCTCGACGACGGTCATGACGACGTTGGCCCGCAGGGAGTCCTTGATGCCCCGGGCGTTGAGCAGGGCGACGAGGACGAGGAACACCAGCGCGGCGGGCAGGGCCGGCACGTCGAGCAGGGCGCCGAGGTAGTCGCCGGAGAACGCCAGCGCCAGGCCCGCGACGCTCGTCACACCGGCGGCCAGCATGGAGAACCCGACGAGGAACGACACGAGCGGGCGGCGGAACGCACGCTGGGCGAACACGGCGGCGCCGCCCGCCTTCGGGTACTTCGTGACGAGTTCGGCGTACGAGGACGCCGTCAGCATCGCCATGACGAGGGCGACGGCCAGCGGCACCCAGATCGCCCCGCCCACCTCCCCGGCGAGTTCCCCGACGAGGGCGTAGATGCCCGCGCCGAGGACGTCGCCGAGGATGAACAGGAACAGCAGCTTGCCGGTGATCGCCCGCTTCAGGGGCGTGTCGGCCGGCGCCGACGTCGCAGTGCTCACCCAGGCGGACTACCCCGCGTCGGGCGTCACAACCGTCGTGCCCTGCGTGGGCTGGGACGTCGGCCGGCCCGGCTGGCCGGTGAGGTTGCGCAGGAGCTCGGTGACGTCGACACCGGTCGTGCGCTTGACCACCTCGAGGGTCTCGCTGAGGTTCGACCCGACCTGCTTCGACAGCTGCGAGGCGCCGTCGGTGGAGATGACGGTGAGGTCGGAGATGGCCGACATGGGTGCGGCGAGTTCGTGGGCGACGCGGGGCAGGACGTCGACGACCATCTGCGCGACGGCGGCCTCCCCGTACTGCTCGAACGCCTCGGCGCGCAGCCGCATGGTCTCCGCCTCGGCCTCACCGCGGGCGCGGATGGCCGCACCCTCCGCCTCACCCTCCAGGCGGGTCGCGTTCGCGAGCGCCGTGCGCCGGTCGAGTTCGGCCTGACCGGCCAGGCGCACGCGCTGGGCGTCCGCCTCGGCGGCGAGCTTGATGCGGTTCGACTCCGCCGTCGCCGACAGTTCCACGCGCCGGGCGTCGGCCTCGGCGTTGGCGATGTCGGACGCCTTCTTCGCCTCGGCCTCGTAGATCTCGGAGTTCCGCCGGGCCTGGGCCTGCTGCTCGGCGTCGTAGCGGCGCGCGTCGGCGGGTTTGCGCACCTCGGTGTCGAGCTGGCGTTCGGTCAGGGCGGCCTGGCGTTCGGCGACGCGTTCCTGCTCGAGCAGGACCTCCTGGTCGCGGGCGGCCTTGGCCAGCACCCCGGCCGCGGCGGCACGGGCCTGGGCGGTGTCCGTCTCGGCCTTGAACTCCGCCTGCCGCAGCGACAGGTCGCGCTGGGCGGCGGAGACCTTCTCCTGCGCGCGGGCCTCGGCCTGCTGGGACTCCTGCAGGGAGTTCGCCTCGGCGATGGCCGCGTTCTGCGCCGCGATCGCGGCCTCCGGCCGGCCGAGGTCGCGCAGGTAGTTCACGTCGTCGGAGACGTCCTGGATCTGGAACGTGTCGAGGACGAGACCCTGGTTCGTCAGGGACGTCTCGGCCTCCTCCGCGACCCGGGAGGCGAACGCGGCGCGGTCCCGGATGATCTCGTCGACGGTCAGCGTCCCGACGATGGAGCGCAGCGACCCCGCGAGGACCTCCTGGGTGAACGACTCGATCTCGTCCTGCTGGTGCAGGAAGCGCTGCGCCGCAGCGCGGACGGAGTCCTCGGTGCCGCCGACCTTGATGATGGCGACGCCGTCGAGGTTCAGCCGGATGCCCTTGGCCGACACGGCCCCGCGGATCTGCACCGAGATGCGGCGCGAGGCCAGCGACAGCGAGTACGCCTGCTGCACGAAGGGCAGGACGAAGATGCCGCCGCCCATGACGACCTTCTGGCCGGACAGGTCGGTCGAGACCTTCCCGGTCTCGGGGTTGGTGACGGGTCTGCCCTTCTGACCCGTCACGACGAACGCCTCGCTGGGCCCGGCGATGCGGTAGCGGCGGACGATCGCGACGGCCAGCAGCAGCACGACGACGACGGCCGCCGCGATGAGGATGACGGCAGGGGTCAGGAACTCCACGAGCGGTCCTCTCCTAGGTGGTGCAGGGACTTTCGGGTTCTGCGGGTCGTCCGGCGCGGGACGTCAGGCGAGGGGCGTGACGCGGACCGCGGTCGCGGACACCTCGGCGACGACCTCGACCGCGGCCCCGCGGGTCAGGGGGACGTCGCTGACCGCGCTGCGCTTGACCGTGGTGCCGTGCAGCCGCAGGTTCACCTCGCCGTACGACCCGGGGTTCGCGGCGGGGGTGGTGACGACTCCCCGGGCGCCCAGGATCGAGACGTGGACCTCGGGTTCCTCGCGGCGCAGGGTGCGCACGAGAACCCCCACCCCGGCCATCGTCGCGAGACCCACGGCCGCGCCGAACCCGGTGGCCTGCAGCGTGGTCCAGCCGAACGACGTCTGCGCCAGGGTCGCCGCGAGGCCGAACAGGGCCAGGCCGCCGGACAGCGACGTCAGGGACAGGAAACCGCCCGCGATGTCGACCTCGAACGCCTCGAACACGCCGTCGAAGACGAAGGACACCAGGCAGACGACGAAACCCACGACCGCGAGCACGACGAACACCGTCACGCTCACCCCGTGCACGGTCACTGTCGACCACCCCTGCCCCGGACCCTAACAGGGTCCGGTGCCGGATCAGCGGCTGCGGGAGAGGGCCTTGGCCAGCACCGGCGCGGCGAGGAGCATGACGAGCAACCGCAGCACCTGCACCGACAGGACGAACGTCGCGTCCGCCCCCGAACCCACGGCCGCGGCCAGCACCGCGTACAACCCGCCCGGCGTCGTCGCCAGGTACGTGTCGAGCGCGGGCAGTCCCGTCGCCCGCGACAGCGCGACGCCGAGCGCCGCGCTGCCCGCGACCCCGACGACGATGAGGACGAACGCGGCGGGCAGCACGCGGGCGACGGCGGCGAGGCTGGACCGCGTGAACCGCAGCCCGATCTGCAGCCCGATGAGGGCGTAGGCCACCTGCTGGAGGAGGTCGGGCACCTGCGCGCCGGCGGTCATGCCGCTGAGGGAGAACGCGGCCGTCAGCAGCAGGGGCCCGAGGAGGGTGGCCGCCGGCAGGTGGGCGCGACGGCCCAGCCACGGACCGGCGAGACCGCAGACGACGACCAGCGCCACCCCGGTCCACGGGTTCCCCGCCGCGCCACCCCCGGCGGGCCCGACCGCGCGGACGTCGAAGACGACGTTCAGCACGACGGGCAGGGACAGCACCACGAGCAGCACCCGCACGTACTGCACGACCGCCACGACGCGTTCGTCGGCGCCGAGCTGGCGGGCGATGACGACGAGACCGCTGGCCCCGCCCGCGACGAGCGCGAACGCCCCGGTGACGGCGTCGACGTCGCGGTGCCGCCCCAGGAGCCACCCCGTGCCGAGGCTGAGGGCGAGCGTGCCGACCGTCACGGCGAGGACCGGCAGCCAGTGCTCCCCGAGCGCCGCCAGGGTCGAGACCTGCACGAGGGTGCCGATGGTGACGCCCACGACGGCCTGACCCGCCAGCCCCGCGCGGGGCGGCAGCCGCACCGCCCGCCGCGCGACGAGCGCGTCGACGAGGCCGACGGCGAGCCCGGCGAACAGCGCGGGGGAGGGCAGGCCGAGCCGGCCGAGCAGCAGGGCCGCGACGACGGTGGCGGCGACCAGCGCGAGGGCGTGGGCGGCCCGCACCCTACGCGGCGGGCCGGGTGCGGAGGACGGCCGTCGTGCGCTCGGAGCCCACGACGCGCTCGGTCAGCGCGTCGAGGTCGGGCGTCAGGACGACCGACCCCGTCCGCGCCCACGCCGCCAGCGGCCCGCGGACGACGTCGCCCGGACCCGCGTCCGTCAGCAGCCGGACCCCGGCCGGCCAGTCCGCCCCGAGGGTCTGCGCCTCGGGGAGGAGGCGGCCGTGCGTCAGCGGCGGGGTCTCCAGGGCCGGGTCGTCCGGAGCCGCCTCCGCCAGCGCGACGTGCGTGTCGCCGTACCCGGTGACGACGCGCGCGTAGTCGAGGACGCCCGGCGGGAGATCGGCGCCGAAGCTCGTCGCGAGGGGGGCCAGGGAGACGGCGATCCGGTCCTGGACGGTGCTGCGCCCCAACGTCTCCGGTGAGGACGAGACCAGCACGTCCGCGGGACCGTCCGCGCCGTGGCGCACCGCGGCGCCGACCGACCAGGCCGCGAGCTGGAACACCGGCGTGCGCCAGTGGGTGGGCAGGTCGAGGGCCACGACGGAGCCCGGACCCACCTCGAACTCCTCCTCCAGCAGGTTCGCCGTCTTGGCGACCCACGTCGCGAGCACCCGCGCCGACAGCTCGATGCGTTCCCCGGAGGTGGCGTGGTCCGCGGCGTACCAGGTCAGCCGCGGGGCGGTCGGGTCGTCGTCCAGCAGGCGGCGCAGCAGGGGGAGCACGCCGTCACGGTACGCCGGGCCACCCGCCCCCTCGCCCGCCCTCCGGGGGCAGGGATCGTCGTCACGTCGTGCTCGTGGGTCGAGCCCGTCGCGTCGACGATCCCCCCTCGGCGACGGACCGCAGGTGGTCCGCCCGCTCCCGCAGCAGCCGGCGCAGGTAGGGCTCGGCCACGAGCCGGACGACGAGAGCGCCGACCGGGCCACCGCGCAGCGCGACCTCCATGCGGTCCGTCATCCGCGTCCCGCGCGGCCCGGGGGCGAACACGTGCTCGTGGCGCATGCGCCGGAACGGGCCGCGGACCTGCTCGTCGACGATGCGGTGCGGGCGTTCGACCGTCGTGACCCGGCTCGTCATCGTCCACCGGACGCCGAGGTGCCGGGCGCGGAAGGTCACCTCGTCACCCTCGGCCAGGGTCCGCCGTCCCGTGCTCGTCGTGGCGCTCTCCCCGCTGCCGCGCAACGACTCCGCGTGCACGTCGACGTCGAGGACCAGGTCGTGCAGCACCTGCGCGGGGGCCGCCACGTCCGTCACGACGACGATCACGCGCCCAGTCTGCCGGTAGGTTCTCGCGGCGTGAGCAGCACCGGGACGACCGCCGCAGGAACCCTTCTGACGCGGGTCCCCGTCGTCCTGGCGGCCGCCGTCGCCGCGCTCACCGCCGTCGCCGCACCCCTGGTGCTCCTCGACCTGTGGACGCCCGCCGTCGCCGTGCCCGTCGGGCTCGTCGTCGCCGTCCTCGCCGGCCGGCTGGCGTGGGGTGTGCCCGGCGTCGCCGCGGGCTGGTGGTCCGCGGGCGGCAGCGCCGCGATCGCCGTCGCCGCCGGCGTCTGGGCCGCCCTCACCCACGCCGAGCACGTCGTGCTGCGCCGCGACGCCGGCTCGATGGCCCTCTACGCCCACCACCTCGCGACCCACCACGGGCTCCCCGTCGACGCGTCCGTGTCCGCCCTCGGCGGCGCCGCGGCGCTCGCCGACCCCAACGTCAGCCTCGCCTCGCCGGCGTTCTACCAGGTCGGGGACCACGTGGTCCCGCAGTTCCTCCTGGGGGCCCCGGCGCTGTACTCGCTGGGGGACTGGGCCGGGGGCTGGACGGGGATGTTCGTCGTCCCCGGGATCCTCGGGGCCTTCGGCGTGCTGGCGGTCGCCGGGTTCACGGCCCGCGTCGTCGGCCCCCGCTGGGCCCCGCTGGCCGCGGCCACGCTCGCGATCGCGCAGCCCGTCCTGCACGCCAACCGGTCCACCTACTCCGAACCGCCCGCGCTCCTCGTCCTGTTCGGGGCCGCGACCTTGCTCGTCGCGCTGCTGCCCGCGACGGGTCGGACGGCCGCCCGGCTCGGCCTCGGCGCGGGTCTGCTCGTCGGCGCGTGCGGGTTCGTGCGCATCGACTTCCTGCGCGAGGTGGCGGTCCTCGTCCCCGTCCTCGCCGTCCTGCTCGTCGTCCGGCACCCCGGGGCCCGCGCGCTGTTGGCCGGGACGGGCATCGCCTCGGCGCTCGCCGTCGCCTCCGCCCTGCTCACCTCGCGCCCCTACCTGGGCACCATCTCGGGGTCGCTGCTGCCGCTCGTCGCGGGTCTGGTGCTCTTGACGGTCGCGAGCGCCGTCGTCGTCCGGCTGGCCCGCCGCGGCGTCCTGGCCCGGCGGCGGTGGCTGACGAGCGAGCGGGTGCCGACCGTCCTGGCGGTGGCGCTCGCGGTGGTGCTGGCCGTGCTCGCGAGCCGGCCGCTGTGGCTCGTCGTGCGCCAGGACCCCGAGGACTCCGGCAGCAAGCTCGTCGCGGGTCTGCAACTGGCGCAGGGACTCCCGGTCGACGGCGGCCGCACGTACGCCGAGCACTCGATCGACTGGATCGCCTGGTACCTCGGGTGGCCCGCGGTCGCCCTCGCGGCGGCCGCGGCCGTGGTGGCGCTGCCGCGGGTGGTGCGGGCGGTCCAGGGGCGCGGTGACCTCCCGTCCTGGACGGCGCCGTACGTCGTCGCGCTCGGGTCGACGCTCCTGACGCTGTACCGCCCGGGCATCACGCCCGACCACCCGTGGGCCGACCGCCGGTTCGTCGTCGTCGTCCTCCCGGCGGTCGTGGTGCTGTCCGTCGCCGCCTGCCGGTGGGTCCTCGCGCGCTGTCCCGGGCGTCTCGTCGGGCCGGCCGCAGCGATCGCCGTCGTCCTGCTCGTCGGGCCGGCCGTCTGGGGCACGCTGCCCGTCGCCACCCAACGGACCGAGGTCGGCGAACCCGCGGCCGTGGCCCGGGCCTGCGCGAGCTTCGCCCCCGGCGACGTCGCCCTCGCCGTCGACCCCCGCTCGCGCAACGAGTGGCCGCAGCTGCTGCGCGGGACGTGCGACGTGCCGGCGGCCTCGATCGTCGTGCCGACCTCCCAGGGCCGGCAGGGGACGGAGGAGTACTGGACGACGCTGCGCGCGGCGGTGGACCGCGAGGCCGCCCGCATCCGGCAGGCCGGCGGGAACCCCGTCCTCGTCGCCGCCGGCGGCGACACCGACCCTGTCGAGGTCTTGACCCGCCTCGGCGTCTCCGACCCGCGCGTCGTCGTGAGCCGGCGCACGAGCGAGGACGAGCGCGTCCTGACCCGCCGCCCCGACGGCGTGCAGCGCATCGACGTCCGGCTCGTGACGGGCTCCGCCCCCTGACCCCCGCCCCTCACCCTCCGTCACCGCGGGGCTGGGTCGGGTTCGGGTCGTTGACGCAACAGGCCGATAGGTTCGGCTCGTAGCGTCAACGAGCTCGACCCCGCAGGCTCCCGCGGTGACTCAGGGTGAGGGGGGCGGCGGTAGGTCGCGTCGGGCTCGCGCTCCTCGTTCCCGCTCCCGTCGCCGGTGGCGACGAGGACGAACCCGTGCCGCTCGTAGAGCCGCCGGGCACCGGTGTTGCGCTGGAACACGTGCAGCGACAGCTCGCCGTCGCGCCCGGCCAGCACGTGTTCGAGCAGGGCGGTGCCGACCCCGCGGCCCCACGCGGCGGGTGCGACGTAGAGGTGCTCCAGCCAGGCTCCGTCGACGGCGGCGAACCCCAGCACCGCGCCGTCGTCGTCGAGCGCGAGGTGCACGTCCTGCCGGGGGAGGACCACGTCGGCGATGAAGCCGCGGGTCTCGTCGTCGGTGTGCAGCTCGGGCAGGTACGTCATGGTCGCGCGGGCGGCGAGGAAGACGTCGGCGACGGCCGGGGCGTCGGCGGGGGTCGCCGGGACGATGCGGGGCACGGCCCCATCGTCGGGGGCCTCGCCGGCGGTGCCCACAAGTTTCCCGTGGGCCCCCCCTCGTGGGACCGGGTGTGGGACCGGCACCGGCGTCGTCAGCACGACCGGCAGGCCGGTCCCACGCCCGCATCGACGAGGGACCGGGCATGGGACCGGACGTGGGACCGGGTGTGGAACCACCGGTGGGTGTCCCGATCCGGTCGCCCGGACGACCACCGCGGGGCACCCACACGTCACTCCACGTCGGTGCGACCCGTGGTGACACCGATGGGTGTCCCCAGGTGGTGTGCCGGGCCGGCGCTCAGCCGGGCAGCGTCGCCCGCGAGCACCGCGTGACGTACTCCAGCGCCAGCGTCCCGGTGCGCCGCAACCGCTCCTCGGCCTGCGCCCGCACGTCGGCGAGCACCTCCTCGCGGCGCTCGTCGTCGAGGGCGATGACCCAGCTGCGCGACCGCGTCAGGTCCAGCAGCGACTCCACGGTGACCGGGTCGGACCAGCGGACGTCGTACCGCTCGACGGGGCCGAACGGCGGGCCGACGCGGGGGGCGAGGCTGCCGAGCTGCTCCTCCCCGGGGCCGGGCAGCAACCGGTCCAGGCGGGCGATCCAGTCCACACCGGCGTCGCGGACGTTCCACAGCAGGCCCAGCCGGCCGCCGGGGCGCAGGACGCGGGCGACCTCGGGCGCGGCGGTGTCCGGGTCGACCCAGTGCCACGCCTGGGCCATGAGGACGGCGTCGACCGAGCCGTCGGCCAGCGGGATGGACTCGCCCGTGCCGTCGAGCACCTCGACGTCCGGCAGCACCCGGGAGAACGTCTCGCGCATCCCCGGCGTCGGCTCGACCGCCACGACGTCGAGGCCGCGGGCCACGAGCGAGCGGGTCAGCTTGCCCGTCCCGGCCCCGAGGTCGACCACCCGCAGGGGCCGGTCGGCACGCGCCGCCGGCAGCAGCCAGTCCAGTGCCTCGTCGGGGTAGCTCGGACGGGCGCGGTCGTAGACGTCGGCGACGGCGCCGAAGGAGCGCGCACGCTCGGCGGCGCGGTCCCGCGCGGGTTCTGCGGAGGACCCGTGATGGCTCACGGGGTCATCGTGCCGCCCCGCGCCGGCGTCCCGGGAACCGCCCCGTTCGTAGGTAAGCTCACCCCGCCATGCCTGTCGAAGATGAGGTCCAGCCCCTGAGCGGACCGGCGCCCGTCGCCACGATCGTGCTGCCCTGCTACAACGAGGAGGCGCACGTCCTGCTGGAGGTCCAGCGCATCACCAAGGTGATGGACGACGACGGCATGCCGTACGAGCTGCTGGCCGTCGACGACTGCTCCACCGACGACACCTTGAAGGTCCTGCGCTCGGTCGAGCACGAGTACCCGAACCTGCGCGTCGTCGCGTTCCGCCGCAACGGCGGCTCCGGCACGGTCCGCCGCATCGGCACGCAGATGGCCCGCGGCGAGATCGTCGTGTGGACCGACGCGGACATGTCCTACGAGAACGAGCGCATCCCCGAGCTCATCCGGGTCCTGCTCGAGGACGACTCCTACGACCAGGTCGTCGGCGCGCGCACGACGGAGGAGGGCTCGCACAAGGCGCTGCGCGTGCCCGCGAAGTTCGTCATCCGCAAGGTCGCCGAAGTGCTGGCGCGGCAGCGCATCCCCGACCTGAACTCCGGTCTGCGCGCCTTCCGCAAGTCGGTCTCGCTGCCGTACCTGCGGCTGCTGCCCGCCGGGTTCTCCTGCGTCACGACGATCACGCTGTCGTTCCTGTGCAACCAGCACGACATCAAGTACGTCCCGACGAGCTACGCCAAGCGCGCGGGGACGTCGAAGTTCCACTTCACCAAGGACGCCTACCGGTACATCCTCCAGGTGCTGCGGATGATCATGTACTTCGAGCCGCTGCGCGTGCTCATGCCGGTGGCGCTGTTCCTCTTCGGCCTCGGGTTCGTCAAGGGCGTCACCGACATGTTCCGGCACGCCTTCTACTTCCCGGCCAACACCGTCCTGCTGCTCGTATCGGGGCTGCTCATCGGCGCCGTCGCACTGCTCGCCGACCTCGTGGTGCGTTCGCGGGACAGCGCGTGAGCGCCGCCCCCGGGCGGCGACGGATCGTCGTCCTCGGCCCCGCCCACCCCAGCAAGGGCGGCATCGCGGTCCACACGACCGAACTGGCCCGGCACCTGGCGCAGGGGCCGGACGCCGACGTCAAGCTCGTCTCCTGGGCCAAGCTGTACCCCGAGCTGCTGTACCCGGGGGAGGTGGCGCTGCCCGACGCGACGCCGGAGGTGCCGGAGTTCACCCCGACGCTGCGCCCGCTGTCCTGGTCCTCGCCGGCGTCCTGGTGGCGCACCGGGCGGCACGTCGCGCAGGCCGACCTCGTCGTCATCGCCCACGTCGTCCCGCTGCAGGTCCCCGCGCTCATGACGGTCCTCGCCGCGATGCGCGCGGCGCACTCCGCCGCGCGCACGGTCGTCGTCGCGCACAACGTGCTGCCGCACGAGCCGAACCCCGGCGACGAGCTGCTCGTGTCCCGGTTGTTCGCCGCCGTCGACGGCGTCGTCGTCCACTCCGACGCGCAGGCCGCGCTGGCCCACGCCCACGGCGCCCGCCGCGTCGTGACGGCCGACCTGCCCCCGCACCTGCCCGGCGGCCCGAAGCTGGCCGGTGAGGCCGGTTCGCGGGTGCCGCGTGACGGCGGCGTCCGGCTGCTCAGCCTGGGCGTCGTCCGCGAGTACAAGGGCCTGGACCTGCTGCTCGAGGCGCTGCGCGAGGTGCACCAGCGCGGCTTCGACGCCCGGCTCACCATCGCCGGGGAGCTGTGGGGCGCTGCCGGCCGCCGGGTCCGCGAGCTCGCGACGGGGCCCGGGATGCGCGGTCACGTGGAGCTGCGCGAAGGGTACGTCCCCGCGGCCCGCATCCCCGAGCTCATGGCCGCCCACGACGCCGTCGTGCTGCCCTACCGCTCCGGCACGGCCTCGCAGAACGCGCTGCTGGCCTTCGCCCACGGCCTGCCCGTCCTGGCCACCCGCGTCGGGTCGTTCCCGGCGCAGGTGCGCGACGGCGTCGACGGCGTCCTCGTCGAACCGGGCAGCGCCGCGGCGCTGGCCGAGGGGCTGCTGCGCCTGGCCGACGGTGGCCTGAAGACGTTGCGGGACAACGTCGAAGCTCCTGACCTCGAGGCCCCGTGGGACGCCTACCTCGGCGCCGTCGACGAGGCCGCCAAGGGTGGGACGGCCGCCGCCCCGCCCGGCGGCAAGGCCCTCGCCGTGGCCAAGCGGGGTGCCGAGCACGCCCTCTGGGCCCGCGTCGGCGTCCAGCGCCGGGTGGGGGAGCAGCTCGCCGCCCGCAAGCTCACCGCTGCCCCCGCCGCCCGTCCCGTCCCCTCGGGCGTCCCGCGCACGGGCGTCCTGCACGACGCCGCCGAGGTCGCCGACGCCGTCGCGCAGACCAAGCGGCTGCACCTGCCCGCGCACCCGGACTCCCCGAAGAACTGGGACGCCCTCGGTGCCGTCGCGGCCGTCCTGACCCTGGCCGACGACGGCTCCCGCACGGCCCGCGTCCTGGACGCCGGGTCGGCGCGGTACTCCCCGGTCCTGCCGTGGCTGCGCCTGTACGGCCTGGGCCGCACGCGCGGCGACCTCGCGGGCATCAACCTGGAGTTCGGTGCGACGGTCCACCGCGACGGGGTGGAGTTCCGCCGCGGCGACGTCACCGACACCGGCCTGCCGGACGGGTCGCTCGACGCCGTGACCTGCATGTCCGTCATCGAGCACGGCGTCCCCATCGCCGGCTTCCTCACCGAGACGGCGCGCATCCTGCGGCCGGGCGGCGTGCTCGCGCTGTCCACCGACTACGACCAGTCGCCGCCGGACACGACCGGGGTCACGGCCTACGGCGCGCCGGTGAAGATCTTCTCGCCGGCCGACCTGCGCGACCTCGTCGCGCTCGCCGACCGCGTCGGGCTCGACCTCGTCGGCGAGCTGACGGACGACGTCCTGGCCCACCCCGAACGGCCCGTGCACTGGAAGCGGACCGGACTGGACTACACCTTCGTGCTGCTCACGTTCGTGCGGCGCTGAGGGGTGCTCTCCCGCCTCCTGGGGGTCCTGCGCTCGCCCGTCCTGCGGGTGGGGTTCCTCGTCGTCGCGCTCGGCCTCGCCGTGGTCTACGTCGTGCGCGACCGGGCCGCCATCGCCGACGCCTGGTCCCGGCTCGACGCGTGGTCGGTGCTCCTCGCGTTCCTGCTGTCGCTGGCCAACGTCGCGCTGTCGGGGGCGTCCTGGCGCGCGGTCCTGGCCGACCTCGGCTCCCGGCTGCCCGTGGGGGCGGCCGCGCGGGTGTTCTTCGTCGGTCAGCTCGGGCGCTACATCCCGGGCACGGTCTTCCAGTTCGTCGCCCAGGCCGAGCTCGCGCGCGACCACGGCGTCCCGCGCCGGCGCACCGGTTCCGCGCTCGCCGTCGCGCTCCTGGTGTCGATGACGACGGCGTCGCTGCTGGTCACCGGTGTGCTGCCGCTCGCGCTGCGCGGCCGTGACATCGCCGGCTGGGAGTGGACCGGCTGGCTGCGCTGGGCGACCCCGTTGCTGCTGGTCCTGCTCGTGCCGCAGGTCATCAACCCGCTGCTGCGCGTGCTGCTGAAGGTGGCCCGGCAGGAACCGCTGGAGCACCGCATCACCCTGCGCGGCCTGCTCGCCTCCGCCGGCTGGGCCCTCGCCTCGTGGGTCGCGGTGGGGTTGCAGGTGTTCGTCCTGGCCCGTGCGGTCGGGGTCGACTGGTCCACCGGGTCGACGCTGGCGCTCGCCGTCGGCGGGTACGCGGTGGCGTGGATGGTCGGGTTCCTCGTGGTGCTGGCCCCCGCCGGGGCCGGGGCGCGCGAACTCGTGCTGGGGGCGGTCGTCGCGCTCGCCGCGGGGTCCGGCGGCGCCGCGGTCGTCGTCCTCGGTTCCCGCGTCCTGCTGACGGTGTCGGACCTCGTGCTCGCGTTCGCCGCGCTGGCCGGGCACCGCGCCGAGCTCGTCGTGAAGGCCAGGGCGGCGCGCTCGGGGGAGTGATCGGCGCAGGTGTCGATCTGATCACGAAAGAGACCGGACCGCCGTCAGGATTGGTGTTCGAGGCCACTTCTCGGCAGGGTGAGGCGCCGGCACGCGTCCTGACCCCGACCCCTCGTAGGTGATCGAACATGCGCCGCAGAGCCCTCCTGGCCGCCCTGACCGCCTCCCCGCTCGTCGCCGCGAGCGCGGGCTGCAGCGTCGGGAAGAGCGTCGACACCGGGAACGGGAACGCCGCGGGACCGGCCGGTGGCGGCGCGTTCGTCGCCGCCATCAGCGCCCAGCCGGACCAGCTCGACCCGCACAAGACGACGGCCTACGCCAGCTTCCAGGTGCTCGAGAACGTCTACGACACCCTCGTCGTCCCGAACGGGAAGTCGCTGGAGATGGAGCCGTCCCTGGCGACGCAGTGGGAGACGAGCGCGGACGGGTTGACGTGGACCTTCCGCCTGGTGGAGGGCGTCACGTTCCACGACGGGACCCCGTTCACCGCGGCCGACGTGGTCTTCTCCTACCGGCGCATCATCGACCAGGAACTCGCGAACTCCGCCCGCTTCGCGACCGTCGCGGACGTCACCGCACCCGACGACCGCACCGTCGTCATCACGCTGGAGCGGCCGACGCCGAACCTGCTGTCCCGCATCGGCGCGTTCAAGGGCATGGCGATCCTGTCCAAGGACGTCGACGAGTCCACGCTCGCGACGAAGGCCAACGGCACGGGGCCGTTCTCGTTGCAGGGTTCCTCGGCGAGCGAGATCTCGTTGCGCCGTTTCGACGACTACTGGTCGAGGGCTCCCAAGCTCGGCGGGGTCACGTTCCAGTTCCTGCCCGAACCGGCCGCGGCCCTCACGGCGCTCACGACCGACCAGGTGCAGTGGACGGACAACGTGCCGCCGCAGCGGGTGGCCTCGTTCGCGGACGACGAGTCGGTCGACCTGGGGCAGGTCGCCAGCGTCGACTACTGGTACCTGGCGATGAACTGCGCGAAGGCGCCGTTCGACCGCGTCGAGGTCCGCCGGGCCGTCGCGTTCGCCGTCGACCGCGACGCCGTGACCGAGGCCGCGAAGTTCGGCACGGCCCGCCCGAACCAGACGGCGATCCCGCAGGGCAGCGAGTGGTACTACGACTACGCGCCCTTCCGCACCGACGTCGACGAGGCGAAGCGGTTGCTGCAGCAGGCGGGGGTGTCCACGCCGCTGACGATGGGGGTCATGGTGACGTCGGACTACCCCGAGACGGTCACCGCGGCCCAGGTCCTCGCCAGCCAGCTCGAACCCGTCGGCATCACGGTGGAGATCCAGACCGAGGACTTCGCCACCTGGCTGGACCGGCAGGGGCGCGGGGACTTCGACGCGTTCGTGCTCGGGTGGCTGGGGAACGTCGACCCGGCCGACTTCTACGAGGAGCAGCACCGCACGGGCGGGGCGAACAACTACCAGAAGTACTCCAACCCGACGACGGACGACCTCCTCGACCGCGCCGCCGTCGAACCCGACCAGGCCGCGCGCAAGACGCTGTACGAGCAGGCGGCGCAGCAGATCGTCGACGACGTCTCCTACCTCTTCCTCTACAACCCCGACGCCGTGCAGGTGTGGAAGAAGGGCATCACGGGCTACGAGGTGCGCGTCGACAAGGCGGTGGACTTCGGCACCCTGGCCCTGCCGACGCGGGCCGACTCGTGACGGGACTCGCCGTCCGGCGCACGCTGCAGGCGCTCGTCGTCCTCGTCGGCGTCAGCATCGCGACGTTCACGCTCGTCCACCTCGTGCCCGGCGACCCCGTCCGGCTGGCGCTGGGGACCCGGTTCGACCAGGGGACGTACGACGCGCTGCGCGAACGGGCCGGCCTCGACCAGCCGCTCGTCGCGCAGTTCTTCAGCTGGTTCGGGCACGCGGTCACCGGTGACCTCGGGGTGAGCTTCCGCTCCGGGGACCCGGTGACGCTGCTGATCCTGGAACGCCTGCCCGCCACGGCGTCCCTGGCCGGGGCGTCGATCCTCGTCGCGCTGCTCATCGCCGTCCCGCTCGGCACGGCGTCGGCCCTGCGGCCCCGCTCGGTGCTCGACGGGGCGGGAACGGTGCTGTCCCAGATCGGCATCTCCGTCCCGGAGTTCTGGATGGGCATCATGCTCATCCTCGTGTTCGCCGGGGGCCTCGGCTGGTTCCCCGCCGGCGGGTACGTGCCGCTGAGCGAGGACCCGGTCGGCTGGGTGCGGTCCCTCGTCCTGCCGGCCGTCACGACGGGTCTGGTCTCCGGGAGCGTGCTGACGCGGTTCACCCGGTCCAGCGTCCTGGAGGCGCTGTCGGCCGAGCACGTCCGCACCGCCCGGGCCAAGGGCCTCGGGGCCCGCGCCGTCCTGAACTGGCACGTCCTGCGGAACGCGCTGCTGCCGCTCGTCACGGTGACGGGGGTGCAGCTGGCCTACCTGCTGTCCGGCGTCGTCGTGGTGGAGATCGTGTTCGCCTGGCCCGGGCTTGGACAGCTCGCCCTGCAGTCGGTCCAGGCCCGCGACTACCCCGTCCTGCAGGGGGCGGTGCTGCTCTTCGCCCTCGTGTTCCTCGTCCTGAACCTGGTGGTGGACCTGTTGTACTCGGTGCTCGACCCGAGGATCAGCGCGTGAGCGCCCCGGCCGCCGGCGGGGTCGCCGTGAGCGGGCGGCCGCGGGAACGCCGGTCCGCGGAGGGGTTGCGGTTGCTGCTGTCCTCCCCGCCCTCGGTGTTCGCCGCGTTGGTGCTGCTCGCCGTCGTGGTCGTGGCGGTGTTCGACGACCAGATCGCCCCCCAGGGCGCGAACGAGGTCGACGTGACCCAGCGGCTGCAGGCGCCGAGCGGGGCGCACTGGTTCGGCACCGACGACCTCGGCCGGGACGTGCTGTCCCGCGTCGTGCTGGGGGCCAAGGTGTCCCTGCAGGTCGGCGCCGTCGCCGTCGGCTTCTCGCTCGTCGCGGGTGTCCTCGTCGGGTTGTTCGCGGGGTTCTACGGCCGCTGGGTCGACACCGTCCTCATGCGGCTCATGGACGTGCTGTTCGCGTTCCCCGCGATCCTGCTGGCCATCGCGGTCATCGCGGTGCTCGGCCCGGGGACGACGAACGCGATGATCGCCATCGGCATCACCTACACGCCGGTGTTCGCGCGCGTGACGCGCTCGGCGGTCCTGGGGGTGCGGGAGACGGTCTACGTCCGGGCGTCCCGGTCCGTCGGGGCCTCGGACCTGCGGCTGCTGTTCCGGCACGTCCTGCCGAACGCGGCGCCGCCGGTCATCGTGCAGACCTCGGTGAGCCTGGCGTTCGCGGTCCTCGCCGAGGCCGCTCTGTCGTTCATCGGCCTGGGCACGCAGCCACCGGACCCGAGCTGGGGACGGATGCTGTCCGAGGGGCGCGGGTACATCGACCTGGCCTGGTGGATCGCGGTGTTCCCCGGGCTCGCGATCGTGCTGCTCGTGCTGGCGTTCAACCTGCTCGGCGACGGCCTGCGCGACGTCCTGGACCCGCAGCAGCGCAGCGCCTTGCAGGCGGGCAAGCGGACGTTCGGCGGTCGTCGGAGGAGGTCGGTGTGAGCGTCCTGGAGGTCCGCGACCTGCGGGTCGAGCTCGACACCCCGCGCGGGACGGCGCACGTCGTCAACGGCCTGGACTACACCGTCGACGCGGGCGAGACCGTCGCGATCGTCGGGGAGTCCGGCAGCGGCAAGAGCGTGTCCGTCATGGCGCTGCTGGGACTGCTGCCCGGGCACGCCCGGGTCACCGGGTCCGCCCGGTTCGAGGGCCGCGAACTCGTCGGGTCGTCCGAGGCCGAGCTGCGCACCGTGCGCGGCAACGGGATCGGGATGGTCTTCCAGGACCCGATGACCTCGCTGAACCCCGTCCTGACGATCGGCCGGCAGGTGGGGGAGGGGCTGCTCGCGCACCGGCTCGTGTCCTCGAAGAAGGCCGCGCGGGAACGCGCCGCCGAACTCCTCGCCGACGTCGGCCTGCCCGACCCGCGCGGGGTCCTGGACCGGTACCCGCACCAGTTGTCCGGCGGGATGCGCCAGCGCGTCGTCATCGCGATCGCCCTGGCCGGGAACCCGCGGTTGCTCGTCGCCGACGAGGCGACGACCGCGCTGGACGTGACGGTGCAGGCGCAGATCCTCGACCTCGTCGCGCGCCTGCAGGACGAGCACGGCACGGGCGTCGTCTGGATCTCCCACGACCTCGGCGTGGTCGCCGGGACCGCCGACCGCGTGCTCGTCATGTACGGCGGGCGCTGCGTGGAAGACGGTCGCGTCGACGAGGTGTTCGAGGCACCCGCGCACCCCTACACGCGCGGGTTGCTGGGGTCCCTGCCGTCGCTGGAGTCGCCGACGGACGAACTCGTCGCCATCCCCGGCACGCCGCCCCCGCCGACGGACCTGCCGCCCGGGTGCGTGTTCCACCCGCGCTGCCCCGTGCGCGGGGACGTGCGCTGCGCCACCGAGCAACCGCCGCTCGCGCCCGTCGGGGGTTCTGGCACGCACCGTGCGGCGACGTTCTACGGGCTGGAGGACTGATGGGGAACGACGTGCTGGTGCGGGCACGGGACCTGCAGGTCCACTTCCCGGTGCGGTCGAAGGGTCTGCGGCGCAGGACGACCGGTGCCGTGCGCGCCGTCGACGGCGTCGACCTCGACGTGTTCCGGGGCGAGACCCTGGGTCTGGTGGGGGAGTCCGGCTGCGGGAAGTCGACCCTCGGGAACGCGCTGCTGCGTCTGGTGGAACCCACGGGCGGGTCGGTCGAGTTCGACGGCACCGACGTGACGGGGTTGTCGCAGCGCGACCTGCGCGCGCTGCGACGTCGCGCCGTCATGGTGTTCCAGGACCCGTACGCGAGCCTGGACCCGCGGATGACGGTGGGCCAGACGGTCGCCGAACCGCTGCAGGTGCACGGGTTGCACCGGGGTGCCGCCGCCCGCGCGGTCCGCGTCGCCGAACTGCTCGAGCTCGTCGGCCTCGACCCGGCCGTCGCGTCGAGGTACCCGCACGAGTTCTCCGGCGGCCAGCGCCAGCGCGTCGGCATCGCCCGGGCCCTGGCGGGGGAACCCGACTTCGTCGTGTGCGACGAGGCGATCGCCTCCCTCGACGTCAGCGTGCAGGCGCAGGTCCTGAACCTCCTGCGGTCGTTGCAGCGGACGCTGGGCCTGACGCTGCTGTTCGTCTCCCACGACCTCGCCGCCGTGCGGCACCTGTCCGACCGGATCGCCGTCATGTACCTCGGCCGTGTCGTCGAGGTGGCCTCGGCCGCGGACCTGGCCGCGGACCCGCAGCACCCGTACACGCAGGCGCTGCTGTCCGCCGTCCCCGTGCCGTCGCCGGCGCAGGAACGCCGGCGCGAGCGGATCGTGCTGTCCGGCGACGTGCCCTCGGCCGCCAAGGTGCCCTCGGGCTGCCGGTTCCGGACGCGCTGCCCACAGGCGTTCGAGCCGTGCGCGACGGTGGACCCGGCGCTGCAACCGGTGGGTGCCGCCGGCGCGCACGTCGCGGCCTGCCACCTGCACGGCCTGGTGCCCGCGGCCGACTGACCACACTCGTGCCGCCCCGCCCCCGTGGGGGGCGACGCGGCCGAACCCCGCGCGGAGCCGGGTGGTCAGACCGGCCCGGCGGCCCGGGCCTCGCGCACCCCGGCGAGAGCTTCGCGCAGCTGCTCGATCCACTCCTGCTGGTGCTGACCGACGAGGCGGACGCACCAGGCGAGGGCCTCGGACCGGGTCCGCGCGACGCCGGCGTCGACGAGCGTGTCGAGCACCTGGCGCTGCGGCTGGCGCAGCCGCGTCATGACGGGGGTGGCGAGGTTGGTGAACAGCTCCTCGCTCTCCCCGCAGGCTGCGCCCCAGGCGACCTTGCGGCCGAAGAGGGCTTCGGCCTCGTCGGCGATGCGCATGCGGGCTCCGCGGGTCTCCTCGCGGAAGCGGGCGATCCGGCCCGCCTCGCCGCGGCGGGCGGCGGCGGCCCCGCCCTCGGTGGGCACGTCGGTGGGGCGGGGGAGCCGCCCGGTGACCACGACCTCCTCGCGGTCGACGGAGACCGCCGGGGCGGTCTCGAACCAGTCCTGCGGCAGCCGGCCGGTGAACCAGGCTGCGATGTCTGCCGTGTCGCTCATGCAGCAATTACAGGATTACGAGCTAGCAGCGTCAAGGCGTGGTCGCAGGTGTTCGCTGACGGCGTGCCCGACGATGGACCGGTGTCCTCACTGCGCCCCGACCTGCCGCCCGTGCCGGACCGGCTGCCGGCCGGACCGGTCGTCCTGCGCCCCTTCCGCGACGGCGACGTCGCGATGGCCGTCGACCTGGCGACGGACCCCTACGTCCCCCTCACCGGATCGCTGCCGGCCCACGCGGACGCGGACCAGGCGCTCGCCTGGGTGCGGCGGCAGCAGGGGCGCGTCGCGGAGGGGGTGGGGTACGCCCTCGCGATCGCCGACCGCGACTCCGACGAGGCCCTCGGGCAGATCGGTCTGTGGTCCCGCGCCCTGGACGAGGGCCGGCTGGCCGTGGGCTACGCGGTGGCGCCCTCGGCGCGCGGACGCGGCGTCGCCGCCGCCGCCCTCACCGCGCTGACCTCCTTCGCCTGGACCGTCCCCGGCGCCCACCGCGTCGAGCTCGTGGTCGAACCCTGGAACGAGGCGTCGATCCGCACGGCCGAGCGGGCGGGCTACCGCCGCGAGGGACTGCTGCGCAGCTACCGGGACATCGGCGGCCGGCGCCGGGACCTGCTCCTGTTCGCCAGGGTCCGCGGGGACGGCTGACGCCCCTGGATGTCCCCGTCCGGACCCCTCACCCCACCCCGTCGGGCCGCGCCGCCGCCACCTGCCGGAACGCCTCGAGCACGGCGGCCGTCGGGGCGTCCGTCCCGCGCCCCGCACGCGTGGCCGCGTAGATCGACCGGGCCGGCGGCTGACCGGTCAACGGGACCACCCGCAGCCCGTCCGGGCGCAGCGGGTGCGCCAGTCGCGGGACGAGGGCGACACCAGCCCCCGCGGCGACGAGGGCGGCCAGGGCGTCGTACTCGGAGGTGTGGTGGCGCACGTCGGGGGAGAAACCCGCTGCGGCACAAGCCCCCGCGGTGATCTGCGCGCACGCGTCGTCCGTGGCGGCCGCGACCCACTCCTCGTGCGCCAGCTCGGCGAGGTCCAGCTCGTCCCGGTCGGCGAACCGGTGGTCGGCGGGCAGCAGGACGTCGAGGACGTCGGTGAGCAGGTCGACCCGGTCGTAGCGGGCGTCGTCGCGCCGCGGGCCCGCCGGGTGGTCGACGGTGACGACGATGTCGAGGTCCCCGGCGTCCAGCCCGGCGACGGCGTCGACCGGTTCGCGTTCGCGCACGAGCAGGCGCACGCCGGGACGCTCGGTCCGCAGGGTCCGCAGGGCGGGGCCGACGACGGCGAAGACGGCGCTCGCCATCGTCCCGACCCGGACCTCCCCGACGAGCCCGGCGTCGAAGGCGAGCAGGTCGGCGCGGGCCCGCTCCAGCTGTGCCGCAACGGTGTCCGCGTGGGTGAGGAGGACGCGGGCCTGCCCGGTGAGGCGGACGCCGCGGCCCTGCCGCTCCAGGAGCGGCACGTCGAGGTCCCGGGCCAGGCCGGCCAGCTGCTGGGAGACGGCCGACGGCGTCAGGTGCAGGGCGGCGGCCGTCGCGGCGACGGTCCCGCGGCGCTCCACCTCCCGCAGGAGCCGCAGGCGCCGGAGGTCGATCGTGAAGTCTTCGCTGTCGAGACTCATGCAGGAACTCTAGCTGGACTGAACGGTGCCGAGGGCGCGACGATCGAGGGGTGACCCGCCGTGCCGCTCTGCTCTTCGCCGCCCTCGGCCTCGCCTGGGGGATCCCGTACCTGCTCATCAAGATCGCGGGGGAGGAGCTGGCCCCGTCCACCCTCGTCCTCGCCCGCACCGCGCTCGCGGCCGTCGTCCTCGCGCCCTTCGCGCTGGCCCGCCGCGAGGTCCGCGAGGCGCTGCCCGCGCTGGCACGCCGCTGGAAGGCGGTCGCCGCCTACACCGGGTTCGAGATCGTCGGCCCGTGGCTGTTCCTGGCCCGCGCCGAGCACGACCTGCCCAGCTCGACGACGGCCGTCGTCATCTCCGCCGTGCCCGTCGTCGGCGTCCTGGTGGCCCTGGCCTCGCGCCGCGCCGAGCACCTCGGCGCGGTGGGCTGGACCGGGCTCGCCCTCGGCACCCTCGGGGTGGCGACGCTCGTGGGCTTCGACCTGCAGCCCGGGCAGTTCGGGGCCGTCGCCGAGCTGGCCGTCGTCGTCGTGGGCTACGCGATCGGGCCGGCCGTGCTGGCCCGGCACCTCGGCGACCTGCCGGGGACGGCCGTCGTGCTGGCCAGCCTCGTGCTGGCCGCCCTCGTCTACGTGCCGGTCGTCGCCCTCGGCCCGGGTCTGCCGGCGACGGTCCCCTCCGGCCAGGTCCTCGCCTCCGTCGCGGTCCTCGCGCTGGTCTGCACCGCGGGGGCGTTCCTGCTGCTGTTCGCCCTCGTCGGCGAGATCGGTCCCGTCCGGGCGACGGCGATCGTCTACGTCAACCCCGTCGTCGCCGTCGTCGCCGGGGCGGTCGTCCTGGGGGAGCGCATCACCGCCACGACGATCGCCGGTTTCGCCCTCGTCCTGGCCGGTTCGTACCTGGCCACCCGCCGTCCCGCGAGCCGTCCCGACCAGGCCACCCCGGCGCTTACCGTGGAGGCATGACGCCGGACGGGGAGCTGTGCTGGGCCCCCGGCCGGCCCGTCCCCGTCACCGCGATGCTGCGGCCGCTGCGCCGCGGCGGGGGTGACCCGACCTACCGGCAGGACGCCGACGGCTCCGTCTGGCGGGCCACCCGCACCCCGGACGGCCCCGTCGTCCTGCGCGTGCAGGCCCGCCCCGCGGACGCGGCGGTGCACGCCCAGGCGTGGGGACCGGGGACGGACTGGGCGTTGGACGGGGTGCCCGAGCTCCTCGGCGCCGCCGACGACACGTGGGCGGAGTTCGTGCCGCGCCCCGAGCACGCCGTCCTCGTCGAGTCCTGGCGCGCGCACCCGCACTGGCGGGTGGGCCGCAACCGCGCCGTCTTCGAGGCCCTGTCGGCCTCGGCCCTGGAGCAGGTCGTGACGGGCGTCGAGGCGTTCGCGGCCTGGCGCCGCCTCGTCCACCGCTTCGGCGAACCCGCCCCCGGACCCGCCGGGCTGCTGCTGCCGCCCTCCCCGCAGCAGTGGCTGCGCATCCCCTCCTGGGAGTGGTTGCAGGCCGGGGTCGAGCTGCGCCGGCGCAAGGTGACGATCCTCGCGGCGCCGCGCGCGGCCGGCCTGGAACGCACGCTGTCCCTGGGGCCCGACGAGGCCGACCGCGCCCTGCGATCGCTGCCGGGGGTCGGGGTGTGGACGTCCGCGGAGGTCCGCCAGCGGGCCCACGGCCACGCCGACGCGTTCAGCTTCGGCGACTACCACGTCGCCAAGAACGTCTCGTGGGCGTTGACGGGGGAGGTCCTCGACGACGCGGGGTGCGCCGAGGTCATCGAGTGCTACCGCGGCCACCGGTTCCGGGTGCAACGACTCCTGGAGTTCGCGGGCGCGTACCGGCCGCGCCGCGGGCCGAAGATGACCCTGCCCACGCACACCCCGAACCGCGCGGTCCGCGCCGCGCGCTGACCTACGCCCGGGGGCGCGCCACGGCCCGCACGGGCGACCCGTCCCCGCCCACCAGGGCCCACCCGAACGCGGCGAACTCCACCCGCCGCGGCAGGTTCCCCAGCCCCCGCAGGTTCTCCACGACGACGCCGGGGTCGGCCCGGTCCCCGAGCAGCACGCGGTGCGCGGCGAGGGTTCCGGGCCCGTCGACGCTCGCCGCGTCGATGCCGACCGTCCGCACCCCGACCGACCGCAGGAACTGCGCCGCGGCGACCGTCAGGTGGGGGTGGTCGAACTCGTCGGGAGCCCCGGCGTGCTCGTCCCACCCGGTGCGCAACAACGCGATCCGCGCGTCGGAGGTCCAGGGCCCGAGGAGTTCCGGACCCACCGCGGCGACCCCGCGGACGTCGAGCACGACGGCCGGCCCGGCGAACAGGGCGAGGGGGAGTTCCTCGAGCGTCGGGCCGTCGGGGACGACGTGGGCGGGGGCGTCGACGTGGGTCCCCGTGTGGGTCCCCAACGACAGGGAACTCACGCGGCAGAACTCACCGCCCGTCGCCGGCAGCGGGTGCGCGGAGAACTCCGGGTCCCCCGGGTACACGGGCATCCCCGCCCGCACGGGCCGGGACAGGTCGACCCAGCCCGCGCTCGCCGCCACGGGTCAGCGCGGGAGTTCGACGGTGCGCACGAGGACGACGGAGGGTTCGCGCTCGAGGTCGCGGTCCACGAGCCCCACGAGGAACTCGGTCCACAGCGCCGCGAGCACGCGCTGGGTCAGCGCCCCGAGGGAGAACTCGTCGGCGGCCTCGACGCGCAGGGCCGGACCCTCGCGGCGGACGACCCCGCCCGTCACGGGACCGGCGGCGAGGGCGACCTCGGCGGCCCGGTCGAGCCGTTCGGTGAGGGTTCCGGGCACGACGGGCGGGGGTTCGACGCCGCCGGCGCCGAGGGCGGCCCGCACGGCCTCGACGTGGCCGAGGCGGAACCAGTCGCTCGCCCCCGCCCGCACGAGCGAGCGGGCACCGGGACCGGGGTCGTCCAGGGGCAGGACGAGGTCGGCGAGCCCGCGGAACAGTGCGGCCGGAACGCCCTCGGCCTTGCCCTTGACGAGGTCCGCGGCCGCGGCCAGCTCGTCGACGACGGCGCGCGCCGTCACGGACAGCTCCCGGCCGGAGGTGTCCAGGCTGCCGCGCAGGTCCTCCACCGCGTCGATCCCGGCGGCGCCCAGGGCGAAGTCGGTCTGCCCGGCCCGCCAGGGCCGCCCCGCGGTGTCCGTGACGACGACGCCGACGACGGCGCCGGTCAGCTCGTGCAGCCGGGTGCGCAGCTCGCGGGCCGCGGCGTCGGGGTCGTGCGGCAGCGTGAGGACGACGTCGCCCTCGACGTTGGAGGCGTCGACGCCGGCGGCCGCCATCACGGGGCCGGCGGCCGACTCCACGATGCGGGCGACGCCCGTGGGGGTGCGGCGTGCGGCCACGAGCCGGCGGGACTCGCGCAGGACGACCTCGTCGCGGTCGACGGCCGCCGCCGTGAGCCCGGCGGCCTTGGAGACGACCTTGCTCGAGACGGCGATGACGTCGCCGTCGGACAGGGAGGCGCGTTGGGCGTGCAGGGCGTCGACGACGAGCGCGGCGACGTCGTCGCCGTCGTGCACCTCGCCGATGCCCGTCAGCCCGACGACCTGCAGGTGGCCGGGACCGTGGTGGGCGCTCACGCGGCGCGTTCCCGTCCGACGAGCTCCAGCGCCAGGTCGAGGGCGGCCCCGGCGAGCTCGGCCGTCGCGGCGGGCGAGCTCATGAGCAGCGGGCGGCGGCGCACGACGAGACCGGGACGGGTGGGGGCCTCGTCGCCCTCGGCGATGAGCCAGCCGTCGAGGAAGTCGGCGTAGAGGCCGGCGACCGCGGCGGCCGTCGTCGGCACGCCGATCGCGGCCAGGCACGCGTCGGCCATCCCGCGCACGGGGGCCCCGGCGATGACGGGGGAGACCCCCACGACGGGCGCGGCCGTCTCGACGATCGCCCGGCGGATCCCCGGGACCTGCAGGACGGTGCCGATGGACACGACGGGGTTGCTCGGCGGCAGGACGACGACGTCCGCGTCGCGCAGCGCGTCGAGGACGCCGGGGGCGGGGGAGGCCTGCTCGGCGCCGACGGCCTCGATCCGCACGGCGGGGACGGCGGCGTGCAGGCGGACCCACCACTCCTGGAAGTGGACGCGGCGCACGGCCCCGTCCGGCCCGTCGGCGAGGTCGACGTGGGTCTCGACCACGTCGTCGGTCATCGGCAGCAGCCGGACGCCGGGGGCCCAGCGCTCGCACAGGTGCGCCGTGACCTCCGAGAGGGTCGCGCCCTCGGCGAGCATCCGCGTCCGCACGAGGTGCGTGGCGATGTCCTTGTCCCCGAGCGTGAACCACGACGGCTCGGCGCCGTAGGCGGCCAGCTCGCCGGCGACGCCGGACGTCTCCTGCGCGCGGCCCCAGCCGCGGACCTCGTCGATGCCGCCGCCCAGGGTGTACATGACGGAGTCCAGGTCGGGGGAGATCCGCAGGCCGTGGAAGGTGACGTCGTCGGCCGTGTTGCTGACCACCGTGACCTGCGCCCCGCGCCGCGCGGGGTCGGGGGAGGCCGCCAGGTGCGCCAGCAGTCCGCGCAGGAACCGCGCCCCGCCGACACCGCCGGCGAGGGCCGTGATCCGCAGGGGTCGGCCGGGTCCGTTCACGTCGCTCACGGTCGTCATCATCCCCTGTCGCCCTCCCGGACCCTCCGCGTCACCCGGTCGGACGCACCATCGGCCGGGTGCGCTCGTGTGCCTGGAGTGACGGATGTGGTCAGGGTCTTCGCAAGTGCAGCACGGGATACCACGGCGGGCTTGACTCTCCGGGACGACACGCGTGTAATTCCCCCAGTGGTGGTCGCAGGGTGACTGGCACATCACGGGGAGTGACAGGACCGAGGCTGTGGGGGCCACCAGTGAGTGACGACGTCGAATACCTCGAACTCGAGACCGAGGACACGATCTCCGACGAGGCTGTCGACGCGGCCCTGGCCGGGCTTGCCGGTGCCAGGACGAGTGCCGGGGTGAGCGCCGACGGACGTCCTGAGCTCACCCTCGTGGAGATGACGGGCGGGCTCACGGGCCTGTCGGGCCTGACGCCGGAGGATCCGGGCTGGCAGGAGCTGGCCCTGTGCGCGCAGACCGACCCCGAGGCGTTCTTCCCGGAGAAGGGCGGTTCCACGCGCGAGGCCAAGCGCGTCTGCCAGTCCTGCGAGGTCCGCCAGGAGTGCCTGGAGTACGCGCTCGGCAACGACGAGCGCTTCGGCATCTGGGGCGGCCTCAGCGAGCGCGAGCGCCGCCGCCTCAAGCGTCGCATCAGCTGACGCACCGCTGACCGGGTGCACTCCGCCCGCGCCCGGGCGACGACCGCGCGACCCCGCTGAAGTCGGAGCCCCGACCTGCCGAGAAGACAGGTCGGGGTGGACCGCCGGTCCGCCGCAGCACGGGAGGGAAGCGATGAACCAGTCGATCTGGGAGCGCCGTCAAGCGGTCGCCTCCCGCCTCGAGGGCCACGTCCGCCAGGAGCGCCAGGTGCGCGACGAGTTCGAGACGGCCCTGGCCGCCGCCTCGCTCGACGCCCACGACGTCGACCCGGACGGTCACCTGGGGCGCGCGGTGATGGCCGTCGCCCACCTCGCCGCCGACACCCCCGGCTTCGACGTCCTGCTCGGGCTGTCCTCCGGCGGGCACGGCGTCCGCGTGCACGCCGGCCCGGACGGCCTGGCGCAGGTGCAGGTCGTCGAGCTGACGGCGCGGGAGTCCGAGCCCGGCGCGGACCCGGCCCCCGCAGCGGTCGCCTCCGAGCTCGCGGCCCTCCTCTGGCAGCGCTGACCGGTTCGAGGCCCGCCCTGATCTTCTAGAAAAAACGATTCAGGAATCATCCGTTCGGCGGGTGAAGGCCCCTAGAAGATCCGACGATCACTCATCCAGCGCCGGTTCCCCGGCGAGCACGTCATCGACGACTGTCCGGTGCGCCTCGTCCCGAGGACGCCCGCTGGAAGAGGAGCAAGGATGACCTTCTTGTTGCGTCGCGTCCGGGTGGGCGCACGCTTCGCCATCGCGTTCGGGGTGATCCTGGCGCTGACCCTGCTCACCGGCGTGGTCGCCTACGTCGGGAACCAGGCGCAGACCGACGCGGTGGAGCAGACCCGCAACACCGCCAAGGTGGTGCAGTACGCGAGCCAGCAGAAGTTCTGGGGCGCCGACGTCTCCGGCTGGCAGACCGGCCTGGCGCTCGACACCTACCGCAAGGGCACGCAGGCCGCGCTGGACCCGAGCTCCTCGAGCCTCGTCGGCCTGGAGAAGGACAAGGCGAGCCTGCGGCTGGACCTGCTCACCGCCCCGCTCAGCATCATGACCCCGTCCGAGCAGGCCATGAACAAGCAGCTCATCCTGCTGTGGGACAACTGGATCGACGCCAACAACCGCGCGCAGATCGCGTACCGCGACAACCGCGTCGCCGACGCCGAGGGCTACCTGCAGAACGGCCTCGACACGTTCGGCGGGATCGTCACGCTGACCGACCAGCTCAAGTCCTCCGTCGAGGCGCGCGACGCCGCCGCCCAGGCCTCGGCCGCGCACACCGCGCGCCTGGCCCAGGGCTTCATCGTCGGCTTCGCCGTCCTGGCCGTCGTCCTCGTGGCCCTCATGCTGCTGGCCCTGATCCGCACCGTCGTCGTCCCGCTGCGCGCGCTCACCGCCCGCGCCGACGAGGTCGCCTCCCAGCGCCTGCCCGAGGCCATCAGCGCGGTCCGCGCGCTGCCGGCCGACGCCACGCCGCCCACGTTGCCCGCGTTCTCCGTGGACACCAAGGACGAGCTGGCCGACCTGGCCGTCGCGTTCAACCACGTCCAGGACAGCGCCCTCGACCTCGCCGTCGAGCAGCACCGCGCCGACCGCGCCGCCGCCGAGATGCTCGTCAACCTCGGTCGCCGCAACCAGAACCTCCTCAGCCGCACCCTGGCCTTCCTGGCCGACCTCGAGCGCGGCGAGCGGGACCCGCAGGTCCTCGACAAGCTGTTCAAGCTCGACCACCTGTCCACCCGCGTCCGCCGCAACGCCGAGTCGATGCTCGTCCTGGCCGGTGCGGAGCAGACCCGTGCCAAGACCCGTCCGGTGAAGGTCGCCAGCGTCGTCCGCGCCTCCCTGGCCGAGATCGAGGACTACTCCCGCGTCGACCTGTCCACCCTCGACGACGTCACGCTGCACGGCAGCGCCGCCGCCGACACGACCCACCTCCTCGCCGAGCTGCTGGAGAACGCCACCGCGTTCTCCGCCGGCAGCACCCGCGTCGTCGTCACCGGCACCGCCACCCTCGAGGGCGGCTACCGCATCGCCATCGCCGACGCCGGCATCGGCATGAGCGCCGAGGAGCTCGACGAGGCCAACAGCCGCATCGCCTACGCGGCGCTGACCCGTCCGGACTCCCGCCTCCTCGGCCACCACGTCGTCGGTCTGCTGGCCGACCGCTGGTCGATGGGCGTCGTCCTGTCCGCCGGTGCGAGCGCCGGCATCGTCGCGACCGTCACGCTCCCGCCGTCGCTGTTCGTCGAGGCCCCCGCCGGTGCTCCCGTCGAGACCCCCGTCCAGGCCGCCCCCGCGGTCGCCCCGGTGACCGCGCCGGTCGTCCCGGTCGCCGAGCCCGCGCTGGTCGCCGCCGTCGCGGCGGTCCAGGCCGCTCCCGCCGTCGAGGCCCCCGTCGCCCCGGTCGCCCCGGTCGCCCCGGCTGTCCCGGTCGCCCACGTGGCGCCCGTCGCCCCGGCCGCTCCGGTCGCGGCTCCGGTCCCGGCCCCCGCGCCGGCTCCGGTCCAGGAGTCGGTCCCGGCCGTCCCCTCGGCCCGCGTCCGCGGTGCCCAGCTCGGCGAGCTCGGCCGCGACCTCGGTCGCACCGCCGACACCGGGTCGGGCCCCGTCGTGGCCTCCCTGCCCGTCGAGGTGCCGGCCCCGGCCGCACCCGTCGTGCCGACCCGCGTCCGCGGCGCCCAGCTGCCGGACACCGGCGAGGACGCCGCCGCGACGGCGACCACCCCGCGCTCCGCCGACCAGGTCCGCCGCGGCCTGTCCGGCCTGCAGAGCGGTGTCTCCCGCGCCCGCCGCGAGAGCGCCGAGCTGCACGGCTCCGACCAGCAGTCCACCCCCGACGCGTCCCCCGAGAGCGAGTGAGCATGTCCGTCAACGTGACCACGGCGAACGTCAGCCAGAACGCGCAGGACGTCAACTTCCTGCTCGAGCGCTTCGTCGCCCAGACCCCCGGCGTGGAACAGGCCATCGGGGTGTCCTCGGACGGGCTGCTCATGACGATGCGGGCCGACCTGGTCCGCGCCGACGCCGACAAGCTCGCCGCCACGGTGTCGGGCCTGACGACGCTGGCCGTCTCGGCCTCCCGCCTGCTGTCCAAGGGCCCGCTGAGCCAGGTCATCACCGAGTTCGGCTCGGGGTACCTGCTGGTGTCCTCGATCGCCGGCCGCGCCTGCCTCGGCGTCGTCACCTCCGCCGACTGCGACCTCGGTCTCGTCGGCTACGAGACGACGATGCTCGTCGAGCGCGTCGGGTCGCTGCTCACGCCCGAGCTCGTCACCGAGCTGAAGACGTCCCTGCAGCTGTGAACCCCTCCGCGTCCGACGACGAGTTCGCGGACCCCGACGAGTTCGACGAGTTCGACCGCCCCTTCCTCGGGGCGGGGGCACCCGCCCCCACCACCGCTCCGGCCGCCGGGTTCCCGGCGGCCGGGCCGGCCGAGGAACCGGAGGAGGCGCACGAAGAGGTCCGCGCCTACCTCCTGACGGGCGGTCGCACCGGCGGCGGCACGGCCGGGATCGCCATGGAGACCACCGCCGTCCTGACCCCGCAGGGGGAGCAGGCGGTGGCCGCCGGTGCCCTCGCCTTCGAACCCGGGCAGGTCCTGCAGGTCTGCGCGCAGGCGCGGTCGGTCGCCGAGGTGGCCGCCCTCGTCGGCATCCCCCTGGGCGTGGCCCAGGTCCTGGTCGGCGACCTCGTCGGCCGTGAACTGCTCATCACGACGTCCACCGCGAAGTCCCTCGCGTTCGACGTCTCGTTCATCGAGAGGTTGATCAACGGTGTCGCTGCCCTCTGACGTCCGGCCGTCCGCTCCCGCCGCCGTGAAACGGCCGCCCATCCCCGTGAAGATCCTCGTCTCCGGCGGGTTCGGGGTCGGCAAGACCACGACCGTCGGCGCGCTGTCGGAGATCGAGCCCCTGAGCACCGAGGCCGCCATGACCTCGGCCTCGGTCGGCGTCGACTACGCCGGCGAGGGCAGCGAGAAGACGACGACGACGGTGGCCATGGACTTCGGCCGGGTCACCATCGACGACAGCATCATCCTGTACATGTTCGGCACCCCCGGGCAGGACCGGTTCGGCTTCATGTGGAACGACCTGGCGGACGGGGCCCTCGGCGGCATCGTCCTGGTCGACCCCAGCCGGATCGACGACTGCTTCGTGGCGCTGGACTACTTCGAGAAGATCGGCCTGCCCTTCGTGCTGGCCGTCAACTCCTTCGCGGGCCGGGGCCAGCTGACGCTGGACCAGGTCCGCGCCGCCGCCAACGTCGACCCCGCGGTGCCGGTCGTCGGCCTCGACGCCCGCAGCCGCGAGGACGTCAAGCGCGCCGTCCTCACCCTGCTGCAGCTGATCCTGTCCCGGGCCAAGGCGGCCTGAGGCCGGGCAGCAGGGTCAGTCGCCGTACCGGGGGTCCACGTCCTCGGGCGGCAGGTCCAGCAGGTGCGCCACCTGCTCGACCACGACGTCGGCGACGAGGTCGTCGAGGTCGTCGCCGTCGGCCCGCGTCTCCAGCGGCCGGCGGTAGAGCACGACACGGGCGGGTCGCTGCCCCTGGGCCGGGAACAACCGGCCCAGGGGCACGACGTCGTCCTCCCACGGGGCCGGGTCGGAGGGGGGCACGTCCTCCACGGCGAACTCCACACCCGCCAGCTGCTCGGCCCAGCGCCGCTCCAGCAGCTCCACGGCGTCCAGGACGAGGTCGTCGAAGCGTTCGGCCCGCGTCCGCGCGGCGGGCAGCGTCGCCGGCAGCAGCGGCCCGCGCAGGCCGCGGCCGTGGCGGTCGCGGCGTCGGCGGGGGCGCGTCTGCGCCCGGCGTCGGAGGACCACCGGGCGAGAGTACCCGCGACCCCCCACAGGGCCGGCACCCACGACTCGCCCTCCCGGCGGTGCACGGCAACCGCCCCGGGTGCGGGGTAGCGTGCCGCGCGTGACCACCCGCACCCCAGGAACGAACGCCTCCCGCCCGGGAGCCGGCCGATCCACCGCACCCAGCGCCCGGCGCTGCTCGCGGACCGCCTGCGGGGGCACCGCCGTCGCCACCCTGACGTACGTCTACAGCGACTCCACCGCCGTCCTGGGCCCGCTCGCGACGTTCGCGGAACCGCACACCTACGACCTGTGCGCCGTGCACGCCGAGCGCCTCACGGCCCCCCGCGGCTGGGAGGTCGTCCGCCTCGCCCCGGAGCTGCTCGAGGCCGCCAAGCACCACGACGACCTCGACGCGCTCGTCGACGCGGTGCGCGACCGTCCCCTCCCGGGCCGCGGCGCCCGCACCATCGACCCCGACGCCCCCGCGGTCCGCCGCGGACACCTGCGCGTCATCGGGGACCGCGACCAGGTCTGAGACGTCCCGGGCCCGCCGGTCCGCACCGCGTCACCCGGTCGGACGACTCAACCCGGCGGGTCGCCTGCCGATGGAGTCCCGTGCCAGCCGCCAACGCGCCCCGCGCCTCCCGCCGCCCCCGCGCCGCCCGCACCGCTCCGCCGCTGGGCTCGCTGACCCAGGCGGCCCACCGCGAGACCGCCGTGTGCGCGCACTGCGGCAGCGAACGCGTCACCCAGCTGTCGATGTCCCTCACCGACGGCACCCCCGTGCAGTTCGTGTCCTGCCACGTGTGCGAGGAGCGCAGCTGGATGTCCGCGGCCGGCCCCATCACCGTCGACGGCGTCCTGGAGCGTTCGCGCAAGCGCTGAGACCACCCGGCTGGGGCAGCGCGGGCCCGCACGACGGGGGCGCTGCGGGGTGTCGCTTGTAGGCTCCCCAGCGTGACCGCCCCGACCGTGAACCTGTCGTCCGTCATCAAGGCCTACGACGTCCGGGGCACCGTCCCCGACCAGCTCGACGCCCGCGTCGTGCGCGCCATCGGCGCCGCCTTCGCCGAGGTCGTCGTCCTGCCCGAGACGCCCGCCGGCCAGGGCGCCAAGGCCGTCGTCGGGTACGACATGCGCCCCTCCTCCCCGGAGCTGTCCGCCGCCTTCGCCGACGGGGTCGCCTCCCGCGGCGTCGACGTCACCGTCATCGGCCTGTGCTCCACCGACGGCCTGTACTTCGCCAGCGGCTTCCTGCAGGTCCCCGGCGCCATGTTCACGGCCAGCCACAACCCCGCCCAGTACAACGGCATCAAGCTGTGCCGCGCGGGCGCCAAGCCCGTCGGCCAGGACACCGGCCTGTCCGCCGTCCGCGAGCTGGCCCAGAGCTGGCTCGACTCCGGCGAGGTCCCCGACGGCACCGGCGCCGTCGGCACCGTCGACGCGCAGGACCTGCTGAAGGCCTACGCCGCCCACCTCCGCTCCCTCGTCGACCTCACCGGCGGCCGCCGCCTCAAGGTCGTCGTCGACGCCGGCAACGGGATGGGCGGGTTCACCGCACCCGCGGTCCTCGGCGACGACGCCGGGCTGCCCGCGCTGCCGCTGGACGTCGTCCCGATGTACTTCGAGCTCGACGGCACGTTCCCCAACCACGAGGCGAACCCGCTGGACCCGGCGAACCTCGTCGACCTGCAGCGGGCGGTCCCCGCCGAGGGCGCCGACATCGGCCTGGCCTTCGACGGCGACGCCGACCGCTGCTTCGTCGTCGACGAGAAGGGCGACCCGGTCAGCCCCAGCGCCGTCACCGCGATGGTCGCCCGTCGCGAGATCGCCAAGGAACTGCGCGCCGGCCGGCAGCCCGTCGTCATCCACAACCTCATCACCTCCCGGGCCGTGCCGGAGATCGTCACCGCCGACGGCGGAACCCCCGTCCGCACGCGCGTCGGGCACTCCTTCATCAAGCAGCGCATGGCCGAGGAGGGCGCCGTCTTCGGCGGTGAGCACTCCGCGCACTACTACTTCCGCGAGTTCTGGTCGGCCGACACCGGGATGCTCGCCGCGATGCACGTCCTCGCCGCGCTCGCCGAGCAGGACCGCCCGCTGTCCGAGCTCGCCGCCGAGTACGAGCTGTACGCCGCCAGCGGCGAGATCAACTCCACCGTCGACGACGCGGTCGCCGTCACCGAGGCCGTCGTCCAGGTGGTCACGGAAACGGCTGCGGCGGAGGGGGAGACGCTGGAGGTCGACCGGCTCGACGGGGTGACGGTGTTCCACCCGGCCTCCGACGCCCAGCCCATGTGGTGGTTCAACCTGCGGGCCTCCAACACCGAACCGCTGCTGCGGCTGAACGCCGAGGGCGCCGACGAGGCGACCATGGCCGTGGTCCGCGACCGGGTGCTGGCGATCGTCCGCGGGGAGTCGGCGTGAGCGCCCCGCAGGACTCCGCCGAGGGTTCGCGGGCGACCGACTGGGTGCTCGAACTCCTGCGCTGCCCGCTGACGGGCCAGCCGCTGCACCCCGTGACCGTCGACGGCGCGGAGTTCCTCGCCACCGGTGACGGCATCCGCTACCCCGTCGTCGACGGAGTTCCCGTGCTGCTGGTCGACGCCGCCCTCGACGTGCCCGGGGACGCGTCGTGACCGCCCTCGACGAGACGCTGCTGGCCGACGGCGACGCCCTCGCCGCCGCCGACGTCGGCGGCGTCCTGCGCGCCCTGGCCAGCGCCGGGGCCCAGGTCCGCGAGGCCGTCGACCTGTCCGCCGAGGCCGGGGTGGCGCGCCTGGCCGACGACGACCGGCCGCGGGCTGTCGTCGTCGCCGCGCTCGCCGGCAGTTCCGCGGTCGCGGACGTGCTCATCGCCCTCGCGGGACGCGGCTGCCCCGTGCCCGTCGTCGTCCGGCACGGCGGCCCGCTGCCCAGCTGGGTCGGGCCGCTGGACCTCGTCGTCGCCGTCTCGCTGTCCGGCCGCGCGCCGGGCCCGGTGGCGCTCGCGGTCGAGGCCTCGCGCCGCGGGGCCCGCGTCGTCACGGTCGCGGGGGAGGGGTCCCCGCTGGCCGAGGTGGGCGCCCGCCCCGGCAACGTGCAGGTCCGGCCCGCTCGCGGCGTCCGCGCCGACGGCGGCGACCCGCGGTCCTCGCGCGTGGCGCTGTGGTCGCTCCTGACCCCCGTCCTCCTCGCCTGCGACGCCATGACGCTGCTCAAGGCCTCCCCGGCCGACCTGGCCGGCGTGGCCGACCGCCTCGACGCCGAGGCCGAGGCGTCCCGGCCGTGGACCGAGACCTTCGTCAACCCGGCCAAGAACCTGGCGCTGGAGCTGTCCGGCGCCGTCCCCGTCGTCCTGGCCGACGGTGACCTCACGGCCGCCGCGGCCCGGCGCGCGGCGTCGATGCTGGCCCGCACCGCCCGCGTGCCCGCGGTCAGCGGCGCGCTGCCGGACGACGCCAGCGAGGTCGTCGCCACGTTCGGCGGCCCCTTCGCCGCCGGCGTCGACGACGTGTTCGCCGACCCGTTCCTCGACGGGCCGAGTGGACCGCGCCAGCGGCTCGTCGTCCTGCGCGACGCCTTCGCCGCCGTGCGCGACGAGGACCGCCGCCTGGCCGACGCCGTCACCCAGACGGCGTCCGACGCCGGGGTGCGGACCTCGGAGGTGGTGGCCGACGACGGAACTCCGCCCCAGCGCCTGGCCCAGCTCATCGCCCGCACCGACTTCGCGGCCGCCTACCTCGCGCTCGCGTCCGGTACGGACCCGGCCGTGTCGCCGCAGGTCGCCGACCTCAAGGACCGGCTGGGCTGACCCCGGCAGGTCAGCTGAGGGCGGGCACGGGGTCTCCGGCCCCGGCGAAGACCTGTGCGGCCGGGACGGGCCGCGCGAAGTGGTAGCCCTGCAGCACGTCCGCCCCCAGGTCGCGGACGAGGTCAGCGGTGCGGGCGTCCTCGACACCCTCGGCCACCACCTCCATCGACAGCCGGTGGGCGAGGTCCACGAGGGCCTGGACGATGGCGGCGTCCGCTGGCGCCTGGGGTGCCGCGACGACGAAGGACCGGTCGATCTTCAGCTCGTCCACGGCCAGCTGCCGCAGCATGGTGAGGGACGTGTAGCCCGTCCCGAAGTCGTCGATCGACACCCTCGCACCGGCCGCTCGCAGCGCGGCCAGGACCTCCGAGGCCCCCTCGGGGTCCTGAAGGAGCGCGCTCTCCGTCACCTCCAGGGTCAGCACCCCCGGGTCGAGGCGGTTGACGGCGACCGCCCGGCGGACGGCGTTCACGAGCGAGGGGTCGCTGAGGACGACCGGGGAGACGTTCACGGACATCCCGACGTCGCGTCCTTCGGCCCGCCACGTCGCGCACTGGGCTGCCGCGGTGCGCAGCACCCAGTGGGTCAGGCCCACGATCGCGTGGCTGCGCTCGGCCAGGGGCACGAAGGCGGCCGGGCCCAGCAGCCCGTGCACGGGGTGCTGCCAGCGCACGAGCGCCTCGACACCGAGGGTGCGGCCCGTGCCCGCGGACACGAGGCGCTGGTAGTGCACCTGCAGTTGGCCGGCCTCGATCGCCGACGGCAGCTCGGCGTGCAGGCGCAGGTCGTCGGCGTCGACGGTGCCCGACCCCTCGGCGACCGCCACGCGGTGCCGGTCGTCCACGGCGTGCACTGCCGCGACGTCCGCGAGCGCCAGCAGGGCGTCGATGTCCCGCCCGTGCTGCGGTGCGCAGGCCACCCCGATCGAGACGTCCGGTCGCAGCTGCAGGCCCCGGCCCGGACCCTCCGCCTCGAGCTCGACGTGGTCGCGCAGGACCTGGCGCAGGACGCGCCCCTCGTCCAGGCCGGTGCGGGTGGGGTCGCCGCTCCCGTCCAGCTCGGCCGGCCGCACGACCGCCAGCGTGTCCTGGTCCAGGCGCGCCACGACCGCGCCCGGGAGGGCGGCGACCCGGCGCGCGCACTCGGCGACCACCTCGTCGGCGGCGGCCCGCCCGAGCGCGAGCCGCAGGTCGCGCAGGTCGTCGAAGTGCACGACGCTGACCGTCGCCTGGCCGTCCAGGCCCTCACCTTCCTCCAGCTGCCGCGCGCAGGTCTCCAGCAGCCCCCGGCGGTTCAGCAGCTCCGAGGTGGCGTCGCGGCGCGACCGCAGGGCCGCCAGCTGCAGCACGGAGCGCACCCCCAGGACCGGGAGCACGGTGGTCGCCGGCAGGACGAGCACCCAGCCGAGCACCTGGTCCGGGTGTCCGGAGGCCAGGAGCGCCGCGGGCAGCAGCACGTACGGCAGGACGGTGGCCGCGACGACCTGGCGGCGCGAGCGCAGGTAGGGGATGTGCAGGGCCGAGGCGCAGTACAGGGCCACCAGGACCCCCACCGCCGGTGACCCGTCGACGCACCACACGCTGACGGACGTGGACAGCCCCGCCGACACGATCCCGGTGCGCGGCCCGGGCGCCGGCCAGGACGGGAGGGCCAGCAGGCCGAGACCGCTCAGGACACCCAGCGTGGCGATGGCGAGCACCGGCCCGCCGCGGACGTCCCCCCACCCGGGCGCGAGCACGACCGAGGCGTTGATGAGGCTGGTGATCAGGTACCCCACCCCGAGGACGCGGCGGTCGGGGCCGTCCTCACCCAGGTCGACCGGTCCGGGGTCGCGTCGTGTCGTCACCTTCTAGACATCGTCCCGGGGCGTCCGCCGACGGAGGGGCCGGACGGGTGAGGCCCCGCGCCCGGCGCTGCTCAGGAGAACTGCGCGGACATCCAGACGGCCGGCGGAGCCGGCACCTCGCCCACCGCGAGCTGCGCGATGCGCTGGGAGGCCAGTCCGTCGCCGTAGGGGCTGGCGGTCGTGGCGATGCGCGCCAGCGACTCCGCGGACAGCATCCGCCCGGCGTGGGCCACGAGGTCCTCCGGCTCGCTGAGGACGGAGAACCCGGCGGCGACGGACTCCGGCCGCTCGGTGCTGGTGCGCACCACCACCAGGGGCTTGCGCAGCACCGTGACCTCCTCCTGCACCCCGCCGGAATCCGACACCAGCAGCGAGGCGCTGCGGGCGAAGGCGAGGAACGTGCGGTGGTCCACGGGCGGCAGCACCCGCACCGCCGCGGGCACGTCCACCCCCCAGGCCGCCAGCGCCTTGCGGGTGCGCGGGTGCAGCGGCAGCGCGACGGGGGCGCCGAGCCGGCCGAGGCCGTCCAGCAGCGCACGCAGCCGGACGGGGTCGTCCGTGTTCTCCGGCCGGTGGACCGTGGCCAGCACGGACCCGGCGGCCACGCCGTGCCCGGCGAGGACCCGCGCGGTCTCCGCCTCGTCCGGCAGCAGCGCCGTGACCGCCTCCACCACGGGGTTTCCCGTGACGAACACCGACCCCGCGGGCACGGCCCCGTCGAGGAGGTTGCGGGCGTTCTCCGGGGTGGCGGCGCAGTGCACGTCGGCCAGCGCCGAGACCAGCAGGCGGTTCGTCTCCTCGGGCATGGCCCGGTCGTGGCTGCGCAGCCCCGCCTCCACGTGCACCACGGGGATCCCGAGGTAGTGACCGGCCTGCGCCCCCGCGTTGGTGGTGTTGGTGTCGCCCTGGACGACGACGGCCCGCGGGCGGGTGCGCGCGAACAGCGAGGACAGCTGGTCCACCATCGTCGCCACCTGCCCGGCGCGGCTGCCGCCGCCGACCCCGGTGACGGCGGGCGCCACCGACGGCAGGCCGCAGGAGCGGAACACCGCGTCGGTGAGTTCGGGGTCGTAGTGCTGGCCGGTGAAGACGGCCTCGCCGTCCTCCCCGAGCGCGCGCAGGACCGGGGCCAGCTTGATGATCTCGGGTCGGGTGCCGAAGACGACGGCGACCTTTCCGGTGGAGTTCTCAGCCACGACGGGTGCTCCTCGTGCTCAGGGCCTGCAGGACGGGACGGCGGAAGCGCCAGCCGAGGACGGCGAGCGCGGCGGCGCTCAGCGGCGCGGCGGGTCCGGGAAGGGCGTCGGTCGGGACGGTCCTGGCGTTGGCCCCGCACGTGACGGTGCCGACGTTGACGGCGGCCACCGCGCCGGAGAGGAGGTTCACCGTCAGGGCGGTGACCTGGGTGCTGCCGGCCCCGGAGGGGGTGCTCGTGGACCGCAGGGCGAGCTGCGCCACGCCCGGCACGGTGACGCTGGACCCGGCCGCGGGGGCCGAGGTCAGCGTCTGGGTCGCGAGGCCGGAGACGTACACCTTCGCGTTCACCAGCTTCACGGCGCCCGTGGTGGCACCGGCCGACGTCGCGCTGCAGGAGGCGAGCACGGCGTCCGCCCTGAGCACGGTCCCCGGGACGAGGGTGATCTGCACACCACCCGTCCCGCCGCCGTTCACGGTGCACGTGCCGTCCGAGCCCACGGTGACGCTCCCACCGGTGCCGACGAGCCCGGCGCAGGCGAGGGAGGAACCGTCCGCGGAGGCGATCGCCGTCTGCACGGCGACCCCGGCGGTGATGCCGCTCTGCGCACTCAGTGCGGACAGGCTCGGTGTCTGCGCGCTGGTCTGGGTCGTCTGCGACCCGGAGTTCGCGGCGCTCGCCGTGCCGGTGCTCACGGTCGAGGTGCCGAGCACCCCGACGGTGACGGCGTTCGCGGTGGCCACGGACGTGTCGGCCGCGGCGGAACCGGCGGTGGCCAGCCCGAGCGCGGCGGCTCCGGCGATCCCTGCGGTGAGCAGGCGACCCCAGCGGCGGGGTGCGGTGTTCTCGTCCATGTCTGCTCCTCAGCTGCTCGGGACGGGGGTGGGGAGGGAGGTTTCCGCGACGGGCCGGTCGTTGGCCCGGGCGGTCTTGTGCCACTCGGTGCGGCCCTTCAGGACGCGGAACAGCGCGCGCCAGGCGCAGACCTGCAGCAGGTAGCCGTAGCCGATGTTCGCCACGGCCATCCACAGGGCGCCGCGGCGGGTGACGAACGTCCCGCAGTGCGTCCGGTAGAAGAGGCCCCACAGCGCGTGCGGCAGGACGCCGAACAGCAGGCCCAGGGGGATCAGGCCCCACGCGCCGGCCAGCAGCCACCTGTCCGCCCCCTGCGGGTCGCTGAAGGCGTAGTAGAGGGTCACGACCGAGGTCAGGGGGAACACGACGCTGCCGAACACCTGCGAGAACGGCACCCACATGTAGTGCGCGATCTCCAGGGCACCCGGGATCGAGATCCGCTCGGAGTTCAGGACCCGCCACAGGTAGCGCAGGCACTGGATGTTCCCCTGCGACCACCGGGTGCGCTGGCGCAGCAGGGGTCCAACCTGGCTCAGGCCGTCCTGGGCGACGAACGTGTCGTGGCAGTACTCGGTGCGGTGCCCGGCGAGCAGGACGTGCAGCCCGAGTTCGAAGTCCTCCAGCAGCGCACCGTGCCACGGCGTCCCGTTGTCGCGGGCGACGTCGTCGAGGGCGGTGAGGCGGGTGAACTGCCCGTTGCCGCCCATCGCCACGCTGCCGGTGCGGCGGCGCAGGAACTGCATCGCGGCGATGGGGCCGGCGAACTCCAGGTCCTGCAACCGGACGAGGATGTGGTCGCCCCTGGTGCGCGCCCGCGAACCCACGAGGCGGTCCAGGTCGGTGCCGACGAGGGCGTCGACGTCCTCGGTGATGCGGACCTGGACCTGCACCGCACCGACGGTCGGGTCGCCGAACAGCGTGGGGCCGGCGATGACGTCGGGGCAGAACTGCTCCAGGCGCCCGTCGGCGTCGACGACGCCCACGACGACGCGGGAGCGGTCGGCGCCTTCCGGCAGTTCCGCGCAGATGCGCCGGTAGGCGTCGTTCAGGGCGTCGCCCTTGCCCTTCCGTGCTTCCGGGGGGCGACGGCTGACGACGCGCACCTTCTCGTGCCGGGTCGCCAGCCAGGTGAGGAGTTCGTGGGTGTGGTCGCGCGAGTCGTCGTCGATGCACCACACGGTCGCCTCGGGGAAGGTGTCCAGCAGGTGCTGGACGGTTCCGACGATGACCGTCTCCTCGTTCAGGCAGGGGATGAGGACGTGCCAGTCGAAGTCGGCGCGGTCGCCCAGTTCCACCTCGCGGTGGCGCAGGAACGGGCGCAGGACGGTGATGACGTAGCTGAGGAACAGCACGCACAGCACGAAGGCCGCGGTGTTCAGCAGGGCGAGCCCGAGGTGAACGCTGCTACCCACGGCGCACCACCTGCGCCCCGCGGGTCAGCAGCACGAGGAACGTCAACCCGCCCAGCACGATGCCGACGGTGCTGACGATCGAGCCGCCGAGGACGTGGGTGAACCCGTACCCGCGCTCCAGGCCCCAGAAGTGGACGCCCGAGGCGATGGTCAGCAACCGCAGCTGGTTCACCGCGGCCACCACGAGGGCGGCGAAACCCAGCGCGCCGAGGGTGACGACGGCCGGCATCCGCCGCACCGGCAGCAGCAGGGCGGCGACGACGACGAACGGGACCAGCAGCACCACGGCGCTGCACCCGATGGTCACGGTGTGGCCCACGAGCTGACCGCCGACGCGGTAGAGCGTGTTGTCGGCCACGCAGAGGGCGTCCGGGCCCCAGGTGCTGCGGACGAGGAACGCGGAGGCGCACGCCTCGGCGTGCCGCACGGCGCGGTCGTGCCCCAGGAGGACGACCGTGGCGAGGAGGAGCCCGGCGGTGAGCGCGCAGCGCACGGGACCGACCTGGCGCAGGACACCGGCGAGCCGCGCTGCGCGGGGGGCGGGCACGGCGGCGCTCACGGGCGGGCCCCGTCGCGACGGGCGCGGTACAGGCGTTGCTCGGCCAGGGTCCACACCGCGCTGAGGTCGTCGGCCTCTCCCGAGGCCGCCCACGCGCCGGTGGCGTCGAAACCGGCGGCCCGCAGGGCGGTGGTCAGCCCGCGTTCGCTGGCCTCCACCTCCTCGGGGTCGACGTCCGGCAGGATCGCCCCGAACTGCCGGGCCGTGAGCCGGGAGACGGTGGCGTCGGGCAGGGCGCGCACGACGGTCTCGGTGGCCTTCTGCAGCCGGCTCGACGAGCGGACCCGGCCCAGGTCGACGACGAGCAGGGCGACCGGCACACCGCGCTCGACGGTGCGCCGGTCCTCCTGCTGCAGGAGGGCGCCCCAGCCGACACGGCTGGACAGCTCCGTCACCCGGTCGGTGGCGTCGCGGCGCACGGAGGCGCGGTCCGCCGCCCGCTGGGCGGCGTCGGCGGCGACCTCGGCCGCCAGCGCCTGCGACAGCAGTTCGGCGAAGGCCGTCATGAGCAGTTCGAGCCCCGGCTGCACCACCGTGCCGGGCCGGGAGTTCCAGCCGGCCATCGCCCCGAGGAGGCGGCCGTCGCCGTCGCGCAGCGCGGTGCCCGCGTAGGCGGTCATCCCGAGGGCGATCGCGGACGGGGCCCGCACGTAGTTGGGCACGAGGGTGATGTCCGGGGCCACGGCGGGCCCGAGGCCGTTGACCATCCGCCGGCAGACCGTGTCCGACCACGGGATGCGGCGGCCCGCGACGACGCCGGTCGCCTCGTCCGAGACCGCCAGCGGCAGCATCGCCAGGCCGTCGATGCGGCCCAGGTACCACGTGGTCAGACCGCTGCTGGCCGCGAGCGCCTCGACGGCTTGCCGCGCGCTGCGGCGCAGGGACGTGTCGGCCGCGTACCGCTCCGAGGGCCGGCGCGCGGAGGTCCGCGCCACGGCCGTCCGCGGCGAGGGCACCGCGCTGCGGGCCGCCAGTTCCACCATGCTCACGGCAGAGGCATCGGCCCGGGTGGCGACGGGGGAGATGGGCTGTTCGAGTACTAGAAGTTGTCTAGAGCATCTACACCTCAACGCTCTAGAAGTTTCCGTGCAGAAGGCCCGCGCCCGTGCCGATGGCTACGGGGTGACCACCTCCGCCGGGACCCGCACGTCCCGCCGCCGTCTCCTGTCCCACCGCGCCGCGGTCCTGGGCCTGCCCCTGGCGCTGCTCGGGGTCGGCGTCGGGGCGAGCGCCCTCGTCAGCGTCCAGCTGGAGCGTTCCGGCGACCAGCACGCCGACCAGGAGGTGAGGGACCTCGCAGAGGCCGAGGCCGGCGCCCTGGGCGACGCGGTGGGCACCTACTCGAGCACGCTGCAGTCCCTGGCCACCACGGTGGGCAACGGGCCGGCCCTCACCGAGGAGCAGTTCCAGGACCTCACCTCCACGATGACGTCGCTGCCCGGGGTCGCGAACATCACCTGGACCGTTCCCGTGGCCGACGACCCCGCAGCCGTCGCCGTGGCCCAGGAGCAGTTGCGCAGCCAGCTCGGCACGCGGCTGACCCTCCAGCCCCGGCCCACCCCCATCGGGGAGCACCGCTTCGTCGCCAGCTACCGCGCGGTCGACACCTCGGGGACGTCCCTCGGCGCGGACGCGGCGAGCGTGCCGCAGATCGTCCAGGCGGCGACCTCCGCCCGTCAGACGGGCCGCGTCACCGTCACCTCTCCCTACGTCCTGATCGCCGACCGCGGCCTGCCGCCGGAGCAGCAGCAGCAGTCGGTCCTGTTCACCGCCCCCGTCGTGGGCGGACCCGGGCAGGCCGACGAGGGCGTCTTCCGCGGCTGGGTCTCCGCCTCCTTCCGCACCGGCACCGTCCTGGACTCCACGGCCGACCGGAGCAGCCCGCTGCGGACGCGGCTGTCCCTGCAGGACACGACGGACACAGGGCACCCGCTGCCGCTGGCCGTCATCGACCCGGGATCGGCGCTGGTCGACCACTCCGCCCACGTCGACGTCATCGCCGGGACCCGCCGCTGGCGGCTGGAGGTGACGCCGACGGTGCAGGCCCACGCCGCGGAGGTCGGCCAGGGGCCCGTGGTGAGCTTCGCCGCGGGCAGCGCGGCGTCGGTCCTGCTGTCCGCGCTCGTCTTCTCGGTGACCGCCGGTCGTGGCCGCGCCCGCCGCCAGGTCGAGCAGGCGACGGCCGACCTGGCCGCCGAGGTGGCTTCGCGCCGGTTGAGCGAGGAGGCGCTGCGCACCCGGGAGTCCGAGCTCGGCGCCTACACCACCGTCGTCGCGGACCGCTTGCGCCTGCCGCTGTCCGGGCTGTCCCGGCTGGCCGAGGCCGCCCGGGAGACGGAGTCGTGGACGGCCGCGGACTGGCAGCAGCGCCTCGACCGCGTCGACCGCCGTCTGGACCGCGCCCGCCGGCTCGTGGACGACCTGCTCCTGTACGCGCAGGTCAGCGAGATGGCCCTCACCGAACGCGTCGTGGACCTCTTCGCGACCGGCACGCTCCTGGCCGACGAGCAGGAGGCCCTCACGGCCCACCTGCCCGAGGCCCTGCGGCCGCGCATCGAGGTGGGCCCGCTGCCGGAGGTCGTCGGTGAGCCCTGGCTGCTGCACCAGCTGCTCGGCCGCCTCGTCGACAACGCGGTCGTGCACGCCCCCGACGGCCAGCCGGCCGTCGTGACCCTGAAGGCCGAGCTGACCGGCTCGCGCTTCCGCGGGGAGGTCTGGCGCATCGAGGTCCGCGACCGTGGCCTGGGGGTGCCCTCCGAGCGTCGGACGAGCGTCTTCGAACCCTTCGCCGGGGAGGCGGCGGACGTGGAACTGGGGAGCAACCACCTCAGCCTGGCCCTGTGCCGGCGCATCGCGCTGCGCCTCGGCGGTGACATCGGCCTGGAGGACGACCCCCGCGGCGGCAGCGTCTTCTGGTTCACCCTGCCCGTGCGCAGCACGGCGGGGGTCCTGTCGGCCGCGGGCCCGGTGGCACCGCCCCTGCGGGCGCTCGTCTGACGCCCGCCCGGGACGGCACGTAGTCTGGAGGGCGCTCCGGCGCGCGGTGATGCCGCTCGAGGGCCCAGAGGGGCCGTGCCGGGGGAACGTCACGAACCGTCACGAGAGGACGAGAATGTCTTTCGAGTACCAGGTCCGGGACCTCTCCCTGGCCGAGGCCGGACGCCACGAGCTGCGTCTGGCCGAGCACGAGATGCCCGGACTCATGGCGCTGCGCGCCGAGTTCGGCGAGTCCCAGCCGCTGGCCGGCGCCCGCATCGCCGGCTCCCTGCACATGACGGTGCAGACCGCCGTCCTCATCGAGACCCTCGTCGCCCTGGGCGCGCAGGTCCGCTGGGCCAGCTGCAACATCTTCTCCACCCAGGACCAGGCCGCCGCGGCCGTCGTCGTGGGCTCCGGCACCCCCGAGGCCCCCGCGGGCGTCCCCGTCTTCGCCTGGAAGGGCGAGACGCTCGAGGAGTACTGGGCGCTGGCCGAGCGCATCTTCGACTGGGGCACCGACGCCGAGGGCCACCGCGTGGGCCCGAACATGATCCTCGACGACGGTGGCGACGCCACGATGCTCGTCCTGGAGGGCAAGCGCTTCGAGGCCGCCGGCGCGGTCCCGGCGACGACCCCGGACGACTCCGAGGAGTACGCCGTCGTCCTGGAGCTGCTGCGCAAGAGCCTCACCGAGGACCCGCAGCGCTGGACGCGCGTCGCCGACGGCATCCGCGGCGTCACCGAGGAGACGACGACGGGGGTGCACCGCCTCGCCGAGTACCACCGCAACGGCGTGCTGCCCTTCCCGGCCATCAACGTCAACGACTCGGTGACGAAGTCGAAGTTCGACAACAAGTACGGCACCCGGCACTCCCTCATCGACGGGATCAACCGCGGCACCGACATCCTCATCGGCGGCAAGACGGCCGTCGTGTTCGGCTACGGCGACGTCGGCAAGGGCTGCGCGGAGTCGCTGCGCGGCCAGGGTGCCCGCGTCGTCGTGACCGAGGTCGACCCGATCAACGCCCTGCAGGCCGCGATGGACGGGTACCAGGTCGTCCGCCTCGAGGACGTCGTGCGCACCGCCGACATCTTCATCACCGCGACGGGCAACAAGGACGTCGTCATGGCGGCCGACATCGCGAAGATGAAGCACCAGGCCCTCGTGGGGAACATCGGCCACTTCGACAACGAGATCGACATGCTCGGCCTGTCCCGCATCCCGGGCGTCGAGAAGGTCGAGATCAAGCCGCAGGTGCACGAGTGGCGCATCCCCGCCTCCGGTTCCGGGGACGAGGCCGTCGAGGCGCACAGCGTCATCGTCCTGTCCGAGGGCCGGCTGCTGAACCTGGGCAACGCGACGGGGCACCCGAGCTTCGTCATGTCGAACTCGTTCGCCAACCAGGTCGTCGCGCAGATCGAGGTGTTCACCAAGCCGGACGAGTACCCGGTCGGCGTGCACCGCCTGTCCAAGAAGCTCGACGAGAAGGTCGCGCGCCTGCACCTCGACGCCCTCGGCGTCCGGCTCACCGAACTCACGAAGTCGCAGGCCGAGTACATCGGCATCGACGTCGAGGGTCCGTACAAGCCGGAGCACTACCGGTACTGAGCCGCCCCGCACGCCGACGCCCGGCACCCCGCTCGGGGTGCCGGGCGTCGTCGTCCCTGGTCGACTGGTCGCGTGGCGTCCGAACCCCTCCGGTTGGCCCTCTTCGGGGACTCCCTCGCCGCCGGCGTGGGGGCGAGCTCGACGGCGGACACCCTGGGGCCCCTGGTGACCGCCGACCTCGCCGCCGCCGGCGTCGCGGCCGAGCACCGGGTCTTCGCGGTGTCCGGGGCGCGCAGCGCGGCGCTGGCGGGACAGGTCGCGGCGGCGGGGGCGTGGCCGCAGGTGGCCGCCGTCGTCGTCGGTGCCAACGACCTCACCCACGCCGTCCCGGTGGACCAGGCGGTGGCGGAACTCACCAGCGCCCTGCGGACCCTGCGCCGCGCCGGGGTGGAGGTCGTCCTCGTGCCGGCCCCCGACCTCGGCATCGTCGTCCACGTCCCGCCGGCGCTGCGGGAGTTCGCCCGCGCAGCCAGCGCGGACTTCCGTGCGGCGCAGAGCCGCGCGGCCGTCGCGCTGGGTGTGACGGTGGCCGACACCTCGGGCGCATCGGCGGACTTCGTCCGCGACCCGTCGATGTTCTCGGCCGACCGCTTCCACCCCTCCTCCGCCGGGTACCGGCGCATCGCGGCCGACGTGGCGCCGCTGGTGAGGGCCGCCGCGCGCACGGTCCTGGAACCGCGCTGAGGACCGGGTCTGGGACCATGGCCGGATGAGCTTGGAGGACGCCGCGTCGTGGGCCACGATCGCCGGCGGTGTCGCCGTGCTCGCCGCGTTCCTCCGCGGGTGCGTCCTCGTCGCGATGAAGTACCACCACCGCGAGCAGCGCCGATGGGAACGCACCGAGCAGGGTCTCGACTCCGGGCGGCTGCGGTGGTTCGTCTGGGTGCGCGCCCGCTGGCGGCTGTTCTGGGCCACGGGACGGTTGCGCACCCGTCGGGAGGAGCGCGGGTAGGTTCCGGCGCGCGGTGAGCCCGGATCGCCCGCAGGATCGGACGGTGAGCGACAGCACCCCCTACCCCCTCGGCGTCACCCTGCGCGAGAACGGGTTGAACGTGGCCGTGTACTCCGAGACGGCCGAGGCCGTGGACGTGGCGGTCTTCGACTCCGGCGGCGCCGAGACGCGCCACCGGCTGGACCGGCGGACGGGGCACGTGTTCCACGGCCTGGTGCCGGGAGGCGTCGGCACCCGCTACGGCTTCCGCGTGCACGGCGAGTGGGAACCGGGGGAGGGTCTGCGGCACAACGCCGCCAAGCTCCTCCTGGACCCGTGGGCCAAGGCCGTCGAGGGGTCCTGGGGGGCCGGTGAGGAGACGTTCGGGCACACGTTCGACGACCCCGAGCAGCGCAACGACACCGACTCGGCCGCCTCCGTGGCCAAGGCCGTCGTCGTCGACCCGGCCTTCGAGTGGGGCGACGACGCCCCGCCGCGCGTGCCGTACGCCGACACCGTCGTCTACGAGGTGCACGTCAAGGGCTTCACCCAGCAGCACCCCGACGTGCCGGAGGAGATCCGCGGCACGTACGCGGGCCTGGCGCACCCGGCCGCGATCCAGCACCTCGTCGACCTCGGCGTCACGACGGTCGAACTGCTCCCGGTCCACCAGTTCGTCCAGGACTCCCACCTCGCCGAGAAGGGCCTCCGGAACTACTGGGGCTACAACTCGATCGGGTTCTTCGCCCCGCACAACGAGTACAGCTCCGCCGGCGACGGCGGCGAGCAGGTCGCGGAGTTCAAGGAGCTCGTCAAGGCCCTGCACGCGGCCGGTCTCGAGGTCGTCCTCGACGTGGTCTACAACCACACCGCCGAGGGCAACCACATGGGTCCCACGCTGTCCCTCAAGGGCATCGACAACGGCTCGTACTACCGCGTCGTGGAGGAGGAGCCGGAGAGCTACTTCGACACCACCGGTACCGGCAACTCGCTCAACGTCTCCCACCCCGCGGCCCTGCAGCTCGTCCTCGACTCGCTGCGGTACTGGGTGACCGAGATGCACGTCGACGGGTTCCGCTTCGACCTGGCCACGACGCTGACCCGCCAGTGGGGCGACGCGCACGTGCACTCCGCGTTCCTCGACATCGTCCACCAGGACCCGGTCCTGGCCCCCGTCAAGCTGATCGCCGAGCCCTGGGACACCGCGGGCTACCAGGTCGGCGGGTTCCCGGCCCGGTGGTCGGAGTGGAACGGCAAGTACCGCGACGACGTGCGCGACTTCTGGCGCGGGCAGGGGTCGCTGGGGGAACTGACCCAGCGGATCACCGGCAGCCCCGACGTCTACGAGGCCGACCGCCGCTCGCCGCTGTGCAGCGTGAACTTCCTCACCGCCCACGACGGCTTCACCCTGGCCGACCTCACGGCGTACGACGAGAAGCACAACGACGCCAACGGTGAGGGCGGCGCCGACGGCGAGAGCGACAACCGGTCGTGGAACTGCGGCGCCGAGGGGCCCACGGACGACGAGGGGGTCAACGCCCTGCGCGCCCGGCAGCGGCGGAACCTGCTGACGACGCTGCTGCTCAGCTCCGGGGTGCCGATGATCCTCGGCGGGGACGAGTTCGGCCGCACGCAGCAGGGCAACAACAACGCCTACTGCCACGACGACGAACTGTCCTGGTTCGACTGGTCGGCCGTCGACGCCGACCTGCTCACCTTCACCCGCGACCTCATCGCCCTGCGCCGGGAGACGCCGGCCCTGCGACCGGAGTGGTACTCCGGCACCGCCGGTCCGAACACCGTCTCGCTGCGCGCGGACGGGGAGCCGATGGGGCAGGCGGAGTGGGACGACGCCAACGCCCGCGCCTACGCGGTGCAGTTCCAGGCCGAGGGGTCGGCGACGGTGCTGCTGCTCGTCAACGGGGCGACGAACCCCGTCGAGTTCACCGTCCCGCCGGCGCCCGGTGGGCCCTGGACGCTCGTCGTGTCCTCCGACCCGCAGCAGGAGGTCGGCCGTGAGGTCGCCGAGCTGCTCGTGGGGGAGTGGTCGACGACGGTCCTGCGGTCGGCCTGATCGACCGGGCTCCGCCTGGCACGATCGGGGGCGTGAGAGCTCACCGCTGGCCGCCCGCCGTCGAACCGGAGGACCTCGGGGCCGTCGTGCACGGCCCCGTGGTCCTCGCCCGGGCCCCCGGGATCGTCGCGGCCCTGCGCTGCGTCTTCGCCCACTCCACCGGGCTGTCGCTGCCGTTCGTCCTGCGCGCCGAGGGTGTGCAGGCCGAGGCAGCGCTGCGCCAGAGCCGGTGGGGCGGGATCGACGACGACGGCCCGCAGGGCTGGTCCGAGCCCGCCGTTGCCGTCCGCGTCGGTGGGCACGAGGGCTTCGCCGATGCCTCGCAGGCCAGTGGCTCGGGCGGCGAGGACGCCTACGACCTCGACGCGAACTTCTGGATCGGCGTCCTGCCCGACCAGGCGGCGGGCGACCACCGCCTCGAGCTCACGGTGTCGTGGCCGCAGGCTGGACTGCCCGGGACGACGACGGTGCTGACGCTGCGGTCGTGGACCCCGGACGAGGTCCTGCGGTTGCTCTGAGCCGGGGGCGCGGGGACCGGGGCGTCAGAGCCGTCCGATCGTCCTCTCCAGCTCGCGGGTCCGGTTCTCCCGCCGTTCCATGCGCGCGAACTCGCGGTCCCGGCGCTCCACCAGCACGGCCACGAGGAAGCGCTCGGGGTCGGTGCCGGGGGGCGGGGCGGGGGAGACGTGCGGCAGCAGGGCGTCCGCGAGTTCGACGCGCAGCGCCTCGCGGGAGGAGGGGTTCAGCGTGGCCGTGCGCGCCAGGAACTGGCGGGCCGCCGTGGTCGTCGCCAGCGGCAGCCGCCCGATGTCGGCCGTGCGGGCCCAGCCGGCCAGCTCCGGGGGCATCGGCGGCAGCGGCCGGTGGCGGGCCGCGGTCCGCTCGCGGACGACGTAGGTCCCGGCGAGGAGGTCCCCGAGGCGCTTGCCGCGCGCGTTGACGAGCGAGCAGATGATCGCGGGGCTGCCTGCCAGGGCCCACAGCTCGAAGAACCCCGTGACGGCACGGACGAGGCAGTGCCGGAACCGCACCGGGCCCCCGTCGTCGCGGACGGTGCGCACCCCCACGACGAGCTTGCCGACGGACCGGCCGCGCGTCGCGGTCTCGACGGCCGTGGGGATCCCCACCAGGCACAGCACGGTGACGCTCAGCCCGAGCGCCGCCGTCGTGGCCTCGCTGCTGTCGCTGAGCAGGGAGGTCGACCCGATGACGGCCGCCAGCAGGACGATCCCGACGACGACGGCGTCGAGGACGGCGGCGAGGATGCGGGAGGCGAACGAGGCCGCGCGCAGCCCGAGGACGACCGCTTCCCCGGTGACGATCTCCCCGACGGGCTCACCGACGGGCAACCCGGCGGGTTCCCCGGCTGGTCCCCCGACGGGACCCCCGGCCGGTGGCGCGACGGCCGGGGCGACCGGCTCGTCCACGGGCGGCGGGGCGGGGGTGCTCACGCCCCCACGGTACCGACGCGGGCCCCGGGGGACCGTGCTGCGGCCAGGGCTACGGTGGGCCGGTGGACTCCCACGGAGCGTGGACCTCACCGTTGCAGGCCGCCGACGTCGCCGCTGCCGGCCTGCGGTTCTCCGGCGTCGTCGTCGCGGCGGACGGCACGCTCTGGTGGGCCGAGGGCCGCCCGGCCGAGGGTGGCCGCGTCGCCGTCCTGCGCCGTGGTCCGGACGCGCAGGCCGACGCGGTCGAGGAGTTCGCCCCCGCCCTCGACGCCCGCACCCGCGTCCACGAGTACGGCGGGGGTTCCTGGGCGCCCGTCCCCGGGGGCGGGCTCGTGCTCGCCTCCGCCGCCGACCAGCGCTGGTTCCACGTCGCGGCGCCCGGAGCCGAACCCCGCCCCCTCGTGCCCGCCGACGGCGTCCGCTACGCCGACCCGGTGCCCTGGGGCCGCGGCGTCCTGCTCGTCGCCGAGGAGCAGAGCGCGACCGGCCGCGGCGGGGCGTTGCGCCGCAGCCTCGTCCACGTCCCCCTGGACGGGTCCGCGGCCACCGCCGGCCCCACCGAGCTCTTCACCGGCCCGGGGTTCCTCGCCGCGCCGCGGGTGTCCCCGGACGGCCGCCGGCTCGTGTGGATCAGCTGGGACCACCCCGACATGCCCTGGCAGCGCACGCAGGTGTGGACGGCGCAGCTGGCGGACGGGCCGGACGGCCCGCGGCTGGACGACGCCCGCGTCCTCGCAGGCGCGGAGGGGCGCGAGTCCCTCGTCCACTCGGGGTTCGCCCCCGACGGCACGGTGCTCGTCGTGAGCGACCGCAGCGGGTTCTGGAACCTCTGCGAGGTCGCGGAGGACGGGGAGCTGCGGGCCCTGCTGCCGGAGGACGCCGAGCAGGGTTTCCCGCCGTGGACGTTCGGGACGACGTCCTGGGCCGCCCTCGGCGACGGGCCGGACGACGACCGCATCGCCCTGCTGCACGCGGCGACCGGGCAGGGTCAGGTCGGGTACCGGCTCGACGTCCTGCACCGGCGCAGCGGGCGCCTCGACGTGCTCGAGCTGCCGTTCACGGCGTACCTTCCCGCGGTGTCCGCGGCCGGCGGCTGGATCGGAGCCGTCGCGGCGTCCCCGGAACTGTCCGCGCGGGTGGTCCGCGTCGACGCCCTGGCGGGAGAGGTGCTGACGGCGCGGACGTCCGGCGTGTCGCCGGACCCCGCGTTCCTGCCGGTGCCGGAGTTCCTCACCGTCCCCAGCGAGCGCGGCCGGTCCGTCCACGCGTACCGGTACCCGCCGACGCACCCCGACCACGGGTCCGACGGGGCCGCGCCGCACGTCCTGTTCGTCCACGGCGGGCCCACGGCCCAGTCGCTCGCGGCGTACTCGCCGGAGGTCGCGTTCTTCACCTCCCGCGGCATCGGCGTGGTCGACGTCCAGTACGGCGGGTCGACGGGGTACGGCCGCGCCTACCGCGAGGCGCTGGACGGGAACTGGGGCATCGTCGACGTCGAGGACTGCGCGGCGGTCGCCCGGTACCTCGTCGCCGAGGGCCTGGCCGCGCCGGGGAAGGTCGGGATCCGCGGCGGCAGCGCCGGGGGCTTCACCGTCCTGGCCGCCCTCACCGGGACGGACGCGTTCTCCGCGGGGACGTCGTACTACGGCGTCGCGGACCTGCGGGCGCTGGCCGAGGACACCCACGACTTCGAGTCCCGCTACCTGGACTCCCTCGTCGGGCCGCTGCCGGCGGCCGCCGACGTGTACGCGCAGCGCGCGCCGCTGCACCACGTCGACGGGCTGACGTGCCCCGTCCTGTTGCTGCAGGGCGCCGACGACCCGGTCGTCCCGCGTCAGCAGGCCGAGACCTTCGCCGACGCGCTGCACCGCAAGGGGTTGCCGCACGCGCTCGTCGTGTTCCCCGGCGAGCAGCACGGGTTCCGGCGGGCCGAGAACGTCGTCGCCAGCCTGGAGGCGGAACTGTCGTTCTACGGTCAGGTCTGGGGTTTCGACCCGCCGGGGATCCCGCGGCTCAGCCTGCGCTGAGCAGTCCCAGGACGTCGACGACGCGGTTCGAGAAACCCCACTCGTTGTCGTACCAGGCGACGACCTTGACGTGCCGGCCGTCGACGCGGGTCAGGGCGGAGTCGAACACCGAGGAGTGCGGGTTGCCCGTGATGTCGCTGGACACCAGGGGTTCGGTGGAGAACTCCAGCACGCCCGCCAGCGCGCCATCGGCCGCCGCGCGGTAGGCGGCCAGGACGTCCTCCCGGGTGACGTCGCGGGTGACGACGGTGTTCAGCTCGACGATCGAGCCGACCGGCACCGGGACGCGGATCGAGTCGCCGGACAGCTTCCCGTCCAGCTGCGGCAGCACGAGCCCGATGGCCTTCGCGGCCCCCGTGCTCGTCGGGACGATGTTCACGCCGGCGGCGCGCGCCCGGCGCAGGTCGCGGTGCGGGCCGTCCTGGAGGTTCTGCTCCTGGGTGTAGGCGTGGACCGTCGTCATGAACCCGTGCTCGATGCCGGCGAGGTCGTCGAGGACCTTGGCGAGCGGGGCGAGGGCGTTCGTCGTGCAGGACGCGTTCGAGACGACGACGTGCCGCTGCGGGTCGTAGGCGTCGGTGTTCACACCGTAGGCCAGGGTGACGTCCGCGCCGTCGGCCGGGGCCGAGACGAGGACCTTGCGCGCCCCCGCCGCGACGTGGGCCTTGGCCGCGTCCGCCGACGTGAACCGCCCGGTGGACTCCAGGACGAGGTCGACGTCCAGCTCGGCCCACGGCAGGTCCGCCGGGTCGCGTTCGGCGAGCACGCGGATGCGGTGCCCGTCGACGACGAGGTGGTCCCCGTCGACCTCGACGGTGCCGGAGAACCGGCCGAGCGTGGAGTCCCAGCGCAGCAGGTGGGCGAGGGCCTCGGGCGCGGTGAGGTCGTTGACCGCGACGACCTCCAGGCCGGTCGGGCTGACGGCGTCGCGCGCCAGGAGCGCGCGGAGGGAGGAGCGGCCGATGCGGCCGAAGCCGTTGATGGCGATGCGGGTCATGGCTCCACCATCGGCGGCGCGGGGGCCGTCGACCAGTGGCGAGACAGCCGTCGTCCGCAAGCTTCTCGCCACGCCGGGAGGGCCCGCGGAGGGTCAGGGGGCGAAGGTGTGGCGGTAGTCGCTCGGCGACGTCCCGAGGATCCGGGCGAAGTGCAGGCGCAGGTTCGCGCCCGTCCCGAGCCCGACGCGCGCGGCGACCTGCTCGACGCCGAGGTCGGTGCGCTCCAGCAGTTCGCGGGCCGCGTCGACGCGGGCGCGCAGCACCCACTGCATCGGGGTGTACCCGGTGTTCTCCACGAACCGGCGCGAGAACGTCCGCGTCGACACCCGCGCGTGCCGGGCGAGGTCGGCCAGCGTCAGCGGTTCCCCGAGCCGCGCCAACGCCCACTCACGGGTGCCGGCGAACAGCTCCCCGACGCCCTCGGGCACGCTGCGGGGCACGTACTGCGCCTGCCCGCCGCTGCGGTACGGCGCGGCGACGAGGCGGCGGGCGACGTGGTTGGCGTGCGCGACGCCCTGGTCGCGGCGCAGCAGGTGCAGGCACAGGTCGAGGCCGGACGCCGCCCCCGCGGACGTCAGCACGTCCCCGGCGTCGACGAACAGGACGTTCTCGTCGACCTGCACCGCGGGGAAGCGCTGGGCGAGCGCGCGGGTGTAGTGCCAGTGCGTCGTGGCGCGGCGGCCGTCGAGCAGCCCCGCCGCGGCGAGGGCGAAGGCGCCGGTGGAGATGGCGGCGAGCCGGGTCCCGCGGGCGTGCGCCGCACGCAGCGCCTCGACGACGGCGACCGGCGGTTCCGTCGTCGCGGGTTCGCGGTAGCCGGGGACGAACACCGTCTGCGCCCACGCGAGCGTCTCGAGCCCGGACTCCACCGAGTACGCCAGCCCCTCGCCACCGCGGACGAGTCCGGGCGCGGCGCCGCACACGCGCAGCTCGTAGGGCATCGAGGGCCGCCGGGAGAAGACCTGGGCGGGGATGCCGACGTCGAGCGGTTTGGCGCCGTCGAGGACGAGGACCGCGACCCGGTGCAGCGGTGCGGGCGACGCCTCCGGACCCATGCCCGGACGTTAGCCTGCCGTGGTGGACGTCGACGCCTTCCGAGCGGTGCACGAGCACGAGTGGTCGCGGTTGCGCCGCCTCGTCGCGCGCCGGCGCCTCGACGGGGCGGAGGCCGACGAGCTGGTCGTCCTCTACCAGCGCACCGCGACCCACCTGTCGGCCCTGCGCTCGGCGCAGTCCGAACCAGTGCTCCTCGACGAGCTGTCGACGCTGCTCGTCCGTGCGCGGGCCCGCCTCACCGGGTCCCGCTACACCGCCTGGCGCCAGCTCGTGCACTACGCGACGCGCGGACTGCCCGCCGCGCTGTGGCGGTTGCGCTGGTGGACGACCGGCGCGTTCGTGTTCACGCTGGTCATCGCCGTCGCTGCGGGGCTGTGGATCGCCGGGAACCCGGCGGCGCAGGCGAGCCTGTTCGGGTCCGACGAGAACATCCGCCAGCTCGTGTACTCCGACTTCGAGAACTACTACAGCGAGTACAGCAGCGCCGCGTTCTCCGGCCGGGTCTGGACGAACAACGCGTGGGTCGCCGCGACGTGCGTCGCCCTCGGCATCACCGGGGTGCCCGTCCTCGCCTCGTTGGCCTACAACGCCCTGAACGTGGGCCTGCAGGGCGGTCTGCTCATCGAGAACGGGCGCGGGGAGGTGTTCTTCGGCCTGATCCTCCCGCACGGGATCCTCGAACTCACCGCGGTGTTCGTCGCCGCGGGAGCCGGTCTGAAGCTGTTCTGGGCGTGGGTCGCGCCGGGGCCGCGGAGCCGGTCGAGTTCCTTGGCGACCGAGGGCCGGGCGATGTTCGGCGTGGCCCTGGGCCTCGTCGTCGTGCTGTTCGTCTCCGGGGTCATCGAGGGTTTCGTGACGCCCTCGGGGTTGCCGACGTGGGCGCGCATCGGCATCGGCGTCCTGGCCGAACTCGTGTTCTGGACGTACTGCCTCGTCCTGGGCCGGCCCGCCGCCCGGGCGGGGGAGACGGGCGACCTCGAGGAGCGCTACGCGGGCGACTCCCTGCCGACGGCGGGCTGACCCGCACTGCCCCAGCAGTCCGCGGGTGAGTTCCTCGGCCGCGCCCCGGTCACGGCGGCGGCATCAGCCGCTGCGCCAGGGACTTCCGGAACGGGGCGAGGTCGACCAGCGGGCGGTCCGGGTGGACGCGGTTCGTCAGCAGCACCAGGCACGTCCCCGCCTCCGGATCCAGGAGCAGCGACGTCCCCGTGAACCCCGTGTGCCCGCGCTGGCGGGGGCCGGCCATCCACGTCGCGTCACCCGTGCGCAGCCCGTCGCCGACCACGAGCGTCCCGGCCAGCAGCGCGCGGCCGAGGGCCAGGACCTCGTCGGCCGTGCCGAACAACCCCGCGTTCCCCGCGGGCCGGGCCAGCGACCGCGCGAACTCGTCGTGCACCACGCCCCGGGGGGTCCCGCTCTCCGTCGCGAGCACCGGACCCGCCGCGGGACGGTCCACCAGTCCCCATTCCAGGCCCGGGGTCCTCAGCGGTCCGCTGACGAACTCCTCCACGAGGGAGTCCAGCCCCTGCCCGGTCGCTTCCTCCAGCAGGTGCCCGAGGGTGACGAAACCGACGCAGGAGTACCGGAAGACCTCGCCCGGGGCCGACACCAGCGGTGAGTCGAGCGCGCGCTGCAACCGCTGCGCCGGCCGCAGGTCGGAGCGCCTCCAGACGTCCGACCCCGCGGGCAGCCCTGAGGTGTGCGCGATCAGCTGGCGCGGGGTGAAACCCCGCCCGGTGGGCCGGTCGAGGTCGACCGCGCCGACGTCGGCGAGGGCGTGCGCGACCGCGGCGACGGGGACCTTGGTCAACGACGCGAGGTCCGCCCGGGTCGTGGGGTCCACCGGAGTGGCGTCGTCGCGCGCGAGGGTTCCCGTGGCGGCGCGGTGCACCCGCCCCGCGGCGTCCGAGAACGCCGCGGTCGCGCCCGTGAACAGGCTGCGCCGCAGTCCGTCGCCGAGAGCGTCGTGCAGGACGTCGCCCGGTGAGGACGGGGGCGCCGCGGTCGGGTCGGTCACGCCCGCACGCTACGCCGCGTCGCCCTGTTCGAGGGCGCGGGCGAGCTCCCGCGTCCTGCGCAGGAGGGCGGGGTGGTCGTTCCGCGTCCACGGGCCGGGGGTCGTGAGCTTGCCGAGGTCCCGCTGCATCCTCCGGGCTTCGGGGAGGCCGTCCTCGCCGAACCTGGCTTCGAGGCGGCCGGCGTGCAGGGCTCGGTGGTCTCGGCCGCAGAGCAGGACGAGGTTGTCGACGCTGGTGGGTCCGCCGTCGGCCCAGTGGACGACGTGGTGCAGGTGGCAGGCCCAGGCCGGTGCTCCGCAGCCGGGGGCGATGCAGCCGCGGTCGCGTTCGGCGACGATGAGGCGCTGGTTGTCGCTGGCGTGCCGGTCCAGGGTGTGCAGGGAGCGGGGCCGGCCGAGGCGGTCCATGACGGCGACGGTGATGTCGCCGTCGCAGGAGGCGGCGCGCACGGTGGCGTCGGTGACGGGGCCGTAGGTGTCGGCGGTGGCGGTGCCGGGCTGGAGCTGTCCGGTGTCGTCGAGGGTGGCGCGCAGGACGACGGTGGCCTGGTGGGCGACGACGGGGTCGGTGTCGCTGGCGGGGTGGTGTGTGCCGGTGGTGACGAGGTCGACGAGGCCGTCGTGGCGGCGCTGACCGACCGAGCGGGTGTCGTGTTCCCCACCGAGCCCGGTCCCCTTCTCAACTGCGCTGGGGAGCGGTTTCGCGGCGGCCTCCACAGCGGAGCGGACGACGACGGCGGCGGCTTCGTCGAGGTCGACGGTCATGCGCAGCATGCCGTGGCGGCGGGTGAAGGTGAGGGTGCGGCGGCTGGCGGAGTCCGGTTCGAGGTCGCGGACGTGGCGGTCGACGCGGTCGGGGTCCAGGCGGGTGAGGAGTTCTTCGCTGAGCTGGTTCGCGGTGCTCAGCGGTTGGGTGCCGGTGACGACGGCGAAGTGTCCGTCGATGAGGTCGGCGCGACGCTGGGTGGTCCAGACCATCTCGCCGGTGTCCATCTGCACTTCGATGTCGACGGTGCCGCGGCGCAGGGGGGTGGGGACGGACTGCAGGGCGGTGACGGCGCTGTGGACGTGGGCGAGGGTGGTGTCGCCGGAGGCCAGGGCCTCACCGGTGCGGGCGAGGGAGCCGCGGTCGCCGTCGAGTCCGCCGATGCTCCCGTCCCAGCTAGTGCTGGGGTCGGTGTGCCGGGCCGCGGCGACGTCCTTGCGGGCCAGGGTGCGGGACAGGTTCACCGGCGACGTGGCGAGGAGGTCCACGACCGAACTCTCGGGGGCGTGCTCCAGGGCGCGGCGCAGGAGGTGGAGTTTGGCGGCGTCGAGGCGGTTGCCGAGGGTGTAGAGGGTGCGGGTGAGGTGGTCGACGTCGTCGCGGTCGAGGGTTCCGGTGGGCAGGGTGAGGACGTCGTCCAGGGTGGCGGCGAGACGCGTGAGGGCGTCTGCGGCGCGGTCTCGGACGGTGTCGGTCACGTGTCCCAGGATACTCGAACAGTTCCTGTGGCGGAAGGTTGAGGGGCTGGTAACTTCTTGCAGCACAACGCTTTGTGTGGAGTGAACCGGCGCTGGTGTGTCGTCCACAGGTGCTCGTTCCCCGGCCTTCGGAGCGACGTCCCGCGTTCGGCGACGAGGTCCACGGATCAGCGGTGCCCGTCCGTGGCCGCGGTGCAGATCCTCGTCGTCCTGCTGAGCGGACGCACGCACGGCGGCGACGTCAGCCGGTCGGGGCTCAGCGGGTCCGGCGCAACGTCTGACGGGGTGGTTCGCCGAACGCCTCGCGGTACTGCCCGGACAACTTCCCAGGAGCGTCAGACCCCACCGCGTCGCGGCGGCGAGGTCCGTCGTGGCCAGCGGCTCGTCGCAGTGGTCCTCGGCGTAGCGCACGGCGCGACCGACGTAGTCACGGCGGGCCCACGAGCGGGTCCCCCCGGTCCGCCCGGGTCCCTCACCGCGGGCTGCAGTCGCGACTGGCCCACCGGCTGGACCGGTCCTCCGGTGCGCCCGACGCGGCGGCCGAGAGAGTTCCGCAGTTCCGGCTGACGTCCGTGGACCGGTGAGCGGGTTCCGCGGCCGGACCTCACACCCCCAGCGGCACCCGGGCGAGCAGGGCCGGCAGGTCCGCGGCCGGGACCGGGCGGGCGAAGCGGTACCCCTGCGCCGTCGTCGCCCCGTACGCCCGCAACAGGTCGGCCTGCTCAGCGGTCTCGACGCCCTCGGCGACCACCTGCATCCCCAGCGCCCGGCCGATCCCCAGCACGGCGCGCACGACGGCGTCGCAGCGCCGGTCCCGGCCCAGTCCGGCGACGAACTGCAGGTCGATCTTCAGCAGGTCGACGGGCAGTTCGGTCAGCCGGGCGAGGCCGGAGTACCCGGTGCCGAGGTCGTCGATGGCGATGCGCACCCCGCGGGCGCGCACGGTCTCGAGTTCGCCGAGCAGCGCGTCGGTGATGCGCGTCGTGTGCGTCTCGGTGAGTTCCAGCACGAGCAGGTGCGCGGACAAGCCGGTCTGCGCGAGCACCCGGTCGACCTGCTCGGCGAGCGACCCGCCGAGCTGCTCGGCCGAGACGTTGACGTGCACGGCCGGGGCGCCCGCTCCGAGCGCGCGTTCCCACTGCGCCGCGAGGTCGCACGAGGTGCGCAGGACGAACTCCCCGACGGCGGGCATGAGCGGAGAGGCCTCGAGGACGTCGAGGAACGCGCCGGGGGCCAGCACGGTCCCGTCGGCGCGGCGCCAGCGCAGCAGGGTCTCGACCGCGTCGACGCGACCGCTGCCGAGGTCGACGATGGGCTGGCCGAACACCTCGAACTCGCCCGCGCCGACGGCCGCGGCCAGTTCCGGCAGCAGCCGCTCGGCCCGGTCGAGGCGCTCGCGGTCGCGGTGGTCGTAGGCGAACGACCGGTTCTTCCCGGCGCGCTTGGCCGCGTACATCGCGAGGTCGGCGTTCTGCAGCAAGCGGTCCGGCGTCCCGCCGTCCCGGGGTTGGGCGCTGTCGCCGGACCGGTCGTGGACGGCGCTGCCGACGCTGACCCCGACCGTGACCGTCCCGCCGGGCAGGACGACGGGTTCGCGCACGGCGTCGAGCACGCGACGGCCCAGGCGCTCGAGGTCGGCGGCGTCCGTGCCCGGGCACACGACGGCGAACTCGTCCCCACCGAGCCGGGCGACGGTGTCCTCCGCGCGCGTCAGGCTCGTCAGCCGCGACGCCACCTCGCGCAGCAGGGCGTCCCCGGCCGCGTGCCCGGCGCTGTCGTTCACGGCCTTGAACCCGTCGAGGTCGATGACGAGGACCCCGACGGGCCCACCGCCGGTGGCCGCGTCGTGCAGGGCGGCCTCGAGCCGTTCGCGCAGCAGGACGCGGTTCGGCAGACCGGTGAGGGCGTCGTGCTGCGCCTGGTGCACGAGGGCGCTCTCGGCCGCCTTGCGCGCGGTGACGTCCTCGACCAGGCACAGCAGGTACGGCTCGGCCGTCGCCGGGGAAGAACCCGGCGAGGAACCCCCGGGGACGACGCGGGTGGCCGTCGTGCGTCCCCAGCCGGACCCGCCGTCGGCCCGCAGGTAGCGGTGCTCGAACTGCGCGTCGGTGACCGCGCCCTCCAGCAGCGGGTCGAGGTTCCGGGCGAACTCGTCGCGGTCCGCCCACGGGACGATCGCGTGCACGTCGAGGATCCCGAGCTCCTCGGGGACCAGCCCGGTGAACTCGGTCATCGTCGCGTTCACCTGCAGGATGCGGCCGGCGGCGGAGCCCACGCCGACGAGCAGCATCCCCACGGGGGCCGTGTCGAAGGCCGTGCGGAACCGCGACTCGGAGTCGGCCAGGCGGTCCTGGACGGCGACCTGCTCGGTGACGTCGGTGCCGATCGCCAGGATCCCGGAGGGCCGGCCGTCGAGGTCCAGCAACCAGCTCGTCGTCAGCGCCACCCGCCGGTCGGCCCCGTCGTGCCGGCGCAGCGTCCAGTGCCGGGTGAGGGCGCCGCCCGCGCGGCGCAGGTCCTCGACGAGCACCTCGGCGCCTGCGCGCACGTCCAGTTCGAGGGCACGGCCCGCCAGTTCGGCCGGTTCCAGGAGGTCGCAGACGTCCCCGCCCACGGCGGCGTCGGCCCGGACCCCGAGCAACCGGCGCGCGCCCTCGTTGACGACGGTGACGGTCCCGTGCAGGTCCGCGGCGACGATCAGCTGCTCGGTCGCCCCCGACAGGATCCCCGCGTAGACGTCGTGCGCGCGAGCGACCTCCGCCGCCGCCGCGCGCTGGGCGGTCACGTCGCGGAACGCGATGATCGCCCCGCCGGACCAGGACGCCCCCGCGCTGTGCGGCAGCCCGTGCGCGGCGACGTTGACGGTGGTCACGGACCCGTCGAGCAGGTTGCGGAAGGTCATGTCGTCGGAGTCGATGCGCTCACCGGACAGGGCACGCACCAGCGGCATCCGCGCGCCGGGAACGGGCGCGCCGCCCGCGTCGAGGACCTCGACGTAGTCGGCGAAGCGTTCGGTGGGCACGCCGTCGGGCAGGCGCGGGTAGAGCCGGCCGGCCGCGGCGTTGGCCATGAGCAGGGTGGCGTCGGCGGCGTAGACGCTCATCCCGTCGCTCGTCGTCGCGAACACCGTCCGCAGCAGGTCCGCCTGGCCCTCGGCGTCCTGGCGTGCGGCGCGCAGGTTCTCCACGAGCCGTCCCCGGTCGTCGCGCTGCAGGCCGAGCATCAACGTCAGCAGGGTCATGAGGGCGACCATCAACTGGACCGCGAGGACCCGCTCGGCCGGCGGGGCGGACGCGAAGGCCCCGAGCCCGTGCAGGGAGATGACCGCATCCAGGACCGTCACCGCGAGGGTGGTGGCCGCAGCCACCCGCAGGGGGAAGCGGACGCCGATCCAGACCGTGACCGGCACCGTGAGGAACGCGAGCGAGTACACGTGCTCGACGTCGAAGAGCCAGACGAACAGCCCCAGCGCCCCGAGGTTGACGAGGACGAGCTCGCCCCAGCGCGCCGGCACCGGCGCCCGGTCGGTGCGGGAGTCGGCGAGGAGCAGCCACAACCCCGCCGCCACGACCGCGGTGCTCATCCGCACGACCCACGAGAGCACCGCCGTGGGGGCGACGTCCCCCAGCCCCAGGGCGACCGGGGCCGCCGCCACGAGGGCGCCGACGACCGAGCCCGCCAGCGCCGCTCCCGTCAGCCCCCACGCGTCGGCCGGGGCGACCAGCCGCATCGAGGGACGCCGGCGGGTGAACAGCCACGCCGAGACCCAGGCCTGCGCCAGCACGGCGGCCGAGCAGGTGAGGACGAACGGCAGGGCCATGCCGGTCAGCGCCAGACCCGCACCGGTCGAGACGGCGATCCCCGCCGCCGCCGTGCGGCGCCGGCCCTGCTGGTGCCAGACGGTGCCGAGCCAGACGAAGGCGACCGCGGCGGCCGGCCAGAACGTCGTCGTCTCGCTGCCGCCGGTGCGCGAGGCCCGGCCCGCCACGACCGCGAGCGCGTCCACGAGGAGGAAGGCGGTGAACTGCGCGCCGGCGCTCGCCCGCCACCCTCCCGTCCTCACCTGCTAGGTGTCGGCCGCCGTCGCCGGTGCTTGAGCGGGCTGCCCGGACCGCGCCCAGGTCTCCCACAGACGGGCGTACCGACCACCGAGCGCGAGGAGCTCGTCGTGCGTGCCGATCTCCTCCACGCGACCGGCGGCCATGACGGCGATCCGGTCGCAGACGGCGGCCTGGCTCAGCCGGTGCGCGACGACGAGGGCCGTGCGACCGCGCACGACGGCCAGGGCGGCCTCCTCGAGGTCGCGCGCGCCGGCGCTGCCGGCCTCGGCGGTCGCCTCGTCGAGGACCACGACGGGCGGGTCGCGCAGCACGAGCCGGGCCAGCGCGAGCTGCTGGGCCCGGGCGGGGGACAGCGGCAGCTCCCCGGGTCCGACGCGGGTCTCGAGCCCGGCGGGCAGGGCGGCCACCCAGTCCTCCGCGCCCACCACCGCGAGCGCCGCGCGCACCTCCTCGTCGCTCGCGCCGGGACGGGCCAGCGTGAGGTCCTCGCGCAGGGTCCCGGTGAAGACGTGCGACTCCTGGGCGATGACGCCGATGCGCTCGCGGACGGCGTCGGCGTCGAGCGCGGCGAGGTCGACCGCGCCCTCCGGTCCGGTGAGCGTGACGGTCCCCGCGCTCGCGGGGAACACCCCGGCGACGAGCGCGGCGAGGGTGGTCTTGCCCGCCCCGCTCTCGCCGACGACGGCCAGCGACGTCCCAGCGGGCACGGCGAGGTCGACGTCGCGCAGGACGGGCACGGCGCCGAGGCGCTCGTCGTAGGTGTGGGCCAGGCCCCGGACGACGAGTCCGACCCGCTCGCGGGGGGCGCGGGCGAGGGCCGCCGGGTCGGCGGGCGGGTCTTCGGGCAGGTCGACGACGCCGACGAGGCGGTTGAGGGCCGCGGCCGCCCGGGAGACCTCGTCGAAGGACAGCAGCAGCGTGCCCAGCGGACCGAACAGCCGGTGGAACAGCAGGGCCGCGGCGGTGACGGCGCCAACGGTGACGACGTCGCCCCGGACGAGCCAGAACCCGGTGAGGAGCAGCGCGGACAGCCCGACGGCCTCCGCGCCGTTCATCGACATCGAGAACCGGGCGAACGTCCGCAGCGCCGCGCGGGAGGCGCCGACGGTCCGCTGCGAGGCGACCTCGACCCGGTCGCCCTGCAGGTCGGCCATCCCGTACGCGTGCACGGTCGACGCGCCGTGCAGGGACTGCAGGACGACCTGCGAGCGGGCGGCCGCGACCGAGCGCTCGGTGGCGTAGAGCGGCCCGGCCTTCGGCAGGTACCAGCGCAGGCTGCCCGCGTAGACGGGGAAGACGACGCAGAACGCCAGCGCCAGCCGCCAGTCCAGCGACAGGAAGCCGACGGCGGACAGGACGACCGTGACGAGGGCCGTCAGGACGTTGGCCATGAGCTGCACCGAGGCGGTGAAGAGCTCGACGTCCTCGGTGACGCGCGAGGCGACGTCGCCGGAGCCGGCCCGTTCCAGGACGCGCGGGCTCATGCGCAGCGAGCGGTCGACGACGCGTTCGCGCAGGTCGGCGGCGACGGCGGCGCCGAGGCGTTCGGCGTCGCGGCGGGCCAGCGCCGTCGTGACCGCGGTGAGCAGCGCGACGACGGACAGCTGCACGACGAGCGGGGTCAGGGGGTCGCCGTCGCGGACGACGTCGACGGCGCGCCCGAGCAGCAGGGGCAGCGCGACGGTGCCGGCGCTGGAGAGCAGGGTGGTCACCAGGGCGCGGGCGAGGTCGGCGGGGTGCGCTGCGGCCGTGCGCCACAGCACGGTCGCCGAGCGGCGGCCTCGGGCGACGGGCAGCGCGGTGAGCCCGCTCACCGGGTCACCGCCGCGGCGTAGTCGGGGTCTTCGAGCAGGTCCGCGTGGGTGCCCGTCGCGTGCCGGCCGTCGGCGGCCAGCAGGACGACGCGGTCGCAGCGCGAGAGCAGCAGGGGGGAGGAGGTGACGACGACGGTCGTCCCGGACCCGGCCCGCAGGGCGCGGACACCGGCCGCGACGCGGTCCTCGGTGACGGCGTCCAGGGCTGTCGTGGGGTCGCGCAGGACGAGCAGTTCGCGGTCGGCGGCCAGGGCCCGCGCCAGGCCGATGCGCTGGCGCTGACCGCCGGAGACGTTGGTCCCGCCGTCGTGCAGCGGCAGGTCCAGGTCGGTCGGGGCGGCCGCGGCCTCCAGCGCCGCGGCCAGCGGGACGCCTCGGCCGGCGGGCGCGGGGCCCGAGGCGAGGGCGTCGGCGACGGTCTCGCCGAGCAGGACGGTGTGCGCGGGTTCGACGAGGGCGCCGGGGACGGCGGCGAAGGCGGCCGTGACGGCGTCGGCGGTCGCGGTGTCGGTGGTCACGACGCCGAGGACCTCCCCGGGCACGGTCGGCACCTCCAGGGTCGGCACCTCCGGCGTCGGCCGGGCGGCGGGCGGGAGCGGCGCCGGGTGCAGGAGCTCGGCGACGCGGCGGGCGCTGGCCCGGGAGACCGCGAGCTGCTGGACGCAGAAGCTGATGTTGCGCACCGGGTCGGCGAGGAAGCTGGCCATCCCGACGACCGTGACGAACTCGCCGACGTCGAGGCGGCCGCGGGCGACGAAGGTCCCCGCGACGGCGGCCGTGGCGACGAGCACGGCGCCGGTGGCCAGGGTGCTGACGCCGACGACGACGGACGTCGCCCCGGCCGCCCCGACGGCCGCGCGCCGCGAGAGGGAGCTGGCGTGGTGGTAGCGGCGGACGGCCTCGGGCACGCCGCCGAACCCGCGCAGCGGCCGGAGCCCGGCGAGCAGGTCGGCGGCGACGGCGGCGGCCAGCCCGGCGGTGCGCTGCCGGTCGTGCACGCGTGCCTCCAGGCGGGGGGTCAGCGCCTGCAGGCCCAGGACGAGCACCGGGACGGCGACGAGCAGGCCCAGGCCGAGGGCCACGTCGATGCGCAGCAGGACGACGGCCGCGACGAGCAGTCCGAAGCAGCCCGAGGCGAGGAAGCTCACGAGGCCGAGGGCCTCGGCGGTGTGCCGGGTGTCCGACGTCGCGACCGACAGGGCGTCGCCGACCTGCCGGTCGCGCAGGACGGCGGGGTCGCGCAGGACGGCCCGGGCGACGGCGGTCCGCAGGTGGTGGGCCTCCTCGAACTGCGCGCGGTCGACCATCCAGAACGCGAAGGTGCCGGCGGAGCTGAGCACGGTGAACAGCAGGAGCACCCCGGCCACGGACAGCGCGATGGCGCCGACGTCGCCGGTGGCGATCGCGCGGTCGACGGCGAGGCCGATCGCGACGGGCACGAGGGCCTCGCAGGTCTGGTGGACCATCGAGGACCCGCAGCCGACGGCGGCCGCTCGACGGTGCCGGCGCAGCACGTCGAGGACGGGGCGGGAGGACATGTGAGGGGAGCCTAACTGAACGGTCCGGACGGTGGGAGGGGGCTGAGGACGACCTTCTCACCCGTTCGGCCCCGCCCGGCCTCACCCGGCGGGCGGCGGCCCGCTCGTCCAGGGGTGGTAACCGGAGAGTCGTCGCTTGCTCACGCTGGGTCGCGGAGCCGACGGTGGAGGTGTCGGGGGAGAACCCCGGCCCCCACCCGCTCACTCCAGGAGGACCCCCGTGGCCACCGTCGACGAAACCCTCAAGGGCGCGCTCGAGATCGAGGGCGCCATCGCGGCCGCCCTCGTCGACTACGAGTCGGGCATGTGCCTCGGCTCCGTCGGCGGCGGCACCCTCGACCTCGAGATCGCCGCTGCCGGGAACACCGACGTCGTGCGCGCCGAGCTGCGCACCCTGCAGCGCCTCGGGCTGGACGACGTCCCCGAGGACATCCTCGCCACCCTCGGCACGCAGTTCCACCTGATCCGCCTGCTGCAGAGCAAGAACGGGCAGGGGCTGTTCCTCTACCTCGTCCTGGACCGCGGTCGCGCGAACCTCGCGATGGCCCGCCGCCTGCTCACCGTGCTCGAGCGCGGCATCGAGCTCTGACCCGGGGCGCGACTCACTCGACCTCGGCGGCGGCCCCGACGAACTGCGCGTCGTGCAGCCGCGCGTACGCCCCGCCGGCCGCGACGAGGTCGGCGTGCCGGCCCTGCTCGACGACCCGCCCGGCCTCCATCACGAGGATGAGGTCGGCGTCGCGGATCGTGGACAGCCGGTGGGCGATGACCAGGCTCGTCCGGTCCTGCCGCAACGCGGCCATCGCCTGCTGCACGACCCGCTCGGTGCGGGTGTCGACCGAACTCGTCGCCTCGTCCAGGACGAGGACCTGCGGCCGGGCCAGGTGGGCCCGCGCGATCGTCACGAGCTGCTTCTCCCCGGCGCTGATGCGGCCCGCGTCGTCGTCCACGACCGTGTCGTACCCCTCGGGCAGGGCCGCGACGACCGTGTCGACCGACGCCGCGGCGGCCGCCTCCTGGACCTCCGCCTCGCTCGCCTCGGGGCGGGCGTAGGCGATGTTCTCCGTGATGGTCCCGGCGAACAGCCACGTGTCCTGCAGGACGATCGCCGCCCGGGCCCGCAGGTCGCGGCGCGACATCGTGGCGACGTCCACGCCGTCGAGCAGGATGCGCCCGGAGTCGACCTCGTAGAAGCGCAGCAGGAGGTTGACCAGCGTCGTCTTGCCCGCGCCCGTCGGGCCCACGATCGCGACCGTGTGCCCGGGTTCGGCCGTGAACGACAGGTCCTCGATGAGCGGGGCGTCGGGGGAGTAGCTGAACGAGACGTGCTGGAACTCGATGCGTCCCGGACCCGAGGGCTTCGGCCCGTCGGCGGGGTCCGGCGTCATCTCGGGGGCGTCGAGGACGTCGAAGACGCGTTCGGCCGAGGCGACCCCGGACTGAAGGAGGTTCGCCGTCGACCCCAGCTGCGCCAGCGGCTGGGTGAACTGGCGGGAGTACTGCACGAACGCCTGGACGCCACCGATCGTGATGGACCCGCTCGTCACCATGGTCGCCCCGACGACCGCGATCGCGACGTAGACGAGGTTCCCGATGAGGGTCGTCGACGGCATGATCGTCCCGGACAGGAACTGCGCCCCCGAGCTCGCCGCGTACAGTTCCGCGTTCTTCTGCGCGAACCGGGTGCGCACCTCCTCGCGCCGGCCGAACGCCGTCACGACGTCGTGGCCCGTGAACGCCTCCTCGATCTGCGCGTTCAGCTGCCCGGTCTGGTGCCACTGCCGGGCGAACAACGGCTGCGAACGCTTCGCGATGAGCACGACGACCACCAGCGTCAGCGGCACCGCGACGAGCGCGAGCAGCGCCAGCCGCGCGTTGATGGTGAACATCATGACGACGACACCGACCACCGTCAGCGCCGAGACCAGGGCCTGGGACACCGTCTGCTGCAGGCTCTGGGAGATGTTGTCGATGTCGTTCGTGACGCGCGACAGGAGTTCCCCGCGGGGGGTGGAGTCGACGTGCGAGAGCGGCAACCGGTGCAGCTTGGCCTCGACGTCGGCGCGCAGCCGGAACACCGTCCGCTGCACGATCCGGTTGAGCAGCAGGCCCTGCAGGAACGACCCGACCGCCGACAGGACGCAGACGAGGACGACCCAGCCGATGGTCCGGGCCAGTCCCGCCCGGTCCAGCGACTGCCCGCCGAACGCGGCCGCCACGACGACGTCGGTCGCGTTCCCCAGCAACCGCGGCACGAGGACCGTGAGCACGACGCTGACCACGGCCAGCACGAGGACGACGGCCAGCCGGGCCGCGTCCGGACCCATCCGCAGCAGCAGCCGCTTCGCCGACGGCCCGAACGTCGCGGCCTTCGTACCCGGTGCGCCCGCCATCCGCATCGGACCTCCGCGGCCGCTCACGCCGCCACCTCGAGCTGGCTCGCGACGATCTCCTCGTAGGTCGGGCACGTCTGGAGGAGTTCGGTGTGGGTGCCCCGTCCCACCACCTTCCCGCCGTCGAGGACGACGATCTCGTCGGCGCTCACGATCGTCGAGACCCGTTGCGCCACCACGAGGACGGCGGCCTCCGGGAGGTCGCGGGCCAGAGCCTCGCGCAACCGGGCGTCGGTCGCGGTGTCGAGGGCGGAGAACGCGTCGTCGAAGACGACGACGTCGGGCCGCTGGACGAGCAGGCGGGCGATCGACAGGCGTTGCCGCTGACCGCCGGAGACGTTCGTCCCGCCCTGGGAGATGGGCGCGTCGAGTCCTTCGGGCCGCTCGGCGACGAAGTCCTCGGCCTGCGCCGTGCGCAGCGCGGCCCACAGTTCCTCGTCGGTCGCCTCGGGCCGGCCGAACCGCAGGTTGCTCGCCACGGTCCCGGCGAACAGGTACGGCCGCTGCGGCACCAGGCCGACCCTGCGGCGCAGTTCGGCGTCGGGCACGTGCCGGACGTCGACGCCGCCGACCGTGACGCTCCCGGCGCTGACGTCGGCCAGTCGCGTCGCGAGGTTCACCAGCGTCGTCTTGCCCGAGCCGGTGGAGCCGATGACGGCCGTGGTGCGGCCCGGCTCGACGTCGAAGCTCACGCGGTCCAGGACGGGCCGGTCGGCGCCGGGGTAGCTGAAGGAGACCTCACGGAACTCCACCCGCGAGGACCCGGCCGGGACCGTCGGCTCCTGCGGGTCGTGGACGCTGGGCGCGGTCTGCAGGACCTCGCCGATGCGGCCCGCGGACACCGCGGCGCGCGGCCCCATGACGGCCAGGAACGTCGTCATCATGACGCCCATGAGGATCTGCACGAGGTAGGACAGGAACGCGATGAGGGACCCGATCTGCAGTTCCCCGGCCTCCACCCGGCCGGCGCCGAACCACACGACGGCGGCGCTGGCGAGGTTCATGACGAGCATGACGAACGGGAACACGAGGGAGAACAACCGGCCCGCGCGGACCGCGACGTCCGTGAGGTCGGCGTTCGCCCGTTCGAACCGCGCCACCTCGGCGTCCTCGCGCACGAAACCCCGGATCACGCGCAAGCCCGTCAGCTGTTCGCGCAGCACCCGGTTCACGGCGTCGAGCCGCTGCTGCAGCTGACCGAACAGCGGCCCGAGGCGGATCATGACCAGGGCCATGACGGCCACCAGCACCGGCACGGCGACGACGACCAGCCAGCTCAGCCAGACGTCCTCGCGCAGCGCCATGACCACGCCCCCGACGCACAGCAGCGGAGCGGAGATGATCATGGTGCACGTCATGAGGACGAGCATCTGCACCTGCTGGACGTCGTTGGTCCCGCGGGTGATCAGGGAGGGTGCGCCGAACCGCCCGACCTCCGCCTTCGACAGCGACAGCACGTGGTCGAAGACCGCGCCGCGCAGGTCGCGCCCCAGGCTCATCGCCGCGCGCGCCCCGCACCAGACGGCGGTGATCGTCGCGACGACCTGCAGGGCCGTGACGGCGAGCATGAGCGCACCCGTGCGCCAGATGTAGGCGGTGTCGCCCGTGGCCACGCCCCGGTCGATGATGTCGGCGTTCAGCCGGGGCAGGTACAGCGAGGCCGTCGTCTGCAGCACCTGCAGCACGACGACCGCGACCAGCAGCCTGCGGTGGGGCCGCAGGTGTTCTCGCAGGAGGGTGAACAGCACGGTCAGCAGGTCTAGCACCCGCCGCAGCGGGGGACATCAGACTTTCGTGTCCCGGGCGAACCGGGGGACGGGTGCCCGGCCCCGGGCCCGGTCCCGCGTCTCGTGCGCGCCCGTGGTGCACCCACGGGGACACCCACCGGTGCACCCACGTGGAGTGAGCTGTGGGTGTCCCGACCTGGTCGCCCCCACGACGTCGTGGGGACACCCACGGGTGTTCCCACGCCCGGTCCGACGTGGGTGCACCCGTGGGACCGGCTCGGCGGTCGCCAGGACGACGCCCGTGCCGTTCCCACGCCCGGTCCGACGTGGGACCAGCCGTGGGACCAGTCGTGGGACCGGCCGTGGGACCGGCCGTGAGACCAGCGGTGCCTCCAGGCCCGGCCGGCCCTCAGAGCCGCCCGGCCGCCTTCAACGCGAGGTACCGGTCCGCCAGGGCGGGCGCGAGCTCGTCCGGCCCCGCGTGCACGACCTCGACCCCCAGCCGCGTGAGCAGTCGCGCCGTCCGGTCGCGGGTGGCGGTGGCCGTCTCGGCGGCCGCGGCGGTGTAGACGGCCTCGGCGTCGGACCGGTCGTGGGCGAGGGCGCGCAGGGCGGGGTCGTCGACGGCGGCGAGCACGACGGTGTGCCGGGTCGCGAGCTGTTCCAGCACCCCGAGCAGTCCGGAGTCGAGGACGGAGGAGTCGAGCGCGGTGAGCAGCACGACGAGCGAGCGCTGCCGGACGGTCGTGCGGACCTCCGTCGCGACGGCGTCCCAGTCGGCCTCCACGAGCGAGGGTTCCAGCGGTGCGAGCGCCTCCACCAGCGAGGGCAGCAGGTCCCCGCGGGAGCCGCCGTGCACGCGCGCCCGCACCCGCCGGTCGTGCGCGACGAGGTCCACGCGGTCGCCCGCGCGGGCGGCGAGGGCGGCGGTCAGCAGCGCCGCCTCGATCTGCGCGTCGAGACGGGCGGTGGGGTGCTCGCCGTCCAGGCGCGCGGCGGAGGTGCGGGAGGTGTCCACGACGAGCAGCACCCGTCGGTCGCGTTCGGGGCGCCAGGTCCGCACGACGACGGCCTGCCGGCGGGCGCTGGCCCGCCAGTCGATCGAGCGGACGTCGTCGCCGTCGACGTAGTCGCGCAGGGAGTCGAACTCGGTGCCCTGGCCGCGGTGCTGCACGGCGCTGCGGCCGTCGAGCTCGCGCAACCGCGCCAGCCGCGACGGCAGGTGCCGCCGGGACGTGAAGGGCGGCAGGACGCGCAACCGCCCGGGCACGGGCGCGGACCGCTGCCGGGCGGCGAGGCCGAGGGGGCCGCGCGAGCGCACCGTGACCTGGTCGGCGAGCCGGTCCCCGCGGCGGGTGGGGACGAGCTCGACGGCCAACCGCCGCCGCTCGCCGGGCGGCAGGTCGAGGGCGTGCTGCGTGTGCCGGGCACCGGCCGAGGGCACCCACGCGTCGCGCAGCACGCCGCGGAGCCGCTTCGTCCCGGTGTTCTGGACGGTCAGCTCGGTCGTACGCGGTTCTCCGAGCCGCACGGCCGGCAACGGCGCCCGCTCCACCCGCAGCCGGGCCGGGGAGGGGGCGAGGACGACGTCGAGACCGACGACCACGACGCAGACGGCCGTCCACACGCCGACCGCGGCCCACCCGGGCCAGGCGACGACGAGGACCAGGCCGGCCAGGGCCAGCCAGACGGCGCGTCCGGTGACGGCCACGTCAGCGCGGGACCGGGACGGAGCCGAGGACGGAGTCCAGCACCGCGTCGACGCTGACCCCGTCGAGCTCGGCCTCGGGCCGCAGCTGCACGCGGTGGCGCAGCGTCGGCCGCGCCAGCGACTTCACGTCGTCGGGGGAGACGTAGTCGCGCCCCGACAGCCACGCCCACGCCCGGGCGGTCGCCAGCAGGGACGTCGCGCCGCGCGGGGAGACGCCGAGGGCCAGCGACGGGGAGTTCCGCGTCGCCCGGCAGACGTCGACGACGTAGCCGATGACCTCCCGCGAGCACTGCACGCGGCGGACGGCGTCGGCGGCGATGGCCAGCTGCTCCGGCGTCGCGACGGCCCGCACCCCGGCCGCGGCGAGGTCGCGCGGGTCGAACCCCGTCGCGTGCCGGGCCAGCACCTCGACCTCGTCCTCGCGCGGCGGCAGCGGCAGCGTCAGCTTCAGCAGGAACCGGTCCAGCTGCGCCTCGGGCAACGGGTAGGTGCCCTCGTACTCGACGGGGTTCTGCGTGGCGGCGACGATGAACGGGTCCGGCAGCCGCCGCGGTTCGCCCTCGACGGAGACCTGCTTCTCCTCCATGGCCTCCAGCAGCGAGGCCTGCGTCTTCGGCGGCGTCCGGTTGATCTCGTCGGCGAGCAGGATGTTCGTGAACACCGGGCCCTCGCGGAAGGAGAACCGGGAGCTCTGGGCGTCGTAGACGAGGGAACCCGTCACGTCGCCCGGCATGAGGTCGGGGGTGAACTGCACGCGCTTGGTGTCGAGCGCGAGGGAGGCCGACAGGCTGCGCACGAGCAGCGTCTTCGCCACGCCCGGAACGCCTTCCAGCAGCACGTGGCCGCGGCACAGGACGGCGATCACGAGGCCGGTGACGGCGGCGTCCTGGCCGACGACGGCCTTGGCCACCTCCTGCCGGACGGCGCGCAGGGCCTGCCGCGCGTCCTCGACGGCGTCGGTCGAGGGGGTTTCGGTCACGGGGTGTCCTCCGGTCGGGGGGTGCGGGACGGGTGCGTCGGCTGGGCCTGGGTCGATCCGGTCGTGGTGGGGACGGACGAGCCGGCCCGGACGTCGCGTTCGAGGGCGTCGAGGTCGAGGGCCAGCCGCACGAGGGCGGGGTCGTCGGCGGGGTCGGCCCCGGCGAGCAGTTCGCGGACGGCGGGCGCCGGGCGGCCCGTCACCCACGCCACCTGGTCGGCGACGTCGGAGACCCCGGCCTGCGGGTCCAGCCCCGTCCACGCCCGCAGGCGCCGCAGCGTCGCCTCCCGCAGCGCCTGCGCGGCGCGGCCGGCGGCACGGGCGCTGGCGTAGAGGCGGCCGTGGCCCTCGACGGTCTCGGCCGCGCGGACCAGGACGGGCAGCGGTTCGCTGACGAGGCGGCCGAGGCGCCGGCCCCGCCACAGCAGCAGCACGACCCCGGCGAGGCCGACGACCCCGACCGACGGCCACAGCCACGGCGGCACGAGCGCGGACAGCGGGACGGTGGGGGAGTCGGTGTCGCGCGGGTCGGGCAGGTACCAGACGAGGTCGCGGTGCGCGCCGAGCGTCCACAGCCCGAGCGCCGCGTTGCCGTCCTGCGCGGCCCAGCGGTTCGTCAGCAGCGACGGCTGCCCGACGACCGTCAGCGTGCCGGGGCCGTCGCGCAGCGGGCCGCGCACGTAGGACCCGCCGTAGCAGGACGTCGCCCCGTCGGAGGCGGCGTACGTGCGCCCACCGGCGCGGGCGGGGCCGGCGGCGCGCGCGGCGGGCACGTCGCAGCCGGGGTCGCGCACGGCGGTCGACGCCTCGCCGGCGGGGGTGACGGCGCCGGTCAGCGCCTCCAGGGTCCGCTCGTCCGGGCGCAGCAGGACGAGGTCGGCGCCTGTGCCCGCCAGGCGGCGCCAGCGCTGCGCCGAGAGCAGGTCCGGCTGTGTGACGAGCAGCGTGACGTCCTGCGCCGCAGCACCCTCCGCGCCGCGGACGGCTGCGTCGAAGCTGCGCGCCTGGTCCACCTGGACGCCCTGGTCGGCCAGGACGCGCGCCATGGCCCGTCCGCCGGCGGGGTTGGCCGACTCGGGGGTGAAGGCGGCTTCCTCCGTGCGCGGGGTCAGCAGCGTGACGAGCACGGCGGTCGCGAGCAGCACGAGGACGAGCAGGGCCCCGCCCCGGTACCGGCGCGCCAGGGACGACAGGCCGCCCGTGCGGGCGGGCGCAGCGTTCACGCCGGCTGTCCCGAGGAGGCGCCGAGGTCGGCGGGACGGGCCGCGCCCACCTGCCGCACGACCTCGCGCAGGTCGTCGTCGGTCCCCGCCGTGGCGGGCCGGCCGCCGTACCGGACGTCCTCGAACGTGCGGGCGGCCCGGTGCAGCGCGTCCGCGCAGTCGGGCAGCCAGGCGCCCGCCTCGGTGGCGATCTCGGCGGCCGTGCGACCGGGGCGGACGTCGAGCAGTGCCCGTTCCTCCAGGGCGCGGACGAGCCCGCGGAACCGCTCGGCCACCGCGAGGGTGTGGTCCCCGGCGGCCGCCGCGGCGTCGGCGCGGGCGAAGTGGGCCGACGACGGTTCCGGGGCGGTGTCGAAGACGGGACCCTGCGGGGACTGCCTCGCGCTGCGGCGCAACGGACCTCCGACGAGCAGGACGACGGCGACGAGCGCGAGGAGCAGCACGACGACGACCACGACGGACGTCCAGCCCGTGCCCAGTCCGGGCACCGACACCTGCTGCAGCCGGTCCCACAGCCACGACCAGGCGCGCGCGAGCCACGACCCCTGGGACTGCCGGTACTCCGGGCCGGCGAGCTCCTGCGCCAGCCAGCCGCGCGCGGTCGAGCGGTCCGGCTGCACGGGCACGGCCGTCACCGCTGCGCGGCCCGGTGCAGCTCGACGTCCAGCCCCTCGCGGCGCATCCGCAGGTCCACGTAGAGCAGCGCGGTCACCGACGCCAGGAACGGGTAGGCCACGATGCTGCCGACCATCGACCCCAGCGTCGTGATCGACTGCTGCACCACGACGGCGCCGGTGTCCGACGGGTTCCCGGCGGCGGCCGAGACGACCCCGCCGACGATGCTGAACGGGAAACCCACCGCGGCGACGACGGCGTACACGACGGCCGCCGTGAGGAGCTGGATGCCGAACAGCCGCCAGAACGAGCGGCGGGTCAGCCGGAAGGACCGCCCCAGCGAGGCCCCGATCCCGAGCCCCTCGAGCAGCATCGCGGGCGTCGCCATCGACCACTTGATCCACAGGAACGCCGCGCCCACGGCCCAGACCAGCGCCCCCAGCACGACGGCCGCGACCCCGACGCCGATCCCGGCCCCGGAGTCGGAGAGGACCAGCAGCAGGATCCCCGGCGCCAGCGCGACCACGCCGATGGCGAACGAGGCCAGCGAGACCACGACCGACAACCCGACGAGGGGCAGGAGCCGCGGCCGGCACAGCCGCCACAGGTCCCCGAAGCCGATGGAGGTGCCCAGGACGGCGCGGCTGACGCTCGTGATGAGCATCCCGTTGAGCACCTGCACCGCGACGAGCTGGAGCACCACGCTCAGCCCGAGCAGCGGCAGCGACTGCTGGACGACGGAGACCACCTCGTCGACGCTGACGTCGGCGGGCGCGACCTGCAGGCGGTCGATGAGGCCCAGGGCGTCGCGGGTGGTGACGACGGAGGCCACGAGGCTGACGATCGACGTCGCGACGACGACGATCGCCGACAACCCGACCATCACCTTCGGGTTCTGCCGGAACGCCCGGAACGCCCCGTCCCAGATCTCCCCGAGGCCCAGCGGGCGCAGCGGCACGATCCCCGGCCGCGGGGCGGGCGGGCGGAAGGGGCCCGGCGCCCCGGCGGGACCGCCCCAGCCGCCGGGGGAACCCGCGCCCGGACCACCGGGGGCCGCGCCCCAGCCGCTCACGGGGGCGGGTGGGACCACGCCGTCCGGGCGACCGCCCGGGCGCAGCTCACCCGGTGCGCCGGCGCCGTCGTCAGGCCGCTGCCACTGCTCGTCCCCCATGCCTCGACATCGTGCCAGAGGGGTACCGCGCCGCCGGGGCACCCGGGCGAGGAGGCCGCCCGGCGTGGTGATCACCCCGCGGACGCGCCGCGCGAGGCAGGATGAGCCCATGAGGGGACGCGTGCTCGTGGTGGACGACGACACCGCGCTCGCCGAGATGCTCGGGATCGTGCTGCAGGGCGAGGGCCTCGAGACGCGTTTCTGCGCCAACGGCGACGAGGCGCTGGCGGCGTTCCGCTCGGCGCGGCCGGACGTCGTGCTGCTGGACCTGATGCTGCCCGGCACCGACGGCATGGAGGTCTGCCGGCAGATCCGCGCCGAGTCCGGCGTGCCGATCGTCATGCTCACGGCCAAGAGCGACACGGTCGACGTCGTGCTCGGTCTGGAGGCCGGCGCCGACGACTACGTCGTCAAACCCTTCAAGCCCAAGGAACTCGTGGCCCGCGTCCGGGCCCGGCTGCGGTCGGCCGGGGAACGTCCCCCGGAGACGCTGCGCATCGGCGACCTCACCATCGACGTCGCGGGGCACTCGGTGCGCCGCGACGGCCGGTCGCTGCCGCTGACCCCGCTGGAGTTCGAGCTCCTCGTCACCCTCGCGCGCAAACCCTGGCAGGCCTTCACCCGGGAACTGCTGCTGGAACAGGTCTGGGGCTACCGCCACGCGGCGGACACCCGGCTCGTCAACGTCCACGTCCAGCGGCTGCGCTCGAAGATCGAACGCGATCCCGAGCACCCCGAGATCGTCGTGACCGTGCGCGGGGTGGGGTACCGCGCCGGACCGCTGTGACGGTGCTGGGAGCGGGGGCCTGAGCGTGGGACGGTTGCTGGCCCGCTGGCGGGCCTCGCTGCAACTGCGCGTCGTCGTCCTCACGACGATGCTCGGGCTCGCGGTCGTCGTCGGCGTCGGGTCGTTCCTGCTCGACGGGATCGCCGACGGTCTCGTCGCCGAGCGGCAGAAGGTGGCGCTCGCGGACGCCGCGCGCAGCGCGCAGACGGCGCAGCAGCAGTTCGACGCGGCCACCACGACGAGTTCGGCCGAGGTGGAGCAGCTCGCCGGGGACGTCGTCTCGGCCCTGGAGGGTGCGGGTCCGGACCGCGTCCGCGGGGTCGTCCTGCTCCGCGCCACGGGCGCGCCCGACACCGCCGCCAGCGGTCAGGTCGTCGTCCGCGACGTCGCCTCCGAGGGCCTGAACGCCTCCGACATCCCGATGGCGCTGCGCCGCGCCGTCGTCGCCTCGGACGTGCAGCAGCTGCAGATCGTGGACCTGCCCGACGCCTCCGGTGCCCCCAGCCTCGTCGTCGGGTCGACGGTCACCCTGCCGCGGGCCGGGGAGTACGAGCTGTACTTCGTCTACTCCCTGGCCAGCGAGGAGCAGACGGTCTCCCTGGTGCGCACCACGTTCGTCGGCGGCGGCATCGCCCTCGTCCTGCTCGTCGGGGCGGTCGCCTGGGTCGTCACGCGCACGGTCGTCGAACCCGTCCGGGAGGCGGCCGGGACCGCCGAACGCCTCACCGGAGGCCACCTGGACGAGCGCATGCGCGTGCGCGGCACCGACGACCTCGCCCGCCTGGCCCGGGCGTTCAACGAGATGGCCGCCGGCATGCAGCAGCACATCGAGCAGCTCGAGGAACTCTCGCGCCTGCAACGGCGCTTCGTCTCCGACGTCAGCCACGAACTGCGCACCCCGCTCACGACGATCCGGATGGCGGGGGAGGTCCTGCACGACGCGCGCGACGGTTTCGACCCCGCCTCGGCACGGTCGGCCGAACTCCTGCTGACCCAGCTCGAACGGTTCGACACCCTCCTGTCGGACCTGCTGGAGATCTCCCGCTTCGACGCCGGAGCCGCTGCGCTGGAACCGGACCCGCAGGACGTCCGGGTCGTCGTGCACCGCGTCGTGGAGTTCACCGCCACGCTCGCCGAACGCCGGGGTTCGCACGTCTCCGTCGCCGAACCCTCCGGCCCCTGCACGGCGGAGGTCGACGCGCGCCGCATCGAACGCGTCCTGCGCAACCTCGTCGGCAACGCCATCGAGCACGGCGAGGCGCGCCCCATCGAGATCACCGTCGCGGCCGACGAGCACGCCGTCGCCGTCGGGGTGCGCGACCACGGCGTCGGGTTGCAGCCCCAGCAGCTGCCCCGCGTCTTCGACCGGTTCTGGCGCGCCGACCCCGCCCGCGCCCGCACGACGGGCGGCAGCGGCCTGGGGCTGGCGATCGCCCTGGAGGACACGCGGTTGCACGGCGGCTGGCTGGAGGTCTGGGGCCGGCCCGGCCAGGGGTGCCACTTCGTCCTGACCGTCCCGCGGGTCGCCGGCCGCTCGCTGCGCTCCTCCCCGCTGCCGGTCGTGCCCCTGGGCTGGCGTGAACCCGTCGCGGCCCTGCCCGCCGGTCCCCGGCACGAGACCCCGTGAAGCGCCGCACCGCGCTCGGGCTCGCGGGGTTGCTGGCGCTCGCGGGGTGCGGCGGGGTGCCCCGCTCCAGCGACGTCGTCAGCGGGTCCCGCATCGAGGCCGACCCCCGGGTCGGTCTGCTGCAGGTCATCCCGGACGGCCCGACCCCCGGGGCCGGGCCCGTCGACGTCGTCCGCGGTTTCCTGCGGGCCGCGGTCGCCGCCGACGACGACCACGCCGTCGCGCGCGAGTTCCTCACGGCCTCGGCCGCGCAGTCCTGGCGCGCCGACGCCTCGACGACGGTCGTCGCGAGCGGCCCGGACCTGTCCCTGGTCTCCCAGGACCCGACGGAGGCGGTCGTGTCGATCACGGCGACGGCGACCGCGGTCGTCGACGCCGCGGGGCACTACGTCGAGCAGCCGCCGGGAGCCACCTCGACGCGACCGGTGCGGCTCGTGCGCGTCGCGAGCGGCTCCGGGGCCGACGGGGAGTGGCGGCTGGCCGAGCCCGGCGACGGGATCGTGCTCACGGCGCTGGACGCCTCCCGCACGCTGCGCTCGTTCCCCGTGTTCTTCGTGACGGCCGGGCCGGCCCCGCAGCTGCTCGCCGACGTGCGGTGGTTCGGCTACGACTCCTCGGTCGCGACCCGCATCGTGCGCGCGCTGCTGGACGGACCCTCGGAGTGGCTGGCCCCGGCGGTCGTCTCGGGTGCGCCGCGCGGGACGTCACTGCGCGTGGGCACGGTCCCGGTGGCGGCGGGGACGGCGACGGTCGACCTGTCCGACCGGGCCCTGGACGCCGGCCCCGAGCAACGGGCGGTCCTGCTGGCGCAGCTGCGGGCCAGCCTCACGGGACTGCCCGAGGTCTCCGACGTGCGGGTGACCGTGGACGGGGCCGAGCTGACCCGCAGCGGGGCGGCGGGTGCGGACCTGCCGCGCTCGGCCGTCCCCGTCGACGCGCGCCTGGTCCTGCTGGGGCCGCAGGGGCTGTCCCGCTGGGACCGCACGGGGCTCGTCCCCGTGGCCGGGACGGGCCCCGGGCTCGAGGCCGCCGGCGGTGCCGGGCACCCCGCGGCCGGACCGGACGGGTCGACGTACGCCGTGCTGACCGACGACAGCCGGGTGGCGCGGGTGCAGACGGTCGGTGGTCCGCTGCAGGCCGCGGTGACCGGCCGCGGGCAGCTCGTCCCGCCCGCCGTCGACCGCTTCGGGTGGGTGTGGACCGCGCCGACCGCAGCCGGTCAGCCTCCCCTCGTCGTGCCCGGCGCGGCCCCCGGGACGCCCGCGCAGACCGTGCAGACCCCCGCCGACGGCCTCGGCGGCGCCCTGGTGCGGCTGCGGGTGGCCCGGGACGGCGCCCGCCTGCTCCTCGTCGTCCGCGACGCGGCCGGGGTGACCCACGTCCGCGTCCACGGCGTCGTGCGCGACGGCGAGGGCAAGCCGTTGCGCCTGGGCGTCGGCTCGGCGGACCTGGCCCCCGGCGCGGGGGACGTCCTGGACGCCGGGTGGCTCGCCGATGACGGCGTCGCCGTGCTCGTGCGCGACGGGACGGGCCGGACGGCGCCCGTGATCGCCCGCGTCTCCGGCCCGAGCACACGCCTGCCCGACGTCCCGGGGGCGGTCTCGCTGGCCGGCGGCTGGTCCGACCGCGACGTCGTGGTGGGGACGGCCGACGGGAAGCTGTTCTCCCGCAGCGGTGCCGACTGGATCGCGGTCGCGGACGGTCGGGACCCGGCCTACCCCGGGTGAGGACCGGGCGTCGCCTGTGGACGACGCGCGCCGCGCCCGTCCCGCCACCCGCACGCTGTCCTCGTGCCCCGCGCCCTCACCGACCTGGCCCACGTCGCCGATCTCGTGTGGCCCGCGCACTGCGCCGGGTGCGGCCGCCCCGGCCGGGTGTGCTGCCGTCCCTGCACCCGGGCCGTGCGGGCGGGAGTCCTCACCGCGCTGGCCGACGGCACCCCCGTGCGCGGGTGCGCCGCCCACGACGGCCCGGCCCGCCAGCTGCTGCTGGCCGTCAAGGAACGTCACCGGGCCGAGGTCCGGCCGGTGCTGGCCGACGCCCTCGCCGCCCAGCTGGGAGAGCTCGTGCCCACCGGTCCCGTCCGCCTCGTGCCCGTGCCCACCCGGCGGGCCAGCCGCCGTTCCCGCGGGGGTGACCTCGTCGCCGACCTCGCCGCCCGCGCGGCCCGACACCTGCGGGCCGACGGTCGCGACGCCGGGGTCGACCGGTGCCTGCACCTGGTGCGGGCGGTGCGCGACCAGACCGACCTCGACGCCGCCGGGCGGCGCGCCAACGTCCACGGCGCGTTCGCCCTGCGCGGGGGACCGCCCACCGGCCCGTGCGTGGTCCTGGACGACGTCGTCACCACCACGGCGACGGCTGCCGAGGCCGTCCGGGCCCTGCGTGCGGGCGGTGTCCGGGTGGACGGCGTGCTGACGGTGACGGTCGCGTGAGTGGACCGCGGGTGGACCGCGCGTGACGGGTGCCGGACGGGTGGTCGGCGCGTCCCGCCTGGGCAGGCGGGGCGTCGGGGGTCTAGCGTTGGCGCATGGCGGCCAGCGACGGTGTCCCAGGGGGTGTCGCCCCCGTGGACGTCACGGGTGCAGACCCCCGGTCCCGTCCCTGCCCGCCTGCTCACCGCGCCCTCCCCCCGGGGGTGGTCCGCGGCACGAGGTGACGGTCCGAGGCGGGCCGGCCCCACGTGCCGGTGCCGCCAGCTCGAACGAGGGAGGCATCCCGTGGAAGTTGTGGTCACCGGACGGCACACCGACGTCAAGGAGAGGTTCCGGCGGCACGTCGAGGACAAGCTGGAGGCGAAGGTCAGCCAGTTCGCGCCCCGCGCCCAGCGCATCGACGTCGAGGTTTCCCACGAGAACAACCGTCGGCAGGCGAGCAATTGCGAACGGGTGGAGATCACCGTGCGCGACAAGGGACCGGTCGTGCGCGCCGAGGCCTGCGCCGACGATCCCTACGCGGCGCTGGACCTCGCCACCACCAAGCTCCTCGAACGGTTGCGGCGCGCCCGCGACCGCCGCAAGGTGCACCACGGCCGGCACCGGCCCACCTCCGTCCACGAGGCCACGGCCGGGCTGTCGGACGAGGTGCTGACGGGGTCCTTCGACCCCGGTCGCCCGCTGGCCGAGCAGGTCGGCGGCGACGCGGCACCCACGCCCGCGGTCATGGCCGGTTCGACCCCGCCCACCGCCGACGCGCCCGAGGCCGCCGTGCAGGACGCCTCGCCCGTCGTCATCCGCGAGAAGCGGCACGACGCGGTCCCGATGACCCTGGACCAGGCCCTGTACGAGATGGAGCTCGTCGGGCACGACTTCTACCTGTTCGTCGACGCCGCCAGCGGTTCGCCGAGCGTGGTGTACCGGCGCCGGGGCTGGGACTACGGCGTCATCCACCTCGACGTCCAGCAGGCGCCGCAGGACGGCTCCGCGGACGGGGCGGCCAACGGCCGGGCGGCCTCCGACGCGGCGCTGACCGCCGTCGTCGCGGCGGCGATGCGCTGACCCACGGGATTCCGTGACCGGGCGCCACTCCCCGTACCCGGGGGGTGGCGCCCGGTGCCGTCCGTGCCAAGATCGTCGTCCCGGGAGCGGACCGCCCGCGTCCGGACCAGCGCGAACAGGGGAGGGGGCCGCCGTGAGCGAGGCGATCCGGATCGTCGTCGTGGACGACCACTCGCTGTTCCGCCGGGGACTGCAGATGGTCCTGTCCGTCGAGGACGACCTCGACGTCGTGGGGGAGGCCTCCGACGGGGCCGAGGCCGTCGAGCGGGTCGAGGAGCTGCTGCCCGACGTCGTCCTCATGGACGTGTGGATGCCGCGCCGCTCCGGGATCGACGCCTGCGCGCAGATCAAGGCCGTCGCGCCGTCGACGAAGATCCTCATGCTGACCTCCTCGGAGGAGGAGGACGACCTCTTCGGTGCCGTCCGGGCCGGGGCCAACGGCTACCTGCTCAAGGACGTGCCGGCCGAGGAGGTCGCCGACGCCGTCCGCTCGGTCATGACGGGCCAGTCGCTCATCACGCCCAAGATGGCCGGGCTCCTGCTCGGGGAGTTCAACGCCATGCGCCGCCGCGACGAGGAGCGCAACCTCGGTCTGCCCGGCGCCCCGCGGCTGTCCCCGCGCGAGCTGGAGGTCCTGCGGCTGCTGGCCCGCGGCCTGCCCAACCGCGAGATCGCGGGCCAGCTCGGCATCAGCGAGAACACGGTCAAGAACCACGTCCGCAACCTCCTCGAGAAGCTGCAGCTGCACTCGCGCATGGAGGCCGTCGTCTACGCCGTGCGCGAGAAGATCGTCGAACTGTCGTGACGGCTGCGGACGGGCCCCCGGCCGTCGAGGAGATCTCGGCCCGGCAGGCCCGTCGTGCGGTGCTCGCCGCCTCCGGCTTCAGCCGGCGCCGGCCCGCGACCGTCACGGCCGCGCACGTCGGCCGGGTGCTCGACCGCCTCGGCGTCGTGCAGATCGACAGCGTCAACGTGCTGTGCCGCAGCCACTACCTCCCCTTCTTCAGCCGCCTGGGGCCCTACCCGACCGAGCTCGTCGACCGGGCCGCCCACCGGGCCCCGCGCCGGCTCGTGGAGTACTGGGCGCACGAGGCGTCCTACGTGGCTCCCGCGACCCACCGGTTGCTGCGCTGGCGGATGGACCGCGCCGCTTCCGACGCCTGGGGCAGCGTGCGCAGCATCGCCCACGAGCGCCCGGACCTGCTCGAGGCCGTCGAGGAGCACCTCGCCACCCACGGCCCGTCGACGGCCCGTCAGCTGGAGGCGGCGCTCAGCTCGGGCGAGGCCCGCCCCACCGACCACTGGGGCTGGAACTGGTCGGACGTCAAGCGGGCCTGCGAGCACCTGTTCTTCGCCGGCCGGCTCTCCGCCGCGGGTCGCACCGCGCAGTTCGAACGCCGCTACGACCTCGCCGGACGCGTCCTGCCGCCGGCGGTGCGCGACGCGCCCGACCCCGACCCGGCCGACGCCGTCCGCGAGCTCGTCGCGATCGCCGCCCGCGCGAACGGCATCGCGTCCGAACCGACCCTGCGCGACCACTTCCGCCTCGCCCCGGGCCCCTCCCGGCAGGCCGTCGCCGAGCTGGTCGAGGAGGGCCGCCTCGAACCCGTCCGGGTCCGCGGCTGGGCGGCCCACCGGCCCGCCTACCGCTGGGCCGGCGCCGTGGCCCCCCGGGTCGACGCCCGCGCCCTGCTCACCCCCTTCGACCCCCTCGTGTGGCACCGCCCGCGCACCGAGGAGGTCTTCGGCGTCACCGTGCGGCTGGAGTTCTACGTCCCGCGCGAGCAGCGGGTCCACGGCTACTACGTCCTGCCCTTCCTGCTCGGGGAGGACCTGGTCGCCCGGGTCGACCTCAAGGCCGACCGCCGCGCGGGGGTCCTGCGCGTCGAGGGCGCGCACGCGGAGCCGGCGGCCCCACCGCGCACCGCCGACGAGCTGGCCGCCGAGCTGCGCGACCTGGCCCGCTGGCAGGGGCTGGACGACGTGCTCGTCACCGGGGGCGGGGACCTGGCCGGGAACCTCGGCCGGGCGCTGTCCTCGAACGGGTGAGTGCGGGCCCGCGAACCTCAACATCACCGGGCGTCCCGCCGACACACGGGAGGTGGATCTCGCCGCTCTCCCCGCCGACCAGGTCGAGCACGCCGCCGGGCTGCTCGAGCACGTGCTCGCGGAGCTGTCGGCCGGGACCAGCGAGCGCGACGTCCTGAGCCGGGCGGCCGGTCTGGTCGCCGACCTCGTCGACGCCGACGTCGTCGCGGTCTGCGAGGGTCCCCACGTCCACGGCGGTGTGGGGCTGGGGCAGCGGTTCCTGCCCGAACGCGGGCTCGCCCGCGTCGTGCGCGACGGTGGCGGCGCCTTCGCCGTCCCCGGCCTCGGCCGCGTCCGCACGAGCGTCGTGGAGGTCCCCGGCCTGTCCGGCGTCCACCTCGTCGTCGGGCGGTCGGACGAGCAGCGCGACCCCGAGGAGGGTCTCGCCGCCGTCCGCCTCGTCGGACGTGCCCTCGGCCTCGTCGTCCTGGGCCGCCACGGCCGCGAGCGCGAGCGCTGGCACCGCCAGCAGGGCGCGCAGGGCGCCGCCGAGCGCACGAAGCTGCAGCAGGCCCTGCGCCAGCGCGAGCAGGTGCTCACCACGTCCGTCCGCTTCCAGCGCGCCGTCTCCAGCCGCCGGCCCCTGCCGGAGCTGCTCGTCCAGATCGCCACCAGCTCCTCCGAGCTCATGGACGGCCGCGCCGTCACCCTCGTCCTGGCCGACCCGCGCTCGCAGATGCAGATGCGCGTCGTCGCCGCCGTCGGTGAGCCCGTCCTCGACCCCGCGCTGGCGCTCGCCGCCGCGAACGCCCTCGGCGGCTTCGGCGTCGCCGTCGGCGACGAGGAGGTCCCCGCGGCTGCCGCGGTCCACATCAACGGCCGCAGCGTGGGCGCCCTCGTCCTGGACACCCGCGACAGCGGTCCGCTGGACCCCGTCGGCGCGACCGTCCTGCGCGCCTTCGCCGAGCACGCGAGCATGGCCCTCAGCCACGCCGACACCGTGCGCGCCGTCGAGGCCGCCTCCTCGGACTCCCTCACGAGCCTGCCGAACCGGGCGACGCTGCTGCGCCAGCTCGAGGTGGCGCTGCGCGTCACCGACTCCGACGGCCTCGGGACGGCCGTCCTGTTCGTCGACCTCAACGGCTTCAAGCAGGTCAACGACTCCCTCGGCCACGCCGCGGGTGACGAGGTGCTGTCCCGCGTGGCCCGGCGCCTGCGGCGCTGCCTGCGGGGGGACGACGTCGCCGCCCGCCTGGGCGGGGACGAGTTCGCCCTCCTCGTGCGCGACGTCGATCCCGGTCGCGCCGCCCAGCGCATCGCGACCCGCGTGCAGACCGACGTGGCGATGCCGCTGGAGACGCACGGGACCACCGTGCGCGTCGGGGCCAGCATCGGGATCGCCATCGCGGAGGACGGCGTCGGCGCGGCCGAGCTGCTGCGCCGCGCCGACAGCGCCATGTACATGGCCAAGGCCGAGTCGCACGCGGCCGGTCCCGCCGTCGCGGCCGGCACGGTCCCCGGCGGCGTGGTCGTCTTCGAGGCCGACATGCACGACGCCGACCGCCTCCGCCGGCAGCTGGAGCACGACCTGCTGCGCGCGGTGCAGGAGGACGAGTTCGAGCTCGCCTACCAGCCCATCGTCCGGCTCGCCGACGGTGCCGTCGTCGGTGCCGAGGCCCTGCTGCGCTGGCGGCACCGCACCCGCGGGGTCCTGGAGCCGGGCGCCTTCCTGGCCGGGGCCGAGCGCTCCCCGGCCGTCGAGGAGCTGTGGCGCTGGGTGCTGCGCACGGCGTGCGCGCAGGGCGCGGCGTGGCGCCGGCAGGTGCCGGACCTGTCCATCACGGTCAACCTGTCCGCCGCGCACGTCATGACGCGCGGTGCCGCCGACGACGTCCGCGCCGCGCTCACGGCCGCCGGCCTGGACCCCACGGCGCTCGTCCTGGACGTGCCCGCCGACCTCCTTGCGGAGGACCCCGACATGCTCAACGCCCGGCTGAAGAAGCTGCGCGCGACGGGCGCGCGGATCCTGCTCGACGACTTCGCCACCCTCGACCCCCGTCAGGGAGGCGTCCTCGCCGGCCACTCGCTCGCGCCGCTGCGCCAGCTGCCCGTCGACGGTGTGAAGCTCGACCGCACGCTCATCGCCGAGATCGACGGCCCCGACGGCGTCGACGCGCTCGCCGCCGTGCGGACGCTGTGCGAGCTCGGCGCCGCCCTCGACCTCGGCGTCGTCGCCGAGGGCGTCGAGCGCACCGAGCAGGCGGTGCTGCTCACCGAGGCCGGCTGCTCCGTCGCCCAGGGCATCCTGCTGGGCGCCCCGCGCTCGGTCGTCGAACTCGGCTCGGAGCTGACGGCCGACGAGCTGGGTCCCGTCGAGCCGGCGGCCGCCGCCCCGGCCCTGGCCGACCTCGTCGACTTCACCGACGAGGCGGGGGAGGACCCGGACGAGGGCGTGGAGGAGGGCCCGCTGGACGCGGCCGCCCTCTTCGCCCGGGAGTTCGGCCCGGCCCCCGTCCCCCGCGACGGCGCGCTGGCGATCCCGCTCGCCCCCTCGCCCCCGACGGGCCGGGGACCGGCGCCCGTGCCCGTCCCCATCAGCGGCGTGCGGCCCACCGACGTGCGGAGGCTGCTCGACCAGTCGCGCTGAGCGACCTCTGCTGTCCCAGGGTCACCGTGAGGTCCCCGTCACCCCGCGTTGCGCCGCTAGAGTGACGGGGTGCCAGCGATCGTCGAAAAGGTCCTCCGCGCCGGCGAGGGCCGCGTCGTCAAGCGTCTGCACCGCATCGCGGAGCAGGTCAACGCCCTCGAACCCGACTTCGAGGGGATGAGCGACGCGGAGCTGCGGGGCGAGACCGACCGCTTCAAGGAGCGCCTCGCCGGTGGCGAGACGCTCGACGACCTGCTTCCGGAGGCCTTCGCGGTCGTTCGCGAGGCGGCTCGCCGCACGCTGGGCCAGCGGCACTTCGACGTGCAGCTCATGGGTGGCGCGGCGCTGCACCAGGGCAACATCGCCGAGATGCGCACCGGTGAGGGCAAGACGCTCGTCGCGACGCTGCCGGCGTACCTCAACGCGCTGACCGGCAAGGGCGTCCACGTCATCACGGTCAACGACTTCCTCGCCGAGTACCAGTCCGACCTCATGGGACGCGTCTTCCGCTTCCTCGGGATGACCAGCTCCTGCATCCTGTCCCGGATGCGCCCCGACGAGCGGCGCGAGGCCTACGCGGCCGACATCACGTACGGGACGAACAACGAGTTCGGCTTCGACTACCTGCGCGACAACATGGCGTGGAACGTCTCCGAGATGGTCCAGCGCGGCCACCACTTCGCCGTCATCGACGAGGTCGACTCGATCCTCATCGACGAGGCCCGCACGCCGCTGATCATCTCGGGCCCCTCCGACGCCCCGACGAAGTGGTACACGGAGTTCGCCAAGATCGTCCGGCGCCTGACGATCGACGTCGACTACGAGGTCGACGAGAAGAAGCGCACCATCGGCATCCTCGAGGCCGGGATCGAGAAGGTCGAGGACCTCCTCGGCATCGAGAACCTCTACGAGAGCGTCAACACCCCGCTCATCGGGTTCCTCAACAACGCCGTCAAGGCCAAGGAGCTCTTCAAGCGGGACAAGGACTACGTCGTGTCCCCGAACGACGAGGTCCTCATCGTCGACGAGCACACGGGCCGCATCCTGGCCGGCCGCCGCTACAACGAGGGCATGCACCAGGCCATCGAGGCCAAGGAGGGGGTGCCGATCCAGAACGAGAACCAGACGCTCGCGACGATCACGCTCCAGAACTTCTTCCGCATGTACGACAAGCTCTCCGGGATGACCGGTACGGCCATGACCGAGGCCGCCGAGTTCCACCAGACGTACAAGCTGGGCGTGGTGCCGATCCCGACGAACCGCCCGGCCGTCCGCATGGACCAACCGGACCTCGTCTACAAGAACGAGCAGGCCAAGTTCGCGGCCGTCGTGGAGGACATCGCCGAGCACCACGCGGCCGGCCAGCCGGTCCTCGTCGGCACGACGAGCGTGGAGAAGAGCGAGTACCTCTCCAACCTGCTGACCAAGGCCGGCGTGGAGCACACCGTCCTGAACGCCAAGCAGCACGAGCGCGAGGCCTCGATCGTCGCGCAGGCGGGCCGCAAGGGCGCCGTCACCGTCGCGACGAACATGGCCGGCCGCGGGACGGACATCATGCTCGGCGGCAACGCCGAGTTCCTCGCCGTCGCCGCGATGAAGGACAAGGGACTGGACCCCGACGAGGCGCCGGAGGCCTACGAGGCCGCCTGGCCCGAGGTCCTCGAGCAGGCCAACGCCTCGGTCAAGGCTGAGCACGACGAGGTCCGCGACCTCGGCGGCCTGTACGTGCTGGGCACCGAGCGGCACGAGTCGCGCCGCATCGACAACCAGCTGCGCGGGCGTTCGGGTCGTCAGGGCGACCCGGGGGAGTCCCGGTTCTACCTCTCGCTCACCGACGACCTCATGCGCCTGTTCAACGCCGCGCTGGTCGAGAGCTTCCTGACCCGCACGGGCATCCCGGAGGACGTCCCCATCGAGTCCAAGATGGTCTCGCGCGCCATCCAGAGCGCGCAGGGCCAGGTCGAGGGCCGCAACTTCGAGATCCGCAAGAACGTCCTCAAGTACGACGACGTCCTCAACCGCCAGCGCGAGGTCATCTACACCGAGCGCCGCAAGGTGCTCGAGGGCGAGGACCTGCACGTGCAGATCCGCCACTTCATCGACGACGTCGTCACCGCGTACGTCTCGGAGGCCACGGCCCGGGGCTTCGGCGAGGACTGGGACCTCGAGGAGCTGTTCACGGCGCTGCGCAGCCTGTACCCCGTCTCGATCACGCCCGAGGAGGTCGTCGAAGCCGCCGGTGGCCGCGGGAACCTCACCGTGGAGCGCCTCGTCGAGGAGATGCGCGGCGACGCCCAGGCCTGCTACGACGCCCGCGAGGAGGAGCTGGGGGCCGAGGCGCTGCGCGACCTCGAGCGCCGGGTCGTCCTGTCGGTCCTGGACCGCAAGTGGCGTGAGCACCTCTACGAGATGGACTACCTGCAGGAGGGCATCGGCCTGCGGGCGATGGCCCAGCGCGACCCGCTCGTGGAGTACCAGCGTGAGGGCTATCAGCTCTTCGGCGCCATGACCGACGCCATCAAGGAGGAGTCGGTCGGGTACCTGTTCTCGCTGCAGGTCCAGCCGGCCGCCCAGGCCGGCGCGGCCGCCACGCCGCCCGGTTTCGGCGCGCCGCCGGTCCGTCAGCAGCTGCAGTACTCCGCCCCCACGGCGGAGGGCGACGTCGAGGTGCACGCGGGCGACGCCCAGGCGACCGAGGCCGCCACGGGCAACCGCGCCCAGCGCCGCGCGGCCGAGCGCGCCCAGCGCGAGGTCTGAGCCCGACGCCCGCGGCCCGGCGGGTCAGCGCGTCTCGAGCGCGGTGACCCGCCACCGGTCGCCGGAGCGGTCGGTGCACCGCTCGACGCGCAGCGCCGCCGCCTTGACGCGGTCGCCGTCACGCAGCACCGCGCTGACCTCCGCGATCCCGTCGAACGGGAACGAGACGCGCAGCGAGGACACGTGCGGTGCCCGGACGGCGCCGCGCGCCGCCGGCCGCACGCGCGAGCGCAGCCTGGCCTGCACGGCCGCCTTGCGCTGCACTCCGCTGTAGATGTCGGCGCTGGACCAGCGCAGCAGCTGCTGCGTGGGCCGTTGCCCCGACAGGACCTCCAGCAGCGTCACCAGGTACCGCTTCGTCCAGCCCGTGACCTCTGGCAGCTCCGCGGGCGGCAGCAGCCGCAGGTCCTGCAGCTCGAGTTCGAGGACGCCCTGGTCCGGGCTGAGGTGCGTGAGGACCGGTCCCTCGGCGCCGAAGGCGTCCTCGTCGTCGACGTAGCGGGGCAGCCGTCCGGGGCGGGTGGCGGTGTTGGACACGGGGGTACTCCTCGGGGGGATCGGATCGGTCGGGGCGGGGGAGTTCTCAGGGCAGGCGGAGGACCTGGCCCGGCAGCAGCCGGTCGGGGTCGTCCCCGATGACGTACGCGTTCGCGGCGTAGAGGCGTTCCTGCTCGGCGAGGACCTGGCCGCGGGTGGCGTCGGGGCCGAGCCGGCGTTCGGCGAGGGACCAGAGGCTGTCGCCGCGCAGCACCACGACCTCGCCGGCGTCGTCCCCGACGGCGGGAGCGGTGGCCGGCTGGGTCGACGGCGTCCACCCGACCTGTGCGGCTGCCGCCGGGGTGGTCGCCGTCCACGCCGGGTCGACCGTCGCCGTGGCGGCCCACCCGACCTCGGGGACGCCCGGGGCCGCGGCCTGCGCGGACAGCGCGGCGGACCCGAGGAGCACCCCGACGACGAGGGCGACGAGCCGTCGCACGACGGCGGGCACCCCCGGAGTGAGGCGGACGACGCGCCGGGGGGAGCGCCGGACGCGCACCTCGTCGACGACCGCGACGACCACGCTCAGCGCCAGCCACAGCGCCACCGCGAGGCCGACCACGACGCACACGCCGACGACGACCTCGGCGGGTTCCTGGCTGCCGAGGAACGGTGGGCGCACGGTGAGGCTCCTGGAGGGTTTGGGGGGCACTTGAGTGTCATTTGGCGCTGTTTGCTGTCGCATGTCTACCGAGAGCCTGTGAGACGGACCAGGAAACGGCCGAGGGTGCGCCCGATCGGAGGGCACCGGCTGACGCACGGTCAGGCGAGGTCACCGGCGCCGTCACGCGCCGTGCCGGCGCGTGCGCTCGTACCGTGGGAGCCGTGCGCTGGGACGACCTCTTCGACGACCTCGAGGGTCAGGCCGAGCACGCCCGCCGGCAGGACCTCGCGGCAGAGGTGGCCGACCGCACGCGGCGCGAGCAGGCGACGGTGACCCTCGCCGACCGCGTGCGTGCAGCGCAGGGCGCGCTGACGTGGTCGCTGCGCGACGGCTCGACGCTCGTGGGCCGAGTGCTCGCGGCGGGGCCGGGGTGGTTCCTGCTGGGGGCCGACGGGGACGTGCCCGCGCCGGACGGGGAGGGCCGGCAGGTGCTGCTGGCCGCCGACGCCGTCGTCGGGGTGCGGGGCGTGCCGGACTGGAGCGCCCCGCCGCTGAGCCCGGTCGCGGCGCGGCGGACGTTCCTCATGGCGTTGCGGGCGCTCGGCCAGGCCGGTGAACGGGTACGGGTGCGCACGGCCACGGACTCGCACGCGGGCCGTCTGGGCCGGGTCGGGGCCGACCACGTCGACCTGCTGCCGGGGGAGGGCACGGAGGCGGAGGGGGCCCTCACGCTGCCGTTCGCCGCCGTGCTGGCGGTGCACGAGGCCCCGTGAGGGCCCCGGGCGCGATCAGGCGGTGTGGTCCTCGCCGCCGGCGAGGACGATCTCCCGGGTCTGCGCGTACATCCGCTGGATGTAGTCCTCCAGCTCGCTGTCCTCGACGCGCCACTGGCCCCGGCCACCGACCTTGATGGCGCGCAGCTCACCCGTCCGGACCAGCGCGTAGGCCTGGGCCGAGGAGATCGCGAGCGTCTCGGCGACGTCCGCGAGCGGGAGGAATCGAGCAGGCACGCTGGCTCTCCTGAGCACTCGGGGGGCACTGTCGGGCACGGGACCCGGCGGTGTCCGCATCCTGCCACGACGTCACCCGGCCGCCGCTGGCCCGATCGGGTGGCCTGTGGACAACCCAGCGGGTCGCGCGTCGCGGAGCCCCACCATGGCTGTCGTTCAGTGCGGGACCAGGACGGACGAGGAACGGGTGGACGGGTGCGGACAGCGGTGCGGCCGGTGCGAGGGCGGGACGTCGGCGCAGGAGTCACGACCGGGACCACGACCCGCAGGGTGGTGGCGCCGTCCTGGCGGGACCCGCGACTGCTCGTCGGTCTGCTCCTCGTGACGGGCAGCGTGGTCCTCGGCAGCGTCGTCGTCGGGCAGGCGCGGGACACCACGACGGTGTGGGGCCTGGCGCACGCCGTCGGGGCCGGTCAGCGCCTGACCCCCGCCGACCTCGCGGTGGTCGAGGTGCGCCTCGATCCCGCGACGGCCCAGCGGTACGTGCCGACGGACACCTCGCCCGAGACCGCTCTGGGCGGACGGGCCGTCGCGCTGCGCGGTCTGGGTGCCGGGGAACTGCTGCCCCGCGCTTCGGTCGGGCACGCCGACGAGCTGGCGGACCGCCCCGTGACCGTCCCGGTCGACGGCGCCGTCCCGCCCGGGGTGGCGGTCGGGTCCCTCGTCGACGTCTGGGTCGTCCCCGCGCGCGACGCCGGCGCGCTCGCCGGCTCGGCGGACGGTGGGCAGTCCGAGCCGGTCCCGGAGCAGCTCGTCGCCTCGGCCGAGGTGGCGTCCGTCGTCACCGGAGGTGGCGCTCTCGCGACGCGTGCCGGTGCGGACGTGCAGGTGGTCGTCCCGCAGGACGCGCTGCCCGCTGTCCTGCAGGCGGTCACGGCCGACGACGACCTGGTCCTCGTCCCCGTCCCGGGCAGCGCTCCCGGCGGTGGCGCGTGACGCTGCCCGTCCTCGTCGCCGTCCCCGGTCCGGCGGAGTCGCGCTTGCTCGCCGGGTGGGAACCTCTGCGCCGCGAGGTCGTCGTCGTCCGCCGGTGCGCCGACGTCGCCGACGTCCTCGCAGCCGTCGGGGCCGGTCTCGCGCGCGCCGTCGTCCTGGGGGCCGACCTGCCCGGGATCGACACCGAGGTGCTCGCTGACCTGCGACGACGGGGCGTGGGGGTCGTGGTCCTGCTGCCCGCCGGGGCGGCGGGGGAGGACGCCGAACGGCGGTGGCGTGGACTGGGTGCGACGCGGTTCGCCGTCCAGGACCGCCCTCCGGCCGACGTGGCGCGCGAGGTGGCGCTCGCGGCGGCCGCGGAACACGCGCCGGTCACCTCGCCGGACGACCCCGCTGCGCAGGAGGCGGAGGCGTTCGGGGCTCCCGGACGCACGGTGGCCGTGTGGGGCCCCCACGGCTCCTGCGGCCGGACGACCGTCGCGGTCAACCTGGCGGCCGAGCTGGGTGTGGTGGGACGCAGCGTGCTGCTGGTCGACGCCGACACCCGGGGCGCCTCCGTGGGGCAGGCCCTCGGTCTGCTCGACGACGCGCCCTCGGTGCTGGCCTGCGTCCGCGCGGCGGCGGACGGTCGCCTCGACGTCGCGGGTCTGGCGGCACGGGCGGCCGTCGTCGGCGAGGGCGTGCGCGTCCTGACGGGAGCTCCCGACGGCGGCCGCTGGGGGGAGCTGCGTCCGGCCGCACTGCGCCGCGTCCTGGAGGTGGGCGCGCTCGCGCACGACTGGACGGTGGTCGACCTGCCCGGCGGCACCGACGACCTCGCCGACGAGTCGGGGCGAGACGCGTTGCTGGCGACGGTCCTCGATGCCGCGGACGTCGTGCTCGTCGTGGGGACGGCCGACCCCGTGGGTCTGCAGCGCTTCGCCCGCGCGTGGTCGCGTCTGCCGGACCTCGCGCCGGCCGCTGTCGTCGTCCCCGTCGTCAACCGCCTGCGCAGCAGTGCGGTGGGGACCCCCGCCGCCCGACGGGTCAGCGCGGTGCTCCGGCGCGTGGCGGGGGTCGAGGGGGTGCGGACGGTGCCCGACGAGCCGGCGGTCGACGAAGCCCTCCTGGTGGGTCGCCCGCTGGCGGAGCACGCGGCTCGGTCGCTGGCGAGGGCGGCGCTGCGCGACCTGGCGGCTCACGTCGAGGACGTCGCCGATGCTCCCGACAGCCCCCAGGCGGAGGACCCGACAGTGGGATTTGACCCGCTGCTGGCCCGCAGTTAACGTAGTTGTCACACCCCAGCGGGGAGGAACGGACGGGCAACCGGCCGGTTCCCGCAGGCGGTTCGGGGCTCTCCCCAACGACACCACGAGGTTCTCGCTCAAGAGCGGTCACCGGGTGCCGATGAACAGGGAGCGTCCTGACCGGGCCGAAGAGCCCGGTAAGCTGGTCGAAGTCCGCAGACGAGAAGCCGCGAGAGCGGTCGACAGTCGTGCGTCCGGTTCTTGAGAACTCAACAGTGCGCTAGAAATATGTTGATGCCATATGTATCAACCCCCAATCACTGCTGGGCCTGTGTGTCTGGTGGTGGGGGATTCCTTTGGGATCTATCCCTGGTCTGGCTTGCCAGCTCGGATCAGGGTTTTGGAGTCCAAGGGTCAACTATGAAGTGAAATGATCTAGGTGCTTCGGCATCGAGGTTTTTCGACGGAGAGTTTGATCCTGGCTCAGGACGAACGCTGGCGGCGTGCTTAACACATGCAAGTCGAACGGTGAAGCCCTTCGGGGTGGATCAGTGGCGAACGGGTGAGTAACACGTGAGCAACCTGCCCCTGGCTCTGGGACAACCACTGGAAACGGTGGCTAATACCGGATACGACCTGCCTCGGCATCGAGTGTGGGTGGAAAGTTTTTCGGCTGGGGATGGGCTCGCGGCCTATCAGCTTGTTGGTGGGGTGATGGCCTACCAAGGCGACGACGGGTAGCCGGCCTGAGAGGGCGACCGGCCACACTGGGACTGAGACACGGCCCAGACTCCTACGGGAGGCAGCAGTGGGGAATATTGCACAATGGGCGAAAGCCTGATGCAGCGACGCCGCGTGAGGGATGACGGCCTTCGGGTTGTAAACCTCTTTCAGCTCCGAAGAAGCGCAAGTGACGGTAGGAGCAGAAGAAGCACCGGCTAACTACGTGCCAGCAGCCGCGGTAATACGTAGGGTGCAAGCGTTGTCCGGAATTATTGGGCGTAAAGAGCTCGTAGGCGGTGTGTCGCGTCTGCTGTGAAAACTCAGGGCTCAACTCTGAGCTTGCAGTGGGTACGGGCACACTTGAGTGCTGTAGGGGAGACTGGAATTCCTGGTGTAGCGGTGAAATGCGCAGATATCAGGAGGAACACCGGTGGCGAAGGCGGGTCTCTGGGCAGTTACTGACGCTGAGGAGCGAAAGCATGGGGAGCGAACAGGATTAGATACCCTGGTAGTCCATGCCGTAAACGTTGGGCGCTAGGTGTGGGGTCCATTCCACGGATTCCGTGCCGCAGCTAACGCATTAAGCGCCCCGCCTGGGGAGTACGGCCGCAAGGCTAAAACTCAAAGGAATTGACGGGGGCCCGCACAAGCGGCGGAGCATGCGGATTAATTCGATGCAACGCGAAGAACCTTACCAAGGCTTGACATGCGCGGTGGAATCCCAGAGATGGGGTGTCATTTAGTTGGTCGCGTACAGGTGGTGCATGGTTGTCGTCAGCTCGTGTCGTGAGATGTTGGGTTAAGTCCCGCAACGAGCGCAACCCTCGTTCCATGTTGCCAGCACGTAGTGGTGGGGACTCATGGGAGACTGCCGGGGTCAACTCGGAGGAAGGTGGGGATGACGTCAAATCATCATGCCCCTTATGTCTTGGGCTTCACGCATGCTACAATGGCCAGTACAGAGGGCTGCGATACCGTGAGGTGGAGCGAATCCCAAAAAGCTGGTCTCAGTTCGGATCGGGGTCTGCAACTCGACCCCGTGAAGTCGGAGTCGCTAGTAATCGCAGATCAGCAACGCTGCGGTGAATACGTTCCCGGGCCTTGTACACACCGCCCGTCACGTCATGAAAGTCGGTAACACCCGAAGCCGGTGGCCCAACCCGTTAGGGGGGGAGCTGTCGAAGGTGGGACTGGCGATTGGGACGAAGTCGTAACAAGGTAGCCGTACCGGAAGGTGCGGCTGGATCACCTCCTTTCTAAGGAGCATCAACCACACTCTGTGAGCCTCACCGGTCGTCGTGCCGGTGGTGGTGGGGTGTGGATGGACCAGTTTCTGCCGGCGTATGTTCGGCGGCTGGTGCTCGAGGGTGGAACATCAACATGGCATCAGGAGTCACTGCCTGGTCCTAGTACCCCGGTTCATCTTCGGATGGCTGGGTGGAACGGGCGTGGGTGGTGAGGGTGGGTGTCTGGCGCACTGTTGGGTCCTGAGGGACCGGCCTTGCTGGTTGCGTGAGCGACTGGCGTTGTGGTCGAGCCTCTAGGTCTGGGCCTTGCCTGATTCACATACCGCTGAGTGTTCTTCGGGACAGTCTGGTCTGGTGTGGGTTGTTGTGGGTGGGGTGTCGGGTTGTCTGTTGAGAACTGCACAGTGGACGCGAACATCTTTGTAGTGGTGTTCGTCGAGTAGATCCTCTAATCACCATTCTCGTTGGTGTCTGTGGGACTTCGTGTTCTGGAGATGCTGGCGTGGTGGTGGTCTTTGTGGTTCGTTTATGTTTGTTGCACGCGTTGTGCACTGACACTGAAGCTATCGCGGCCTTTCGGGGTGTGTGGTGGTGGGTGGTGTGTGGTGGGCAAGTGTGTAAGGGCGCATGGTGGATGCCTTGGCATCAGGAGCCGATGAAGGACGTGGGAGCCTGCGTTAAGCCTCGGGGAGTTGGCAACCGAACGTTGATCCGAGGGTGTCCGAATGGGGGAACCCGGCCGTCGTCATGGGCGGTCACCCGCACCTGAATGTATAGGGTGTGTGGAGGGAACGTGGGGAAGTGAAACATCTCAGTACCCACAGGAAGAGAAAACAACATGTGATTCCGTGAGTAGTGGCGAGCGAAAGCGGATGAGGCTAAACCTGCATCGTGTGATACCTGGTAGGGGTTGCGGTGTGGGGGTTGTGGGAGTGTTCTGGACTGGGCTACCACTCGGTCGGGGAGTGAGAAAGTCGTGGTGTAGCCGAAGGGCCTGGGATGGTCCGGCGTAGTGGGTGAGACCCCCGTAGGTGAAACATTGCGGCCTCCTTGGGAGCATGTCCCGAGTAGCACGGGGCTCGTGGAATCTCGTGTGAATCTGCCAGGACCACCTGGTAAGCCTAAATACTTCCTGATGACCGATAGCGGACAAGTACCGTGAGGGAATGGTGAAAAGCACCCCGGGAGGGGAGTGAAATAGTACCTGAAACCGTGTGCCTACAATCCGTCGGAGCTGGGTCTTGTGCCTGGTGACGGCGTGCCTTTTGAAGAATGAGCCTGCGAGTTAGTGGTGCGTGGCGAGGTTAACCCGTGGGGGGTAGCCGTAGCGAAAGCGAGTCCGAACAGGGCGTATCAGTCGCGTGCTCTAGACCCGAAGCGGAGTGATCTACCCATGGCCAGGTTGAAGCGTGGGTAAGACCGCGTGGAGGACCGAACCCACCAGGGTTGAAAACCTGGGGGATGAGCTGTGGGTAGGGGTGAAAGGCCAATCAAACTCCGTGATAGCTGGTTCTCCCCGAAATGCATTTAGGTGCAGCGTCGCGTGTTTCTTGCTGGAGGTAGAGCTACTGGATGGCCGATGGGCCCCACCGGGTTACTGACGTCAGCCAAACTCCGAATGCCGGTAAGTGAGAGCGTGGCAGTGAGACTGCGGGGGATAAGCTTCGTAGTCGAGAGGGAAACAGCCCAGATCATCAGCTAAGGCCCCTAAGCGTGTGCTAAGTGGGAAAGGATGTGGAGTTGCGCAGACAACCAGGAGGTTGGCTTAGAAGCAGCCACCCTTGAAAGAGTGCGTAATAGCTCACTGGTCAAGTGATTCCGCGCCGACAATGTAGCGGGGCTCAAGTACACCGCCGAAGCTGTGGCATTCACATGTCAACCCCAGGGCAGGTAGCCGGCCGTCAGGTCGTGTCTAGCCTCGTCTTGCAGGTGTGTGGATGGGTAGGGGAGCGTCGTGTGTGGGGTGAAGCCGCCTGGTGATGGTGTGGTGGACTGCACGCGAGTGAGAATGCAGGCATGAGTAGCGAATGACGGGTGAGAACCCCGTCCGCCGATTGACCAAGGGTTCCAGGGCCAGGTTCATCCGCCCTGGGTAAGTCGGGACCTAAGGCGAGGCCGACAGGCGTAGTCGATGGACAACGGGTTGATATTCCCGTACCGGTGTAGAACCGTCCATGGCGAGGCCGGGGATGCTGAGCACCCAAAGCCGCACATCACCTTCGGGTGGGTGTTGGTGGAGCGTGCGACCCGATCCGGTAGTAGTCAAGCGTGTTAACAGGGGTGACGCAGGAGGGTAGCTTCCGCGTGGCGATGGTTGTCCACGTCCAAGGGTGTAGGGCGTGCTGTTGGCAAATCCGCAGCACTTGCTTTGATGCTGAGCCTGAGACCTGATGGTGACCCCGTTGGGGGGAAGTAGGGTGATCCCATGCTGCCTAGAAAAGCCTCGGCGCGAGGTTCGAGCCGCCCGTACCCTAAACCGACTCAGGTGGTCAGGTAGAGAATACCGAGGCGTGCGAGTGAATCGTGGTTAAGGAACTCGGCAAAATGCCCCCGTAACTTCGGGAGAAGGGGGGCCTGAGGCGTGAAGCTCCTTGCGGGCTAGCGTTTGAGGGCCGCAGAGACCAGGGGGAAGCGACTGTTTACTAAAAACACAGGTCCGTGCGAAGTCGCAAGACGATGTATACGGACTGACGCCTGCCCGGTGCTGGAACGTTAAGGGGACCGGTTACCCACGTAAGTGGGGACGCTGAGAACTTAAGCGCCAGTAAACGGCGGTGGTAACTATAACCATCCTAAGGTAGCGAAATTCCTTGTCGGGTAAGTTCCGACCTGCACGAATGGCGTAACGACTTCCCTGCTGTCTCAACCGCGAACTCGGCGAAATTGCACTACGAGTAAAGATGCTCGTTACGCGCAGCAGGACGGAAAGACCCCGGGACCTTCACTATAGCTTGGTATTGGTGTTCGGGACGGCTTGTGTAGGATAGGTGGGAGACTGTGAAGCTGGCACGCTAGTGTTGGTGGAGTCGTCGTTGAAATACCACTCTGGTCGTTCTGGATGTCTAACTTCGGTCCGTGATCCGGATCAGGGACAGTGCCTGGTGGGTAGTTTAACTGGGGCGGTTGCCTCCTAAAGAGTAACGGAGGCGCCCAAAGGTTCCCTCAGCCTGGTTGGCAATCAGGTGTTGAGTGTAAGTGCACAAGGGAGCTTGACTGTGAGACCGACAGGTCGAGCAGGGACGAAAGTCGGGACTAGTGATCCGGCCGTGGAGTGTGGAATCGCGGTCGCTCAACGGATAAAAGGTACCCCGGGGATAACAGGCTGATCTTGCCCAAGAGTCCATATCGACGGCATGGTTTGGCACCTCGATGTCGGCTCGTCGCATCCTGGGGCTGGAGTAGGTCCCAAGGGTTGGGCTGTTCGCCCATTAAAGCGGTACGCGAGCTGGGTTTAGAACGTCGTGAGACAGTTCGGTCCCTATCCGCTGCGCGCGTTGGAAACTTGAGAAGGGCTGTCCCTAGTACGAGAGGACCGGGACGGACGAACCTCTGGTGTGCCAGTTGTTCTGCCAAGGGCATGGCTGGTTGGCTACGTTCGGAAGGGATAACCGCTGAAGGCATCTAAGCGGGAAGCCTGCTTCGAGATGAGGTTTCCGTGCCCCTTGTGGGGTGGGAGGCTCCCTGGAGATGACGGGGTTGATAGGCCGGGTGTGGAAGCAACGACTAGCGAGTTGTGGAGCTGACCGGTACTAATAGGCCGATCACTTGTCTACTACGCACCAGCTACCACCAAGCATGCGAGTCATGGGGTGGTGTTGGTGAGTGTGTGGCGGGTGCACGAGCATGAACGAACAAGATCTACTGATCAACGATGACACTGCTGCAGTGTTTCGCGTCCATTGTGTGGTTCTCGGGAGAGAACCCGAAGCTCCCTGTTGGGGGTTTCAGTGTTGGATCCTGGCCTTTGTGGTCCGGTGGTCATAGCGGTGGGGAAACGCCCGGTCTCATTCCGAACCCGGAAGCTAAGCCCACCAGCGCCGATGGTACTGCTCGGGAGACTGGGTGGGAGAGTAGGTCACCGCCGGCCACTCACACTTGTGAGTGATGGGGAGTGCCTCCTTCGGGAGGCGCTCCCCATCGTCATGTCCAGCCCGTGTGAGAGGCTGGACCGCTCGTTCGACGAGCTTCAACGTGAACAGTGACGAGGACATCCGCGCTCGGCGCGGCGGTGGGGAGATCGGCATGGCAGAGCAGGGTTCGCGCGGCAGCGGGAACAACGAGCGTCGGCCGAGCGGCGGCGCACGTGGTGGCGCCGGCGGTTTCCGTTCCGGTGGTCCTCGTCGTTCGGACTCCCCGCAGCGCTCCGACCGCGATCGTCCTCGTCGTTCCGGCGCCGGTGACGACCAACGTCCCGGCCGCCCCGTTCGTGACGGGGCCCGTCAGGGTGATCGTCCGCAGCGTTCCTACGGTGACCGTCCCCGTGATGACCGTCAGGGTGATCGTCCGCAGCGTTCCTACGGTGACCGTCCTCGTGATGACCGTCAGCGCGACGACCGTCCGCAGCGTTCCTACGGTGACCGCCCCCGCGACGACCGTCAGCGCGACGACCGTCCGCAGCGTTCCTACGGTGACCGCCCCCGCGACGACCGTCCGCGCGACGACCGTCCGCGCGACGACCGTCCGCAGCGTTCCTACGGGGACCGTCCCCGTGATGACCGTCAGCGCGATGGCCGTCCGCAGCGTTCCTACGGGGACCGCCCCCGCGACGACCGTCAGCGGGACGAGCGTCCCCGTCGGACTGACCGGCCGTGGGAGGACCGCGGCGCGCGCACCGACCGTCCGCGTCGTGATGACGACCGTCCGCGCCGTGACGACCGCCCCAGCCGTGACGGTGACCGCCCCCGCACCGACCGTCCTCAGCGCGATGCGTTCCGCGGCAGCCAGTCTCGCGACGACTCCCGCGGTGGACCCCGTGGCGGCTTCCGCAGCGGGTCGCGGCCTGACGCGCGTTCGGGGGAGCGCTCCGGATCCCGTGGTGGCGCCGAGCGTCCCGGCCGTCCGGATCGCGCGGCCCGGCCGGACCGCGGTGACCGTCCCTTCCGCGACCGCCCCCAGCGGGCGGACGAGCGTCCCCGTCGCAGCGACCGGGGTCCGGTCCGTTCGGCCGGCGCCGACCGCGGCCGCGACAGCCGCCCGCCCCGTCCGACGGGTCCCCGCATCCCGGACGGCGTGACCGGCAAGGAGCTGGCGCCCGACGTGCGCCGCGCTGTGCAGAGCCTGCCCAGCGAGAGCGCGGACGTCGTCGCCAAGCACCTCGTCGCCAGCGGTCAGCTCCTCGACGTCGACCCCGAGGCGGCGTGGCAGCACGCGCTCGTGGCGCAGAAGCGTGGCGGACGCATCGCCGCCGTCCGTGAGGCCGCGGGCGTCGCCGCCTACAAGGCGGGCCACTTCCGTGAGGCGTTGGCCGAGCTGCGCACCGTGCGCCGCATGACGGGCGACGACAGCTACCTGCCGCTCATGGCGGACTGCGAGCGCGGTCTGGGCCGCCCCGAGCGTGCCCTCGACCTCGCGACCTCGCCCGAGGTGGCCGGCCTGGACACCCCGGCGAAGGTGGAGATGCTCATCGTCGCGGCCGGCGCGCGCCACGACCTCGGCCAGCACGACGCGGCCGTCGTGTCGTTGCAGGTGCAGCAGCTGCGGACCAACAGCCGTGCGCCCTGGCGTGCGCGCCTCTGGTACGCCTACGCGGACGCCCTGATCTCCGTGGGCCGCACCGCCGAGGCGCGGGACTGGCTGGTCAAGGCCGCCGAGGCCGACGCCGACGGCGAGACCGACGCGGCCGAGCGCCTCGACGAGATCGACGGCATCGTCTTCGACGAGGTCTGGGACGAGGAGAGCGACGGGGAGGACGACGGGGAGGACGGCACCGCGGCGGACTCCGAGGACTCCGAGGACGAGGCCGGGCCCGACGAGGACGACGCCACGGACGGGCGCTGACCGTGCGCGTCTACTGGCCGACGACGCTCGCCGCCCTCGCCCGTCTCGCCGACGCCGGTGAATTGGCGGCGGCGCCCGCGACGGTGCACGCCGTGACCCCCACGCTCCGGGACTACTACGCGGACGCCGATCCGCGTGACCTGGAGGAGGAGCTGGAGTACGTCGCGATGACGGACGCCGCGGGGGAGTCGGTGCGGCTGCTCGCCGCGGAGGCCGAGGGCGCCGCCCCTCGCCGGGTGGTGCTCGCCCTCGACGTGCCGGACGCCGCCGTGCAGGTGGAGCGTGCGGGCTGGGCCGCGCCCGAGCGCTCGCAGGTGCGCCTCACCGTCCCGTTGACGCTGGACGACCTCGCGAGCGTCCACGTCGACGACGGTGACGCCGAAGCGGACGTGCGGGCGGCGGTCGCGGCGCTGCCCGCAGCCGACGCCGGCGACGAGGACGCGCAGTTCACGGTCGAGGCGTGCGAAGGGCACGACCTCCTCTGGTACGACGCGAACGAGCTGCCGATCCTGCTGAGCGTCGGTCCCTGAGGCGGCTCAGGCGCCGGCGGACCACTCCTGCGCCAGGGCCGATTCCGAGCGGACCAGCTGCAGCAGGCCCGGCAAGGCGGCCCGCTCGACCTGGCCCCCCAGCAGCGGCACCCGCACCTCGAGCGAGCCGTCGAGGCGGTGGGAGCTGCCCGGCCCGTCGGGCGCCAGGACCGACGACGCCGTCAGCGTCACCGGCGCGTTGCGGATCGTGAGCGTCAGGTGCGAGCGGCGCGTCCCGTCCGCGGCCGGGGGGTCCCACCGCTCGACCTGCTCGACGACCGCGGTGGAGCCGAGGAAGCGCGACGCCGCGGCGGGCAGGACGTCGGTGCTGACGGTGCGGGTGCTCGTCACCACGACGGCCTCGCCGTCCGCGGACACCGACTCGGTGTGCTCGAGGGCGCCGGAGCGTTCGGCGCGGGCGCGCAGGAACGCCGGGTCGACGAGCACGGCGTGCACGGCGGTGGGGGGCGCGGTGAAGCGCGTCTGCTCGGAGAACGGGGTGGGCACGGCGTCACTCTAGGTGCCGGCTCGCGCGTCCCCCTGCGGACCGGCCGTGATCACGACTAGGGTGGCAACGCGTATCCACCCGCGAACCGGAGCAGTGATGCCCGCCTCGACCTCGGCCCCCGCCGGCAGCGTCCGTGAGCTCGTTCGAGCCGCCTCGACCGCCCGAGACGACCGCTGGGGGGAGGGGATGCCGCCGGCCCTGAGCTCCGGGACCGCCGTCGAACGCCTGCTGCTCGACTACTTCGCCCACACCGCGCCCGACGACCTCGCCGACCGCGCCCCGGCCGAACTGCTGGCGGCCGTCGCCTCGCACGTGCGCTGCGGCGCGGTCCGGCGACCCGGCACCACGATCGTCCGCATCGTCGACGGTCCCTCCTCGGGCGCCGGGGAGGGCCGGTCGACCGTCGAGGTCGTCACCGACGACATGTCCTTCCTCGTCGACAGCCTCACCGCGGCGCTGACCCGCGCCGGGCGCGGCATCCACCTGCTCGTCCACCCGCGGCTCGCGGCGCGTCGCGCGGCCGACGGGACCCTGGAGGACCTCCACGACGTGGGCACCGCCCCGCCGTCGGAACCGGCCGAGTCGTGGATCCGCATCGAGGTCGACGCCGTGGGCGGGCCGGAGGCCGACGACGAGCTGCTCACGAGCCTGCAGGGCGTCCTCGACGACGTCCGCGCCGCTGTGAACGGCTGGCAACCCATGCGCGCCAAGGCGTTGCAGATCGCCGACGCCCTGCAGATCGACCCGCCCAAGGGCATCGCCGACGCGGAGCTGCGCACCGCCGAGCGGTTCCTGCGCTGGATGGCCGACGACCGCTTCACCTTCCTCGGCTACCGCGAGTACGACCTCGTGACCGCCCCGTGCGCGGAGGGGGAGGAGGTCGAGGGGGGCGAGGACGTCCTGCTCGTCGCCCGGTCCGGCACGGGCCTCGGTGTCCTCGCCGAACGCCCCGGCCGACGCGGGGGCAGGGAGCGCAAGCTCTCGGGTCCGGTGCGGGACAAGGCGACCGAGCCGCAGGTCCTCGTCGTGACGAAGGCGAACGCCCAGGCGACCGTGCACCGTCCGGCGTTCCTCGACTACGTCGGCGTCAAGAAGTTCGACGCCGACGGCCGCGTCACCGGGGAGCTGCGGTTCCTCGGGCTCTTCACCTCGGTGGCGTACACCGACTCCGTCAAGCGCGTCCCCGTCGTCGCCGAGAAGGTCACGGAGGTGCTGCAGCGCGCCGGGTTCGGCTCCGGGGGGCACTCGGCCAAGGACCTGCTGAGCATCCTCGAGACGTTCCCGCGCGACGAGCTGCTCCAGTCCGACGTCGACACCGTGCTGCAGACGGCGCTGGCCGTCCTGCGCCTGCAGGAGCGTCGCCGGACGCGGGTGTTCCTGCGCCGCGACGACTACCGCCGCTTCATGTCCTGCCTCGTCTACATGCCGCGCGACCGCTACACGACGCGGGTCGGGGCGCGCATCGAGTCGCTCCTGCAGGACGCGTTCGACGGCGGGTCCGTCGAGCACACCCTGCGCGTCTCGGAGTCCGTGCTGGCCCGCTTGCACGTGGTCGTCCGCGCCCGCGCCGGGGAGGAGCTCACCGACGTCGACGTCTCCGAGCTCGAGGCCGACGTCGCCCGTGCGGCCCGGTCGTGGGAGGACGACGTCGTCGACGACGCCCGGGAGCGGGCCGGGGACGCCGGCGCCGCCCTCGTGCGGCGCTGGGCCGGCGGGATCCCCAACGGCTACCGCGCGTCGGTGCCCGTCGAGCGGGCCGTCGCCGACCTGCAACGGGCCGAGGAGCTGCTGGACCGCTCCGGCGGTGAGCAGGGCGACCAGCCGCTGCTGGACCTGCGCGAGGACCCGGAGCAGCCGCGGTCCTGGCGGATGACGAGCTACCGGACGAGCCCGGTCACCCTCAGCGCGGTGCTGCCGGTCCTGTCCGACCTCGGCGTCGAGGTCACCGACGAGCGTCCGCACCAGCTGACGCGCGAGGACGGCCGGCGGGTCTGGGTCGACGACGTGGGCCTGCGGCTGCCGGTCGACGTCTGGCACCTCGACGCCGACGCGGCCGCGGCGCGCACCCGCTTCACCGAGGCCTTCGCGGCCGCCTGGTCGGGGCAGGCCGAGAGCGACAGCCTGGCCCGCCTCGTGCTGGCCGGCCAGCTCACGTGGCGGCAGGTCGCCGTCGTGCGCGCGCTCGTCCGGTACCTGCGGCAGGTGGGGTTGGCGTACTCCCTCGACTACGTCGCCAACTGCCTGCTGGGCGACGTCGGCATCACCCGGCTCGTCGTCCGCCTCTTCGAGGCGCGGTTCGCGCCGACGCGACCGGGCCACGAGGACGAGCGGGCCGAACTCGTCGACGCGCTCGCGGAGGAGACTCGTGGCGCGCTGGACGGTGTCGCGAGCCTGGACGCCGACCGGATCCTGCGTGCCCTGCTGTCCGTCGTGCAGGCCGTCGTGCGCACCAACGCCTACCAGGACGGGCCGGACGGAAGGCCCCACCCCTACCTCTCGTTCAAGCTCTCGCCGCGGCTGGTGGCGGGGATGCCCGAACCCGCGCCGCACGCGGAGGTCTGGGTGTACTCCCCGCGCGTGGAGGGCGTGCACCTGCGGTTCGGTGAGGTCGCCCGCGGCGGCCTGCGCTGGTCGGACCGGCGCGAGGACTTCCGCACCGAGGTCCTGGGGCTGGTGAAGGCGCAGATCGTCAAGAACGCCGTCATCGTCCCGACCGGGGCCAAGGGGGGTTTCGTCGCCAAGCAGCTGCCGGACCCGTCGGTGGACCGGGACGCCTGGTGGGCCGAGGGCATCGCGTGCTACCGGACGTTCATCTCCGGCCTGCTCGACATCACCGACGACCTGCGGCTGGTCGACGGGGTGCGCACGACGGTGCCGCCCGTCGACGTCGTCCGCTACGACGGTGACGACTCCTACCTGGTCGTCGCGGCCGACAAGGGGACGGCGACGTTCTCCGACATCGCCAACGAGATCGCGGTCTCGCGGGGTTTCTGGCTGGGCGACGCCTTCGCCTCCGGCGGGTCCGTCGGGTACGACCACAAGGCCATGGGCATCACGGCCCGCGGGGCGTGGGAGAGCGTGCGCCGGCACTTCCGCGAACTCGGGCACGACACGCAGTCCGCACCGTTCACCGTCGTGGGCGTGGGCGACATGAGCGGTGACGTGTTCGGCAACGGGATGCTGCTGTCGCAGCAGATCCGGCTCGTCGCGGCGTTCGACCACCGGCACGTGTTCCTCGACCCCGACCCGGACCCGGCCGCCTCGCACGCCGAACGCGCTCGGCTGTTCGCCCTGCCGCGCTCGTCGTGGGCCGACTACGACACCTCACTCCTCTCCGAGGGCGGGGGCGTCTACCCACGCACGGCGAAGTCCGTCCCCGTCAGTCCCCAGGTGGCGCAGCGCCTCGGCCTGGACCCCGCGACGCGGTCGATGTCCCCGGTCGACCTGCTCAAGGCCGTCCTGGCCGCGCCCGTCGACCTGTTCTGGAACGGCGGCATCGGCACCTACGTCAAGGCGTCGACCGAGTCGCACGCCGACGTGGGCGACAAGGCGAACGACGCCATCCGCATCGACGGCCGCGACCTGCGCGTCCGCGTCGTCGGGGAGGGCGGGAACCTCGGCCTCACCCAGCGCGGGCGCATCGAGGCGGCGCAGTCCGGCGGTCCCGGCGGCGGGGGCGTCAAGCTCAACACCGACGCCATCGACAACTCCGCCGGCGTCGACTGCAGCGACCACGAGGTCAACATCAAGATCCTGCTCGACCACCTCGTGACGCAGGGGCAGCTGGACCCGGCCGACCGCGACGAGACCCTGCTGCGGATGACCGACGAGGTCGGCCACCTCGTCCTGCGCGACAACTACGACCAGAACGTCGTGCTGAGCGTGGAGGGGAGCTTCGCGCCGGGTCTGCTGCCGGCGCACCGGCGGTTCCTCGACGTCCTCGTGCGCGCCGGCGACGTCGACCGGCGCCTGGAGGCCCTGCCGTCGTCGGCGGAACTGGACCGTCGCGCCCGCGAGGGCGGCGGTCTGACGATGCCGGAACTGTCCGTCCTCATCGCCCACGCCAAGATCACCCTCGGCCGCGCCGTGCTGGACAGCGCGCTGCCGGACGAGGAGTGGGTCGTGGCGACGCTGCGCGGGTACTTCCCCGCGGAGCTGGGCGAGCGGTTCGGCGACCACCTCACCGACCACCCGCTGCGCCGGGAGATCGCGACCACGGTCCTGGTCAACCACGTCGTCGGGACCGGGGGCCTGACGTTCGCGTTCCGGGCCGCCGAGGAGACCGGGTCGGACCCCGCCGACGTCGTGCGGGCCTTCGTCGTCGCCTCCCAGGTGTTCGGGCTGCCCGAGCGGGCCGCGGCCGTGGAGGCCCTCGACGGGCAGGTGGAGGCGTACGCGCAGTCGCGGATGCGCCAGGCCCACCAGCGCCTCCTGGACCGCTCGGTGCGCTGGCTCCTGCACACCCGGCCCGAGGGCATCGACGTCCCCGCCGAGATCGCCCGGTTCGCGCCGGCCGTGGCGCGGCTGGCGCCGTCCATCGTCGACCTCGACGACGCGGCGACGCTGCAGGCCGAGGCGGAGTGGTTCACCGAGCGCGGCGTCCCGGCCGACGAGGCGCTGCGGACGGTGGCGCTGCTGTCCCTGTTCCCGCTGCTGGACGTGGTCGAGGTCGCCGACGCGAGCGGCCGGACCGTCGAGGAGATCGCGGCGGTCTGGTACGAGCTGTCGCGCCGCTACGCGATCACCACGGTGCTGGAGGGGATCGCCGCGCTGCCGCGCGGCGACCGGTGGCAGTCGCTGGCGCGCGCGGCGCTGCGCGACGACCTCTACTCCGCCGTGCGGGACTTCACGGCGGCCGTGGTCGCCGAGGTGCCCGCGGGTGCCCCGGTGGACGCCGCGGACGCCGTGCAGGCGTGGGAGACCGCGCACGCCCCGGCCGTGCGGCGTGCGCAGCAGACGATGACGGACCTGGAGGGCGAACCCGGCGCCGGGGACCTCGCGGCGCTGTCCGTCGGCCTGCGGGCCCTGCGCACCGTCCTGCGCGCGGGCTGAGCGGAGGTCCGGCGTGGTCGGCCCGTACGCTCGTGCGGTGCCCACCATGTCGGACCTGCTGCACTCCCAGACCGCGATCTCGGGCGCCGAGGCCGAGTGGTTGCGCCTGCTCGTCGGGGACTGGCAGCTCATCTCCGACCTGTCGTTCGCCGACCTCGTCCTGTGGGTCCCGACGGCCGACCGGCAGCACTTCGTCGCGGTCGCGCACTGCCGTCCCACCACCGGGCCGACGGTGCACTACGACGACGTCGTCGGGGCCCTGCTGGAACGCGGCCGCCGCCCGCAGGTGGACACGACGTTCGACGAGGCGCGCAGCCTGCGCGGTCGCGACCCGGAGTGGGACGACGACGTCCCCGTGCGCGAGGAGACCATCCCCGTCGTCCGCGAGGGCGTCGTGCTCGGCGTCCTGGCCCGGCACACCAACCTGGCGACGTCGCGGACGCCGAGCCGCCTGGAACTGAACTACGTCAAGTGCGCCGACGACCTCACGCGGATGATCGCGGCGGGGGAGTTCCCGCAGACGGCGGCGCCGACGGGTCCGCGCCGCGGCGCCCCCCGCGTCGGGGACGGGATGCTCCGTCTCGACGCGGACGGCGTCGTCACCTACGCCAGCCCGAACGCCCTGTCCGCGTTCCACCGGGCCGGGCTCATCGGCGAGCTGGTCGGGGCCAACCTCGCCGAGATCTCCAGTTCCCTCGCCGCCTCCCACCTGCCGGTCGACGAGTCGCTGCCGCTGGTCGTCACCGGCCGGGCGCCCTGGCGCACCGACCTCGAGACGGAGGCGGCGACCCTGTCGATGCGGGCGATCCCGTTGACGCGCAAGGAGAACGGCGCGGCGGTCCGCATCGCGGCGCTGCTGCTCGTGCGCGACGTGTCCGAGCTGCGCCGTCGCGAGCGCGAGCTCATGACGAAGGACGCGACGATCCGCGAGGTGCACCACCGGGTCAAGAACAACCTGCAGACGGTGGCCGCGCTGCTGCGGCTGCAGTCGCGGCGCATCGGCTCGGAGGAGGGGCGCTCGGCGCTGCAGGAGGCGATGCGGCGGGTCGCCACCATCGCCACCGTCCACGAGACGCTGTCGCAGGGCATCGACGAGAACGTCGACTTCGACCAGGTCCTCGACCGGTGCCTGATGATGGCCGCCGAGGTCGCCATGGAGAACGCCGAGCGCGTCCGCACCGTGCGCGAAGGCCGGTTCGGCGAGCTGCGGCAGGAGGACGCGACGGCGCTCGCGCTCGTCCTCACCGAGCTCGTGACGAACGCCGTCGAGCACGGCTTCGGGTCCGACAAGGCCGGCACCGTGGTGGTGAAGGTCGAGCACACCGCCGACGACCGGATCGAGGTCGTCGTCAGCGACGACGGCGTCGGGCTGCCGGCGGACTTCCAGGTCGGCAGTTCCGGGCTCGGGACCCAGATCGTCCGGTCGCTCGTGGCCGGAGAACTGCGGGGGCGCATGGAGTTCGGCGCCAGCGAGTCCGGGGGGACGGAGGTCCGGCTGGACCTGCGCGTGCGCCGGGACGTCGCCCAGATCGGCAGCGTCCGCAACTGATCGGGGCACGACGTGAGCGAGGCCCCCGACCGCAGTCGGGGGCCTCGCTCAGGGTCGTGCTGGTGCGGCGGGTGTCAGCTCGCGCGGCGGGCGCGGGCGGCGCGACGCTTGAGCGCGCGACGCTCGTCCTCGCTCATGCCGCCCCACACGCCCGCGTCCTGGCCGGTCTCCAGCGCCCACTTCAGGCAGGAGTCGACGACGTCGCAGCGGCGGCAGACGGCCTTGGCTTCCTCGATCTGCAGGATCGCGGGGCCCGTGTTCCCGATGGGGAAGAACAGCTCGGGGTCTTCGTCGAGGCAGGCGGCATTGTGGCGCCAGTCCATGGGGGTTCCACTCCTTCTCGCGTAATCGGTCTCAGGACACACGTGTCAACCTCGCGGTAACGAGCTGGACACGCGGGATCCCTGAGCACCGGCAACGCCGGCGGTGCCAGGACACATGCTCTTCACCTGCAACTTCCCAGGTGACGACGTGTGTCGGGGATCGCGTCGGGATCCAGAGTCACACCTCGTGCGCGCTTTCACAAGAGGTGGGACGGGGTCGATCGTGAGGAACGCATGTCGAGTACGTCACACGGTCGTAACACAGCAGACCCCTCCCGGTAATCCGTGGTCTCCCGGCGCGCCCGGTTTGACACGCCGAGTGATGACCCTCGACAGGGGGACGTGGCGCCACGGACCGGGGGAGGCCCCCGACGTGCTGCCGTACCGTGCTCCCGTGCCGTCCGTCCCCGCGCCCAAGGCTGCGACACATCGCCCCCGCCCGCCACTGCTGACGGCCATCGCCGTGGTCGTCGGCGTCGAGGTCCTGATCCTGCTCGCCGGCGCCGCCTACCTCGTGCACGGTCTCGTCGTCGAGGGGTCGCGCGCTCCGCTGGCCGGGCTCTCGGTCGTCCTGCTCGCCGTCGTGTTCGCGGCGGGCCTGGCCTTCTGCGCCCGCGGTCTGCTCCAGCGGGCGACGTGGGCGCGCTCGCCGCTCGTCGTGTGGCAGGTCCTGCAGATCGCGGCCGGCTTGCCGGCGTTCACCGGGGGGTCCCCGTGGCTCGGGGCGCTGCTCGTCGTACCCGCCGTCGCCGTCGGGGTGGGCCTCTTCCTGCCGTCGGTCTCGGACGAGGTCGGGCGCTGACCGTCAGTCGACGTCGCCGAGGCCGTCGCGCAGCTGGGCGAGGGTCCGGCTGAGCAGGCGGGACACGTGCATCTGCGAGATGCCGACCTCGGCCGCGATCTGGGACTGGGACATCCCGCGGACGAACCGCAGCACGAGGATGCGCCGCTCCCGCACGGGCAGGGCCGCCAGCAGCGGACGCAGCGCCTCGCGGTTCTCGACGTTCTCCAGCGCGGCGTCGTCCTCCCCGAGCGCGAGGGCCGGGGACGTGGGCGAGCCCGTGTCCAGCGGGACGGTCGAGTAGGCGTTCGCGGCCTCGAGCACCTCGACGACGTCGTCGGCCTCGTGGCCGGTGCGCTCGGCCAGCTCGGCGACCGTCGGGGCGCGGCCCAGCTCCTGGGTGAGGACCTCCCGCGTGTCGGCGAGCAGGCGGCCCGCCTCCTGGACCCGGCGCGGCACGCGCATGGCCCAGCCGCGGTCCCGGAAGTGGCGCTTGATCTCGCCCAGCATCGTCGGCACCGCGTACGCGCCGAACGGCACCCCGCGGGTGGGGTCGAAGCGGTCGAGGGCCTTGAGCAGCCCGATGGTCGCGACCTGGGCGAGGTCGTCCTGCGGTTCGCCGCGGCCGGAGAACCGGGCGGCCAGGTGCTCGGCGAGCGGCAGGTGACGGCGGGTCAGCTGCTCGCGCAGGTGGAGCCGTTCGGGGTCGTCGGGTGCGAGGGAGGCCATGCGCTCCAGGAGCGGGCCGTCCGCGTCGTGCTCGCCCTCGCGCGCTGCCGGCAGGTCCCGCGCCGGCGAGCGGTGCGACGTCCCGGTCACCCGACCCCCGCGGCCACGCTGGCGGCCGCCCCCGACGTCTTGCTGTGCCGCAGCACGATCCACGCCCCGGTGGCCGAGGTGCCGGTGAAGACCTCGCCGACGAGGGCCTCCAGCACGGCCCACGCGAAGCTCGAGCGTTCGGGCAGTTCACGCGCCGGGCCCCGCACCTCGACCTCGAGGGACCCGTCGCCCAGGCGGAAGGTCGCCACGAGCTCGGCGTCGGACGGCGAGGGCCCCAGCAGCAACGTGCACGCCTCGTCGACCGCGATGCGCAGGTCCTCGATCTCGTCGAGCGTCAGGTCCAGCCGCGCGGCCAGCCCGGCGCTCGCGGTGCGCACGACCGTCAGGTACGCCGGGTCGGCCGGGACCCGCAGCTCCACCAGGTCGGTGGAGGCGTCCGCGACCGGATCGCCGGCCGGTTCACCGGTCGTGGGGGTCGACACGTGGCTGGGTCCTTTCGGGGCCGGGTACAGCGCAGAGCTGCCGCTCAACGTACAAGCGTGACCACGTTAGGTCACGGCCGGGGCCGGAGTGCCACCACCGAGCGTCGCCAGCCGGTCGCCGTCCAGACGCCAGACCGTCCACTCGTCCTCCGGCCGCGCGCCGAGCGACCGGTAGAACGCGTGCGCCGAGGTGTTCCAGTCCAGGACCCAGAACTCCAGGCGGCCGAAGCCCCGCTCGGTGCAGATGCGTCCGAGCTCGGCGAAGAAGGCCGACCCGATGCCGCCGCGCCGGTGCTCGGGACGGACGTAGAGGTCCTCGAGCCACATGCCCTGCCGGCCGAGCCAGGTCGAGAACGTCGTGTACCACAGGGCCATGCCGACGACCTCGGGTCGGCCGTCGACCTCGACCTCGGCGACCACGCAGCCGATCCCCGTCCCCGGCTGCAGGGCGCGGGCGAAGTCGTCGGCGCCGGCCTTCGCGGCCTCCGGCTCGCGTTCGTACTCGGCCAGTTCGCGGACCAGGCCCGCGATGGCGGCGCCGTCCTCCGGGGTCGCGGTGCGCAGGGTCGCCCACGGGGCTGGGGTGCTCACACCGCCACGGTAGGGCAGTCGGCGGTGCCCACCCGCACGCTGGTCCAGACCCCGTCGCGCACCACGAAACCCGCCCCGGGACCGCGACCGGGTGCGGGGACCGGCCGACGGCCGACGAGCTCGGCCGGCACCCGGTCCGCGCGGCCCAGCAGCACCGTCGTGCGGGCCGTCGTGCGGGCCAGGGCCGCCACCCCGCGGAAGCTGCCCGTCAGCTCCTGCCCTTCACCGGCGACGACGACGCGGACGGGGCCCGCGCCCTGCAGGGCGCTGACCAGCGCGTCCTCGACGTCCGCAGGCAGCGGCCGCACCGCGTCGTCCACCAGCACCAGACGGCCCGCGGACAGCGCCGCCCGCACGGTCTCCGCATCGGCCGAGCGGGCCCAGACGCTGCCCGGCGCCTGGGCCGCGAGCGTCCCCAGCGCGGTGGTGCGGCCGCTGCCGGCCGGGCCGGCCACGAGGAGCACCGGGTCGGCGACGACCACGACCGGTCCCGCGTCGTCCCCGCCCCGTCCCAGGACGAGGCCGGCTCGCTCCGCCGCGGGGACCGGGCAGCGCGGTGGCAGGGCCGCCACCGACAACCGGGTGGGGCGCGTCGGGGCGGGTCGGGAGGGCAGGGCGACCTGCACCTCGGTGGCCCGGCCGTCCACGACGAGCAGGCCCCGGCCGGGGACCGCGGCGCGGGGGACCTCACCGGGTCGCACCCCCAGCAGGCTCGCGTCCCCGCGGTCGGCCGTCCGCAGCAGCACGACCTGCCCCGCGCTCGCCGAGACGGCCCCCGTGAGGCACTGCCGGTCGCCGGCGACCACGACCCGCAGCCCGGCCCCGGAGCCCTCCCGCAGCAGCCGCAGCAGCGGGTCGGTGCCCGCGACGGGGTCGGCCGCAGCCAGGGCCGCGGACCAGGACTCCCAGCCGTCGACGACGAGCAGCAGCAGCTCCGTGGCGGGGGCCCCGGCGCGGCGGGCGTCGACCTCCGCCTGCAGCCGTTCCAGGACCCGGCCGGCGCGCCACACCTCGTCCCGGGCGACGACCGCGGCGGTGGACCCGGTGCCGGCCAAGTCGCGCAGCCCGCCCCCGCCGTCGAGGACGTGGACCTCGACGTCGGGTCGGGCGCCAGCCTCCACCGCCAGGCGGCGCAGCAGGGTCGTGCGGCCGCTGCGCACCCCGCCGACCACGAGCAGGTGCGAGCCGGCGTCCAGGTCCCAGCGGGCCACGGCACGGTCCTGCTGGTCGGGGCGGTCCGCCAGACCCCACCCGAGGGAGCGGCCGGCCGTGCGCGCGACCTCCTGCGCGCCGACGACCGTGGGCAGCGGCGGCAGCCACGGGGACACGGGGCGGGGGCGGCCGAGAGCGGCGGCGCGGACGGTCTCCACGAGACCGGGCAGGTCGTCCGCCTCCGCCCGCGGGAGGTCCGAGAGGGGGAGCGGGTCGACCACCTCGACCCTCACCGCGCGGCGGACGGGGCCGCGCAGCCGGGCGGTCTGGAACGGGCGTGCCCCCGTCGTGCTCGAGCGCAGCAGCACCCGCCCCGGCACGGTGAACGTCGCCGGTCGGGGGTCGCCGACCACGTCCTCGGCGTCGGCGCGGTCCTGCACCCGCAGCGCGAGGCGCAGGTCGGTGTTGGCCCGGATCTCCGGGCTCACCACGCCGGCCGGCCGCTGCGTCGCCAGGACGAGGTGGATGCCGAGCGAGCGCCCGACGGCGGCCAGGCGCACGAGGCCGTCGACGAACTCGGGGACCTCCTGGGACAGCACGCGGAACTCGTCCACGACCACGACGAGGCGCGGCAGGACACCGGCCGGCAGGGCGGCCACGTCGGGCGCTCCGGCCTCGCCCAGCAGGCGTTCGCGGCGGCGCACCTCGGCCCGCAGGCTGCGCAGGACGCGCGCCGCGAGCTGGTCGTCGAGGTCGGTGACGAGTCCCGCGACGTGGGGGAGCCCGGTGCAGCCGCCGAAGGCCGCGCCGCCCTTGTAGTCCACGAGGACGAACTGCAGCCCCTCCGGAGGTGTGCGCAGGGCCAGACCGAGCACGAGGGTCGTGAGCAGCACCGACTTGCCCGACCCCGTCGTCCCCGCGAGGAGCGTGTGCGGGCCGTCGCGCACGAGGTCCACGGTGACGGGACCGGCCGCGTCGGCCCCGACCACGGCCGGCAGACCGGGTGCGGACTCGGCCCACGCGCGCTGCAGGGCAGCAGGATCGGGACGACCCAGGAGTTCGAGCAGGTGGACGTCGGTGGGCAGCGCGTCGACCGCCGGCGTCCCGGCGGCCAGCAGCGGGGCGCAGGCCCGGGCCAGTCCGGCGGCCCACGGCTCGCCCACACCGTCGGGGCGGAACGCCTGGTCGCCGTCGGCCGTGCGCACGAGGGGAACGGCGGCGCCCAGGTCGACGACCGTCCGGCAGGCCGGGGGCAGCTCCGCGGGACCGGTGCCCACGCAGACGGTGTGCACGCCCACCGCGGGACCGTCGGTCAGCAGTTCGGTGAGCCGCGCGTCGGTGTGCCACCACGCGACCGGGTCCAGCACGACCACGAGAGCGGGGCCGGGTGAGGGAGCGGGCGTGGCGCGGGCGCGGACCTGCGCCACGGCCGCGGCGACCACGTCGCCGTCGGTCGGCGGACCCGCGTGGTGGGGGAACCACGCGGCCCACTCCTCCTCCGCGGCCGTGAGGAGCCGGACGTCGGCGGGGGCCTGCCACGCCGCCAGTTGCGCCAGCCACCAGCGGACGGCCGCCGCCGCGCGCTCGCCCGGTCCGCAGACCCCGACCGCCCCGGCGCCGAGGTCGACGACGACGGGGACGTCGCCGAGCCGGGAGGGGGGCCCTCCGCCGTCCCGCACGGTGGCCGTGGCGGCGGGCAGCTCGCCGAGGCCGACGCGGACGGTGAGGTGGTCGGGGTCGCCCGGACGGCGGCGGAACAACCGGTCACCTCGCCCGGTCACCTCCGCGAGCACCTCGTCGGCACCGGGGTGCCGTTCACGCCGGGCGTCGGTCTCCCGGCGCAGGGCGTCGCCGTGCTCGCGGCGGACCAGGTCCCGGGCGGTGGTGAGCTCGAACGCTGCCCGGGCGGCGACCCGTTCGTGCCGGCGACGCTGCCCCCACCACTGGCCCCCGGCCACGACGGGGGAGGCCAGGCCGAGCAGCAGCGACAGCGGCGTCCAGACGAGGGCCAGCACGACCGCGACCGCCAGCGGCACGAGCAGTCCGAGCCAGGGCGGTCCCGGCGGTTCGGCCTCGGGCACGGGGGAGGGCCAGCGCCAGGTCCGCGGCCCGGGAGTGGCCAGCAGTCGCGGCGGCCGGTTCACCAGCAGGTGGCCCTGCCCGTCGGGTTGGACCACGGCGGCACCCACGGGCACCGGCCCGCAGCGCAGGACGGTGTCGCCGACGGCGACCAGGGCCCCGGGCGGCAGGGTCCCGTGGTCACCGGCGTGGTCGTCGTCGCCCGTCCGCAGCAGCCGCGTGCCGTTGAGCGAGCCGAGGTCACGGACCGTCGAACCCGAGACCTCGACGCGCAGTTCCGCGTGACGTCGCGAGACCGAGGGATCGGTGAGCGCGACCGACGTGCCGGCCTCGTCCCGGCCGACCACGTGCCGTCCCGACCCGAGCGGGAACCGCCTTCCGGCGTCGGGTCCGGCCGCGACCACGAGTTCCACGCCGTCGGCCGTCGCGGGTGGAGGGGCGGGCGGCCAGGCGGTTCCGGCGAGCAGGGGCGGGGACCCGAGGACCGCCCTGGGGTCCAGACCCCAGGCCACCGCCCAGTCCGGCGGCCACGGCCCGGTCACCTCCTCGAACTGCTCCCGGGCAGCGGCCAGCGTCGTCCCGGCGGAAACCTCCACCAGCACGTCCACCCCCAGCACGGTCATCCGGAACGGCACCGGCGGAGCCTTGCACGGGCCATCGACAGGGCCCGTCCGCCGTCCACAGGTCGGAGTCGTCCACACCGTCAGGACGTTGTCCACATCACCCGAACGCCGATCCGCGGTTTCCCCTACGGTTCTCCGAGCCGAGTGAGGGGGAGGTGCGTGTGGACGCGGTACGGCTGGTGGAGGACGAGGTGCGGGCGCAGGTGCGTCGCCGCATCGCGGCCGGCAGTTTCCGGGGTGACGCGGCGGAACTGCGTTCCCTCGTCGACTCCGTCGTCCTCGACTACGACCTGCGGTCCCTCGACGGTTCCCTACCCGGTCTGCCCGACCGGCAGGACGCCGTGCGCGAGGTCGTCGCCGCGGTCTCGGGTTTCGGTCCGCTGCAACGGTACTTCGACGACCCCGACGTCGAGGAGATCTGGATCAACGAACCCGGCAAGGTGTTCGTGGCGCGCCGTGGGGTCGCCGAACTCACGACCACCATCCTCGAGGAGGACACCGTCGCCGAACTCGTGGAGCGGATGCTCGCCACGAGCGGTCGTCGCGTCGACCTCTCCTCCCCGTTCGTCGACGCGTCCCTGCCCGACGGTTCGCGGGTCCACGTCGTCATCCCCGACGTGACGCGCCGGCACTGGGCCGTGAACGTCCGCCGGTTCGTCGTCCGCGCCCGCCGCCTCGAGGACCTGGTGGGTCTGGGGTCGCTCACCGCACCCGCCGCCCGGTTCCTGTCCGCCGCCGTCGCGGCCGGGTTGAACGTCCTGGTCTCCGGCGGGACCCAGGCCGGCAAGACGACGCTGTTGAACTGCCTGCTCGCCGCCGTTCCCGCGCACCAGCGCATCGTGACGTGCGAGGAGGTGTTCGAACTGCAGCTGCAGAACCGCGACGTCGTCGCGATGCAGTGCCGACAGCCGAACCTCGAGGGCCGCGGGGAGATCCCGCTGCGACGCCTCGTGAAGGAGGCGCTGCGGATGCGCCCGGACCGCCTCGTCGTGGGTGAGGTGCGGCAGGCCGAGAGCCTCGACCTGCTCATCGCCCTGAACTCCGGACTGCCCGGCGCCGCCACCGTGCACGCGAACTCCGCCGCCGACGCCGTCGCGAAGATGTGCACCCTGCCGCTCCTGGCGGGCGAGAACGTGACGAGCGGTTTCGTCGTCCCGGCGGTCGCGGCGAGCCTCGACCTCGTCGTCCACGCCGGGCTCGACACCACGGGGCGTCGGCGCGTGCGCGAGGTGCTCGCCGTCCCGGGGCGGGTGGAGGGCGGCGTCGTCGAGACCGCCGAACTGTTCACCACGCGCGGCGGGGAACTCGTCCGCGGGACGGGCTGGCCCCCGCACCGGGACCGCTTCGAACGAGCGGGTTTCGACCTCGCCGACCTGCTCGGGACCTCCTGATGAACGGGGTGCGGGTCGGGGCGCTGCTGGGCCTCGGGGTGTTCTGCGTGTGGTGGTCGTGCTGGAGCCGCCCTGCGCGCGTGCGGCGGCCGCGCCGTCGCGTGCGCGCGCTGCTCGACGCCGCGGGCTGGCCGGACGTGCCGAGCGCCGCCCTGCCGCTCGTCTGCCTCGTGGCCGGCGCCGGCGCGGGAGTCCTCGCCCTCGCCGTCAGCGCGGTCCCCGTGCTCGGGCTGGGGGCCTTCGCCGCGGCTGCGTGGGCGCCGGTCGCCCTCGCCCGGTCGCGGGCCCGCCGCCGGGAGCAGGACGCCGCCGCGCAGTGGCCCGACGCCGTCGACGCGATGACGGCGTCCGTCCGCGCCGGCGCGACGCTGCCGGAGGCGGTGGCCGGGCTCGCCGTGCGCGGACCGTCGGGGTTCCGGCCGGCCTTCGCGCGCTTCGCGGCGGCCCACCGGTCCAGCGGATCCTTCGAGGCCGAGCTGGAGCGGCTGCGCGACGACCTCGCCGACCCCGTCTTCGACCGGCTCGCCGCGACGCTGCGCATGACGCGGCAGGTCGGCGGCAGCGACCTCGGCGCCACGCTGCGGACGTTCTCCGGCTACCTGCGCGAGGACGCCCGCACCCGCGGCGAGCTCCAGGCCCGGCAGAGCTGGACGGTCTCGGCGGCCCGCCTCGCGGTCGCCGCGCCGTGGATCGTGCTGGCGCTGCTCGCCACCCGCCCAGGCACCCTCGCGGCGTTCGCCGACACCACGGGTGCCGTCGTCCTCGCCGGCGGGGCCGCGCTGACGGCCGGGTCCTACCGGCTCATGCTGCGGCTCGGTCGGCTGCCCACGCCACGGCGGGTGCTGACGTGACCGGCGCGCTGCTCGGGCTCCTCGCCGGTCTCGGCCTGGTCCTCGTCCTCACCGGGGTCCCGCTGGGGCGTCGCACCGCTCTGGAGGCGCGGGTGCTGCCGTACCTGGGGCACGGGACCGCGCCGACGCAGGACCGGCTCCGGTCGCTGGCTGTCGCCGTCGGTCAGCGGCTCGGCGGCGGTCGCACCGTGGCCGGCCGTCTCGCCGTCCTGGACCCCGGTACCGACGGCACCGACCGCTCCCCGGGTCACCGCGCCGAGCAGGTCCTGTGGGCCTGCGCGGCAACGGTCCTCGCGGTCGTCGTGGCCATCGCCGCCGCGGGCGGCGACCCGCTGGCGGTGCTCGCCGCGATGGTCGTCGGCGCCTGCGCGGGGGTGCTCGCCCGCGACGCCGTCCTGGACCGCGCGGTTCGGCGGCGCCGGGCCGAGCTCGTCGCGGAACTGCCCGCGGTGGCCGAACTGCTCGCGCTGTCGGTCGCGGCGGGGGAGAACGTCACCGCCGCCCTCGAACGGGTCGCCGCCGGCCGCGGACCCCTGTGCGACGGGTTGCGCGGGGCCCTGGCGAGGGTGCGCACCGGCACCCCGCTGCCGGACGCCCTGACGACGCTCGCCGGCCGGTGGCAGGTCCCTCCGTTCACCCGCTTCGTCGACGCCGTGTGCGTCGCCATCGAGGCGGGCAGCCCGCTGGCGGAGGTGCTGCGCGCCCAGGCGGCCGACGCCCGCGACGCCGAGCACCGCCGGCTGACGGAGGCCGGGGGCCGTGCCGAGGTGCGGATGCTCGTGCCGGTCGTCTTCGGGATCCTCCCGACCGTCGTCGTCTTCGCCGTCTACCCAGGGCTGGCCCAGCTCCAGCTCGACCACTGAGAACCACACCGAGAGAACGCATCCAGAGAAGAGGAACGCCGTGCTGCAGGACCTGAAGACCGCGATGACCCGGATCGACGTGAGCGACGACCGGGGCGACGTCCCCGGCTGGGTGCTCGTCACGATCATGACCGCCGGCCTCGTGGTCGGGTTGTGGGCCGTCGCCGGCCCGCGCCTCGCCGCCCTGTTCACCACGGCGATGGACGCCGTCGTGACCCAGTTGTGAGGCCCCCGCACCGCGGGGACGAGGGGTCGGCCGTGGCGGAGTTCGCCGCCGTCGCCGGGCTGCTGTCCCTGCTCTTCGTCGCCGTCGTGCAGCTCGCCGTCGTCCAGCACGTGCGGGCGACGGCCGCCGACTGCGCGGGGGAGGGCGCCCGGTTCGGGGCGCTGCGCGGGCACTCCCCGGCGGACGGGGCCCGACGCACCCGTGAGCTCCTCGCCGCGTCCCTGTCGCCGGCCTACGCCCGCGACGTCACCGCGCACGTCGTCCGCGTCGGTGCGCAGCCCGTCGTCGAGGTGCAGGTCGCGGCCCCGTTGCCGGTGCTCGGGCTGCTCGGCCCCGGCCGCGGACTCACCGTCCGCGGCCACGCCCTGCAGGAGGGATCGTGACGCGGGACGAGGGCAGCGCGACCGTCGAGTTCCTCGCCGTCGGGGTCCTGTTGCTGGTCCCGCTCGTGTACCTCGTCCTGACGCTGGGCCGGGTGCAGGCGGCGACGTTCGCGGCCGGGTCCGGCGCGAGCGAGGCCGCCCGCCTCGTCGCCGCCGGCGCACCCCCGGCCGACGCCGAGGCCGCGGTGGCGCTCGCGGTCACCGACCAGGCGCTGCCGGCGCGGACCGCGCGCCTCGCCGTCACCTGCGCCGCCGATCCCTGCCGCACCCCCGAGGCGGAGGTGACCGCGACGGTCCGCGTCGACGTGCCGCTGCCGCTCGTGCCGGCCTTCGCCCGCGACGTCCTGCCCCTGCAGGTCCCGGTGAGCGTCCGCCGCGTCGCCGTCGTCGACCGGTTCGCGCCGTGAGCAGTCAGGAGACGTCGACCCCGACGGGTGACGAGGGCCGGATCACGGTGCTGGCCCTGGCCTTCGGACTGCTCGCGACGGTCCTCGTCCTCGTCGTGACGTCGGCCTCCGCGGTGCACCTGCAGCGCAAGGAGCTGTACGCCCTGTCCGACGCCGCGGCCCGCGACGCCGCGGACGCCCTCGACGAGGGTCGGTACTACGCCGGTGCCGGTGACGGCGTGGTGCTCTCACGGGCCTCGGTCCGGACCTCCGTCGAGGCCTACGTCGCCGCGCACGCGCCCGGGGTCGAGGTCGGCCCCGACACCGGCACGACGGACGGACGCACGGCCCGCGTCGAGCTCGTCCGGGTGACGACCCCGCCCTTCGCGTCGTTCGTCCCGGCGCAGTTCGTCCGGGTCCGCCTCGTCGCACGGTCGACCGCGGTGGCCGACCTGCAGTGAGCGTGCCAGCGTGTGCGCCGTGGAGCTTCGAGACGCAGGAGTCCTGGTCACGGGTGCGGGCGGCGGGCTGGGCCGTCCCCTGGTGGAGGGGCTCCTGGCCGCCGGTGCCCGCGTCGTCGTGAGCGGCCGGACGGCCCCCGCGATCGACGGCACCCACGCCGTCGCCGCCGACCTGCGGCTGCCGGGCGAGCCGGAACGCCTCGTCGAGGAGGCCGTCGCCCACCTCGGCCGCCTGGACGGGCTCGTCCACGCCGCCGGCGTCGTCGCCTTCGGCAAGGGTGTCGAGGCCGACGACGACCTGCTCGACGAGCTGTTCCTCGCCGACGCGATCGGCCCGATCCGGTTGCTGCGGGCCGCCGTTCCGCACCTGCGGGACGGGAACGACGCCTTCGCCGCCGTCGTGACCGCCGTCGTCGCCGAGAAGCCGCAGGCCGGGATGGCCCCCTACTCCGCGGCCAAGGCCGCCCTGTCGGCCTTCGTCACGGCCCTGGCCCGGGAGGAGCGCTCCAGGGTCCGGGTGCTCGACGTCCGCCCGCCGCACACCGAGACCGGCCTGGCGACGCGGCCCGTCGCCGGGTCCGCGCCGAAGCTGCCGCAGGGCCTGGACCCGCGCGCCGTGGCCGACCGCATCCTGCGCGCGATCACCGAGGGTGAGCGGGAGCTGCCGTCGGGGGCGTTCGCGCAGACGTAGACTCGTCGGTCGTGGCCATCGACTTCCCCGCCGAGATCTCCGCCCTCCGCATGACGTACGCGTCCATCCGCGAGGTGTCGGACCTCGAGGGCCTGCGCACGGAGCTGGCCGACCTCAACGAGCAGGCCGCCGCGCCGGACCTGTGGGACGACCCCGAGACCGCCCAGGGCGTCACGAGCCGGCTGTCCTCGGTCCAGGCCGAGCTGGAGCGCATCGAGAAGATGGGCGGGCGCATCGACGACCTCGAGGTGCTGGTCGAGCTGGCCGAGTCCGAGCACGACGCGGACTCCCTGGCGGAGGCCGAGGAGGAGCTCGGGGGCATCCGCAAGTCCCTCGAGGAGCTCGAGGTCCGCACGTTGCTGTCCGGGGAGTACGACCCGCGCGAGGCGCTCGTGACGATCCGCGCCGAGGCCGGGGGCGTCGACGCCGCCGACTTCGCGCAGATGCTCATGCGCATGTACCTGCGCTGGGCCGAGCGCCACGGCTACAAGAGCGAGGTCTACGACACCTCCTACGCGGAGGAGGCGGGCATCAAGTCGGCGACGTTCAAGGTCGCCGCGCCCTACGCCTACGGCACCCTCAGCGTGGAGCAGGGCACCCACCGCCTGGTGCGCATCTCGCCCTTCGACAACCAGGGCCGGCGCCAGACGTCCTTCGCCGGCGTGGAGGTCCTGCCCGTCGTGGCCGAGACCGACCACATCGAGGTGCCGGAGAACGACGTCCGCGTCGACGTCTACCGCTCGTCCGGCCCGGGCGGGCAGTCGGTCAACACGACGGACTCCGCGGTCCGCCTCACCCACCTGCCGACGGGCATCGTCGTCACCTGCCAGAACGAGAAGTCGCAGCTGCAGAACAAGGCTGCGGCCATGCGCGTCCTGCAGGCCAAGCTGCTGGAGAAGGCGCGCAAGGACCGCCAGGCCGAGCTCGACGCCCTCAAGGGCGAGGACTCCGGCTCGTGGGGCAACCAGATGCGCTCCTACGTCCTGCAGCCATACAAGATGGTCAAGGACCTGCGCACGAACTTCGAGGTCGGCAACACCGACGGCGTCTTCGACGGGGAGATCGACAGCTTCCTCGACGCGGGGATCCGCTGGCGGCGGCAGAGCGAGGCCTGAGCGCGGCGCTCACGCTGAGCCACAGACCATAGGGTGGGAGTGATGATCACCTTCGAGCACGTCAGCAAGTCCTACGGCGAGGGGCACCGCCCCGCGCTCGCCGAGGTGACCCTCCAGATCGACAAGGGCGACTTCGTCTTCCTCGTCGGCCCCTCGGGATCGGGCAAGTCCACCTTCCTGCGGCTCGTGCTGAAGGAGGAGAAGGCCAGCTCCGGCTCGGTCCAGGTCAACGGCCGTGACGTCGGCCGGCTGCGCTCCTGGAAGGTGCCGCAGCTGCGCCGCCAGATCGGGGTCGTCTTCCAGGACTTCCGGCTCCTGGCGGACAAGTCCGTCTACGAGAACGTCGCGTTCGCCCTGCAGGTGCTGGGCAAGCCGCGCCACGTCATCGCGCAGACCGTCCCGGAGACGCTGGGCCTCGTCGGCCTGGGCGGCAAGGAGAAGCGCCGCCCGCACGAGCTGTCCGGGGGTGAGCAGCAGCGCGTCGCGATCGCGCGCGCGTTCGTCAACCGGCCGGCGATCCTGCTGGCGGACGAGCCCACCGGGAACCTCGACCCCGAGACGAGCGTCGGGATCATGAAGCTGCTGGACCGCATCAACCGCACGGGGACCACGATTCTCATGGCCACGCACGACGACGACATCGTCGACCAGATGCGCAAGCGCGTCGTCGAACTGCGCGACGGTCGCGTCGTGCGCGACGAGGACCGCGGCGTCTACGGATCGGGCCGCTGATGCGCCTGGGGTTCGTGCTGGGCGAGATGGCCACCGGCCTGCGCCGCAACTTCACGATGTCGGTCGCCGTCGTGCTCGTGACGATGGTGTCCCTGTTCTTCTTCGGGACCGGGCTGCTCGTGCAGAAGCAGGTCGGGATCCTCAAGGGCGAGTGGTACGACCGCGTCCAGGTCTCGGTCTTCCTCTGCGGTGACACGTCCCCGACCGACCGCTGCCCGAGCGGATCGATCACCGACGCCCAGCGCACCGCGCTGCGCGAGCAGCTGCAGGCGGACCCGCGCGTGGAGCGCGTCTACTACGAGTCCCAGCAGCAGGCCCTGGACAACTTCAAAGAGCAGTCGACTCCGGCGGTCACGGACAACCTGACGGCCGACCAGCTGCCGGAGTCCTTCCGCATCCGCCTCAACGACCCCCAGCAGTACAAGGAGGTCAGCGCGGACTACGAGACCGCCGTCGGGGTGGAGGACGTGCCGGACCAGCGCGCGATCCTGCAGCCGCTGTTCACGGTGCTCGACGTCGCGACCAACATCGCGCTCGGCCTGGCGGCGCTCATGCTGCTGTGCTCGATGATGCTCGTGTCCACGACGATCCGGCTCACGGCGTTCAGCCGCCGCCGCGAGACGACGATCATGCGTCTCGTGGGGGCCTCGCGGGCCCTCATCCAGCTGCCGTTCGTCCTCGAGGGCGTCGTGGCCAGCCTCATCGGGGGAGTGCTCGCCTCCGGGGCGCTGTGGGCGATGGTGAACTTCGGCGTCTCCCGCCTGCAGAACCGTCCGGGATTCACGACGCGGCTCATCGACACCTCCGACGTGCTGACCCAGACGGGGCCGGTCATCATCGGGGTCGGCGTGGTGTTCGCGATCATCGCCTCCCTGTTCAGCCTGCGCCGGTGGCTCAAGGTCTAGACTGGAAGGCTCACCAGCCAGACAGCCAGGAGGGACGACGTGCCGCGCGAAACCGGGCGCAAGGTCATCGCCAGCAACCGCAAGGCGCGCCACGACTACTTCATCGACGACGTCTACGAGGCCGGCGTCAGCCTCATGGGCACCGAGGTGAAGGCCCTGCGGATGGGCCGGGCCTCCCTCGTCGACGGCTTCGCCCACATCGACCGGGGCGAGATGTGGCTCGAGGGCGTCCACATCCCCGAGTACGTCCAGGGGACCTGGACGAACCACACGCCGCGCCGCAAGCGGAAGCTGCTGCTGCACCGCGCCGAGATCGACAAGTGGGCCGGGAAGGTCCGCGAGTCCGGGCTGACGATCGTGCCGCTGGCGCTGTACTTCGTCGACGGCCGGGTCAAGGTCGAGATCGGCCTGGCGCGAGGCAAGAAGAACTACGACAAGCGGCACGCCCTGCGCGAGCGGCAGGACCGCCGCGAGGCCGAACGCGCGATGTCGTACCGGCAGAACCGCTGACGCTGCGCCGATGCGCACCGCACTGCTCGGCGCCGTCGGCGCGGCCCTGCTCGTCGCCGGCCCGCTGGCGGTCCCGGCGGCTGCGGACGACGGTGAGCGCATCGACCGTCTGAGCACCGAGCTCACGCTGGCCCGCGACGGGTCCCTGGCCGTGCGTGAGGAGATCACCTACGACTTCGGGTCCGACGGCCACCACGGCCTCGAACGCGTCCTGCCCGTCCGGGCGCGGTACGACCAGACGCACGACCGCAGCTACCCCGTCCGCGACCTGCGGGTGAGCAGTCCCACCGGTGCAGCGACGCAGGTGCAGAGCGAGCGCGACGGCGACCTGCTCGACGTCAGGATCGGCGACCCGGACCGCGACGACGTCACCGGACGTCAGACGTACGTCCTCACCTACACCGTCCCCGCGGTGGCGGACCGACGGCCCGACGGGTCGACGCAGATCGCCTGGGACGCCGTCGGTGCGGGGTGGCAGGTGCCGATCACCCGGGCCGACGTCGTCCTGCGGGCACCCGGCGACCTGCAGGACGTCCGCTGCTTCCGGGGGTCGGAGGGCAGCACCACCACGTGCGAGGTGCGGACCACAGGCGGCGAGGCGACGGCCACCGTGCAGGGCCTGGACGCCGAGGAGGGCGTCACCGTCTCCGCCGTCCCGGCGTCCGGTGCCGTGGACCCCGCGCCCCCGCTGCTGGTCGACACCTTCAGCCCGGCGCGGGCCTTCGCCGCCACGCCCGCCACCCTCGGCGGCACCGGTGCGGTCCTGCTGGCCGGCCTCGCGGTGGCTCTCGGCCTACGTCGCCGGACCCCACCCGCGGGCCCCGCGACGGTCGACGTCACGAGCCTGCCACCGGGGGTCGTGGGAGCCGTGGTGCACGGTCACGCGCGGGACGAGGACGTCGTCGCGACCCTGCTGCACCTGGCGGAGCGCGAGCACCTGACCATCGCCGAGGTGCCTGGCGACGACCCGGACGGTGCGACGGAGGACTGGGTGCTCGAGCGACGGACGACGACCGACAAGCCCTCCCGCGCCGAGCAGCGTCTGCTCGACACGGTCTTCGACGAGGGGGCCACGTCGACGACGCTGTCGGCCGTCCGCACCACCGCCCGGGCCGGCACCCAGCTCACCAAGGAATTCCTCGAGGACGACGCGGTGGCCCGCGGCTTGTTCACGTCCCGCCCGTCGCGGGTGGTCCTGCGGCGCCTCGGGGCGGGGCTCGCCGTCGCGGTGGCGGGCGTGCTCGTCACGGTGGCGCTCGCAGTCTGGACGTCGGCCGCGCTCGTCGGGCTCGCGGTCGTGGCCGTGGGTGTCCTCCTCGCCGTCGTGGCCACCGCCACGGCCGAACCGCGGACCGCGGCCGGTCGGGACGTGCGGGCGCGGGCCGCGGACTTCCGGGACGCCCTCGCCGGGGGTGTCGGTGACCGCTCGACCCGTCTCCTGCCGTACGCCGTCGCCCTCGGTGCGACGCAACGGTGGGCCGCCGGCTTCCGGGAGGCGCCGCCGTCGGCGCCGGCCTGGTACGCGGGGCGGGCCGCGAGCAGCTCGACCTTCAACGTCGGCCTCTTCGCGGGGACGATGGGCGGCTTCTCCGCCAGCACCTCCGACGCCCTCACGGCCGCTCCTCCCTCGACGGCGAGCACCTCCGGCGGGGCCTCCTACTCCGGCGGCGCCGCGGGCGGTGGCGGTGGCGGTTCCTGGTGACGAGCGGAATGCGTGCGACGGTCCCGCCGTTGCACGGTAAGCTGGACGCACAACTCAACATGGGGATGACAGGTTTCGACGTTGGTCGTCGAGCCAGGGGAAGCGGGTCGAGGATGCATGGTCATCTCGTCAACGATCCATGCAAACCAATAGGTGCCGATTCCAAGCGCACCGAGTTCGCCCTCGCCGCCTGAGCGAGTGCGACTCTGTCAGCCCGGGTGTGCTCCCGCCCCGGGTCCTGGCATCAGCTAGGGGGCTCACCTCTCACGGAGGTCGCGTACGTGAGAGGGACATCAAACGCGGCTGGGCCCGGCGATGACATGCCTGTGTGAGCATCGGGGCCGAGCAGACCGCTGAACAGGATGCACCCGGAGAAGCCCTGGTACCACGCTGACGGACGCGGGTTCGATTCCCGCCATCTCCACCACACCACCCGCCCGGGGGCGTACGCCCCCGGGCGGACGTGCGTCCGGTGGGTTCCGCCCGCGCTCCGACGCGGTGCGCGGGGCCCGCGCGGCAGGCTCGAGCCATGGACATCCTCACCGCCCGCGGTCTCGTCATGACCTACGGATCCACCCGCGCCCTCGACGGGGTCGACGTCCGCGTCGGCGCGGGGGAGTCCGTCGCCGTCATGGGCCCTTCCGGCTCGGGCAAGACCACCCTCCTCCACGTCCTCGCCGGCATCCTGCGCCCCACGGCCGGGGCTGTCGACCTCGCGGGCGCCGACCTGCTCGCCCTCTCCGACGCCCAGCGCACCAGACTGCGGCGCACCGACTTCGGGTTCGTCTTCCAGTCCGGTCAGCTCCTCTCGGAGCTGCCGGCGGAGGAGAACGCCGCCCTGCCGCTGCTGCTGGCGGGGGCTTCGCGCGCGGCTGCGACCGAGCGGGCCGGCGGATTGCTGCGCCGTCTCGGCCTGGCCGGGATGGAGCGGCGCCGCCCGGGGGAGCTGTCCGGCGGGCAGGCGCAGCGGGTGGCGATCGCGCGCGCCCTCGTGGGCAGTCCGAAGGTCGTCTTCGCCGACGAGCCGACCGGTGCGCTCGACCAGGCCACCGGCCGGGAGGTGCTGGACCTGCTGACGTCGGCGACCCGCGAGCACGGGGCCGCGCTCGTCGTCGTCACGCACGACGCGGGCGTCGCCCGCTGGTGCGACCGGACCATCGCGATGCGCGACGGCCGGGTGGTCTCCGAGTTCACCGCTCCCGCCACGTCCGCAGCGGGGGTGGCCCGGTGAGCGCTGTCCGCCTGTGGTGGTCCCTGGTCCGGCACACCCACGCCGAGACCCGGCTGCCGACGGTGCTCGCGGTCACGGCCTTCGGCGTCACGACGTGGGCGGTGCTGACCGTCGCGGGCGGGGTGCAGGCCTTCCAGGCGCGGGCCCAGCTGCCGGGCGCCGACCCGACGTACCCGTTCCTGTCGTGGGTCGCGGTGGCGCTGCTCGTCGTCCCGACTGCGACCCTCGGGGCCGCGGCCGCCCGCCTCACGATCGCCCGCCGCGACGAGCGGCTCTCGCGGCTGCGGCTCGCGGGTGCCACCAGCGCGCAGACCACCCTCGTCGCCCTCCTGGACGCCGGGGCGCAGGCCCTGGCCGGGGCGGTCGCCGGGGTCGCGCTCGCCGTGGCGACCCTCCCGGTCGTGGCCCAGCTGCGGTTCCAGGGCCGGACGTTCGACGTCGCCGAGCTGCGCCTGGGCGTCGTGCCGGTGCTCGCGACGGTCGCCGCGGTGCTCGCCGTCGCGCTGCTGTCCTGCCTGGTCAGCCTGCGACGCGTCGTCGTCACGCCGCTGGGCGTGGCGCAGCGGTTGCCGCAGGAGGGGCTCAGCTGGGTCCGCGTGCTGCCGGTCCTGGCCCTCGGGGCCGCCTTCGTCGCCGCCTTCAACGCGAGCAGCGTCCTCTTCGGGCTGGGCGCGGCCGTCGGGGTCCTCGTCCTCGTCGGGCTGCTGGCGGGCGCGTTCGCGCTCTTCAACCTCGTCGGCCCGCTGTTCGTCTCGCTGCTGGGACGCGTCCTGGCCGCCCGGGCGCGCAACGTCGAGACGCTGCTGGCCGCGCGGCGCATGGCCGAGGACCCGAGGTCGGTGTGGCGCAGCGTGGGGGGCATCTCGCTGGTCACCTTCGTGGCGGGCTGCCTCAGCGTCGTCCCGGGTCTGACCCAGGGGGAGGACGCGGCGGACCGACTCGCCGTCGACATCGGGACCGGGGCGGCGGTCACGCTCGTCATCTCCGCGGTGCTGGCGGCCGTCTCCACGGGCGTCACGCAGGCCTCGCGCGTGCTGGACTCCCGGTCCCGCTACCGGATGCTGCACCTGGCCGGGACCGACCTGGGCGTCCTGCACACCGCGCGGGCCCGGGAGACGTGGATCCCGCTCCTGGTGACGATGGGGGGAGCGGCGGCGCTCTCGCTCCTCGTGATCTCGCCGGTGCTGGGCCTGCTGCAGGCCGCGCCGGTGGGGGTGCTCTGGTTCCTCGGGTGCGCCGTCGTCGGCGCGGCGCTGGTGCTGCTGGCCGCGCGGGCCAGCCGGCCGCTCGTCGCGTCGTGCGCCTCTCGCTGAGTCATCGCCGGACACGCTGCGTCGCAGCGTGTCCGCCGTGTCGGCGATGATCCCGGACTCGGGCCGCACCGTGTGCCTGCGCCTCGTACGGTCTGTGGACACCGGCCGTCCGGGCCGGGGACGCGAGGGGGAACCGCAGTGCAGGACGCCGACTACCGGCGCCTCGTGGAGGACTCGCCGCTGGCGACGGTCCTGGTCGACCGCGGACCCTCGGGGTGGCGCGCCGCGTGGGCCAACCGCGCCGCCACGGACCTCTTCGACGGCCTGCTGGACCGGCCGTTGGCCGAGGTCGTGCACCCCGAGGACCTCGCCGACGTCGTCGCGACCCTGGACCGGGGGGCCCGCGACGACCGCACGGCCCACGAGTGGCGCTGGCGGGGCATGGACGGGCGCGACGTCACGGTCGAGGTGCTCGTCGGCGGCGGGACGCCCGACGGGGTGCTGAGCCTGTCGTGCTGGGACGTCACCCAGCACGTCGAGCGGACCCGCGACCTCGCCCACCGGGCCACGCACGACCGGCTGACCGGGCTGCCCACGCGGGAGCTGTTCGAGGACCGGTGGGAGCTCGCCCGCTCACGGGCGCGCCGCAGCGGGGCCGTCCCCGTCGTGGCCTTCTGCGACGTCGACGACCTCAAGCAGCTGAACGACGAGCACGGTCACCTCGTCGGCGACCAGGCCCTCGTCCGCATCGCCGGCCGCCTGGCCGGCACGTCGCGCGCGGGGGACACCGTCGCGCGCTTCGGCGGGGACGAGTTCGTGGTGCTCGTCGAGGCCGGCGACGTCGACCCGGGAGCCCTGGGCCGGCGGCTGCGCGAGGCCGTCGCCGACGTGCCCCTCGAGCTGCCCGACCACCGCGCCGTGCCCGTGCGCTGCAGCGTCGGTCTCGTCCAGGACGACCTCACGCGCTCGACGGCCGAGGTCCTCGCGAGCGCCGACCGTCGCATGTACGAGGAGAAGCGGCGCCACCGCCACGACTGAGGCGCGTCCGCAGCCGCCGGTGCCCGAGGACGAGGCCGAGCTCGTGCAGGCGGCCGAGCCGGACGTGCTCGACGAGCGTCTGCACTTCGGCGGCGGTGAAGCCGCCGCCGTACCAGAGCAGCGTGCCGTCCGTGGCCAGCCCGAGCTGGGCGCCGGCCACCGGGGGCGGGCTGTCGAGCGCCACGAGCACGCCGTCGGGGGTGCGGCGGACGGCGGGACGGAGCCGGGCGAGCAGTCCGACCTCCTCGGCGGGGACCAGCAGCCAGGTGTTCACGCCCCGACTGTAGAGAACGATTCTCACTACGCCAAGGCGGGTGGCGCCCCGGTGCCATGATGAACGGGTGAGCGAGACCGCGAGCCTGACGGGGCGCCTGCTGCTGGCGACCCCGTCGCTGAGCGACCCCAACTTCTCCCGCTCGGTCGTGCTCGTCCTCAACCACGACGAGGACGGCGCCCTCGGGGTCGTCGTCAACCGTCCGCTCGACGTCGACGTCGCCGTCGTCCTGCCGAGCTGGCAGCCCTTCGCCACCGCCCCCGGCAAGCTCTTCCAGGGCGGGCCCGTCGCGCTGGACTCCGCCCTCGGCCTGGTCGCCGTCCCCGGCGACCGCCCCGACCCCGCCGGCGTCCGGCGCGTCTTCGGCTCCGTGGGCCTCGGCTCGGTGGGCCTGGTCGACCTCGACACGCCGCCGGAGACCATCGTCGACGAGCTGGCCGGGCTGCGGATCTTCGCGGGGTACGCCGGGTGGAGCGCGGCTCAGCTCGAGGGCGAGATCGCCGAGGGTGCCTGGTTCGTGCTGCCGGCCGAGGCCCGCGACGCGTTCTGCGACGCTCCGGAGGCCCTGTGGGGGGACGTCCTGCGCCGCCAGGGCGGGGACCTCGCGCTCGTCGCGAGCTTCCCGCGCGACGTGTCCATGAACTGAGCCCCCCACCGCGGACAAGTACGCTTGCGGGCATGAGCTCGCCGACCGACGACCCGTTCCAGACCCAGCCCACGGCGCCCGCGGCCCCGTCGCGCACCGCGGTGCTGGACCGCGAGGAGCAGGTCGAGGAGCAGGCGTCCCCGGGGGACCACGAGCGCTTCGCGCACTACGTCAAGAAGGAGAAGATCATGGAGTCCGCCCTCTCGGGCGACCCCGTGATCGCGTTGTGCGGCAAGGTGTGGGTGCCCGGCCGCGACCCCAAGCGGTTCCCCGTCTGCCCCACCTGCAAGGAGATCTACGAGTCCCTTTCCGGTGGCGGCAAGGGCGGCGACGACAAGTCCTGACGTGAGCACGACCGACCACGAACCCCAGCTCGCCCTCTCCGGCACCGTCCCCGGTCCCGTCGTCGACGCCCCCGGCGTCCCGGCGGCCCGCCCCCTGCGGGCGTGGCAGAACGCGGCGCTGGAGAAGTACTTCGACCCCGAGCGCGAGGAACCGGCCGACTACCTCGTCACGGCGACCCCGGGCGCGGGCAAGACGACCTTCGCCCTGGCCCTCGCGCGGCGGCTGCTCGACACCCGCCGGGTGGACCGCGTCGTCGTCGTCGCCCCGACCGACCACCTGCGCACGCAGTGGGCCGAGGCCGCGCACCGCGCCGGCATCGAGCTCGACCCCACGATGACGAACGCCGTCGGGCCCGTGCGCCCCGACATGAAGGGCTACGTCACGACGTACGCCCAGGTCGCGGGGCACCCGATGCTGCACCGCGCCCGGGCCACCGCCAAGCGCTCCCTCGTCGTCATGGACGAGATCCACCACGCCGGCGACGGGCTGTCGTGGGGCGACGCCGTCTTCGAGGCCTTCGGCGACGCGCGCCGCCGGCTGTCGCTGACGGGGACCCCGTTCCGCACCAAGGTCGACGAGCGCATCCCGTTCGTCGCCTACGTCGAGGACGACTCGGTGGAGTCCGAGGGCGGGCTGAAGAGCGTCGCCGACTTCACGTACGGCTACAAGGACGCCCTCGCCGACGGCGTCGTGCGGCCCGTCGTCTTCGCCGCCTACACCGGGGTCTCGCGCTGGCGGAACTCCGCCGGCGAGGTCGTCGCCGCCTCCCTGTCCGACGCCACGACGAAGTCGGTGGAGTCGCTGGCCTGGAAGACCGCGCTCGACCCGCGCGGCGACTGGGTCCCGCACGTCATCGCCGCGATGGACGAGCGGCTGAACCACCTGCGCGAGCACGGCATGCACGACGCCGCGGGCCTGGTGCTGGCCTCGGACCAGGACGACGCCCGCGCCTACGCCAAGATCGTCCAGCGCGTCACGGGCGAGAAGCCGGTGCTCGTCCTGTCCGACGACCCCAAGGCGTCGCAGAAGATCTCCGAGTTCGCCGAGTCCGACCAGCGCTTCGTCGTCTGCGTCCGGATGATCTCCGAGGGCGTCGACGTCCCCCGGGCCGCCTGCCTGGCGTGGATGACCTCCTACCGGACCCCGCTGTTCTTCGCCCAGGCCGTCGGCCGCGTGGTCCGTTCCCGGGTCCCGGGGGAGTCCGCGACCGTCTTCCTGCCCGCCGTCCGCCCGCTGCTGGCCCTGGCCGCGGAGATGGAGAGCGACCGCAACCACGTCATCCCGCCGCCGGCGTCGGTCACCTCCGACGAGGTCGACGAGGGCGGGCTGGACCTGCTGCCCCCGCCCGAACGGGAGCCGGGGGAGAAGAAGGAGTACGAGGCCCTCGAGGCCCAGGCCGAGTTCGCCCACGTCCTGCACGGCGGGAAGGCGCTCACGGGTGGGGACCTGCCCCCCGTCAGCGTCGAGGAGGAGGACTACCTCGGGCTGCCCGGGTTGCTCTCACCGGAGCAGACCGCCGCGCTGCTGGCCCAGCGCGACGCCGAGATCCGCAAGCGCACGGCCCGTCCCGTCGAGGAGGCCCAGGCCGAGGGGGAGGCCGGTCCGGCCGAACCCGAGCAGGAGGACGCCACCTGGCACACGGCGGCGCTGCTGCGCAAGGAGATCCACGGCCTCGTCGGCCGGGTCGCCGCGGGCCGGGCCATGCCGCACGCGTCGGTGTACTCCAAGCTGCGCTCCGCGGTCCCCGGACCGCCGTCCGCGTCGGCCTCCGTCGACGTCCTGCGCCGACGCCGGGACCACCTGCTGTCCATGGTCTAGGTTGCTGAGGTGCCCGAGATCGTCCAGCGGACCATGGTCCGCGCCCCCCTCGCCGAGGTCTTCGAGATGTCCCTCGACCTGGACGTCGAACGGGTGGCGGGCCGCCGCTTCAAGGTCCGGGCGGTCGAGGGGGCGGGCCGGACGAGCGGCCGGATCGCGCTGGGGGAGAAGGTCCAGTGGCGGTTGCGGATCCTCGGGTTCCCCGTGACGCACACCTCGCACATCACCGAGCTCGAGCGGCCCCGGCGGTTCGTCGACGAGATGGCCGCGGGGGCGTTCGAACGCTTCCGGCACGAGCACACGTTCGAGGTCGAGGGCCCGGGCATGACGATCATGACCGACCGGATGTCCTGGAGCTCCCCGTTCGGGCCGCTCGGCCGCGTGGCCGACGTCCTGTTCGTGCGGCGGACCCTGCGCCAGCTGCTGGCCGACCGCAACTCCGAGATCGTCCGCCGCTTCAGCTGAGTGGAACCGCCCGTGCGCGGTGTCCGTTGCCCCGGCATGGGATTCCTGGACAACCTGAAGAGCAAGGGCCTCCTGGCGGGCGACCAGCTCAAGACCAAGGTCGGGCAGTTCAAGAGCAAGGACTTCGCCGAGGCCAGCATGGCCACCTGCGCGCTCATCGCCGCCGCCGACGGCAGCATCGAGCCGGAGGAGCGCCAGAAGACGGCGGCCTTCATCGCCAGCAACGACGTCCTGTCCGTCTTCAACGCCGGTGACCTGCGCGAGTCCTTCGACAAGTGGTGCGGCAAGCTCAGCGCCGACTACGACTTCGGCAAGATCGAGGCGCTGCAGGCCGTCGGCAAGCTGCGCAGCAAGCCCGACCAGGCCCGCGCCGTCGTCCAGGTGGGCGTCGTCATCGGGGGCGCCGACGGGGACTTCGACCCCACCGAGCGCAAGGCCGTCCGCGAGATCTGCCAGGCCGTGGGCATCGACCCGGCCGAGTTCGGCGTGGCCTGAGCACCTGGCAGGCTTCGGACCATGAGCACGCCCCCCGGGTGGTACCCCGACCCGTCCGACCCGCGCAGCACCGACCTGCGCTGGTGGGACGGGTCGCGGTGGACCGACCACGTCCACGCCCAGCAGCAGGCCCCGTCGCTGACGAAGGCGCCCACGAACCCCTACGCCGGCCCGCAGCAGCACTACCCGGAGTACCCGCCGTCGCAGTACCCGGCGCCCGGGGTCAAGGCCATCGCGACGCCGGACGGGCAGGCCCTCGGCGGGCTGGGGTGGCGGCTGCTGGCGCGGATCGTGGACTACGTCCTCGTCTCGGTCATCGCCACGATCGCCGGCTGGGCTCCGCTGCAGACGCTGACGAGCCTGATGGACACCGCCGTGCAGTCCCTGATGGCGGGCAACACGCAGGCCTACGTCGACCAGGTCGGCCTGGCGACGCAGAGCAGCGCCCTGCGCACCTTCACGTTCGTCTACCTCGCCGTCAGCGCGGTCTACACCGTCCTGACCCTGCGCTTCTACGGCGCGACGCCGGGGAAGGCGCTGTTCCGCCTGCGCGTCCGGGACTGGAACCGCCCCGGTCACCCGGGCTGGCTGCAGTGCATCTCGCGCTGGGTCGGCTGCGACATGCTCGGCCAGATCATCCCGCTGTACCTGCTGCTGGACTTCCTCTGGCCCTGCTGGGACCAGCGCAAGCAGGCCCTGCACGACAAGCTGGCCCGCACGGTGGTCGTGCGGCGCTGACGGTGCAGCGCTGATCAGCCCTCGAGCACGGGGTCCCCGACGAGGGCGACCCCGTGCTCGCGCAGTTCGGCCAGGGCCGCCTCGACGGTGGCGGCCGAGATCCCGGCCGTCAGCCCGAGCAGCACGGTCGTGCGGAAGCCGGCGCGGGCCGCGTCCAGCGCTGTGGCGCGCACGCAGTGGTCGGTCGCCAGCCCGACGACGTGGACGTCGTCGACCCCCTTGCCCCGCAACCAGTCCGCGAGACCCGTGTCCAGCTCCCCGCCCTCGGGCGTGACGGTGGTGGACACCCCCTCGAACCCGGAGTAGGCCGCGGCGTACTGCCCCTTGCGGAACACGGCCTCCACCCGGGCGGTGTCGAGGTCGTCGTGCAGCAGCGCGCCGGTCGAGCCGGCCCGGCAGTGCGGCGGCCAGGTGTCGACGAAGTCCGGGGTGTCGGAGAAGTGCGTCCCGGGGTCGATGTGGAAGTCCTGCGTCGCGACGACGTGCTCGTAGGCGATGCCCCGGCCGTCGCCGGTGTCGCGGGCCAGCAGCTGGCTGATGGCGCGGGCGACCTCGTCGCCGCCCGCGACGGCGAGCGCCCCACCGGGGCAGAAGTCGTTCTGGACGTCGACGACGACGAGTGCGCGCGTCACCGGGCCACCTCCCGCTCCGAGGCCAGGACGGTGGTGGGGATGGCCGGGTCGCCCTTGGACAGCGCGAGCCCGTCCCAGGGCAGGGTGACCAGCGCGCGCCGCAGGTGCTCGCGGGAGGCCTGCAGGTCCGGCAGGTCGTCGACCCGTTCGCCGCCGGAGACCATCGGCACCTGCAGCGGCCGGTCGTTCGGCTCGCGCGGCGGGGTGAACCCGACGCCGAGGACCTCGTCGGTCGCGGTGCCGGTCGGCCGGTGCCGCCGGACGGCGGTCTTGCGCCCGCCCTGCGTCACCTTCGACGTCGAGCGCTTCGCGACCGGTCGGCCGTCCACCTCGACGAGCTTGTAGACCAGCCCCGCGGTCGGCGCCCCGGACCCCGTCACGAGCGAGGTGCCGACGCCGTACCCGTCGACGGGTGCGGCGCGCAGGGCGGCGAGGGCGTACTCGTCGAGGTCGCCGGAGACGACGATGCGGGTCCCGGTGGCGCCCAGGGAGTCCAGCTGCGCGCGCGCCTGGACGGCGAGCACCTCCAGGTCGCCGGAGTCGATGCGCACGGCGCCGAGCTGCGGCCCGGCGACCTCGACGGCCGTGGCGATGCCGGCGGTGATGTCGTAGGTGTCGACGAGCAGCGTCGTCCCGACGCCGAGCGCGTCGACCTGGGCGCGGAAGGCCTCGGCCTCGGTGTCGTGCAGCAGCGTGAAGGCGTGCGCGGACGTCCCCGACGTCGGGATCCCGTAGGACGCCCCGGCCTGCAGGTTGGACGTGGAGGTGAACCCCGCGAGGTAGGCCGCGCGGGAGGCGGCGACGGCGGCGTGCTCGTGGGTGCGGCGCGAGCCCATCTCGATGAGGGGGCGCTCCCCGGCGGCCTGCGCCATCCGGGCCGCGGCGGCGGCGATGGCGCAGTCGTGGTTGAGGATCGAGAGCACGACCGTCTCGAGCACCACCGCCTCGGCGAAGGTCCCGGTGACGGTGAGGATCGGGGAACCGGGGAACCACAGCTCGCCCTCGGCGTACCCCTCGATGGACCCGGAGAAGCGGTAGCGGGCCAGCCAGTCGAGCGTCCGGTCGTCCAGGACCCCGCGCAGCCCGGTCAGCAGGTCGGGGTCGAAGGTGAAGTCGCGCACCGCGTCCAGGACGCGGGCGGTGCCGGCGACCACGCCGTACCGCCGTCCGTCCGGCAGCCGCCGGCCGAAGACCTCGAACGTGCAGGCCCGGTCGCCGGTCCCGTCGGACAGCGCGGCCTGCAGCATCGTCAGCTCGTAGTGGTCCGTCAGCAGGGCGGTGCTCACCATGCAGCGAATCTAGCCACGTCCGGTTGCCTAGACTGCACGGGTGTCCGTCGTCCTGACCGCTCCCACCGAGCTCGAGCGTCCGGAAGCCGACCTCACCACCAGCCCGGACACCCCGTGGGTCACCCTCGTGTGGAACGACCCGGTGAACCTCATGTCCTACGTGACGTACGTCTTCCGCACCCACTTCGGGTACTCCGAGGCCAAGGCGGAGGCGCTCATGATGGACGTGCACCAGAAGGGACGTGCCGTGGTGAGCTCCGGCACGCGGGAGTCCATGGAACGCGACGTCGAGGCGATGCACGGCTACGGCCTGTGGGCGACCTTGCAGAAGGACGAGTGAGTGGCCACCTTCCGACGGTCCCGGCACGGCCTGTTCTCCCTCACGCTGCACGTCTCCGAGGCCGACCTCCTCGCCTCCCTCGCGCGCGAGGTCGTCGAGCTCCTCGAGGTGCCCGAGCCCCCGGTGCGCCGGGTCGACCCGCTGGCGGCCGAGCTCGGGCTCGAGGACCTGCCCCGGTTCGAGGACGTCCCCGACCTCGGCGCCGACGGTCCGACGACGGCGCCGGAGGACGAGGTCCTGCAGCGGCTGCTGCCCAACGCCTACGCCGCCGACGACCCGCAGGCCTCGGCGGACTTCCGCCGCTTCACCGAACGCGGGCTGCGCGAACGCAAGGCCGCCGCCGCGCGGGCCATGCTGGCCACGCTGGGCCCCGTCGTGGGGCAGGGCGGGCGCGTCCAGCTCGACGCCGACGGGGCCCGGACGTGGCTCGTGGCGCTCAACGACATCCGCCTCGCCCTCGGCACCCGCCTCGGTGTCAGCGACGACCACGACGCCTACGCCGACCTCGCCGAGGACGACCCCGCCCGGTGGGCGTGGGCCGTGTACGACTTCACCACCCACCTACAGGAGACGCTCGTGAGGTCCCTCTCGTGACCGCCGACCGGGAACTGCCGGTCGGCGTCTTCGACTCCGGCGTGGGCGGGCTCACGGTCGCCCGCGCGGTGCTCGACCAGCTGCCGCACGAGTCCGTGCACTACGTGGGGGACACCGCGCACGCCCCCTACGGGCCCAAGCCGATCGCCGAGGTGCGCCGGCTCGCGCTCGACGTCCTCGACCGGCTCGTGGAGTCGGGCGTGAAGATGCTCGTCATCGCCTGCAACTCCGCCTCGGCGGCCATGCTCCGCGACGCCCGCGAGCGCTACGACGTCCCCGTCGTGGAGGTCATCCAGCCGGCCGTGCGCCGGGCCGTGCGGGCCACCCGCAACGGCCGCGTCGGGGTCATCGGCACCCGGGCGACCATCTCCTCGCGCGCCTACGAGGACGCGTTCGCCGCCGCGCCGCACCTGGCGCTGACGACGGCGGCGTGCCCGGCCTTCGTCGAGTTCGTCGAGCGCGGGGTGACGAGCGGGCCGGAGCTGCTGACGGCGGCGCGGGAGTACCTGGCGCCGGCGATCGCAGCCGACGTCGACACGCTCGTCCTGGGCTGCACGCACTACCCGCTGCTCATGGCGGTGCTGCGCAGCGTCGTCGGTGACGACGTCACCCTCGTCTCCAGCGCGGAGGAGACGGCGTTCGACGTCTACCGCGAGCTCGCGGCGCGCGAGCTGCTGCGGCCGGACGACCTGCCGCAGCCGCGGCACCGGTTCACCTCGACGGGCGACGCCCGCGCGTTCCGCCTTCTGGCGCAACGGTTCCTGGGGCCCCAGCTGGGACCGCAGCTGGTCGACGTCGACGAGACCGGTCCGCTCTACCTCGGCGCACTCTGAGCATCGGCCCCCGCTCGGCGGGGGCCGGGGCCACCGTCCAGCGCGCGGACGCCGCGACGGCCTGGCTGCGGGCGCCGTCGGTGAACTCCAGGACGACGCGGCGCAGGGGCCCGGTGCGGTGCACCGCGGCGACCTCGCGCACCATCGTGCGGGACAGCGGTCGGGGACTCCACCGCAGCGGACGCAGGACCACACCCTCGTGGTCGGCGAGGCCGGTGACGACGCGGTCACCGGGCACCAGTGCCGCCGTCGAACGTCGAGACATGGGGCCCAGCATGGACCCCCGCGGGCCGTCGTGGGGCCACGTTCACGCAACGGCCACGCGTTGCGACGCAGGGTGTTCCGAGCGCCACGTCCTGTGATCGGTCACACTGGGGGAGTGACCAGCACCCCCGCCCGCGCCGACGGCCGCGCCGCCGACGAGCTGCGCCCCGTGACCATCACCCGCAACTGGCTCGACCACGCCGAGGGCAGCGTCCTCGTGGAGTTCGGCCGCACCCGGGTCCTGTGCGCGGCCTCCTTCACCGAGGGCGTCCCGCGCTGGCGCAAGGGGTCCGGGCAGGGCTGGGTGACCGCGGAGTACGCGATGCTCCCGCGCTCGACGAACACCCGCAGCGACCGCGAGTCCGTCAAGGGCAGGATCGGCGGCCGCACCCACGAGATCTCGCGTCTCATCGGTCGCAGCCTGCGCGCCGTCGTCGACACGGGCCAGCTGGGGGAGAACACGATCGTCCTGGACTGCGACGTCCTGCAGGCCGACGGCGGGACCCGCACGGCCGCGATCACGGGCGCCTACGTGGCGCTCGCGGACGCGATCTCCTGGGCCCGCGGCCAGGGCATCGTCAAGGCGTCGAAGCAGCCGCTCACCGGCTCCGTCTCGGCCATCAGCGTCGGCGTCGTCGACGGGGTGCCCGTCCTGGACCTGCCGTACGTCGAGGACGTGCGCGCCGAGACGGACATGAACGTCGTCGTGACCGGCGACGGGAAGTTCGTCGAGGTGCAGGGGACCGCCGAGGGCGCGCCGTTCGACCGGGCCGAGCTCGACGCCCTGCTCGACCTCGCGCTCACGGGGACCACGAGACTCGCTGCGCTGCAGGCGGAGGCGCTCGCCCGATGAGCCGTGTCGTGCTCGCCACCCGCAACGCGCACAAGGTGGGGGAGCTGCGGGCGGTCCTCGCGCCCCTGCTGCCCGACGTCGAGGTGCTGACCGTCGACGCGTTCGACGACGTGCCCGAGGTCGCCGAGATCGAGGTGACCTTCGCGGGCAACGCGCTGCTCAAGGCGCGCGCCGTCGCGGACGCCACCGGCCTGCCCGCGATCGCCGACGACTCCGGCATCGCCGTCGACGTCCTGGGCGGGGCGCCGGGCATCTTCTCGGCCCGCTGGGCCGGGCGGCACGGTGACGACGTGGCGAACCTGGAGCTGCTGCTCGCCCAGATCGCGGACGTCCCCGCGCAGCACCGCGGCGGCGCCTTCGTCTGCGCCGCCGCCCTGGCCCTGCCCGACGGGACGAGCGCGGTGCGGGAGGGACGCTCGCGCGGGACGATCACGACGGCCCCGGCCGGCGCCGGCGGCTTCGGCTACGACCCCTGCTTCGTGCCCGAGGGGGCGGACCGCACGCTCGCCGAGCACACGGCCGAGGAGAAGAACGCGATCAGCCACCGCGGGCGCGCGTTCCGGGCCCTGGCCCCGGTCGTGGTCGACGTTCTCGCAGGTCGACCCATCCACGGCGGGACCGGCTCCGAAGGCCTGTGACGTGGGGGTGCACGGGACACCGCGCGCGGACGGGCCGGAGGGGAACCACCGGGCCGGTCGGCTGCTGGCCGCCTGGTCCGGGGTGCTCGCCGCAGCCCTCACCCTCGGCGTGGGGCAGCTGGTCGCGGGGATCGTCTCCCCGTCGGCCGCTCCCCTCGTCGTCGTCGGGGACGCCGTCGTCGACGCCGTCCCGGCCCCCGTCAAGGAGTGGGCGGTCCGGTCGTTCGGCACGTCCGACAAGACCGTCCTGCTCGCGACCACGGCCGTGCTGCTCGCGCTGCTGGCGGCGGGCGCGGGGCTGCTGGCCCGGCGCCGGCTGCGCGCCGGCGTCGCCGTCGTCGCCGCGCTGGGTGCCGTCGGTGTCGTCGCCGCGGCGACCCGACCCGACGCCACCGCCCTGACGCCGTTGCCCTCGCTCCTCGGCACCCTCGCGGGCGCCTACGCGCTCGTCCTCCTCGTCCGCCGGGTGCCGGCGACCACCGACCCCGCCCGTCGCGCCCTGCTGCTCGGCGGCACGGGCGCCGCGGCCGCCCTCACCGGCGGTGGCGGTCAGGTCCTCGTGTCGGCCCGCAGTGCCGAGATCTCCCGCGACGCCGTCGTGCTGCCGGCCCCCGCCGACCCCGCGCCCGCCCTGCCGGCCGGCCTCGACCCGGCGGCCGAGGTCGCCGAGGGCCTGACCCGGTACGCCACCGGCACCGCGGACTTCTACCGGATCGACACCGCCCTCGTGGTCCCCGACCTGCGCGCCGAGGACTGGTCGCTGCGCGTGCACGGGATGGTCGAGCGGGAGCTCACGCTGGACTTCGCCACGCTGCTGGCCAGACCGCTGCGCGAGCGCTGGGTGACCCTGACGTGCGTGAGCAACGAGGTCGGCGGGGACTACGTCGGCAACGCTCGCTGGCTCGGCTACCCCGTGGCCGACCTGCTGGCCGAGGCCGGCGTCCGCGCGGGCGCGGACATGGTCTACGCGACGAGCACCGACGGGTTCACGCTGTCCGCGCCCCTGGCCGAGCTCACCGACGGCCGGGACGCGCTGCTGGCGGTCGGCATGGACGGCGAACCCCTCCCGCGCGAGCACGGGTTCCCGGTCCGCCTCGTCGTCCCCGGCCTGTACGGCTACGTCTCGGCCTGCAAGTGGGTCGTGGACCTGGAGCTCACGACGTTCGCGGCGAAGACCGCGTACTGGACCGACCGCGGCTGGGCCGAGCGCGGGCCGGTCAAGACGGCCTCGCGCATCGACGTCCCGCGGGGTTCGGCGACCGTCCGGCGCGGCCGCGTCCCCGTCGCGGGGGTCGCGTGGGCCCAGCACCGCGGCATCTCGCGCGTCGAGGTGCGCGTCGACGAGGGGGAGTGGCGGCAGGCGCGCGTCCTGCCCTCGGCGTCGGCGGACACCTGGTGCCAGTGGGTCTTCGACTGGGACGCGCAGGAGACCGGGACGCACACGCTGCAGGTCCGTGCGACCGACGGGACCGGGACGCCGCAGACGGACGTCGTGGCCGCGCCCGTCCCGGACGGCGCCAGCGGGTACCCCTCCGTCAGCGTCCGGGTCGAGTGAGGCGCGTCACACATCCACGGGGCCTCCCGCCACGAACACCTCCTGACAGGCGGAGCGGAGGGGGTGTGCCATCGTGACCACGATGACCACCACCACCGAGGACGCTCTGGTGGCCGCTGCCCGCGGCGACCAGCAGGCGTTCGCGTCGTTCTACGACGCCACCGCGGGGGCGGTCCACGGCACGGTGCTCAAGGTCCTGCGCGATCCCGCGCAGTCTGAGGAGGTCGTGCAGGAGGTCTTCCTGGAGGCGTGGCGGACGGCCGCCCGCTTCGACCCGGCCCGCGGCACGGCCCGCGGGTGGGTCGTCACCATGGCCCACCGCCGGGCCGTGGACCGGGTGCGGTCGGCCCAGGCCAGCACCCTGCGGGACGAGAAGGCGGGGCTCCGCGAGGTCCCCCCGTACGACAGCGTGAGCGAGGAGGTGGAGGACGTGTTGGAAGCCGACGAGGTGCGCCGTGCGCTGACCCTCCTCACCCCGGTGCAGCGGCAGGCCATCGACCTCGCCTACTACGGCGGACGCACCCACCGCCAGATCGCCGAGGACCTCCAGCTGCCGCTCGGCACCGTCAAGACCCGCCTGCGGGACGGCCTGATCCGGCTGCGCGACGCGCTGGGGGTGGGGGACCGGTGAACCGCCAGGACCAGCACGACGACCCGCTGCTCTCCGCCGCGTGGGCCCTCGACGCCCTCGACGACGACGAACGCGCCGCGTTCGAGGAACGACTGCGGACCCACCCGGACGAACGCGCCGACGCGGACGCGTTGCGTGAGACCGCGTCCCGGCTGTCCGCCGCGACGGCACCGCCGCCGCACCTGCGCGCGTCCGTCCTCGCGGCCCTGGCCACCACCCCCCAGGAGCGCCCCTCCGCGCCGGTCGTCGACCTGAGCTCGGAACGGTCCCGCCGCCGCGGCCCGTCGCGGTGGAGCGCCCTGGTGGCGGCCGCCGGCATCCTCGTGGGCGCCGTCGGCGTCGGTGTCGGCGTGGGCGTCGCGAACCGCTCCGGCGACACCGTCGTCAGCGCGGACCGGGTGGCGCGGCAGAACATCACCGACCTGATGGCCACCCCGGGCGCCCGGGTCTCGACGGTCGCCGCGACCGACGGCGGGACGGCCACCCTCGTCCAGGCCGACGGCCGGATCGGCGTCCTCACCTCGGGGCTGCCCGCCGCCGGAGGGGGCCGGGACTACCAGTTGTGGCTGGCGCGGGGCGACGCCCTGACGTCGGCCGGGATGCTGCACGTGACGTCCGCGGGGGGTTCGGCGGTCGTCGTGGCGGCCGGGTCCGCGACGGGGGTCGGGATCTCGCTCGAACCCGCCCGGGGGTCGGCGCAACCGACGACCACCCCGGTCGTGTTCACGCCCCTCAGCGCGTGAGTGCGGGAGAAGGGACTCGAACCCTCACGCCCGGAGGCACAGGAACCTAAATCCTGCGTGGCTGCCAGTTACACCACTCCCGCTCGGGCGCCAGACTACTGGTCGAGCCCGAGGTCCTTGCGGAGCTTGGCGACGTGACCCTTGGCGCGGACGTTGTACTGCGCCAGTTCCACGACGCCCTGGGGGTCCACCACGACCGTCGACCGGATCGTGCCGACCGACGTCCGGCCGTAGTTGGTCTTCTCGCCCCACGCGCCGTACGCCTCGAGCACCGCGTGGTCGGGGTCGGACAGCAGCGGGAACGTGATGCCGTCCCGCTCGGCGAAGGCGGCGAGCTTGTCGACGCCGTCCTTGGAGATCCCCACCACGGTGAAACCTGACGCGGCCAGCGCGTCGAGGGAGTCGCGGAAGTCGCACGCCTGGGTCGTGCAGCCCGGCGTCATCGCGGCGGGGTAGAAGTACACGACGACGTGCCGGCCCGCGGCCCGCAGGTCCGTCAGCGACACCGTCGTGGAGTCGTGCGCGGTCAGCGTGAAGTCGGGGGCGGGGTCTCCGGGCACCAGACGCGTCATGGACCGGGACCCTAGCCCCCGCGCCCGCGAGCCCCCGCAGGAGAGGGCGCACCTTCTCCGGTACGGTTCCGGGGACGTCCAGAGGAACACAGGAGGTGGCCGTGGCGGCCAGCGACGGCAAGGCCGAGATCACGACCAACGACCCGCGCGCCCTCGAGCGCGAGGTGGAAGCACGTCGGGCCGCGCTCGCGGGCACGATCGACGAACTCACCGACCGGCTCGCGCCGAAGACCATCGCCCAGCGCACGGTGGCCGACGTCCGGGGACGGGTGCACTCCTTCGCCTTCGACCACCGCGGGGGCCTGCGCGTCGAGCGCGTCGCCGCCGTCGGCGTCGCGGTCCTCGGTGTCACGACGTTCGTCGTCGTCCGCGCGGTGCGCAAGCGCCGCTGACCTCGTGAGCACCCCCGACCAGCTGCCCGTCCGGATGCTGCACGACCGCGTCCTCGTCCTGCCGGACGACGCCGCGGAGCGCAAGTCCTCAGCGGGCATCCTCATCCCGGCCACGGCCGCCGTCGGCAAGCGGCTGTCGTGGGCGGCGGTGGTGGCCGTCGGACCGCACGTCCGCCAAGTCGCCACGGGGGACAAGGTCCTGTTCGACCCCGAGGAGAAGGCCGAGGTCGAGCTGCACGGCAAGGGGTACGTCCTGCTGCGCGAACGCGACCTGCACGCCGTCGCCGCCCCGGGCGAGGACGCCGGCCGCACCGGTCTGTACCTGTAGGCCCGGACCCCTGAACCGGTACTCCCCGCTCGACGTCGGCGGGCCCTCCCCGCTCGACATGGTCCGCGCGGTCCCGCGCATCCTGCGGGCCCCGCACCTCTTCCTCACCGAGGTCACCGCCCGGCACGGCGCGGCCGCCGCGATCCCGTTGCCCCGCACGCCCGTCCTGGTCCTGGCCGATCCCGGCGGGGTCCGCCGCGTGCTCGTCGACAACGCCCGCGGCTACGGCAAGGCGACCATCCAGTACAACGCCCTGGCCACCGTCACCGGGCCCGGCCTGCTGGCCGGCGACGGGCAGCGCTGGCGCACCCACCGCCGCGTGGTCCAGCCCGCGTTCCACCACGCCGGGCTGCGCGACGTCGCCGCGCACGCGGTCCACGCCGGGCGCCGGCTCGCCGCCGAGGCGGACGCGCTGGCCCCCGGCCGGCCGCTGGAGGTCCTCGACGCCACGTCCCGGGCCGGGCTGGAGGTCGTCGGTCACACCCTCGCCGCGGCCGACCTCTCGAACGACGCGCCCCTGCTCGTCGACGCCGTCGGCCGCGCCCTCGAACTCGTCGTCCGCCGCGCCGCCAGCCCCGTCCCCGGGGCCTGGCCCACGCCGTCGCGCGCCCGCCTCGCCCGCGAGGTGGCCGCCGTCGACGGCGTCTGCGCCCGCATCCTCGCCGACCGGGCGCGCCGCCCCCTCGACGACCCGCGCGACCTCGTCGGGCTCATGCTCGCCGCCGGCATGGACGACCGGCAGGTCCGCGACGAGCTCGTGACGTTCGTCGTGGCCGGTCACGAGACCGTCGCCAGCTCCCTCACGTGGACGCTGGACCTGCTGTCCCGCAACCCCTCCGCGCTCGCCAGCGTCCACGACGAGGTCGCCGCGCTCGACGCGGCGCCCGGCTGGGACGACCTGCCGCGGCTGCCGTACCTGCGGGCCGCGGTCGACGAGGCCCTGCGCCTGTACCCGCCCGCCTGGGTCATCACCCGGCAGGCGCTCGCCGACGACGTCGTCGCCGGGGTCGACGTCCCCGCCGGCACGCTCGTCATCGTCTGCACGTGGGCGCTGCACCGCGACCCCGCGCTGTGGGAGGACCCGACCGCGTTCCGGCCCGAGCGGTTCCTCGAGCCGGCCCGCCGAGACCACTACGTCCCCTTCGGCGCCGGGCCGCGCCTGTGCATCGGCCGCGACCTCGCCCTCGTCGAGGAGGTGCTCGTCCTGGCCGAGCTCCTGCGCACCCACACCGTCCGGCCCGCCGGTCCGCCCCGGACCGTCGACGCGCTCGTCACCCTCCGCCCGCGCGGCGGACTGCCCCTGCACGTCGAGCGCCTGCCAGGCTCGCGGCCATGAGCAGCCGCAAGGAGACGTTCGTCTTCAGCCCCGACGACGGGGTCCCGCCGCAGGTCGGCCCGTTCGCCCACGCGACCCGGCTCGGGGACCTCGTGTTCGTCACCGGCCAGATGCCCACCGACCCCGCGACCGGGCGGCTCGTCGAGGGCGGGGTCGTCGAGCAGGCCGAGCAGGTCCGGGCCAACCTCGCCGCCGTCCTGGCCCAGCTCGGGCTCACCCTGGACGACGCGCTGCAGGTCCGCGTCTACCTGACGGACTTCGAGGCGGACTTCGCCGCGTTCAACGAGCGCTACCGGACCTGGTTCGACGGGCCCCTGCCCGCCCGCACCACCGTCGGCGTCACGGGGCTGGCCGTCGGAGCCCTTGTCGAGATCGACCTCATCGCCGGACGGTAGGTGCCGATGGGTCGGGTGTGACGCGCACCCGTCCCGCCGTCGTCCTGGCGGTCGCCGGCCTAGTGCTCGTCGACGGCTGGGGTCCTCCGGCCGCCCAGGCCGTGGCGGCCGTGGGGCCCGCGGCGGTGGCCGGCGCCGTCGCCGCCTCCCGCCTGCGCCACCGTCCGGCCGCCCAGCGCGCCGCCTGGCTCGTCCAGCTGGTCGGTGTCCTCGTCCTGGCCGTCGGCTACGGCGTCTTCCAGCTCGCGCTGCTCCTCGGCGGGACGCCCGGGTACGCCGTCCCGGCCGACCCGTTCTTCCTCGCCGGCTCCGCCCTCGTCACCACGTGGCTGCTCCTGCTCAACCGCGGCACCCGCGACCGGGCCGCCACCGTCGACGCCGGCATCGCCGTCACGGGGCTCGGGGTCGCCATCACCGCCCTGCTGCTGCGTCCCGCGCTCGCGGGCGACCCCGACCCGGTCGACGTGGCGTTCACCGCGGTCTACCCGGTGCTCGACCTCCTCGGGCTCGGCCTGCTCCTGCGGTTGCGCCTGGCGGGCCGCGCCCCGACCCGCCCGGCGAACCTCCTCGCCGCGTCCTGGGGCTGCCTGCTGTTCGGCGACAGCGCCTTCGGTGCGCTCGTGGCCGTGCTCCCCGTCGACGTGCGGCCCTGGTTGGGCCTGCCGTTCCAGCTGGCCCTGCTGCTGCAGGCCGTGGCGCTGGTGCACCCCCGCTCGGACGACCTGGGCACGGGCGTCCCGCGCACGCGGGCCTGGTCCCGCACGCACTGGGTCGTCGTCGGCGGAGCGGCCTGCCTGCCGCCCGCCGTGCTGCTGGCCCAGGGGGTCGCGGGCGTCACCGTCGACTGGCTCGTCACGGGCACCGGGTCGCTGCTGCTGTCGGCGCTGGCCGTCAGCCGCGTCCACCACGCGGTGCTGAGCGTCCAGGGCCAGGCCGACCTGCAGGGGCGGCTGGCCCGGACCGACGAGCTCACGGGTCTGCCGAACCGCCGCAGCTGGGACGCGGACCTGCGGCGGGCCGCCGAGGCCGGTGGCCCCGTCGCCGTCGCGCTGCTCGACCTCGACCACTTCAAGCGGCTCAACGACAGCCGGGGTCACGCCGCCGGGGACCTGCTGCTGCGCGCGGCCGCGGACGCCTGGCGCTCAGCGCTGCCGGGGGACGCGGTCCTGGCCCGGCACGGCGGCGAGGAGTTCGCGCTCCTCCTGCAGGGGGACCTGGTGGCGGTGGCTGACGTCCTGGCCGACCGCCTGCGAAAGGTGTGCCCGGCGCCGCAGACGGTCTCGGTGGGGTTGGCGGTCCGCGAACCGGGGGAGCACCCGGCGGCGCTGCTGGCCCGCGTGGACGACGCTCTCTACCGGGCCAAGGCCGAAGGCCGGGACCGGGTCTGCACCGCTGCTCCGACCGGGTGATCTAGAAGGTGCGGGCTCAGTCCCGCACCGGCGGCGACCGATCGATCTCCCACGACCCGCTCCGGGTCGCGCTCCATGGGTCGAGGAGGAAGCCGTGAAGCCGTTGCACCAGGTCCTGCGGGACCTCGAGTTCGCCGCCCACCAGGGGACGCTGACGCCGTCGTTCCTGGATTCGTACGCCCGCCGGAACGGGGAGAAGGTGCTGGCGCTCTACAGCCTCGCCGCCCGGCACCAGCTGACCGTCGCCCACGAGGAGGGTCGCAACGACCACCTCGCGGTCGAGAAGGAGTGGCACTCCGTCGTGGACACCACCGCCGTCGAACGGGAGCTGGACGCCCGCAGCGCCGAGGTGGTCCGCCGGGTCCGGGACGCCGCCGACGACGGCCGTCCCGCCTGCCTGCGCAAGCGCAGCCGCACGTCCTTCTTCCCGCTCAGGACGGCGGTCTGATCAGGGCATCTCCATCGTCTCGGCGCGGCGGACCTCCGCCAGCGCCGCGTCGAGGGCCCGCCGCAGGGGGCGCCCCGGGCCGGTCGCCAGGTCGTGCACGAGCAGCACGGAGTGCTGCAGCACGAGTGCGTGACCGAGCCGGGGCACCTCCTCGGGATCGGGGTGCTCCCCGAGCGCGGCGACCAGGACGACGACGAGGATGCGCGGGTCGAGCCCGCCGAACCACGCGGCACCGCGGGCCGTCGCGGCCACCGCGGCGCGCACGTCGTCGGCGTCGAGACCGTCGGGGTGCTGCTCCTCGAGGGCCTGGCGGAGCACCCAGCCGAGGACGACGCGCGCCTGTTCGGCGTCGAACGCCGCCAGGTCCGTCGTTGCCGCGGTGAAGACCGTGGCGTCGGCCCGGCCGGCCGCCTCGACGGCGCGCGTGACGTGACGGGTCAGCAGGGTCGGATCGGTCGGTGCGGGGCTCACCTGCCTACCCTGCCCGACGTGCCCCTGGACCGTGTGCCCGACCTCACCTCGTTGCGCCTGCTCGTCGCGGTCGTGGAGACGGGGTCCATCGGCCGGGGCGCGCGGAAGGTCGGCATGACCCAGCAGGCCGCGTCGGACCGGTTGCGCGCCGTGGAGTCCCAGGTGGGCGTCGCCCTCCTGCACCGCAGCCGGCAGGGCTCGCGTCCCACCGAGGCGGGCACGCTCCTGACCGGCTGGGCCACCCGGCTGCTCGAGGTCGCCGAGGAGGTGGCCGAGGGCATCGGCACCCTGCGCGCCGACCGGACGTCGCCGTTGCGGGTGGCCTCCAGCATGACCGTCGCCGAGCACCTGGTGCCGCGGTGGCTCCTGGTCCTGCGGCAGCGCTCCGAGGCCGGGAGAGCCGCGCCGCAGCCGGTGGAACTCCTGGCCACCAACTCGGTGCGGGTGCTCGCCGCCCTGGCCGACGGGGCTGCCGACCTCGGTTTCGTCGAGGGCCCCGACGTGCCGCGCGGGTTCCGCAGCCGGGAGCTGCTCGAGGACCACCTCGTCGTCGTGGTCGCCCCCGGCCACCCCTGGACGCGACGACGCCGCCCCGTGGGGCCTGCGGACCTCGCCGCGACCCCGCTCGTCTCGCGCGAGCAGGGGTCGGGGACGCGGGACGTCCTCGAACGAGCCCTCGCCGCCGCGGGCCTCGTCCCCGTGCCGCCCGCCGTCGAACTGACCACGGCGACGAGCGTGCGCGAGGCCGTGCGCGCCGGCACCGGGGTCGCCGTCCTCAGCAGGCTCGCCGTCGCCGACGACCTCGACGCGGGGCGGCTGCGCACCGTGGTGGTGGAGGGACTCGACCTGGGCCGGACTCTGCGCGCGGTGTGGACCGGGGCCGCCCGGATGGCGCCCGGACCGGCCCGTGAACTCCTCGGCATCGCCGCGGGGACCGCACACCCCTGACCCATCGTCTACTCTTTGCGCATGGACGCAAGTAGTGCGTGCCGTCGCACGCTGCCGGCCGACCAGGTCGACCTGGCCGTCGAGGTGTTCCGGATGCTGGCCGACGCCACCCGCGTGCAGCTGCTCTGGGCCCTCATCGGGCGGGAACTGCCCGTCGGTGAACTCGCCGCGCACGTCGGCAAGCCCGTGCCGTCCGTCTCCCAGCACCTCGCCAAGCTGCGCATGGCACGCCTCGTGGCCACGCGGCGCGAGGGGGTCCAGATCTTCTACCGGCTGGAGAACGACCACGTCGCCCAGCTCGTGACGGACGCCGTGCACAACGCCGAGCACGCCGGGCCGGGAGTTCCCGGCCACCACCGCAGCGACCGGGAACTGCGTGCGTTGCACTCGGAGGCCGGCGCGTGACCGGACACGGACACGGGCACGGACACGGCCACGGCCACGCGGAGTCCCTGGACGACGCTCTCACGGCGAGTTCCGCCGGGATCCGCGCGGTGAAGCTGAGCCTCGTGGGTCTCGCGGTCACCGCTGCGCTGCAGGCCGTCGTGGCGGTCGCGTCGGGTTCGGTGGCCCTGTTCGCCGACACCGTGCACAACGCCGCCGACGCGCTGACGGCCGTTCCGTTGTGGATCGCCTTCGCCCTGGGACGCCGGGCGGCCACCCGTCGGTTCACCTACGGGTACGGCCGGGCCGAGGACCTGGCCGGCTTGTTCGTGGTGGTGGTCATCGCGGCGTCCGCGCTCGTCGCCGGCGTCGAGGCGGTGCGGCGCCTGCTCGATCCCGCGCCGGTCGAGCACCTGGGCTGGGTGGCGCTGGCCGGTCTGGTGGGTTTCGCCGGGAACGAGGCGGTCGCCCAGTTCCGCATCCGCACCGGCCGGCGCATCGGTTCCGCGGCTCTCGTCGCCGACGGGTTGCACGCGCGCACCGACGGGTTCACGTCCCTCGCCGTGCTCGTCGGAGCGGGCGGGGTGGCGGTGGGGTTCCCGCTGGCCGACCCGCTCGTCGGGCTCGTCATCACGGTTGCGATCCTGGCGGTGCTGCGCACCGCGGCGCGTGACGTGTTCGCCCGCCTCATGGACGGGGTGGATCCGGAACTGGTCCACACCGCCGAGGTCACGCTCGCCGCCCAGCCCGGGGTGCTGGCGGTGCGGACGGTCCGCTTGCGCTGGACCGGCCACCGGTTGCTCGCCGACGCCGAACTCGACGTCGACCCCACGTCGACGCTCGGCGAAGCCCACGACCTCGCGCACCGCGCCGAAACGGCACTGGCGCAGGCGGTCCCGAAGCTCGACCGGGCCGTCGTGCACGCCTACCCGGGGCACCCCTAGGGTCGCGACGGTTCCCCGCGCGGGCTGCGCCCCGAGTCAGCGCCGCACGATCCACCGCTCCGCGGGAACCGGCGGGAGTTCCCCGGTGATCCGCCACGGCGTTCCGTCGACCTCGGGCGGGTCGACGTAGAGGCGCGTCGTCCGGTGCAGCACCGCTCCCGGGGCCGGGTGCTCCACGACGGTCCACGCGCCGGGGTCGCGACGGAACTCGGCCACCTCCGCTCCGGTCACGGGGTGGGTCAGCAGCAGGGTCCAGAACTCGTCGTCGGTCATCGCGGGAACCCCCGGTTCGTCGAGGACGGCGGCGGACCAGTCGCGGACGAGTCCCGTGGCGACGACGTTGGCGGGGGAGGACTGCGACCAGGCCTCGTCGACGACGAGCGCGGACAGCGCCTCCGCCGTCGCGGGGGAACACGCCACGGCCCCGTCGAGCCGCGAACACCCCGCGAGGAGTTCCGCCGGGGCGACGGCTCGGCCGCGGACCCGGGCGCTGCGGGCGTAGGAGTCGAGGTGGTCCAGCGTCATGAGGCCCGGACGGCGGGGTTCGACGGGGACGACCCCGTGCCGGTCGAGGACGGGCCGCAGTTCCGCTCGCCGGTGTCGTCCGAGCTCGTGGTGGTCCAGCCCTCCGAGTCCCTCGAACGTGTGGCTCAGCGGGAGGTGCCCGACGTCGTGCAGCAGCGCCCCCGCCCTCGCCGCGTGGTCGTCGGGTGCGACGTGCGCGGTGAGGGCGAGGACGCCGAGGGAGTGCTCGAGCCGGGAGTAGGACTGCGTGGTCACCGCAGCAGCGGCGCCGGCGTGCGCGACGAACTGCAACCGCCGCACCCACCACGAGCGCAGGAGTTCCCGCTCCAGCGGAGTGAGGACGACCGTGACGCCCCACAGCGGGTCGCGGTAGGTCCCGTCGAGGGCGAGGGTGTCGCTCACCCGCCCAGTCTGGACCCGGTCGGTCAGGCCGAGCAGTTCAGTCCGGTCCGCAAGGCCTCGAGGTTCTCGCGCATCAACGACAGGTAGTCCTGGCCCTCGGCGACGCGTTCCACCGGGTGCAGCACCGCGGTGCGCACTCCGAGGTCGCGGGCGAGCTTGTCCGCGACCGCGGGGTTGGCCGTCTCCTCGAAGAAGACCGTGGTGACCGAGTTCTCGCGGGCCACCTCCATCACGTCGCGGACGCGGGCGGGGGAGGGTTCCACCTCGGGGTCGACCCCGGCGATCCCGATCTGCCGCAACCCGTACCGCTGCGCGAGGTAGCCGAACGCCTCGTGCGAGGTGACGAGCGCGGCGTCCCGGCACCCGGCGAGCGCCGACGCGTAGTGGGCGTCGAGCCGTTCCATCTCGCCCGCGAACCGGTCGGCGCCCGCGCGGTACTCCGCGGCCCCGTCGGGGTCGACCTCGGCGAGCTCGCCGGCCACGTCGCGACCGAGCGAGGCCATCCGGAGCGGGTCGAGCCAGAAGTGCGGGTCGCGGTCGTCGTCGGCGTACCGCGCCGCGTCGACGAGGTGCTGCGGCGGCCGCGCGTCGAGGGCGTCGTCGATGGCCGGTTGCAGTCCGCTGAGGTGGACGACGACGTCGGCGTCGACCATCTCGGCCACCTGCCGGGTCGACACCTCGGTGCCGTGGCTGTCGTCCCCGGCGGCCAGGACGCTCGTCACCGCCGCCCGGTCCCCGGCCACGGCCTCGGCCGTGAACTGCAGGGGGTGGGACGTGGTCACCACGCTGACCCCGTCCTCCCCGCCGGTCTGCGGGTCCGGGGACCCGCAGCCGGCGAGGAGGACCAGGGTGAGCGCGCCGCCGGCCAGCGGCGCGGACCTCACTCGGTGACCTCGCCGGGGACCGCGGTCAGCTCGTTCGGGGTGACCTCCAGCGTGCCGCTGGCGTAGACCTCGCCGGTCTCGATGTCGACGGCGTGGATCTCCTTCGTGGCCGGCTCGGTGACGTAGGCGGTGCCGTCCATCGTGAACACCTGCGGCTGGGGGGCCTGCCAGTCCTCCTGGACCTCCCACGGCGCGACGACGGGCGTGGAGCGGGTGACGGTGCCCGCCACCGTGTCGACGAGGTGCAGCTGACCGTCGGTGCCGAGCACGACGCCCTCGCCGTTCTCGCCGCGGCCCAGCGACCGGTACCAGTAGGAGGTGCCGCCGGGCAGCTCCACCAGGCGCAGGGTCGCGTTCGTCGTGTCGATGAGCGAGACGCGCGTCGTGAGGTCGACCTCGGCGTCGGGGTTCGACTTGTAGTCGCCGAGGACGATCGGGGACTCGTCGGTGCCCCACTGGTTGCCGATGCGGCCGTAGGCGTCCGGGCTCTGGACCTTGGTGATCTCGGTGCCCTTGACGACGAGGACGCCGTCGCTGCAGCCGATGACGACGGTCTCCTCGGCCGCGACCGTCTCGCCGTGGGTGTTGGGGCACGCCTCGCTCGCCGCGACCTGCCGGTCCTCCGCGTCGAGGACGCGGATGCCGGTGCGGGCCTCCTCCGTCCCCTCGGTGACGACGAGCGATCCGTCGCTGCGCTCGACCGCGACGCCGTGGTGCGCGGACGGGGTCGTGTACTCGCGCGCCTCGCCCTCTTCCACGGCGTCGTGGGCGACGTGCTCGGAGTCGAAGGAGACGACCTTGCCGGTGCCGTCGTCGAAGAGCGTCGTCCTGCCGGCGTGCCGGACGACGTGCCCCGGCTTCTCCGCGGCGTACACGACGTCGGTCTCGTGGGGCTGCGCCGTGTAGTAGTGCGAGTGGTCGCCGTGGGGCTCGCTCCAGGCACCGGCGTCCAGGACGTGGAAGCCGCCGGCGGCCGACACCACCACGTGACGACCGTCGCCGGCCGGGTTGAGCCGGGTGAAGCCGTCGTAGGGCACGTCGGCGAGCACCTCGAACGTGGAGGCGTCGAGCACCTGCACGCCGCCGTCGTAGGTGACGGCGACCCGGGCCTTGGCGGCGCCGACCTCGGTGGCCTCGGGGGCGGTCGAGGTGCTGGGTGGGGCGGCGGGGGTCTCGGAAACGCCACCACCGCAGGCGGTCAGCAGCGTCAGGGAGAGGGGGAGGGCGGTCAGGGACAGCAAGGGGCTGCGGCGCACGGGAGACGTCCAACCTGGTCGGGAGCTGTGAACGCCGGAACCGTAACACGAGTGAGAACCGTTATCGACATGCGGTGCGCGACCTCCGGTCGAGAAGCGGGCCGGTCTGTGGTGGGGTGAGGTCCGTGGACGACGACACCGACACCGCCATCGACACTCCCGAGGTCGAGACGGACACCGCAGAGGTCGAGCTGGTCGAGCACGAGCCGAGCGAGATCACGTACGATGAGCAGCGCTACCCGGCCCGCCCGCGGGCACTGCGCCGTCCCCGCCCGCAGGCGCGGCTGCGCGGCACGGACGCGCCGCCCCGGCCGGAGGCGGGCGAGGGCGCGGCCGACGGGTCGAACCCGGAGTACGTGCGGTGGCTGCTCGTGCAGTCGATGCTCGCCGACGCGGAGAAGATCAGCCGTCAGTTCTCCGGCAAGGCGAGCATGTGGCAGAACCCGTACGCCAAGCCCGACCCGCGCCGCGCCGTCGACACGGCCGCGGTCTGGTTCACCGCGTACCCCATCTCCCTCATCACCCGCCCCGGCCGGTCCTTCCTCGGGTCTCTCGGTGACCCCGACCTGTGGCAGGCGTTCCAGCGCATCGGGATCGACGCGGTGCACACCGGCCCGGTGAAGTCGGCCGGTGGTCTCGACGGCTGGCGCCAGACGCCCAGCGTCGACGGCCACTTCGACCGCATCTCCACCGAGATCGACCCGATGTTCGGGACCGAGGGGGAGTTCCGCCACCTGTGCGAGGTCGCGGCCGACCACGACGGCAGCGTCATCGACGACATCGTCCCCGGGCACACCGGCAAGGGGGCGGACTTCCGCCTGGCCGAGATGGCGTACGAGGACTACCCCGGGATCTACCACATGGTGGAGATCCCGCAGGAGCACTGGGAACTGCTGCCCGACGTCCCGCCCGGACACGACGCCGCGAACCTCGACGCCGGATCCGAGGCGGCGCTGTCCGAACTCGGGTTCATCATCGGCCAGCTGCAGCGCGTCATCTTCTACGCCCCCGGCATCAAGGAGACGAACTGGTCGGCGACCCGCGAGGTCGTCGGCGTCGACGGGACCACACGGCGCTGGGTCTACCTGCACTACTTCAAGCAGGGCCAGCCGTCGGTGAACTGGCTCGACCCCTCCTTCGCCGGCATGAAGCTCGTGATCGGCGACGCGCTGCACTCCCTGGGTGACCTCGGGACGAGCGCACTCCGCCTGGACGCCAACGGCTTCCTCGGCGTGGAGAAGAGCGTCGAGGGTCCGGCGTGGTCCGAGGGGCACCCGTTGTCCGAGGCCGCGAACCACCTCATCGCCGGCATGGTCCGCAAGGTCGGGGGGTTCACGTTCCAGGAGCTGAACCTCACGATCGAGGACATCCGCGACACCTCCGAGGTCGGCGCGGACCTGTCGTACGACTTCATCACCCGTCCCGGCTGCCAGCACGCCGTCGCCACCGGCGACACGGAGTTCCTGCGCCTGTGCCTGCGCCAGGCGCTGGAACTCGGCGTCGACCCCGCGTCCCTCGTGCACGCGCTGCAGAACCACGACGAGCTGACGTACGAACTCGTGCACTGGGCGACCCGGCACTGCGAGGACGAGTACGAGTTCCGCGGCACGACGGTCACCGGCGGCACGCTCGCCGAGACGATCCGGGCCGACCTCGTCGAGCGCCTCACGGGGGACAACGGCCCCTACAACCTCGTCTTCACGACGAACGGCATCGCCTGCACCAGCGCGAGCGTCATCGCCGCCAGCCGGGGTCACCGCGACCTCGACGGCCTCACCGAGGACGACGTCGAGCAGATCAAGCGGGCCCACCTGCTGATGGCGATGTTCAACGCCTGGCAGCCGGGGGTCTTCGCCCTGTCCGGCTGGGACCTCCTCGGCATGCTGCCGCTGCCGGTCGAGAGCGTGAAACCCCTCCTGACCTCGGGGGACACCCGCTGGATCGAGCGCGCCGGGCACGACCTCATGGGGGTCGCCCCCGAGGCGACGATGTCGGCCTCGGGGATCCCCGTCGGGCGCTCGCTCTACGGCACCATCCCCGAGCAGCTGCAGGACGACAACTCGTTCGCCAGCAAGCTGTCCCAGGTCCTCGCGGTCCGCCGCGACAACCGCATCGCGACGGCCCGGCAGATCGACATCCCGGCCGTCGCCCACCCGAGCATGCTCGTCATGGTCCACGAGCTGGACCCGGCCGACCACGGTGGCCGCACCGCCCTGCAGGTGACGGTCCTGAACTTCGGCTCGGAGACGATCGAGGGTTCGGTGCGCTCGGAGCACTTCACCCCGCGCGTGCCCGTCACGGACCTGTCCAACGGCGGCGAGATCGGCTGGGTCGACGACCTCAAGAGCTTCGGCGTGTGGCTCAAGCCGTACGCCGGCCTGTCGCTCCTGCTGCGGGAGAACGAGCCCGAGGACGAGATCAGGCGTCCTGAGGGACGTTGAACGGTGTGACGATCTGGACGGCCGAGGCGCTGCCGGTCAGCTCGGTGCGGGTGTAGGGAGCCTGCAGGAGCATCCGGCAGGCCTGCCGGCAGTCGGCGCGCAGGTCGTGGTGCAGCACGGCCGTCAGGTCGCCGCGGCGCAGCAGGTCGGCGTTCTCGCCGTCGAGGTCGTGCGCGACGAACGCCGCGGGCCTGCTGCCGCCGCGTTCGAAGGCCCGCACGACGGCCCCGTTGCCCCCGGCTCCCGCGCACATCGAGTACACCGCGCGGAGCCCGGGCCGGTCGCCGAGGACGGCGAGCACGGACTCCTCGACGACGGTGGGGTCCTGGTCGTCGTCGACGACCGTGAGCACGGGCCGCACGGACCCCTCCAGCTGGGCGAGGGCCGCCTCGAAGCCGGCCCACCGCTCCCGGTCCCCGTCCTGCGGCTGCAGGCCCCGCACGACGAGGACGGGCTCGGAGGGGTCGGGGGCCCACTGCGTCAGCAGGTAGGCGGCGGTGGCGCCGGCGCCCCGGTTGTCGGCGCCCACGTACCCGCGGCGCCGGCTGCCCGGCAGGTCGCTCGCGAGCGTGACCACGGGGACCTGGGCGGCGGCCAGCTGCTCGACGGCGGCGCGGACCACCGGCAGGTCCGGGGACTGCAGCAGGACGCCGTGGGAGCCGGTGCGCCGCACGCGGTCCAGCTCGGCGGCCACCCAGTCCGCGGACGCCCCGGGCACGGTGTGGAACCGTGCCCGCACGGTGGCGGGGTGCAGGGCGGGCAGTTCGGCCTCCAGGGCCGAGCGCACGGCGTCGGCGAAGCGGGCGGGGGAGGCCATGACGACGTCGACCACCACCGTGCGCCCGGTGAGCCGCACCTGCGACCGCTGGCGCTCGAGGTCGGTCACGGCGCGCCGCACCTGCTCCACGGTCGCCGTCCGCACACCCGGCCGTTCGTGCAGCACCCGGTCCACGGTGGCCTCCGACACCCCCGCCTGCAGGGCGATGTCCCGCACGCTGAACGTCCGCCTCACGGGCAGATGCTCCCACGCTCGTGCACCAACAGTTCGCGCACGAACGGGTAGCCTGCCCCCGTGACGACCGAGGACCCGCTGGCGCTGGAACGGCAGGTCTGCTTCGCCCTCGTGGTGGCGGCCCGGACCGTCCTGTCCGTGTACCGGCCCGTCCTGGAACCCCTCGGCCTGACCCATCCGCAGTACCTGGTCATGCTCGCGCTCTGGGGCCGGGAGCCGATGTCCGTCAAGGACCTGTCGCAGGCCCTGCAGCTGGACCCGCCGACGTTGTCCCCGCTGCTCAAGCGGCTGGAGGCGCAGGGGTTGCTCGAACGCCGACGGGTGCCGGAGGACCAGCGCAGCCTCGCCGTCACCCTGACCGAGCGGGGGAGGGCGCTGCGCGAGGAGGCGCTGCGGGTGCCCGGGCAGGTCCTCGAGCGGCTCGGGATGGACGTGGCCGAGCTCGAGCTCCTGCGGGACGGGCTGACGCACGTCATCGACGCGGCCACGTCAGCGGGGGCCACGACGGCGGGCCTCAGTCGAGGTCGGTGACGCGCTTGCCCAGCAGGGACAGCGCCAGCTCGCAGAACGTGGAGTCGGCCCAGGAGAACCACTCGCGCGTCCACCGCGACGGGTCGTCGACGTGGAACCCCTCGTGGACGTGGCCGGTGTCGTCGTCGCAGTCGGCGACCAGACGCAGGACCCGGACCGCCTCCTCCTCGTCCCCGCTGGTCAGGGCCTGTACGCAGAGGGCGATCGGCCAGACGTAGCGGTCCGGCGTGTGCGGGCTGCCGATGCCCGTCGCCGCGGTCCCGCGGTGGAACCAGGGGTTGGTGTCGGACAGCACGAGCCCGCGCGTCGCGACGTACAGCGGGTCGTCGGCGCGGCAGGCGCCGAGCAGGGGCAGCGAGAGCAGGCTGGGCATGTTCGCGTCGTCGGCCAGCAGCGTGCTGCCGAGGCCGTCCACCTCGTACGCCCACACGCGGCCGTGCTCGGGGTGCTCCACGACGCCGTGGGCGGCGACGGCCGCCCGCAGCTCGGCGGCGAGGGCCTCGGCGTCGGTGGCGAGCGCGGTGTCGTCGAACACCTCGCGGGCGAAGGTGGCCACGTGGTCAAGGGCCCGGGCGGCGAAGAGGTTCGCCGGGACGTTGTACCCGTGCTCGCAGGCGTCGTCGCTGGGGCGGAACCCCGACCACGTCATGCCGGTGACGGCCACGGGGGTCCCGAGCCCGTCGCGGTCGAGCGTCTCGCTGCGCTCGTCGGTGGGCCGGACGAACCGGTACGGCGACCGGCCCTCGTGGTCCTGCTCCAGCCGCCACAGGTCGACGATGCGCCGCATCGCCGGGTGCGCGTCCGGTCCCAGCAGGTCGTCGCGGCCGGCGGCACGCCGCAGCCGGTGCGCCAGGAGCACGGGGAAGGCGAGGGAGTCGACCTCGTACTTGCGCTCCCACAGCCACGGGTCGTCGCTGTTGTCGCCGGGTTCGTGGCAGCGACCGGTCGGGCCGTCGTTGAAGGCGTTGGCGTAGGCGTCGTGCCGGATGGAGGCGAACTGGGTCCGCAGGACCCCGGCGATGACGTCGGTGAGGGCCGGTGCGCGGTCCAGCAGCAGCAGGTACGTCTGCCACTGCGCCGTCGAGTCGCGCAGCCACATGGCCGGGATGTCGCCCGTCACGACGAAGACGGACCCGTCGGGCCGGACCGTCGGCGTGCGCTCGACGGTCTCCCGCAGCGCGCGGGCCACGATGCGCCCGACCCGTTCCCCGGCCCGCTGCGTCACCTGCTCCGCCAGGTCGTCCACCAGCGTCGCCGGCAGCAGCTCGTCCACGTCCACCCTCGTCCTCGCGTCCACGGCGCCACTGTAGAGGCAGTCTGGGAACGATCTCAGGAGAACCGCGCATCCGCCGGGGCGAAGTGTTCGCGCGGCGTTCAGCCGACCTCCTCCCGGGCGTGGCCGGGCCGGGCGCGCGGCGCACCCACCCTGGAGCCGTGCGAGTAGCGATCGTCACCGAGTCCTTCCTGCCCCAGGTCAACGGTGTGACCGGCTCCGTGCTCAAGGTCTGCGAGCACCTGCGCTCCGAGGGTCACCAGGCCCTCGTCGTCGCCCCCGGACCGGGCCCGTCCCGGCACGGTTCCGTCCCCGTCGTCCGCACCGCCTCGGCCCCGCTGCCCGGGTACGCCGAGCAGCGGGTCGCCTACCCGTCCTGGCGGCTCACCCAGGCGCTGCGCGACTTCCGTCCCGACGTCGTCCACCTGGCCGCCCCGACGGTCCTCGGGGCGCAGGCCGCGACCATCGCGCGGCGCGCCGGGGTGCCGGCCGTGGCGGTCTACCAGACCGACCTGCCCGGGTACGCCGCCCGGTACGGGTGGCGGGGTGCCTCGCAGGCGGTCTGGCGCTGGCTGCGCCGGGTCCACGAGATGGCGGCCCGCACCCTCGCCCCCAGCCGGCACGCGTGCGCCGAGCTCGTGGCCCACGGGTTCCCGGACGTCTCGCGCTGGCCGCGCGGCGTCGACGTGCAGCGGTTCCACCCCCGGTTCCGCGACCAGGCGTTCCGCCGGGACCTCACCCCGCGCGGTGAACTCCTCGTCGGCTACGTCGGGCGGCTGGCCCGCGAGAAGGAGCTCGACCTCCTCCGCGAGGTGCACGGCGTGCCGGGGGTGCGCCTCGTGGTCGCGGGCGACGGACCGCAACGCGCCCACCTGCAACGGGTCCTGCCCCGGGCGCACTTCCTCGGCATGGTGCACGGGGCGGAGGTCGCCCGGGTGTTCGCCTCGCTCGACCTGTTCGTCCACACCGGCCGCCACGAGACGTTCTGCCAGACCGCCCAGGAGGCCCTGGCCAGCGGCGTCCCCGTCGTCGCCCCCGCGGCCGGCGGGCTGCTGGACATCGTCGACCCGGGTGTGAACGGGGAGTTCTTCACCCCCGGCGACGGCGCGCAGCTCCAGCGGGTCGTGGACCACCTGCGCCAGGACACCGGTGCCCGGCTCGAGCTCGCCGGCCGGGCCCGGGCCTCCGTGGCCGGTCGCGACTGGACCTCGGTCGGGCACGACCTCGTCGCGACCTACCGCGCGGTGTCCGTCTAGCGTCGGCTAGACCCCGACCGTCCCGAACCCCTCCGGGAGCCGGAACGGGCAGTACGGGCTCATCTGCGGCTCGACCCTGTCCTGGGCGCGCTGCAGGGCCTCCCGGGCCGGGGTGCGGCTGTAGAGCACGGCGTCCTTGGCGTCGACCGTGGCGTCCCACAGCACCTGCGCCGCGGGCAGCGGCGGCCGGGACGTGCTGTGCTGCAGCTCGTCGGCGAAGAACCGCAGCGACGGGTCCGAGGCGGAGGGGTCGGACAGCACGTCCACCCGGGTGGGCAGGCGCTTGAGCTCGCCGAGCAGGGCCCGCTGCCCGTCCGCCCCCGCGTAGCTCGTCATGAAGTCCCACACCTCCTTCGAGCGGCTCGAGCCCTTCGGCGTCGCCACCGCGAAACCCCCCGACCACGTGTAGGGCCGGTCGCCGGGGGAGTTCACGGGCAGGTGCGTCACGCCGACGTCGAGGTCGGGGGCGTACTTGGCGAACTGCGACAGCCACCACGGCGTGGCCGTGACGAAGGCCCGCCGGCCGGTGAACACCGTGTTCGCCGACGGGGGACCGGACGCGGGCTGGTAGGTCGCGAGGAACAGGTCGACCTTGGCGAAGTCCAGCCGGTCGCGCCACTCCTCGAGCTGCTCGTAGGCGTGCAGCACGGGGTCGGCGAGCAGGTCGACGCTGCAGGTGCTGTCGTCGAAGTATGTCGCCCCGCGCGCGAACGAGTACGTCATCGGCCACCCCTCGTCGCTCCAGGGGATCCAGCCGAGCCGCTCGTAGTTCCCGCGCGCGTCCCGGCGGGTCACGGCGTCGGCCATGTCCAGCACCCGGTCGAAGGTGACCGGGCCGTTGGCCGGGTCGAGCTCGTCCGGGTCCACCCCCGCCTCGCGGAGCATCGTCTTGTTGTAGAACAGGACGCGGCAGTCGGTCTCGGTGGGCAGGGCGTACAGCTTGCCGTCGTAGCTCGCCTCGTCGACCGCGAAGCGCAGCCACCCCGAGCGGAACTCCTCGACGCTGAGCCCGGTGTTCTCCTCGACGAGCGGGTCGAGGGGTTCGAGCAGGCCGAGGGCCGCGTACTGCGCCGTCGTGAACCGGTCGAGCAGCCAGACGTCCGGGGCGGTGCCGCCCCGAACGGCCGTGATGATGCTGGCGCCGTAGTTGAGGGAACCCGCCGGCACCTGGCTGGCCGTGATCCGCGTCCCGGGGTTCGCCGCCGTCCAGGCGTCGAGGAACCGCGTCTGCGCCGGCAGGTCGTCCCCGCCTGCGCCCCAGAAGGCGATGTCCCCGGCGGCTCGCGGACCGGAACCGCACCCGGCGAGCCCGGTCGACCCCGCCAGTCCGGCCAGGCCCGCCGCACCCCCGCCCAGGACCGTGCGGCGGCTGGGGTGCTGGGTGCGGCTCACTTGAAGCTCCCGACGGTCGCGCCACGGATGAAGTAGCGCTGGAAGAGGAAGAAGAGGACGACGAGCGGCAGGATCACCAGGAAGGACACCGCCATCAGCTGGTTGTACTGGAAGTCCTCGGTGGAGGCGGTCATCGTGTACGCCTGGATCCCGATGGACAGGGTCTGCACGTCCTGGTCCTGCAGGTACAGCAGCGGTCCCATGAAGTCGTTCCAGGACCCCACGGCGGCGAAGATGGCGACCGTTGCCAGGGCCGGCCGGGCCTGCGGGAAGACGACCGTCCACAGCGTCCGCCACGCGTTCGCACCGTCGATCGAGGCGGCGTCGAGCACGTCGCGGGGGAACTGCAGCAGGAACTGCCGGATGAGGAAGACGTAGAACGCGGACGCGAACATCGACGGCACCACCAGTGGCGCCCAGGTGTTGATCCAGCCGAGCTTGGCGTAGAGGTCGAACATCGGGATGAGCGTGATGGGGAAGGGGATGAACAGCGTCGCGATGACGACGTAGAACACCTTGTCCCGGCCGGGCCACTGCAGGCAGGAGAACCCGTACGCCACGACGAAGTTCGAGGCGACGGCGAAGACCACCGACAGCACCGTCACGACGACGGTGTTGCGGAAGAACGTGAAGAAGGGCATGGACTGCACCGCCGCGGAGAAGTTCTCCCAGTGCAGTTCGTGCGGCCACAGCGTCGGCGGGAACGCCGACAGTTCGGTGTCGGACTTCAGGGCGCTGGCCACCATCCAGTACAGGGGCGCCAGGAACGCCAGCGAGATGACCACCAGCACCAGGCGGGCGGTCCAGCGGGCGCGCCGCGTGCGCACGGGCCGGGCGCGCAGGTCTCCTCGGGTGGACCCGGAGGTGGGGCGGGGGAGGGTCACGGCCACGTCGTCGTCTCCTCTCGTCGGTTCTCGTGGGTGGGGCGGGTCTCAGCCGGCGTCGAGGTCGTAGTTCACGAAGCGCTTCGACAGGACGTAGACGAGCGCGGACAGGGTCACGCCCACCACGAAGAGCAGGAACGCGAGCGCGGAGGCGTAGCCCAGCGAGGCGTAGCTGAACGCGTTGCGGTAGACGTACAGCATGTAGAAGAGCGTTCCGTTGTCCGGACCGCCGACCGCGTCGGAGACACCCGCCGAGACGACGTACCCCTCGGTGAAGACCTGCAGCGCGCTGGAGATCCCGGTGATGAGGTTGAACAGGACGACGGGGGAGATGAGCGGCAGCGTGATCGACAGGAACTGCCGCACGGGCCCGGCCCCGTCGACCCGGGCCGCCTCGTACAGCGTCGGCGGCACGGCGCGCAGGCCGGCGAGGAAGATGAGCGCGGCGTTGCCCGCGGCGAGCTGGGCCATCGCGACGATGACGAACTTGATCGTCCGGGGGTCGCCGAGGAGGTTGACGTCACCGGCGCCGAACACGCGCAGCACCTGGTTCACGACGCCGAACTGCGGGTTGACGAAGACGATGAAGATGAACCCGAGGGCGAACGTCGGGACGAGCGAGGGGATGTACAGCGCCGTCCGGTACCAGCGGACCTCGCGCAGGTCCTGGTTCATCGCGATGGCCACCACGAGCGCCACGAGCAGGCTGCAGGGCACCGCGACCACGGCGTACAGCAGTGTGTTCCCGATGGAGGTCCGCACGAGCGGGTCCACCGCGGCCGACACGTAGTTCGTGAACCCGACGAAGTCGGGGGAGTTCATCCCCGAGTACCGGGTGAGGCTCACGACGAACGAGTAGACGACCGGGTAGAGCACGAAGACGACGACGCCGACGATCCACGGGGAGACGAAGGCCAGCCCCGTCCACAGGCGCCTGCGGTCGCGTGGGCTCAGTCGTGGCCCGGCGCGGCGCACCTCGAGGGTGCCCGGGCGCAGCCGGGGTGGGTCCGTGGTGGTTCGACCGGTCGCTGGGAACACGAGACCTCCGGGGCGGCGGACTTCCCGTCGGCCGGCGTTGGACGACGGGTCGTTGCCTCAGTCCACCCCGCGACCCCGGCGTCTGTCAACGTTCTCAGACGGTTTTCGGGACGTCGTCCTGCGTCAGCCACTCCGGACGCGGCCCCAGACCGAGGCGGTACCGCGCCGCTCGTTCGGACGGGCTGTGGGGTCCGAGGGTGAGCTGCAGAGCCCGCAGCGAGGCCCGGGCCGCGGCCAGTTCCAGGCGCAACCGGACGGAGGTGGACGATCTCCTGCGGCCCGGCACGCCGGCGAGGTCGGCCAGGGTGGGGGACAGCACCAGCGAACCCGCACGGGCGATCCGGCGGTACACGAGGCGTTCGGCGCCGCCCAGACCCGTGGGGCCGGTGATGAAGGCGCGCAGGTCGTCGGGCACGGGGACCAGTCCGGGACGCTGCTCCTGCAACGCCTCCGCGAGCTCGCTGCGGGAGGTCGGCAGGTCGAGGGCTCCGAGGGCCTGTGCGCTGCGCGCCCAGTCGGCCACGTACGCATCGCCCCACCGTGGTCCGAACCGCTGGGCCAGGTCGTGCCCGCAGGCGTCCTGGGCGGCCAGGAACGCGTCCGTGAAGGCGAGGTGGACCCAGCGGAGCAGACCGGGGTCGGACGCGGAGTAGGACTGTCCGTCGGGTGCGGTGCCCCGCACGCGCAGGTGCATGGCGCGGACGCGCGCGGCCTCCCGCTCGGCCAGCTGCGCCGAACCGAACGTCGTCACGGTCAGCCAGCGCGCCGTGCCCGCGAGCCGGCCCCAAGGATCGGTGCGGTAGGAGGAGTGCCGTTGCACGCCCGCGAGGGCCAGTGGGTGGGTGCCCTGACCGAGCAGGGCCGCGACCCCGCCCACGAGCGTGGACAGGTCGCCGTGGACGCGCCAGACGACGCCGTCCGGTGCGAACCAGCCCGGACCTCCGCCGACGGTGGCGATGGCCCGGACCCAGTCCGGCGCCCCGCTCGGGTCACCCGAGACGCGACGCCGGAACCGGGCGCGGAAGCGGTCGGAGGTGCGCAGTGCGCTCCTACTTCTCGTAGCTGCGCAGGGCGTTGCCCACACCGAAGAACGTGGGGGCCCAGTGGCCCACGAAGATGCCCCAGCGGTCGGCGCGGTCCACGCCCGCGTCCTCGGCCTTGCGCGAGATCGTCCAGGCCAGGAACGACAGCCCGATGCTGGCGAAACCCGCTGTGTAGGCCCACTCGGACTTGATCCCGGCCTCGTGCAGCGACTTGATCACGGTGTCTCCTCGGTAGTGCGGCGTCGTGCGGTGGTCGTCGGGTGACACCTGCATCTGACCGCGGTCCGCGCGGGCCCGCCACCGGAGAGCGACCGAACTGTGACCTGGACCACGCATCCACACCGCCCCCCAGCTCCGAAGAGGGGGGTGAGAGGAGGTGACGACGTGCACCGACGTTCGACGAAGGACCCAGCGACTGGCAGGCCCGGCGTCGCCGGCCACCTGTGGGCCACCCTGTGCGGGCTGCTCTCCGGGGGGCTCACCCTCGGGGTCGGTTCCCTCATCGCTTCGTTCCTCGTCCGGTCCTCCGACCCCGTGCTCGGGGTCGGCCAGGAGTTCATCGCCCGGACCCCGGAGTGGCTCAAGGAGTGGGCGATCCGGCAGTTCGGGCAGTCCGACAAGGCCGTCCTGCTGGGCAGCCTGTACGGCACGCTCGTCCTCTTCTTCGTCGTGCTGGGTCTCCTGGCCCGCCGGCACCTGCGGGTCGCTCTCGCGGGGGTCGCGGTCCTGGGGGCCGCAGCGGTGGGGGCCACGCTCAACCGGCCGGACGCGACGGCCCTGAGCTGGCTCCCCTCGACGGTCGGCACGGTGGCGGGTGCGCTCGCCCTGGTGCTCTGCACCCGGGCGCTGCGCCGGCGCGGTCGGGCCCCTGCCGGGGGCACCCTGTCCCGCCGGTCGGTCGTCCTCGGCGGCGTCGCTGTCGTGGCCGCCGGCAGCGCGGGTGCCGGTGCGGCGGTGACGTCGTCCCGGTCGGTCGCGAAGGCCCGGTCCGAGATCGTGCTGCCCAAGCCCGCCTCGCCCGCGCCGGCGCTCCCCCCGGGGATCGACGCGGTCGAGGGGATCACCCCGTACGTGACGAGTGCGAAGGACTTCTACCGGGTCGACACGGCGCTGTCCGTGCCGCAGGTGGACGTCTCGTCGTGGTCGCTGCGCATCCACGGCATGGTCGACCGCGAGGTCACCGTGACGTTCGACGACCTGCTCGCCGAGGACCTCGTGGAGCGGTGGACGACCATGACCTGCGTCTCCAACGAGGTGGGCGGGAACCTCGTGGGCAACGCCCGGTGGCTGGGGGTTCCGCTGACCCGGTTGCTCGACCGGGCGGGCCTGGACCGCGACGCCGACATGCTGCTGTCCCGTTCCTCCGACGGGTTCACGATCTCGACCCCGGTCGCCGACGCGACCGACGGACGGGACTCGATGATCGCCGTCGGCATGAACGGAGAACCCCTCACGGACGTGCACGGGTTTCCCGCCCGCATGCTCGTTCCGGGGTTGTACGGGTACGTCTCGGCCTGCAAGTGGATCACCGAGATCGAGGTCACCCGGTTCGACCGGGCGACCGCCTACTGGACCGACCGCGGGTGGGCCCAGAAGGCTCCCATCAAGACGGCCGTGCGCATCGACGTGCCTGCCTCGTTCGGTCAGGTACGTTCGGGCGCAACGGTTCCCGTGGCCGGTGTCGCCTGGGCGCAGACCCGGGGCATCTCCCGGGTGGAGGTCTCCGTGGACTCCGGTCCCTGGCGGACCGCGGAACTCCTGCCGTCGGTCGGCAAGAACTCCTGGGTCCAGTGGACCGTCGGCCTCGACGGTCTCGAACCCGGGAACCACACCCTGCGGGCCCGTGCCACGGACGGGACCGGGCAGCTCCAGACGGAGGCCGTGGCCAAACCCATCCCGGACGGTTCGTCCGGATGGCCCAGCAAGTTGTTCACCGTCGTCTAGAAACTCCGGTGACGTTTCGGCAACGGCCGGAGCGCTGCCCCGTTCTCGAGGTGCGAAACCCCCGAGGACGGTTGACCATCGAACTACCGCACCAGAAACCGAGGAGAAACCCATGTCCACGCTGAACACCACGTCGAACGGCAAGAAGGCCTTCTCCCTGGTCGCCCTCGCCGGGGCCCTCACGCTGGCCGTGGCCGGCTGCGGCGGCTCGGACGGGACCGCGGGGAACGCCGAGCCCTCGACGAGCACCTCGTCCTCGTCGTCCAGCTCGATGTCCTCCAGCCCCACCGAGAGCATGACGAGCTCGGCGGCCTCGGACACCACCCCGGTCGGCCCCGGCTGTGCCGACTACGCCGCGCAGGTCCCGAGCGGCGCCGGTTCGGTCGAGGGCATGTCCACGGCGAACGTCACGACGGCCGCCTCGAACAACCCGCTGCTGAAGACGCTCACCGCCGCCGTCTCCGGTCAGCTGAACTCGCAGGTGAACCTGGTCGACACGCTCAACGGTGGCCAGTTCACGGTCTTCGCGCCCGTGGACACCGCCTTCGAAAAGCTGCCGGCCGACACCGTGAACTCCCTCAAGACCCCCGAGGGCGCGCAGACGCTGACCAAGGTCCTCACCTACCACGTCGTGCAGGGCAAGATGACCCCGCAGCAGCTGCTCGACGCGAAGTCCGTGAAGACCGTCGAGGGCCAGAACGTCGAGGTCGCCGGCTCGGCCGACGCCCTCACCGTCAACGGGTCGACGAACGTGATCTGCGGCAACGTCCAGACCTCGAACGCGACCGTGTACCTCATCGACTCGGTGCTGATGCCGCCGTCCTGATCGACGGCGTGACCGTCGCCGTCGCGGCACCGATCGCCGCGACGGGACGGTCGGCGGGCAGCAGGACGAGCCGTGAGGCCATCCCCAGCCCGCGCAGGAAGGCGGACCCCTCGGCCTGCCGGTCCAGCGCACGCCCCACGGCGTGCAGGACCGGCAGGCCGTTCGTCGTCACCCCTCCGGCCAGGACGACGACCGCGGGGTCGACGGTGAGGACGAGGGTGCGGACCGCGAGGGCGACGCCGGCCGCCCACCGGTCCACGACGGCCACGGCCGCCGATCCTCCTGCGGCGGCCGTCGCGAACAGGTGCCCGGCCTCCCGACCCGGTTCGCCGTGCGGCCAGGCGCGGCGCAGGGCTGATCCGGCGGCGACCGTCTCGAGGCACCCGCGCTGCCCGCAGCCGCACCGTTCCCCGGCCGGGTCCACCGCCAGGTGACCGACCTCGCCGGCCGCGGCGCTGGTTCCGCGCTGCAGGACCCCGCCCACCACGAGCCCCGCTGCGACCCCCGTGCCCAGGGAGAGCAGGGCGAGGTCCCCGGCGGGTTCGAGCCACCTCCAGGCGCCCCACGTCGCCGCCTTGACGTCGTTCTCGACGGAGACGGGCACGCCGCCGACGGCCGCGCTGAGGAGGTCCGCCAGCGGGACGGGATCCGGTCCGAACCCCAGGTTGACGGCGTCGCGCACGCAGCCGGCGTCCGGGTCGACCAGACCGGGAACCCCGACCCCGACGTGCTCCGGGACGGCTCCCACGGCCTGCACGAGGTGGCGCACGGCTGCGCTGGCGGAGGCGACCACCCCTCTGCGCCCGAGGCGCGTCCGGTGCCGGCACGTGGCCAGCACCTCGCCGCCGGGGTCGACGGCGACGCCGTCGACCGACGTGCCGCCGATGTCCAGGCCGATGCGCACGGCGCCGCCGTCAGTCCACGGCCCGCAGCAACGCGTGCCGCAGCGGGGCGAAGGCGGCCAGGCTCTCGGCGAGGCCGCCCGGCCGGGACCGCAGCGCCCAGCAGGCCCGGTGCTCCTCGAGGAGGCCTTCGAGCTCGGTGAGCAACCGCGGGGCGCGGGCGGCGTCGAACGACCCGTCCTCGCCGCGGGCCTGGAAGGCCCGGGCGGCGAACTCCGCCAGCTGCAGCGCCCACGTCACCTCGCGCACGACGACGTCGCCGTCCGCGGCGGCCGGCTCGGCCGAGCGGAGGTCCTGGACGCAGGAGAGCAGTTCGGTCTGCACCGCGGCGAGGGCCTGCGGGGCCGGCACGGCCCACGGCTTGAGCTGGTCCGGTTCGCGCAGCACGAGGCACAGGGGGGAGGCGTTCAGCAGCGGGGCGCCGAGCTGCGCGCAGACCTTCCCCGCGCGCACGAGGACGTCGCCGAGGACGCCGTGCGGGTCGAGCAGCAGCGCCTCGGAGAGGACGGCGGCCACGTCGACGTCCCGGTTGGCGGCCAGCGACCAGGAGACCGCGCCCCCGAAGAGGACGGGGCCGAAGGCCACCGACGGCGGGTCCCAGTGCCCGTGGTCGCCCCAGGAGGTGTTGAGGTAGCCCTGCGCGGAGTGCGCGAGCCCGACCTCGGCGGCGTCGAGCATGTTGCCGACGGCGTTGTCCCAGCGGCCCAGCAGGGAGTTCCAGTTGCTGGCTCCCGGCGCCACCCAGAACGGGATGCCCGCGTCCAGCAGCAGCTTCGCGCGGTCGCGGAACCCGTCGCGCAGCGCGGTGACGTCGACCCCGAGCGACTCCCACTCCTGCACCTGACCGGGGGAGGCCGCGTCGACGACCTCCTGCAGCAGCTGCGGGGAGTCGTACTGCCAGACGACCGGGATCGCGCCGGCCGGGACCTTGTCCATGAGTTCGGGGTGGTCACCGAACACGTCGGCCCAGAACTCCACGGCGTACCCGCGGTCCAGCCACGGCTGCAGCACGCTCGTGACGTACTCCCAGTAGACCGTCCCGAGGCCCACCTCCTCGGCGCGCCGGGCGCTCTTGCCCGTGCCCAGCTCGAACGGCTCGTCGGCGCCGACGTTCAGTCGCCGGGTGCGGAAGTTCGGGGTGACGTCCTCGAGCAGGCCGTGGACGAAGGCGGCGTTCTCCGCCGTGGGTTCCAGGGTGCTCGGCGGCCGGTGCACCTCGCGCATCTCGAAGCCGTCCTCGTTCTCGGCCCGCCGCGCGTGCCGGGGGTGCTTCAGGAACCGTTCCATGTGGCCGAGGGTGTTCTGGTTGCAGACCAGGTCGACGCCCCGGGAGGCGCAGAGCGCGTCGAGCCACTGCAGGTCCTGCGCCGTCAACGGCGAGGCGTCCTGCCACACCTCCTGCTCGCCGCCGAACGCGTAGGTGTGCTCGGTGTAGAGCTCGAGCGTGTTGATCCGGGCCAGCACCAGCACGTCGACCCAGCGAGCCAGCGTGCGTCGGGTGGGGACGCGGTCGCGGCTGACGTCGAGCATGAAACCCCGGACCGGGAAGTCGGGGTGGTCGCTGATGTCGTAGGAGGTGGTGGAGAACTCCCGGTCCGCGCGGAGCTGGTCCAGGGTCGCCAGCGCGTACCGCAACCCCGTCGCGTCCGAGTGCGCGATCGTCGTGCCCTCGGAGGAGGTCTGCAACCGGTACCCCTGCGCGGGCGTCGCCGGGTCCAGCACGACGCGCAGCGGAGCGTCCGCGGCGGGCCCGGCGCCCGTCGTGCTCGTCATCGACTGCGGACGGGGGAACGGGGTGACGGGCACGAGGAGTTCTCCTGGTTTCGAGGGGGTTTCCTCGAGTCTAGGGAGTTCGGGGTCCCAGAGGAACCCTCAGCTGAAACCGAACTCGCCCGAGAGGACGAGGGCGGCGGCGCCCTGCAGGATCCCGGCCTCGCCGAGCCGGGCCATCCGCAGGTCGACCGTCCCGCTCGTCGCCGGCAGGCACGCGCTCGCGACGAACTCCCGCGTCGCCTCCAGGAGGGGGCCGTCGAGGAGTTCCGGGGGCCCGGTGAGCAGCACCTCCTCGAGGTTCAGGGCGGCGACGACGGGGGCCAGCACGGCGCCGAGCCGGCGTCCCGCGTCCCGCAGCGCCGTGCGTCTCCCCGAGGCCGTCCGGCCCTCGACCGCCGCGAGCAGGTGCGGCAGTCCCAGGTACGTCTCGAGGCAACCGCGGCGGCCGCAGCTGCACTGCGGACCCCGTGGGTTGACGGTCAGGTGGCCGATCTCGCCGGCCGCCAGGCCGTGCCCGCGCACGAGGTTCCCGTCGAGCACGAGCCCGGCCCCGACACCGCGGCCGATCGCGACGAGGAGGAAACCCGAGGTCGAGGCGTCGGCGTAGGTGAACTCCGCGAGGGCGGCGGCGTCGGCGTCGTTGGCGACGTGGACGCCGGTCCCGAGCCGGGTGCCGAGGTGCTCGGCGAGGTGGACCTCGTTCCAGCCGAGGTTCGCGGAGTCGCGGACGACGCCGTGGGCGTCCACCACGCCGGGGGAGGCCACGCCCGCCCCCACCACCGGCCGACCGGCGTCGTGCAGCACGCGGGCCGCGAGGTCCGCGACGGCCTCGAGCGCCTCCCGTCCCGTGCGGCCCCCGAGGTCGGTCGTCTCCTGGTGAACGACCGAACCGCCGAGGTCGAGGACGGCCGCGCGGGCCGCGGGCTGGGACTGCAGGTCGACCGCGAGGACGAAGTGCTCGGTGGACCGCAGCCCCACCATCATCGCGGGTTTGCCGACGCGCCCCTCGGGGCGCAGGCCGAGTTCGGCGACGAGCCCCTCGGCGACGAGGTCGCCGACGATCTCGGAGACGGTCACGCGCGTCAGGCCCGTCGACCGCGCCAGGTCCGCGCGGGAGGCCGGCCCGTCGTGGAACAGCAGGCTCAGCAGGACGGCGCGGTTGTGCGCCCGGGCCTGCGCGGGCACGACCGTCGCGCGCAGGCGTCCGGAGACCATCGCCCGTCGCCACTGGGGGGCCCGGGCGTCGCTGGTGGTGGCCGGCTCGCTCACGCAGTAGTGATACCAGACTGACAAATCCCCGCGGGAGTCTTCCGGTGGACGCGGGACGGCGCTACTGTCACCGAAAGCGCAGCACGACTCACAAACCGTCGTGCGCGTTCCGCCCGTCACCGTCGACCCGGCTGAACCCGCCGCTGGAGGTCCCCGTGCCAGCCGACCACTCCACCGGTCTCGTCCCCGCCCCCCGCTGGTCGGGTGCGGCCCCGCAGGGTCCCGGTGCCGACCTCGGGGCCGGGGGTGACGTCCTCGCCCCGCGGTCGTGGTGGCCGGCGCTGCTCGCCGTGCTGCGTCCGCTGGAGGCCGGGACGGGGGCGGTGTTCACCCTGCGGGAACCACCGGCGGGGACCGGACCCGGCGCGGGGGAGCGGGCCCTGCTGACGGTGCGCCGCGTGGACGAGGTGCCGGGGTTGCTGCAGGTCTGCGGCAGCTCCTCCCAGCTCGCGGAGGGGTACGCGTTGCGGGTGGAGCGGGGCGCCGTCGAGGTCCTCGCGACGACGGCCACGGGTGCGGGTCACGCCCTGCAGACCCTGCGGCAGCTGCTCCCGCCGCACGTCTTCCGGCGGGCCGGCCGCGGACCGGCGCTCGCCCCGCCCGTGGACCTGCTCGACGCGCCGCGCCACGCCTGGCGGGGCCTCATGCTCGACGTGTCCCGGCACTTCCACGGGGTCGCCTGGACGTACGACCTCATCGACCAGCTCGCGCTGCACAAGCTGAACGTCCTGCACCTGCACCTCACGGACGACCAGGGCTGGCGGCTGCAGGTCGACGCGTTCCCCCGCCTCACCGAGGTCGGCGCCTGGCGGCGCGAGACCCTCGTCGGGTACCGCTTCTCCGACAGCTTCGACGGACGGCCGCACGGGGGTTTCCTCACGAAGGACGACGTGCGCGACATCGTGCGCTACGCGGGCGACCGCGGGATCACGGTGGTGCCGGAGATCGACGTCCCGGGACACGTCCTCGCCGCCGTCGCCGCGTACCCGGAGTGGGGCGTGACGGGCGTCCAGACGGAGGTCCTCACCCGCTGGGCCCGGTCGCACGACGTGCTCAACCTCGAGGACGCGACCGTCGAGGCCGTGAAGACGATCCTCGACGAGGTCGTCGAGCTCTTCCCCGGCCGGTACGTCCACATCGGTGGGGACGAGTGCCCGCGGACCCAGTGGCGCGACTCCCCGCGCGTCCAGGAACTCCTGCGCGAGCGGGGGTTGCCCGACGAGGACGCCCTGCAGCACTGGTTCACCCGTCAGTTGCGCGACCACCTCGCCTCCCGCGGTCGTGTCCTGCTGGGGTGGGACGAGGTCCTCGCCGCCGACCTGCCGCAGGACGCGGCGGTCATGGCCTGGCGCTCGGAGGACGAGACGCAGGCCGCCCTTGCCCAGGGGCACGACGTCGTCGTCGCGACCCAGGGGAAGCTGTACCTCGACTACAAGCAGTCGCGCGACCCGCGGGAACCGCTGGGACCGAGGATCTTCGGTCCGTACCTCACGGAACTGCGGGACACCTACGAGTACGCCTGGCCCGAGCACGACCGCGTGCTGGGCGCCCAGGTGTGCCTCTGGACGGAGTTCGCGGACAGCCGGGAGAAGGCCGAGTACCTGCTCTTCCCGCGCACGTGCGCGTTCGCCGAGCGGGTCTGGAACGGAGCCCCCGACACCTTCGAGGAGTTCCTCCCGCGCCTGGAGCACCACCTCGAGCGGCTGTCCGCCGCGCACGTGGGCTTCCGCGGCCTGGACGGTCCGCACCAGGGGCAGAGCGACACGTGGTGGGGCCTCGAGGCCGAGGCGGCGCCGCACGTCCTGCTCTCGTCGGACGACCAGCCGGACGACCAGCAGGACACCGTGCCGGAACCGCGCGTTTCGAGTTTGTGAACACTCTTGCCACCCGCTGGTCGCGGGTGGTGCACTGAGGCACCCCACCCACCAGCCCCTCGTCAGGAAGGCGTTGCCGTGCAACTCACCCGTAGGACCACCCTCGCCGCCGGCGCCGCCCTGGCCGGAGCGGCCGCCCTGTCCGCCTGCGGGGGCTCCAGCGAGTCCTCCGGTGGCGGCGGCCAGTCCGACAGCAAGGACCTGACCATCTGGCTGATGCGCGACTCCGTGCCCCAGACGTCGGTCGACTGGCTGGTCAAGCAGTGGGCCGACGCGAACGGTGGGGCCAAGCTGACGGTCGAGATCCAGGACTGGACGGGCATCGTCACGAAGCTGCAGACGACGCTGTCCAGCGCCGACCAGACGCCCGACCTCGTGGAGTTCGGCAACTCCCAGGTCCTCACGTTCACCTCCGCGGGGGCGCTCAGCGACATCAGCGACCTGCAGGAGGAGCTCGGCGGCAAGGACCTGCTGGCGAGCCTGGTGGACGCCGGCAGCTTCGAGGGCAAGCTCTACGCCGCGCCCTTCTACGCCGGTGCGCGGCTCGTCTACTACCGCAAGTCCCTGCTGGAGAAGGCCGGCATCGCCGTCCCCACCACCCTCGACGCCTTCAACGAGGCGGTCGTGGCGCTGAAGAACGCCAACCCGGAGGGCGTCGCGAACTTCTCCGGCATCTTCCTGCCGGCCAAGGACTACGGGGTGAGCGCGGCCTGGATCTTCACCCGCGGGGCGAAGTTCGCGGTCGAGAAGAGCGGCAAGTGGGAGGGTGACCTCACGACGCCGGACGGCATCGCGGGGCTGGACGACCTGAAGAACCTGTACGCCAACGCGTGCACGGTGTCGGCCACCGCGACGCTGGAGGAGGCCCGGGACCCCTCGGCGCCCTACAACCGCCGCGAGGCCGGCATGTTCATCGCCCTCAACAACCAGTTCCCCAAGGTCGACCCCGCGCTGGCGCCCGACACCGGGTTCTTCGCCTTCCCGGGGGAGGAGCCGGGATCGGTCGGCAAGGTCTTCGCCGGCGGGTCCAACATCGGCATCCCCGCCATGTCGCGCAAGCAGGAGGCCGCGAAGGAGCTGCTGAAGCTCGTCTTCCAGTCCGGCTTCATGGAGCCGTTCGCCTCCGAGGGCGGTTGGGTCCCGGGCAACAGCTCCTACGCCGGACCGCTGGAGGCGACCGAACTCGGCGCCGTCGAGGTCAAGGCCGTCCAGAACGCCGTCGCGACGCCGAAGTCCGAGGGATGGGGCGTGGTGGAGAACAACGACGTCATCCGTGACGCCTTCACCAAGCTGGCCCAGGGCGCGAGCTCCGAGCAGATCGCCCAGGACACCGACGCCAAGGTCGAGAGCCTCCTCAACGCGTGAGCGCCGTCAGCGCGACGACCGGGCGGCGGACGGGGCGCCGCCCGCAGTGGCTCACCCCGTTGCTGCTCGGCCTGCCGGCCCTCGCGGTGGTCCTGCTGTCCCAGGGCTACCCGCTGGTGCGCCAGCTGGTCATGTCCTTCCAGGAGTTCGGCCTGCGTCAGCAGTTCGGGCAGCCGCCGGAGTTCGTCGGGCTCGACAACTACGCGGCGGTGTTCTCCGACAGCGTGTTCTGGGTCGTCCTCGCGCGGTCGATCGTCTTCTGCGCCGTCTGCGCGGCGCTGACGATGCTGCTCGGAGTGGCCTTCGCCGTCATGATGACGCGGCTCGTGCCGGCTGTCCGGGTCGTGCTCCAGAGCGCGATGCTGCTGGCCTGGGCGATCCCGGTGCTGTCCTCGCTCACCGTGTGGCAGTGGTTGTTCAACACCCGCAACGGGCTCGTGAACTGGGTGCTGGTGCACGCGGGCCTCGACCAGTTCGACCGGTACGCGTGGCTGCTGCAGGGGACGACGCTGCTCGTCATCGCCGGGGTCATCGTCGTCTGGATGTCGGTGCCGCTCGTGGTGTTCATGGTCTACGCGTCCCTGACGCAGCTGGACCCCGAGGTGCTCGAGGCCGCCGAGCTCGACGGCGCGTCGGGCTGGCAGCGGTTCCGCTACGTCACGGTGCCGGGCGTCGCGCCGGTCCTCATGCTCGTGGGGCTGCTGCAGATCATCTGGGACATCCGCGTCTTCACGCAGATCTCGGTGCTGCAGGACGCGGGCGGCGTGGCCGAGGAGTCCAACCTGCTGGGCACGTACGTGTACCAGATCGGCCTGGGACAGGGGAACTACGGGATGGGATCGGCGGTCGCCATGGTCATGCTCGTCATCACCCTCGCGCTGACGGCCGGGTACGTGCGGTCGCTCGTCCGGCAGGGGGCCACCGCGTGAGCGCCCCCGCCGCAGCGGCGCCCGTCGCCCCCGTCGGTCGCCTGTCCGCCACCGCGCCCGGACGCGTCGTGCGCAGTCGCTCCCAACGCGTGCGCCGGGTCGTCCTGCAGGTCGTCGCGGTGCTCGTCGCCGTGCTGTGGGTCTTCCCCATCTACTGGATGGTGAACTCGAGCCTGCAGTCCAGCGCCGAGCTGTCGGGGGACCCGCACTTCTGGCCCTCGCCGGCCGAGCTCGGGAACTACAGCCGGATCCTGTCGGACGCCACGTTCTGGTCGGCGTTGCGCGTCAGTGCGACCGTCACCGTGATCGCGGTCGCCGTGGCCCTGTTCAGCGCGTTCTTCGCGGCCGTCGCCCTCACCCGGTTCCGCTTCCGCGGTCGGACGTCCATGGTCATCACGGTCCTGGTGATCCAGATGATCCCGGCCGAGGCGCTCTTCATCTCCCAGTACCGGATGCTCGACAGCTGGGGCCTCATCAACAGCGTCCTCGGTCTGGGGCTCCTCTACGCCGGGCACTCGGTGCCCATCACCATCTGGATGCTCAAGGGTTTCGTCGACGGCGTCCCGGCGGACCTGGAGGAGGCCGCCATGATCGACGGCTGCTCGCGGCCGGGTGCGTTCCTGCGCATCACGTTGCCGCTGCTGGCCCCCGGTCTCGTGGCGTCGGGGATCTTCGCGCTGCTGGCGTCGTGGAACGAGTACACGCTCGCCCTCGTCGTCATGAAGGACAACTCGTCCGCGACCCTGCCGCTGTGGCTGGCGCGGTTCAACGTCGCCAACGAGGCCACCGACTGGGGGGCCATCATGGCGGGCTCCACGCTCGTGGCGCTGCCCGTCGTCGTCGTCTTCCTCATCGTCCAGGGCCGCATGGCCAAGGGCCTCGTGGCCGGGGCGGTGAAGGGGTGAGCGCTCTCGCCAGCGGCGCCAACGCCGACGCCACCGTCCCCGCGTGGTTCACCGACGCCCGCTTCGGGTTGTTCGTCCACTGGGGCGTGTACGCCGCCGCGGCCCGGCACGAGTGGGTGAAGAACTACGAGGAGATGACGGACGAGCAGTACGAGCGGTACCTGCGGCACTTCGACCCCGACCTCTACGACCCGCGCGAGTGGGCCCGGCGGGCCCGCGCGGCCGGGATGCGCTACGCCGTCCTGACGGTCAAGCACCACGACGGGTTCTGCCTGTGGGACAGCGCCCTCACCGACTACAGCGTGGCCAGCACCCCGCACGGCCGGGACCTCGTCGGCCCGTTCGTCGAGGCGTTCCGCGCCGAAGGGCTCGAGGTCGGGTTCTACTACTCGCTCCTGGACTGGCACCACCCCGACTTCGTCGTGGACAGCGTCCACCCCCAGCGCAACGCCCCCGACGTGGCGGCGCTGAACGCGGGGCGCGACATGGAGCGCTACCGCGAGTACCTGCACGGGCAGGTGCGCGAACTCCTGACGCGGTACGGGCGCATCTCCTACCTGTTCTTCGACTTCTCCTACGCCGACGACGACCACAAGCCCGGCGCGTGGAACGGCAAGGGCAAGGAGGAGTGGGGGAGCGAGGAGCTCATGGCGACCGTCCGCGAGCTGCAGCCCGGCATCGTCGTCAACGACCGGCTTGACGTGCCCGGCGACCTCGTGACCCCCGAGCAGTACCAGCCGGTCGAGCCGATGACCGTGCAGGGCCGGCCGGTGCCGTGGGAGGCGTGCCAGACGCTCAACGGCAGCTGGGGGTACCACCGCGACGAACTGCGGGAGAAGACGCCCGACCTCCTGCTGCGCATGCTCGTGGACGGGGTGTCCAAGGGCGGGAACCTGCTGCTCAACGTCGGCCCGGACGCGCGGGGCCGGTTCTCCCCGTCGGCGGCCCGGACCCTCGACACGATCGCGCAGTGGATGGATCTGCACGCCCGGGCGGTCCACGGGACCGGTCCGGCCGAGGCGGGGATCGCCACGACGGCGGACGCGCGCCTCACCCAGCGCGGCGACCGGCTCTACGTCCACCTCTTCGCCTGGCCGTTGCGGCACCTGCACGTCACGGGGCTCGCCGGCCGCGTCGAGTACGCGCAACTGCTGAACGACGCCTCGGAGGTGCAGTTCACCGAGGCGAATCCGTCCGTCCGGGCGTACGGCACCGGGATGGGTGGGCTGCCCGCCGGCACGACCACCTTCGAACTGCCCGTGGTGCGGCCGGACGTCCTCGTGCCCGTCCTGGAGGTCTTCCTCAGGCCGTGACTCAGGCGCTGAACACGGCGGCGAGGGACTCCAGGGCGGCCAGCCGGTCGTCGCCGGTGGGGAAGAGGACGACCTCGTCGAGCCCGGCCGCGCGCAGGTCGGCGATGCGGGCGCGCACCTCCTCGGCCGGTCCCGCCAGGGTCAGGTCGTCCACCCACTCGTCGGGCAGCAGGCGGACGAACTCGTCGACGTCCGGGGTGCGGTCACGCAGCGACTGCAGGTCCGCGGCGTAGGGGGACGGTGCGGTGTGCGCGGCGGCGTCGGGGGTCCCGACCCACACGAGGCCGGGGCGGACGGCGTCGCGGGCGCGGACCGGGTCGTCGTCGATAGCGGCCAGCTCGTACCCGATGAGCCGGTGCTCGGGGCCGGCGCCGATCTGCTCGCGCGCCGCCCGCGCGTACGCGGCGGTCACGGGCTCCGCGAGCAACGTGCCGTCGGCCTGACGACCCGACAGCGCCAGCGACTTCGGGCCGCGCACACCGGACACGACGAGCGGCGGCGTGGCCGGCGGAGCGTCGAGCCGGACGCCGTCGAGGTGGACGTAGTCGCCCAGCAGCGTCACGGTCTCGCCGTGCAGGAGGCGGCGGACGGCCTCGACGTGCTCGCCGAAGGACGTCAGCGGGCTGCGGCCCCAGGCGCCCACCTGGCGCATCCAGCCCGGCACGCCGTGGCCGAGGCCGAGCGTGAACCGGCCGGGGAACTGCTCGGCCAGCGTCGCGGCCTCCATCGCGGTGAAGACGGGGTTGCGCGCGGCGGCGGGCGCGATGCCCAGCCCGACGTGGACCCGCTCGGTGACGGCCAGGACGGCCGCCGCCTGCGCGAAACCCCCGCGGAAGCCCAGGTCCTCGATGACCCACAGGCTCCCGGCGCCGAGCGCGTCGGCGCGCCGGGCGAAGGGGAGGACGTCGGCGGCGGGCAGGTCGCGGGGCAGGACGACTCCGGTGCTCACCCGCTGCACGCTACATTCCCCGGTGTGACCGGCGGGCCGAGGTGATCCGCCTCGAGGGGGTCCGGGTCGACGCCCCGGACCGCGTGGTGCTCCATCCGCTGGACCTCGAGGTGACCGAGCCGTTCACGGTCCTGGTGGGCCCCAACGGGTCCGGTAAGTCCACCGTCCTGCGCCTGCTCGACGGGCTGGTGCTGCCGTCCGCCGGCCGGGTCCTCGTCGACGGGCTGGACCCCGAGCGCGACCTGCGGGCGCTGCGGCGGCAGGTGGGTTTCGTCTTCACCGACCCCGACGCCCAGCTCGTCATGCCGACGGCCGTGGAGGACGTCGCGTTGTCGTTGCGCCGCACGGACGTGCGCGACCGCGACGCGCGCGCCCGGGAACTGCTGGCCGCGGCCGGTCTCGGCGGTCTCGCGGACCGGTCCGTGCGCGACGTCTCCTCCGGGCAGCGCCAGCTGCTGGCCCTGACGACCGTGCTCGCCACCCGCCCCCGCGTCGTGCTGGCCGACGAACCCACCACCCTCCTGGACCTGCGGACGGGACGCCGGGTCGGGGACGTGCTGCGGAACCCGCCGGCCCACGTGGACCAGGTCGTCGTCGCCACCCACGACCTGGACCTGGCCGCACGGGCCGACCGCGCACTGTGGATCGCCGACGGGCGCGTGCACGCCGACGGGCCGGCGTCCGAGGTCGTCGCCGCCTACCGGGCCTGGGCGTGAGGCGCGGCCTCACCGGGCCCCCGCCCCTGCTGGGGACCGCCGAACCGGGGACGTCCGTCCTGCACCGCGCCGCCCCGCGCACCAAGCTCCTCGCCCTCGTCGTCGTGGGGACGGGCGTGGGCCTCGTCCGCTCGCTCGCCACGCCGCCGACGGCCACCGTGTGGCTGGCGGTCCTGCTCGCCGGCTGCATCGTCCTGGCCCGGGGGTGCCGGTTGCGCCGCGGGCTGCTGCGCGGGCAGGTGCGCCGCACCGCGTGGGTGCTCGTAGCGCTGGCCGCGGTGCAGACCTGGCTGCAGGGCCCCTGGGAGGCCGCCGCCGTCGTCGGGGGCCTCCTGGCCTGCCTGTGGTCGGCCACCCTCGTCACCGCCACCACGCCCGTCCCCGACCTGCTCGACACCGTCGTCCGGGCGCTGCGACCGCTGCGACGCCTCGGGGTCGACCCCGAACGGGCCGGACTGGCGTTCTCGCTCACCATCACGAGCGTTCCCGTCGTCGGGCGGCTGCTCGCCGAGTCGAGGGAGGCAGCGGCCGCGCGGGGGCTGGGGAACAGTCCGCGTGCGCTGCTGGTGCCCACCGTCGTGCGCGCCGTCGCCCACGCCGAGCAGGTGGGGGAGGCACTCGCCGCCCGGGGGCTGGACTGACGGGTGGTCCTCTCGGTGGTCTCCCACCCGGAGGTGAAGCTCGACGGCACGGTCCCCGTGCCGCAGCGGGTCTGTCGGCCTCAGCCGGGCGCGTCGCCCTGTTCGAGGGCGCGGGCGAGCTCCCGCGTCCTGCGCAGGAGGGCGGGGTGGTCGTTGCGCGTCCAGGGGCCGGGGGTCATGAGCTTGCCGAGGTCCCGCTGCATCCTCCGGGCTTCGGGGAGGCCGTCCTCGCCGAACCTGGCTTCGAGGCGGCCGGCGTGCAGGGCTCGGTGGTCTCGGCCGCAGAGCAGGACGAGGTTGTCGATGCTGGTGGGTCCGCCGTCGGCCCAGTGGACGACGTGGTGCAGGTGGCAGGCCCAGGCCGGGGCTCCGCAGCCGGGGGCGATGCACCCGCGGTCGCGTTCGGCGACGATGAGGCGCTGGTTGTCGCTGGCGTGTCGGTCCAGGGTGTGCAGGGAGCGGGGCCGGCCGAGGCGGTCCATGACGGCGACGGTGATGTCGCCGTCGCAGGAGGCGGCGCGCACGGTGGCGTCGGTGATGGGGCCGTGGGTGTCGGCGGTGGCGGTGCCGGGCTGGAGCTGTCCGGTGTCGTCGAGGGTGGCGCGCAGGACGACGGTGGCCTGGTGGGCGACGACGGGGTCGGTGCTGCTGGCGGGGTGGTGTGTGCCGGTGGTGACGAGGTCGACGAGGCCGTCGTGGCGGCGCTGACCGACCGAGCGGGTGTCGTGTTCCCCACCGAGCCCGGTCCCCTTCTCAACTGCGCTGGGGAGCGGTTTCGCGGCGGCCTCCACAGCGGAGCGGACGACGACGGCGGCGGCTTCGTCGAGGTCGACGGTCATGCGCAGCATGCCGTGGCGGCGGGTGAAGGTGAGGGTGCGGCGGCTGGCGGAGTCCGGTTCGAGGTCGCGGACGTGGCGGTCGACGCGGTCGGGGTCCAGGCGGGTGAGGAGTTCTTCGCTGAGCTGGTTCGCGGTGCTCAGCGGTTGGGTGCCGGTGACGACGGCGAAGTGTCCGTCGATGAGGTCGGCGCGACGCTGGGTGGTCCAGACCATCTCGCCGGTGTCCATCTGCACTTCGATGTCGACGGTGCCGCGGCGCAGGGGGGTGGGGACGGACTGCAGGGCGGTGACGGCGCTGTGGACGTGGGCGAGGGTGGTGTCGCCGGAGGCCAGGGCCTCACCGGTGCGGGCGAGGGAGCCGCGGTCGCCGTCGAGTCCGCCGATGCTCCCGTCCCAGCTAGTGCTGGGGTCGGTGTGCCGGGCCGCGGCGACGTCCTTGCGGGCCAGGGTGCGGGACAGGTTCACCGGCGACGTGGCGAGGAGGTCCACGACCGAACTCTCGGGGGCGTGCTCCAGGGCGCGGCGCAGGAGGTGGAGTTTGGCGGCGTCGAGGCGGTTGCCGAGGGTGTAGAGGGTGCGGGTGAGGTGGTCGGTGTCGTCGCGGTCGAGGGTTCCGGTGGGGAGGGTGAGGATGTCGTCCAGGGTGGCGGCGAGACGCGTGAGGGCGTCTGCTGCGCGGTCCTGGACGGCGGGGTTCATGTGTTCAAGTTTAGTCGAACGAGCCCTGTGGTGACAGGTCTTGTGGCTCGTAACTTTTTGCGGCAGAACAGCTTACGGTCTGTTGGCTGTGGAGGAGGGTGTGGAGGATCGCGCCGGGCTCCGTGGTCATCCTTCGCCCGGAGTGGTACGTCCGCGCCTTCGGCCGGAGCGTGCCCACGTCGCAGGCGACGTACGGCGGGGAGGACCACGCCCGCGGTCGACCCTTCCAGCGCGGCGACCCTCACCCCAGACGCAAGTGGAGTTCTTCGGCGGGAGCGGGTACACCGCAGTGGAACCCCTGGAGGTAGTTGCAGCCGGCGGCCAGCAGGGCATCGGCCTGCGCCGCCGTCTCGACCCCTTCGGCGACCACCTCGACGTCGAGCCCGACGGCGACCGTGACGACCGCGTCGAGCAGGGTCCGGCGCCGTGGGTCGGAGGCGATCCCGGCGACCAGGGACTTGTCGACCTTCGCCATCCGCACGGGCAGGTCGACGAGCCGGGCCAGCGAGGAGTACCCCGTCCCGAAGTCGTCGATGGACAGCGGATGGCCACGGCGCTGCAGTTCGTGCAGGGCGGGCAGGACGAGGGGATCGATGAAACTGCTCTCCAGCAGTTCCAGGCCGAGGTCGCCCGGCACGAGGCCGTTGCGCTCCAGGGCGTCCTGCAGCACCCCGCCCAGTCCCGGGTCCGCCAGTTCACGCGCGCTGAGGTTGACGTACACGGTCTCCGGCGCAGCGGGACCGTGCGTCGAACGCCAGCGGGCCAGGTGGGCGCACGCTTCCTCCGCGACCCACCGGCCGAACGCCACGACCATCCCGCAGTGCTCGGCGAGGTCGACGAACTCCGCCGCGGGCAGCAGGCCGCGGGTGGGGTGCTGCCAGCGCAGCAGCGCTTCGACGGCACGGACGGTCCCACCCGCGTCGACGATCGGCTGGTGGTGCAGTCGCAGCCTCCCCTCGGGCAGGGCCCGCGTGAGCTGGCGTTCGAGGTCGCGCAGGGAACCACCGGTCCCGGCCGCCTGCCCAGCGGGGTGCTTGGCGCGGTACATCGCGGTGTCGGCCTCGGAGAGCAGTTCCTCGGCCGTGCTGCCGGGACCGCTGTGCGCGACGCCCGTGCTGGCCGAGACGACCACGTCGACGTCCCCGAGGCGCACCGGGGGAGCGAGCGCCCGGCGCAGCCGGGCCTGGACGGCGTCGACGTCCCGCTGTCGGCCCTCGTCGTCCGTGGCGGGCAGGTCGTCGCAGACGACGACGAACTCGTCGCCCGACAACCGTGCGAGCGTGTCCCCGTCGCGCAGTTCGGCGCGCATCCGCGCCGCTACGGCCGCCAGGACCCGGTCCCCGGCGGCGTGCCCGAAGGTGTCGTTGACGGCCTTGAACCGGTCGAGGTCGACGAAGAGGACAGCGACGCCGCGGCCACGGCGCCGTGCGGCGGACAGAGCGTGGTCGAGGCGGTCGAAGAGCAGGACCCGGTTCGGCAGACCCGTCAACGCATCGTGGGTGCTGGCGTGCTCGAGCTCCTCCCGCGCCCGCCGCGCCTCGTCCCGGTCCGCCGCCAGCGCCAGGTACGACGCGGCGAGGTGCCCCAGGACCCGCACCCAGTGCAGTTCGCGCGCCCGCCACGTCCCGGGGACCCGGCGGTAGACGTCCAGGACCCCGCCGAGCCGGCCCCCGCTCAGCAGCGGCACGGCGACCACCGACCTCCACCCCGCGGCGACCGCGGCGTCGACGTAGGCGGGCCACGCCGTCTGCACCGGGTCGAGCAGGTCGTCGACCACGACGTCGACGCCGAACAGGGCGGCGTCCTGGCAGGGCCCCTCGGTCAGCTGCTCCTGGAGGCGCTCGGGGGCCTCGGGGCCACCGGTGCTCACGTGGACGAGCCGCAGGTCACCCGGACCCGCCGACCCCGCCGCCACGACACCTGCGCCGTCGACGCCGAGGTGCTCGACGGCCACCTCCACCAGGCGGCGGAGCAGGTCGTCGGTGGCGGCGTCGGCGGCCGCGGTGTCCGCCAGCCCCGCCACGGCGGCCAGGAGAGCAGCGTCGAGGTGCTCGGGGTGGGACCCGGACGGGTCAGGGTGCAACGGCCGCTCCCGTCGGGACGGATCCACCGCCCGTGTCGGTCGAGCGCACCCGGCTCCCGGGCCTGGGCAACGTAGCGCGGGCGGCGGTGGCGGGCTCGTCGGGGCGAATACCTTCCACTGGAAGGTTCCCGTGTAGGATCGGCCGCGGCCGGCCACCGGCCCACCCCGTCCACGGAACGAAGGAGTCTCGAGGTGTCCCGGAAACCCTCCGTGCAGCTGTACTCGGTGCGCGACGCCGTCCAGCAGGACCTGTCCGCCGCGGTGGCGCGACTGGCCGAGATCGGTCTCACCCAGGTGGAGCCCTACGCCTTCCACACCCGCACCGCCGAGTTCAAGGACGCCTTCGCCGCCGCCGGTGTCACGGCGCCCTCCGGGCACGCGCCCGTCATCGACGCGGAGAACCCGCGCGAGGTCTTCGAGGCCGCGAACGCCCTGGGCATCACGACGGTGATCGACCCGTTCGTGCCCTCGGAGCGCTGGCAGACGGCCGACGACGTGCAGCGGATCGCCGAGCGGGTCAACGAGCTGAGCGCCCTCGCGCACGAGTACGTCCTCGACTTCGGTTACCACAACCACCACTGGGAGCTGCTGAACACCGTCGACGGCCGCCCGGTCCTCGAGCTGTTCGCCGAGCAGCTCGAACCCGGTGTCGTCCTGGAGGTCGACACGTTCTGGGCCACGGTCGGCGGCGCCGACACCCCCGCGCTGCTGCGCTCCCTCGGCGACCGCGTGAAGTTCCTGCACGTCAAGGACGGCGCCCGCAGCACCGACACCTCGCTGCAGCAGCCGGCGGGCCGCGGCGAGATCGACGTCCCCGCGATCCTGGCGGCGGCGCCCGACGCCCTGCGCGTCATCGAGTTCGACGCCTACTCCGGCGACGTGTTCGAGGGCATCGCGGCCTCCCTCGCGTGGCTGACGGAGAACGACGCGTGAGCCGCGTCGGGGTCGGCGTCATCGGCGCCGGGAACATCTCCACGCAGTACCTCGAGAACCTCACGAAGTTCGCCGACGTCGAGGTCCGGTTCGTGGCCGACATCGCCCTGGACCGGGCTGCGGCGCAGGCCGAGGCCTTCGGTGTGAAGGCGTCGGGGACGGTCGAGGAACTCCTCGCCCGTGACGACGTCGAGATCGTCGTCAACCTCACGATCCCGGCGGTGCACGCCGAGGTCGGCCGCCAGGTCCTGGCCGCGGGCAAGCACGTGTGGAGCGAGAAGCCCCTCGCTCTGGACGCGGAGTCCGGCCGGGCGCTGCTCGCCGACGCCGAGCGGCTCGGCCTGCGCGTCGCCTGCGCGCCGGACACGGTGCTCGGGGCGGGCATCCAGAGCGCCCTGCGCGCGATCGCGCGCGGGGACATCGGCCAGCCGCTGACCGCGACGACGATGTTCCACGTGCCCGGTCCCGAGGCGTGGCACCCGAACCCGGACTTCCTCTTCGCCCACGGCGCGGGTCCGTTGTTCGACATGGGCCCGTACTACGTGACGACCCTCGTCCACGCGTTCGGTTCCGCGAACCGCGTGCAGGCCGTGGCGTCCCGCTCGGTGGCCACCCGCACCATCGCCTCCGGCCCGCGGGGGGGGGAGACCTTCCCCGTCGAGGTGCCGACCCACCACGCCGCGCTGATCGAGTTCGACGGCGGCCAGTCCGCGCAGTCGACGTTCTCCTTCCAGCACGCGCTGCCGCGCAACGGGTTCGTCGAGATCAACGGCACCGAGGGCACCATCGTCCTGCCCGACCCGAACACGTTCGACGGCGACTCGACCCTGTGGCGCCTCGGGCAGGACGAGCCCACGACGCTGCCGGCCGTCGGCTCGACGTTCGGTCGGGGCTCCGGCGTCCTGGACCTCGCCCGGGCCGTCCGGACCGGGGGGACCGAGCGCGCGTCCGGAGCCGTGGCGGCCCACGTGCTCGACGTGCTGCTCGCCGTCCGCGACGCGGCCGCGAGCGGCACGGCCGTCGAGATCGCCTCGACGGTGGCGCCCGTGGCCCCGCTGCCGGAGGACTGGGACCCGAGCGCCGCGACGCTCTGACGCGCCCGCTGCCGCCGTGGGGGCCAGTACCCTCCCGGGGGTGAGCAGGAACGTCACCCGGGCCGACGTGGCCCGCTACGCCGGGGTCAGCTCGGCGGTGGTGAGCTACGTGGTGAACGACGGCCCGCGCCCGGTCGCCCCGGCGACCGCGGCGCGCGTCCGCGAGGCCATCGAGGCGCTCGGCTACCGGCCGAACTCGACGGCGCAGGCGTTGCGGCGCGGGTCCTCCCGCCTCCTGGGGCACGTCGTCCCGGACCTCGGGAACCCGCTGTGGGCGGAGTTCGCGCTGGCGGTCGACGCGGTGGCCGCGGCGCGCGGTTACGACGTCCTGCTGGTCAGCACCGACGGCGGCGTCGAGGCCGAGCACCGGCGCATCGAGGCGCTCAGCGCCCGGGGGGTGGACGCGATCGTCGTCACCAGCGTCATGGCGCGTCCGGACCTGGTGGCCCGCGCGGGTCTCGGGGTACCGCTCGTGCAGCTCAACACCTTCTTCGAGGTGCCGGGTTTCCCGAGCCTGGGCGTGGACGCGTACGAGGGCGCCCGTGCGGGGACCTCGCACCTGCTGGGGCACGGCCGCGGTCCCGTCGCGCTCGTCATCGGCGGGGAGGCGGGGGAACTGCGCGAGGAGGGCTGGCGCGCCGCGGCGCGCGAAGCGGGCACCGGGGTCGGGCCCATCGCCCGGGGGGAGTTCTCCCGACGGGGCGGGTACGACGCCGGAACCCGCCTCTTCGCCGGGGACGACCACCCGCACGCGGTGTTCGTCAGCTCCGACCTCCAGGCCGTGGGGGTGCTGCGGGCGCTGGACGAACGCGGTCTGCGGGTGCCCCACGACGTCGCCGTCGTGAGCTTCGACGGGACCGAGGAGACGGAGTTCACGCTGCCCCCGCTGACGACCGTGCGGCAGCCGGTGCAGGAGATGGCGCGGGCCGCCGTCGCCAGGGCGCTGGACCCCGCTCCGGACGGCGAGCACGAGCGTCAGGTCCTGCCGGCCGAGCTCGTCGTGCGGCGCAGCTGCGGCTGCTGAGGTCAGGTGTCCTCGCCGCCGGTGTCCCGGCGGCTGGGCAGCAGGCGTTCCAGGAGTTCCAGCGACCGCCGGACGTCGACGCCGTCGGGGTCGAGCAGCCACTGCACCTGCAACCCGTCGGAGGCGGCGATCACGAGGGCGGCGGCGTCCGCGGGGTCGAGGTCGGTGGCGATGCGGCCCTCGCGCTGCCCCAGGGCGACCGCGTCGGCGAGTTCGGCCCGCACCCGCGAGAACCGCGCCTGCACGAACTCCCGGGTCATCGGGTGCCGCTCCTGCAGCGCGTCGGCGGTCAGCGTCGCGTACAGCTGCACGAGGCCGGGTACCACCCGGTTGCGGTCCGCCGACCGCGCCATCTGCGCGACCGGGCCGCCCGCGGCCGGGTCCTCCGGGGAGGAGTGGCGTCGCTCGTGCTCGCGGTAGGCCTCGACGAGGAGTTCGTCGCGGGAGCTGAAGTAGTGCCGCAGCGCGGCGTGCGAGACGCCCGTGCCGTCGGCGACCGACCGCAGGGAGGCGCCGTCGACACCGTGCTCGGCGAACAGGTCGATGGCGTGGTCGAGGATCTGCTGCCGCCGCTCGATCCCCTTGCGGTACGCGCCGGGTCGCCCGGTTCCCTCAGCCACCCGGCCATGCTAAGACCAGAGCGTGACCGAACACCCCCTCCTGCTCGTGACCGGTGCCGCCGGCGGGCTCGGCCGTGAACTCGTCCCCCGGCTGCGGGCCGGGGGGTTCCGGATCCGTTCCCTCGACCTCGCCGCTCCGGAGGGCGGGGCCGACGAGGTTCTCGTCGGGTCGGTCACCGACCCCGACGTGGTGGACCGGGCCGTGGCGGGTGTGGACGCGGTCGTGCACCTCGCGGGCCTGAGCAAGGAACGCGCCTGGCCGGACGTGCTGCAGGCCAACGTGCACGGCACGTGGGTCCTGCTCGACGCGTGCGTCCGGGCGGGCGTCGGCAAGGTGGTGTTCGCCTCCAGCAACCACGCCGTCGGACTCACCGGGCGGGCGGACGGGGAACTGCTGGCCGCGGACACGCCGTTCCGCCCCGACAGCTACTACGGCTGGAGCAAGACGGCGGGGGAGTCGCTGTGCCGGTTGTTCGTCGACCGGGCCGGCCTGGACGTCGTCGCGCTGCGCATCGGTTCCTGCTTCCCGCACCCCGGGGGGGTGCGGGGGTTGTCGACGTGGATGTCGTACGACGACTGCGCCCGGCTGGTGACGGCCGCGGTGGCGCCGCAGGTCACCGGGTGGCACTGCGTCTGGGGGGTTTCGGCGAACACCCGGCGGTGGTGGTCCCTCACCGAGGGCGAGGCGATCGGGTACCACCCGCAGGACGACTCCGAGCAGTTCGCGGCCGAGGTGTTCGCGGCGCAGGGCCCGCAGGAGGACGACGACCTCGTCGGCGGCGACTTCCACCGCACGCCCCTGGGGGAACCGAACTAACGGGCCCCGGCGATCGTCCCGACCCCGAACGCCGTCAGCACGGCGGCACTGACCCGGTCGAGCGTGCGGGTCACGCGCGGTCGGCGGAGCCACTCGACCGCCCGGGCGGCGACCTGGGACAGCACCGTGAGGTAGAGCAGGGCGACGCCCGCCTCGAGGGCGCCCAGCAGCAGGGTTCCGCGCGCCCCGGCCCCCGCCGGCACGAACTGCGGGACCACCGCGAGGAAGAACAACCCCACCTTCGGGTTGAGGACGCAGGAGACGAGGCCGGAGCGGAACGCGGCCGGCAACCGCGGCGCCGCCGCGACGAGGGTCCCGCCGCTGCTCGCGCGCCGGTGCGCCAGGAACGTGCGCACGCCGAGGTGGACGAGGTAGCAGCCGCCCGCCACCTTCAGCACCTGGTACGCCTGCGCCGACCGTTCCAGCAGGGCCGCCAGGCCGACGGCGACCGCGCCGGCCCACACGAGCGCCCCCAGCGCCGAACCCGCCGCCGTGACCACGCCCGCCCGCGCCCCGTGCAGGCTGTGCCGCAGGACGAGGAACGTGTTCGGTCCCGGTGTCAGCTCAAGCAGCAGGCACAGGGCGCAGAACGCGAGCACGGCGTCGAGGGTCACCCCGCGAGCGTAGGTGCGGGCGAGGGTTCGCCGGGGCACGTCGAGAGCACGCGGGCCACGGCCTCCTTCTCGGCCGGGGTGACCCACAACCCGTAGGTGGCCTTCACCGCCACCTGCCGCGCCACGTACCGGCAGCGGAAGCCGACCGTAGGCGGCAGCCACGCCGCCGCGTCCCCGTCCCCCTTCGCGGCGTTCAGGGAACCGTCCACGGCGAGCAGTTCCAGGGGGTCGTTGGCGAAGGCGGTGCGCCGGGCCGCGTCCCACCCCTGCGCCCCCGTCTGCCACGCGTTGGACAGGGCCACCACGTGGTCGATCTGGACCCGCTCGCTCGTCGCGCGGCCGCGGACGAAGTGGATGCGCTCACCGCTGTAGGGGTCGAGGAGGTCCCCGCTCGTCACGACGCACCCGTCGGTCCCGGGACGGTGCGAGACGTCCTGCAGGTCGCGGGCCAGGACGTCGTCGCGGGTGCCGCAGCCGTTGCGGTCGGTGTCGACCCAGCCGTCGCCGAACCGCTCCCGCGCGTAGCCCAGGTGCGGTGCGGGCGCCCGGACCTCCAGCGTGGCGAGCTGGGCGACGGCCGTCTGCGCGGACGCCGCCGGGGGAGCGCTCCGGTCGCTGCGGTGGGCACCGCCCAGCGCAGCGAGGGCGACGAGCACCGACACCACCAGCAGCGAACCGAGCAGCAGGACGAGCGGCAGGGCGGGCGGGGCAGGGCGGCCCCGGACGGTCGGCACGGCCGACGATGCTGCCGCACGAGGGCTTTCGACGGTCGTGACCGCACCCGGCGTGTCACACTCGAGGACGCTGGAGAACGCCGGCGACCGTTGCACCCTGTCCCAGCCCGATCCTGTCCCAGCCCGGTCCTCGCGCCGGTCGGCCGAGGAGCACACGCCATGGACCGCCCGCCACCGGCTGCCGACGCAGCCGCGTTCGCCGGCGATGCCGACCGCGTCCAGTCCGCCCGGCGCCTCGTGACGGCCAGCAGCAACCCGGCGCTGGACCGGCTGGCCGAGCTCGCTGCCCGCCTCCTCGGGGCGCCCGCCGCCCAGGTCTCCCTGCTCTCCGACGTCCAGACCATCTCCGCCGCCGTCGGGACGGCCGCCGGGGTGCCGACGCCGCTGGCGGACTCGCTCTGCACCGTGACGGCGACGTCCGCCGAACCCCTCGTCGTCACCGACGCCCTCGCCGACGCGCGCGTCAGCGGACTGCCGCCCGTCACGAGCGGCGCCGTCCGGGCCTACCTCGGTGTCCCGCTGCGGGGCCAGGACGGGCACGTCGTCGGCGCGCTGTGCGTCTTCGGGCCCGACGTGCGGGAGTGGGCGGGGTCGGACGTCTCGCTGCTCACCGCGCTGGCGACCTCCGCCGTGACCGAGCTCGAGCTGTCGGCGCTGTCCGTGGACCTCGAAGCGGTCCGCGTGCGCCACCAGCTGGCCGTCAGCGCGGGCGGGGTCGGCACGTTCGACTGGGACCTGGGCACTGGCAGCCTCACGTGGGACGAGAACCTGCTGCAGATGTTCGGCTACGCCCCCGACGACTTCGGACGCACCATCGAGGCGTTCAACGACCGGGTCCACCCCGACGACCGCGCCCGCGTGGCCCGGGCCCTGCAGGAGTCCATCGACACCGTGGGGCCCTACGACGCGGAGTACCGCATCGTCCTCCCGGGCGGCACCACCCGCTGGGTCCGGGCGAAGGGGCAGTCCCTGGCCGACGAGTCCGGCCGCGCCGCGCGCGTGCTGGGGGCGGCGTACGACACGACCGCGGCGCGGGACGAGGACGCCCGCATCGCCCGCGTCCTGGAGTCGATGTCGTCGGCCTTCTTCTCCCTGGACCGCGAGTTCCGGTTCAGCCACGTCAACGGTGAGGCCGAACGCGTCCTGGGGCGCTCGCGCACGGAGCTGCTGGGCGGCTGCGTGTGGGAACTGTTCCCCGAGGCCGTCGGGTCGGAGTTCGAGAGGCACTACCGCGCCGTGGCCGAGACCGGGGTGCCGGCGACGTTCGAGGCGTACTACCCCGCGCCCCTGGACGCCTGGTTCGAGGTGCGGGCCTGGTCCGACCCCGACGGTCTGTCGGTCTCCTTCCTCGACGTCACCGAGCGGATGCGCGCGCAGCGGGCGCTGGAAGCGGCCCACGCGGCGACGGCCGACGCCGCCGAGCGGTTGCGGCTCATCGTCCGCGTCAGCGAGGACCTCTCCTCCACGCTGGACGTGGAGGAGGCGTACGCGCGGCTGGCGCAGCACCTGGTCCCGGCGCTGGGGGACTGGTGCCTCGTGACCCTCGTCGACGAGGACGGTGGGTTGCGCGACCTCGGTTGCCAGCACGCCGACCCGGCCCGCCGCGACCTCGTCGAGCAGTACCGCGAGGCGCGCTTGCAGGCGCTGGAGCCGGGCTCCTACCTGTTCCGCGTGTGGCGCACGGGGCAGCCCACCGGCGTCGCCTCGGGTGCCACCGCGGCGATCTCGGCGCAGCTCTCGCCGGGCTCGACGGCGCGCGACCTGCTGGGACGGCTGGCGCCGCAGGCGTTCGAGTGCCTGCCGGTGCGTGCCCGCGGGCGCACGGTCGGGCTCATCAGCCTCTTCCACGACCGCGCGGCCGACCGGCTCTCGGCCGAGGACCTCCTGCTGGCGACGGAGGTCGGCGACCGCGCGGGCCTGGCCCTCGACAACGCCCGGCTCTACTCCCAGCAGCAGCGGGTCGCCGAGGGGTTGCAGCGCAGCATCCTCACGCCGCCCGTCCAGCCGGACCACGTGCAGGTGGCGGTGCGGTACCGGCCCGCGGCCCGTGCCGCGCGGGTGGGGGGCGACTGGTACGACGCCTTCCTGACCCCGGACGGCGCCACGGTCCTCGTCATCGGCGACGTCATGGGTCACGACATCGACGCGGCGGCCGCCATGAGTCAGGTCCGCTCGCTGCTGCGGGGGATCGCTTACAGCACAGGGGCTTCGCCCGCTCGGGTGCTCTCGGGCCTGGACGCCGCGATGGAGGGCCTGGACGTGGGGACCACGGCGACGGCGGTCGTGGCCCGCCTGGAGCTGTCCGGGGAGCGGACCCACGTGCGCTGGTCCAACGCCGGGCACCTCGACCCGCTCGTCGTCAGCCCCGACGGTTCGGTCCGGTCGCTCGACTCCGGGGCGTCCGAGCTGCTGCTGGGCATCGACCCGACCGTCGTCCGCTCCGACCACGTCGCGGTGCTCGAACGCGGCTGCACGGTGCTGGCCTTCACCGACGGCCTCATCGAACGCCGCGACACCCCGCTGGAGGACCGGCTCGCGCTGCTGCGCTCGGTCGTCGCCGACCTCGCGGGACAGAGCCTGGAAGACCTCCTCGACGGTGTCCTCGAGCGGCTCGTCCCCGGTGAGCACGAGGACGACGTGGCCCTGCTCGCGTTCCGCCTGCACCCGCTCGCGGGAGACCGTCCGGTGGAGGCCGGCCCCGAGCGAGTGCCCCGGGGCCTGCCGCCCGTGCGCTGATCAGCGCCCGGGCGCTGCCTGGTCCCGCAAGGACTCCAGGCCGGTGAGCAGGCTCTCCAGACCGATGTGGAACGCCCGCGCCGACCGGTCGCCCGGCTGCGCCTTCGTCGCCCGGATCGCGCGCGAGAGCGGGGAGTCGGCCCGGCCCGAGTCGGCCCAGACCTCCACGGGGGCCCCGGCGTCCAGCGCTGAACCGAGCACGAAGTTGTCGAGCACCGTGACGGCGTGCAGGAGTTCCTCGTCGTCGAAACCGGCGTCGTGCAGGACCCGCGCGAGCGTCTCGTAGCTGGCCAGCGTCGACGGGTGGGTGACGGTCTGCGCCGTCATGAGCGGCACCGCGGCGGGGTGGGCCACGAACGCCGAACGGTAGCGCCCGGCCCAGCGCCGGACGAAGTCCTGCCAGCTCTCACCGGGCAGGGGTTCCTCCGGCATCGCCTCCTCGGTGAGCAGTCCCCGCAACCCCTCGACGAGTTCCTCCCGACCGCCCTTGAAGTGGTGGTAGAGCGAGGACGTCCCGACGTCGAGCTGTCGGGCGAGCTTGGGAAGCCCCAGTTCCCCGGTCCGGTCGAGCTGGTCGAGCGCGGCGCGCAGGATCTGCTCGCGGGACAGGAGCGGGGTGCTGGGACGAGCCATGGGGTTCTCCGGTGGTTCAGGGTGGTTCGTGCGGGGCGGACGGGTTCCTTCTCCGCCGGGTCAGGCGCGGTGCACGACGGAACCGTCGACCACCGTGAGGTGGACGGGGGACTGCGCGAACTCGTCGGGGTCGGCCCTCAGCGGGTCCAGGCCGAAGGCGGCGAGGTCGGCCCGCGCGCCCGCTCGCACCGTACCCGCCCGGTCGCCCAGCCCCGCGGCGGTGGCTGCATGGGTGGTGTACCCCTCCAGCGCCATGAGCGCGGTGAGGGCCTGTCCGGGCAGGACGGGTTCCTCCTCGACCCGGCCGGCCGTGCGGCGCAACCGGGCGTCGGCGATGACCGCCCGCGGGTCGAAGGGGGCGACGGGCCAGTCCGACCCCAGGGCGAGCCGGGCCCCGGCGTCGCGCAGGTCGCGCGTGCGGAACGCCCGGTCGGCGCGCACCTTCCCGAGGCGCCGGGACCAGTTGTCGCTGTGGTCGGCCTTCGTGAAGTGCGTGCAGTGGGTGGGCTGCATGCTGGCGGTCACGTCGAGTCGGGCGAACTCCTCCACGAGGTCGTCCGGCAGGGTCTCGATGTGCTCGATCCGGTGCGGCACGACGGGTCCGGTCCTCGTGCTGAGACCCGCGACGGTCCGCAGGACGTGGCGGATCCCCGCGTCCCCGATCGCGTGGGTCACCGTCGGCACCCCGCGGGCGGTGAGGAACTCCACGGCCGCGGTGTACTCGGCGGGGTCGGGCCAGAACGGTGCGGTGGACTCGCCGTGCGTGTCCGCCTCCTCCAGCCAGGCGGTCCCTCCGTCGATGGTTCCGTCGACCATGAACTTGGCGCCGTCGACGGCCCACCGGCGCCCAGCGCTGCGCTGCAGGTCCACGACGTGGTCGAGGTGGTCCCGGCCGTGCTGCGGCATGACGAACGGAGCGAAGCGCAGGCGGATCGGCAACCCCGCCTCCTCCTGCGCGACCGCCTGCACGAGTTCTGCGGAGTCCCCCTCGAAGTCCATCGCGTTGGCCCCGACCAGGCCCACCGCGGCCATCGACTGCAGCAGGTCGCGGAACCGGCGGCGCCGCTGCTCCGGTGCCTCGGACGGCAGCAGGTCCCCGACGAGGTCCACGGCCTCCAGTTCCAGCAGGTGGCCCGTCGGACGTCCGTCGGCGACGACGACGGACGCACCGGACCGGAACTCCCGGGGACCGGTGATGCCCGCGAGTTCCAGGGCGCGGGGGGAGACCAGCGCCGAGTGCGCGTCGAACAGGGTGATGTGCACGAGGGCGTCGGGGCCGAGGGCCGCGACGAGGGGTTCGTGGGTGATCGGCGCGCCCTCGAACGCGTTGGGGTCCAGACCCCAGCCGCGCACCCAGGCTCCGCCGCGCACGTCGGTCCCGGCGTCGGCGACGCCCGCGCGCAGCGCCCCGACGAGTTCGCCGCGCGTCCGGACGGCGGACAGGTCGATGCCGGCAGTGAGCACCAGGCCCATGACCGGGTGCACGTGCCCGTCGACGAGGCCCGGGGTCACGGTGGCGGCGCCGAGGTCGACGACCTCGGTGTCCTTCCCCCGCCAGCTGCCGACGTCGGCCCGGTCGCCGACGGCGGTGATCCTCCCGTCGGCGATGGCGACGGCCTGGGCGTGCGGCCGCGCGGGGTCCAGCGTGTGGACGGTGTCCGCGACGACGACGAGCTGCGCGGCGGTCACGACTCGCCGCCGATGCGGGTGTAGAGGTCGGGGCGGCGGCTGCGCAGCACCTGCGCCAGGACGATGCCCAGCAGGAGGGCCGCCGGGACGATCGCCACCAGGACGACGTTCGTCGAGGTGGGGGCGCCGGTCAGCAGCCCGACGTAGCGCACGAGGAGTCCGGTGGCCACGGCCAGCAGGACGGAGGCCAGCACCGAGACCCACTTCACGAGGGCGCTGACGTCGGGCCGGCGGCGCAGGTACGCCACGACCGCGATGCTCGTGAGGGTCTGCAGGAGCATGACGCCGATCGCTCCCGGCGTGTTCACGAGGATGACGAGCTGGCGGTACGGGTCGGCGTGGACGAGCGCGGCGACCACGACGACGGCGACGGCGAGGACGCTCTGCGCCGCGCCAGCGCGGGCCGGCGACGCGTAGCGAGGGTGGGCGTGGCCGAGCGCGGCGGGCAGCAGCCCGTCCTTGGCGAGGGTGAAGGAGTACCGGTTGATGGCGTTGTGGAACGCGATCTGGGCCGCGAGGACGCTGGTGAGCACGAGGACGGCCATGACGTCGGTGGCCCAGGCGCCGGCGTACCGGTCCATCACCGCGGTGAAGAGCGCGACGGGGTTCGCCCCCGCGGCGGCGCGGGCGTCGGTGTCGCCCAGGCCCTGGATGACGGCCCACACGACGAAGGCGTAGAAGAGGCCGAGGAACGCCACGGCACCGTACGTCGCCCGGGGGATCGACCGCTCCGGGTCCTTCGCCTCGCGGCGGTACAGCGCGGTGGACTCGAACCCGGCGAAGGCCGCGAAGCAGAAGCCGAGGATGCCGACGAGGCCCGGGTCGGTGAGCGCGGGGGCGCTGAAGGACGTCAGGTGCAGCCCGTTCGCGCCGCCCTTGGCCAGGATGCTCACGACGAGGACGACGAGGATCGCGGTCTCGGCCGCGAGCAGCACCCCGAGCAGCTTGGCGCCGATGTCGATGCCGCGCCGGCCCAGTGCCCACACCACGGCGATGGCGGCGACGGCGTACAACCACCAGGGCAGGACGAGCCCGGTGAGGCGGGCGACGGTGGCCTGGAACTGCAGGCCGAGCAGGCCGTAGACGCCGATCTGCAGGGCGTTGTACGACATGATCGCGACGAGACCGGCTGCGGCGCCGAAGCTCCGGCCCAGGCCCAACGTCACGTAGGAGTAGAACGCGCCCGCACCGCCGGTGACGCGGGTCATGGTCGTGAAGCCCACGGCGAAGATCGCGAGGACCACCATGGCGGCGAGGTAGCCGGCAGGGGCGCCGATGCCGCCGATGGCGATGGCCAGCGGGGCGATCCCGGTCAGCACCGTCAGGGGAGCGGCGGCGGCGACCACCATGGCGGTGATGCCGGTGGCCCCGAGGGAGCCCTTGAGCTGGTCGGTGCTGGTGGATGCGGGGGGAGCGGCGGGCTGAGCAGTCGACGCGGGGCTGATCACAGGGTCCATCACGAGGTCCTCCTGGGTGAGGTGCTCCGTTGCACGACCGGAGCCTAACCGAAACCGTGTCGGTTATGGTCCGGTTCCCCGATGTCGACCGCGTTCCGTCCGTGTTTCCGTCCTGTGACGTCTGCCGGACTCCTCTCAGGTGAAGTCGAGCAGGACCTTGCTGGCCACGCGCCGGTCTCCGGCGAGCTCGAACGCGGGGACCGCCTCGGCCACGGGGACCCGGTGGGTGAGCACGGCGTCCACCGGCAGGCCGCCGGCCAGCAGGTCGACGGCGGTGCGGATCTCGTCGCTGAACCGGAACGCGCCGCGCAGGTCCACCTCCTTGGTCACGAGCAGGTTCCCGGGGGCGGGCACGTCGCCCGGCGGGAGGAGCCCGACCTGCACCACGACGCCACCGCGCACGACGTGCCGCGCGCAGGTCCCGAGCGCGGGCGGCGCTCCGGACGCCTCGATCGCGACGTCGACGTCGAGGGGGTCCGCGCGGTCGAGGTCCGCGGCGTGCACCGTCGACGTCGCTCCGCAGCGCCGGGCCACGTCCAGCGCCTCGCCGACGAGGTCGCTGACGACGACCTCCGTCGCCCCCGCGTGCCGGGCCGCCGCGGCGACCAGGACGCCGATCGGTCCGGCACCGGTGACGAGCACGCGGCGACCCTGTAGGTCTCCGGCGCGGGAGACCGCGTGCAGCGCCACCGCGAGCGGTTCGGCGAGCGCGGCCCGGTCCAGGGCCAGCCCCTCCGGGAGTTCGACGAGCTGCGCGGCCCGGACGACGACGACGTCGGCGAAACCGCCCTGGACGTGGGGCAGGTGCGCGGCGCTGCCGAGGTAGCGGGTGGTGGGGCAGGTGTTGGGCCGTCCGGCCCGGCACTGCGCGCACTCGCCGCAGGGTGTCGCCGGGTGGACGGTGACGGGGGTTCCGACGGGTGGCCCGTCGACCCCCTCGCCGAGCTCGGCGACCGTGCCGGACACCTCGTGCCCGAGCGTCAGGGGTTCCCGGATCGAGTAGTCGCCGACGCCGCCGCGGTGGACGTAGTGCAGGTCCGACCCGCAGATCCCGCCGAACGCGATCCGCACCGCCACCTGTCCGGCGCCGGGGCGGGGGAGCTCCTGCTCCTCGACCCGGACGTCGCCCTTGCCGTGGGCGATCACAGCACGCACGTCATGCCTCCGTCCACGTAGACGACCTGCCCGTTGACGAAGTCCGCCGCCGGGCTGACGAGGAAGAGCAATGTCCCCACGAGGTCCTCGACGTTCCCCCACCGGCCGGCGGGGGTACGGCCCCGCACCCAGGCGCTGAACTCCTCGTCCGCCACGAGTGCGGAGGTGAGTTCGGTGTCGAAGTAGCCGGGACCGATCGCGTTGACGCACAGGCCGTGCGGGGCGAGGTCGGCGCACATGCCCTTCGTCAGCATCTTCAGGCCGCCCTTGGTGGCGGCGTACGGCGTGATGCCGGGCCGGGTCACCTCGCTCTGCAACGAGGCGACGTTCACGATCTTCCCGCGCCCGCGGGACGCCATGGCCCGGCCCACCTCCCGGCCCACCAGGAAGGCGCTCGTGAGGTTCGTGGCCAGCAGGCGGTGCCACGCCTCGTCGGGGAACTCCAGGAACGGTGCGCGGTGCTGCGCGCCCGTGTTGTTGACCAGGACGTCGAGCGGACCGACCTCGGCCTCGGTGCGCGCGACGCCCTCGCGCACCGAGTCCGAGTCCGTCCCGTCGAAGGCCACGGCGTGCACGGTGTCGCCGAACCGCTCCGCCAGACCCGCGCGGGCCTCCTCCAACCGGTCGGGGTCCCGGCCGTTGAGGACGACGGTGCAGCCCGCCTCCAGCAGTCCCGTCGCCAGGGCGTGGCCGATGCCACGACTGGAGCCGGTCACCAGGGCCCGGGAGCCGCTGACGTCGAACAGGGGGTGGATCACGGTGCTCCTCGTCTCGAACGGGCCGGCCGGTCAGCGACCCCAGAGCGTCGCGTAGGCCTCGCGGTACCCCGCAGGGTCCCACGACGTCGTGCCGCCCACGGTGTCGGCGTCGGTGATCTGCACCGCCGGGACGTAGCCGCTGTCGGGCTGACCGGCGAACGCGCAGCTGAACTCGTCGACGATCGGCCAGGCGAGCGAGGAGAACCCGTGGGCCTGCGCGACGCCCGAGGGGATGGCGGGAGGCTGCTGGGGTCCGTTCCCATCTCCGCGGCGGGAGGGTGCCTCGCTGTCGGCCGGTTCTGCCGCAGGGCGACGCGGCATGTCCTTGCCGGGGGCGTGTCGGACGGCAGGGGAACGAGGGTGGAGGTTCCTGCTGGTTGCTCCTCGAGGCGCTCCAGGAAACACCCGCGGAGTCGGCTCAACCCGCGGGAGTCGTTGCAGCACAGTATGTTTGCCTTGTTCGAACCGATCCTGGATGGTAGGATCAGGGCATGACGACGACGGTCCAGGAGTACGCGGGGCACCCCGCGCACTCCATGCCGCCGACCCGTTTCCCCCTCGACGCCGACGGTTTCACCGACGTCGACGTCGACGCCCACCTCGCCGCCTTGCGCCGCGCCGCCGACCAAGCCCACGCCGCCGAACTGCTCGGCCTGGCCGACCTCATCACCCAACTCAGCACCCACCCCCACCCCGACCAGGCCGGGGAACTCATCGAACGAGGCGAGCAGGTCTTCCTGCGCCTGCGCGGGCACGACTTCGCCCCCTGGAACCCGCTGCGCGCCGCCGTCGAAGTCGTCGCCCTGCACCACTCCCGCAGCTGCGGTGTCCCCATCGAGTCGGCCCTCACCCACGTGTGGACCGCCCACACCGCCGGCACCGCCGAACGCCCCGTCTGGGAAGCCGTCGCCGCCGGACAGGTCACCGCCCGCCAAGCCCGCACCGTCCTGGCCCAGTCCCGCCGCCTGGCCGCCCACACCGCAACCCTCACCGCAACCCTCACCGCAACCCTCACCGCAACCCTCACCGCAACCCTCACCGCAACCCTCACCGCAACCCTCACCGCAACCCTCACCGCAACCCTCACCGCCGACGCCGACACCACGAACGCGAACGGGGCGATCACCGAAGGACCGGCCCTGCTGGACGGTGAGGCTCTCACTGCGGCGCTCGACGCGTTCCACACCACCGCCCTGGCCTGGGCCCGCGACGGCAAGGTCGGCTCCGCCCTGCACGGCCGCTGCTTCCGGCTGCTGGAACGGATGACCCCCCACCACGAACGCGTCGTCCACCACACCCGCCACCCCGGACGCGAAGCAGTCCTGACCGACTGCGAGGACGGCGCCACCGCCCACCTGTCCCTGAAGCTCCCCCTGGGCCTGGGACGGCGGTTGATGACGTCCGCCACCGCCTGCGCCGACGCCACCACCGACCACACCACGGCCCACGGCGTCCACGACACCCGCGACCACGCCACCAGGGTCAACGACGCCCTCGTCGACGTCCTGCGCGACGGCCTCACCCGGTGGACCCCCGCCGTCTCCGACACCGCCCACCAGCGCCCGGCCGATCAGGACCACCCCGTCACCACCGGGCGCAGTCACCGGCCCGCCACCAGCGTCCACGTCCTCCTGCGCATCGACGCGACCACCCTGGTCGGCACCGACGGCCACGACGGCGGGGACCTTCCCGAGACCTCAGCGTGTGTCGACGGCCTCGGACCGGTGAGCATCGAGACCGCGCGGGAACTGGCCGCCGACCCCGACGCCACCTGGCGCAAGGTGATCGTCGCCCCCGGCACGCGGGACGTCATCGACGTCGCCGCCGACGTCTACCGCCCCTCCGCCGCCCTGCGCCGGATCATCGTCGCCCGCGACCAGACCTGCCGCGGGCCGGGATGCGTGCGCCCGGCCGCCGACTGCGACCAGGACCACATCGTGCCCTGGCCCGACGGCCCCACCACCGCCGAGAACCTCCAAGCCCTGTGCCGGACGCACCACCGGTTCAAGACCCAGTTCGTGTGGGAGCACGTCGACGACCGCGCCCGGCGGGTCGTGGCGCTGCGCGCTGCCCGCGAGGCCGACGACCCACCACCGTTCTGACCGGCGGGCGTCGGCGGGTCGCCCGAGCCTGCCCGCACTACTCTCGCCGCATGATCCTGATCGTGGTGAAGTGGCCCGTGAAGCCCGAGCTGTCCGACCGCTGGCCCGAGCTCGTCCGCGAGTTCACCGACGCCGTCCGCGCCGAGCCGGGGAACCTCTTCTTCGACTGGTCCCGCAGCGTCGAGGACCCCAACCTCTGGACCCTCGTCGAGGGCTTCCGGGACGACGAGGCCGGGAAGACGCACGTCGCGTCCGACCACTTCCAGAAGGCGATCTCCGAGATGCCCGACCACGTCGCCGCCCAGCCGCAGATCATCTACGTCGAGGCGCCGGACGTCGCGGGCTTCGGTCCCATGGGCGAGGTGCAGCCCCGCTGACGCGATTGCACCGACGGTGAAGAACGGCCCATCTTTCGGGCGTTGAGGCCTTCTGAGGGGTGCTCGCTTCCCGGATCGTGGGGTCGACGACGACCCACGATCCGGGAGACGAGCCTTGACGACGCAGCTGGACGCGCCCCTCACCACACGGTCCGACGTGAACCCCCAGGTCCTGTCCTGGGTGCAGGACCTCGCGAGGCTCACGCAGCCGGACGCGGTGGTCTGGTGCGACGGGTCGCAGGAGGAGTTCGACCGGCTCACGACGCAGATGGTCGATTCGGGGACCCTGGTCCGGCTGAACGAGGACCTGCGACCCGGTTCCTTCCTGGCCCGCTCGACGACGACCGACGTCGCCCGCGTCGAGTCGCGGACGTTCATCGCCTCGCAGGAGGAGCGGGACGCCGGCCCCACGAACAACTGGCGCGAGCCCACCGCCCTGCGCGCGGAACTCGACGAGGCCTTCACGGGCTCCATGCGCGGCCGGACGATGTACGTGGTGCCGTTCTCGATGGGCCCGGTCGGCGGCCCGATCTCCCAGCTCGGCGTGCAGGTCACCGACTCCCCGTACGCGGTGGTCTCGATGCGGATCATGACGCACATGGGGGTCGAGGCGCTGACCGCGATCACCCCCGGTGCGGCGTGGGTGCCCGCGGTGCACTCCGTCGGGTACCCGTTGGTGGACGACCGAGGGGTCGTCCGGGACGACGTCCACTGGCCCTGCAACGACCTCAAGTACGTCGCCCACTTCCCCGAGACCCGGGAGATCTGGTCCTACGGTTCCGGGTACGGCGGCAACGCGCTGCTGGGCAAGAAGTGCTTCGCCCTGCGCATCGCCTCCGCGATGGCGCGGGAGGAGGGGTGGCTGGCCGAGCACATGCTGCTCATCAAGGTCACGGACCCCGAGCAGCGGCAGTTCCACCTGGCGGCGGCCTTTCCCTCGGCGTGCGGGAAGACCAACCTCGCCATGCTGCGTCCCACCGTCCCGGGCTGGACGGTGGAGACGATCGGTGACGACATCGCCTGGATGCGCCCCGACGCGGACGGCCGGCTGCGGGCCATCAACCCCGAGGCGGGGTTCTTCGGCGTGGCGCCCGGGACGGGGTGGTCGACGAACCCGACGGCCATGGAGATGCTGCGCGAGAACGTCATCTTCACGAACGTGGCCCTCACCGACGACGGGGACGTGTGGTGGGAGGGGATGACCGAGGAGGTTCCCGAGCACCTCGTGGACTGGCGGGGACAGGACTGGACCCCCGCCTCGGGCACGCCCGCGGCGCACCCCAACGCGAGGTTCACCGTCTCCGCGTCCCAATGCCCGTCCCTGGCCGACGACGCCGACGACCCCGCGGGGGTCGTGGTCGACGCGGTGCTGTTCGGCGGCCGCCGGCGCACGAACGTGCCGCTGGTCCTCCAGGCCGAGGACTGGCGCGCCGGTGTGTTCCTCGGCGCCTCGATCTCCAGCGAGCTGACCGCCGCGGCCGAGGGGACCGTCGGCGAACTGCGCCACGACCCCTTCGCGATGCTGCCCTTCGCCGGGTACGACATGGCGGACTACTTCGGCCACTGGCTCGGCATGGGCGGGAAGCTCTCCCGGACGCCCGCCGTGTTCGGCGTGAACTGGTTCCGCCGCGGGGACGACGGCCGGTTCCTCTGGCCCGGGTTCGGCGAGAACTCCCGCGTCGTGGAGTGGATCTGCCGGCGCGTGGCCGGATCGGTCGACGCGGTGCGGACGCCCGTCGGACTCGTCCCGGCCCCCGGTGACCTCGACGTCACGGGCCTCGACGTCCCCGCCGAGGACCTCGCCGAACTGTTCGCGATCGACCGCGCGGCCTGGACGGCCGAGCTCGACGAGCTCGAGGCGTACTTCGCCCGCTTCGGGGACACGCTCCCCGCCCCCCTCTCGCAGCGCCTCGCGCAGCTGCGTTCCGACCTGACCGCCGCGCACTGAGGAGACCCGCATGACCGACCACACCCAGCCCACCGACGACCTCGGCTGGTCCCTCAAGCTCGGCCTGGCCGAAGCGATGGTGCCGCTCATCGGCCGTCTGCACCGCGACCACGGGGTGACGGCCACGGTCCACGGCCGCAGCCTCGTCGGCAAGTCCGTCGTCGACCTCATCAAGGCGCACCGCTTCGCCCGCCGCGTCGACGACGTCGAGCTGAGTCTGGAGGGCAGCCTCGAACTCCTGCAGGTCCTCTGCCGCCTGCCGCTGGCCCCGGCCGTCATCGACCTCGCCCGGCTCACCGGCGTGGGGGACGAGGCCGCGGTCCGGGAACTGCTCGCCCCGCTGGCGGAGCAGCAGGCCCCCGCGGGACGACGCGACGTCGTCCTCTACGGGTTCGGCCGCATCGGTCGCCTCCTCGCCCGCATCCTCGTCGAGCAGGGCCAGGACCCGTGGGGTCTGCGGTTGCGTGCCGTGGTCGTCCGCCGCGGCGGGGCCAACGACCTGGTCAAGCGGGCCAGCCTGCTGCGCCGCGACTCCGTCCACGGCGCCTTCGCCGGCACCATCACGGTGGACGAGGAGAACGACCGGATCCACGCCAACGGCACCACGATCCAGGTCGTCTACTCCGACGACCCGGCCACCGTCGACTACGCCGCCCACGGCATCCACGACGCGCTCGTCATCGACAACACCGGCCGCTGGCGCGACGCCGAGGGGTTGTCGCAGCACCTGCGCAGCGAGGGGGTCGGACGGGTGCTGCTCACCGCGCCGGGCAAGGGCTCGGTGAAGAACGTCGTCCACGGCCTCAACCAGGACACGCTGACGGAGTCCGACCGCATCGCTTCGGCGGCGTCGTGCACGACCAACGCGATCGCCCCCGTCCTGAAGGTCGTCAACGACCGCTACGGGATCCTCCGGGGCCACGTCGAGACGGTGCACTCGTTCACCAACGACCAGAACCTCATCGACAACTTCCACAAGGGCGACCGTCGCGGACGGTCCGCGGTGCTCAACATGGTGCTCACCGAGACGGGCGCGGCGAAGGCCGTGGCGAAGGCGCTGCCCGAGCTGGAGGGCAAGCTCACCGGGAACTCCATCCGGGTACCCACCCCCGACGTGTCCCTCGCCGTGCTGCACCTGACCCTGCGCGAGCCCGTCGAGAAGGCCGACCTCAACGAGTACCTGCGGCAGGTCTCGCTCGACTCCCCGTGGCAGGACCAGATCGACTACACCGACTCCCCGGAGGTCGTCTCGACCGACTTCACCGGGACCCGCAAGACGGGGGTCGTCGACGCGCTGGCGACCATCACCGCGGGGGACACCGTCGTCCTCTACGTCTGGTACGACAACGAACGCGGCTACTGCGAGCAGGTCCTGCGGGTGGCCCGGACGTTCCAGGGACTGGACCGGCAGGTGTTCCCGCCGGTGGCGTCGGAGCTCGTGACTCAGACGGGTGGCTCCGGGTCGTACTGGACGTGACGCCGCACCTGGCGGGCCCGGTCCACCGAGGCGAGCCGGGCCACCAGGTGCAGGGCCATGTCGATGCCGGCCGAGACGCCCGCCGACGTCACGACGTCGCCGTCGTCGACGAAGCGGTCGTCCGGCCGGACCTCGACCGTGGCGTCCAGTTCGGCCAGCAGGTCCAGCGACCCCCAGTGCGTCGTCGCCGGCCGGCCCGCCAGCAGTCCGGCGGCGGCGTAGACGAGGGCGCCGGTGCAGACGCTCGTCATGAGCGGCACCGACCGTCGCTGGGCGCGCACCCAGTCCAGGTGCGCCTCGTCGCGCAGCTGCGGCCGGGTGCCGCGGCCGCCGGGGTGCAGCAGCACGTCGAACGCGGGGGCGTCGGCGAAGGAGTGGGCCGCGGTGAACTGCAGGCCCTTCGCGGCGGTGACGAGGCCGCCGTCGCGCGACAGGGTCGTCACCTCCCAGCCGTCCTCACCGAACTGCTGGGTCCAGCAGGCCAGCACGTCCCACGGCCCGACGGCGTCGAGTTCCTCCACGCCGTCGAAGAGCACGATCCCGATCCGCCGCACGTCGCTGTCCGCCACGGGGTCATCCTGGGGGAGGGAGGAACTCCGCCGCCAGTCGTTCCGAACCCCGGGCGAGCAGGACGACGTCCGCGCCGACGAGGAGGAACCGGGCCCCGGCCTCGACGTACCGGTGCGCGAGCGCGGGGTCGAACGCGTTGACCCCGGCCGGCCGGCCCGCGGCGCGGACCTCGACCAGCGTGGACTCGACGGCGGCCACGACGTCCGGGTGGTCCTGCTGACCCAGCAGCCCCATGGACGCGGCGAGGTCGGCGGGGCCGACGAGGACACCGTCGATCCCGGGTGTCGCGGCGATGGCCCGGGCGTTCCGCACCCCGTCCGGCGTCTCGACCTGCACGAGGACCGACACGTGGTCGGCGGCGTTCCGGAGGTAGCCCTCGACCCGGTTCCACCGCGCGGACCGGGCCAGCGCGCTGCCCACCCCGCGCCGGCCCAGCGGTGGGTAGCGGGTGGCGGCCGCGACGTCCGCGGCCTGCTCCGGGGTGGAGACCATCGGGACGAGCACCGTGCGCGCGCCCAGGTCCAGGACCTGCTTGAGCAGCACCTCGTCGGCCGCCGCGACGCGCACGACGGGGACGACGGGGTACCCGGAGACGGCGTGCAGCTGGGCCAGCACGGACTCCAGCCCGTTCGGCGCGTGCTCCATGTCGACGAGCACGAAGTCCAGCCCGGACCCCGCCATGATCTCGGCCGCGACGGGGGAACCGGAGCAGATCCACCCGCCGAACAGGGGCCGGTCGGCGGCCCGCAGGGCGTCGCAGAGCGTCAGCGGAAGCGGCACGAGATCGTCCCCAGTCGTCCGTAGTCGGCCAGCACGGTGTCGCCGGGTTCGATCCACACCGGCCGGGTGAAGGACCCGGCGAGCACGACGTCACCCGCGGCGAGGCCGTCGTCGTGCTGCGCGAGCTTGCGGGCCAGCCAGGCCACCCCGGTCGCGGGGTGGTTCAGGACGGCGGCCGCGACGCCCGTCTCCTCGATGGTCTCGTTGCGGTACAGCAGGGCCGAGACCCAGCGCAGGTCCACGGCGTCGGGGGCGACGGGGTTCCCGCCGAGCACCATGCCACCCATGGCGGCGTTGTCGCTGATGGTGTCGACGATGGTGCGTCCGGCCTTCTCCAGCCGCGAGGAGAGGATCTCCAGCGCCGGGACCACGTACTCGGTGGCGCGCAGGACGTCGAACACGCTCGTGTGCGCTCCGGCGAGGGGTTCGCGCAGGACGAACGCGAGTTCGACCTCGATGCGCACGTTGGAGAACCGGGCGTGCTCGACGACGCTGCCGTTCTCGAACACCATGTCGTCGAACACCGCGCCGTAGTCGGGTTCGGTGATGCCGGTGGCCTGCTGCATCACCTTCGACGTCAGCCCGATCTTGCGGCCGACGAGCCGGCGGCCCGCGGCGACCTGCCGGCGGCGCCACTCGTTCTGGACCGCGTAGGAGTCCTCCACCGTCATGCCGGGGTGGCGGGCGGTGAGCAGGGGGACTGTCGTCCGGTCGCGTTCGGCGGCGGCGAGTTCGTCGGCGATGGCGGTGACGGTCTCGGGGGACAGCACGGCTCAGGCCTCCTGCTCGTAGCGGGCACGCCAGTGGGCGTTCATCGGGAACAGTCCGTCGACGGGGTTCCCGGCGGCGACCTGCCCGGCGATCCAGGCGTCCTCGGCCTCCTGGGCCAGCGCGGCCGCGACCACCTCCTCGACGAGGGCGCGGGGGACGACGACGACCCCGTCGCCGTCCCCGACGACGACGTCACCGGGCTGCACCGTCGTCCCGCCGCAGGCGATGGTGACGTCGGTGTCCCACGGGACGTGCTTGCGGCCCAGGACGGCGGGGTGGGGGCCGCGGGAGTACACGGGAATGCCCACGGCGGTCACGGCGGCGTGGTCGCGGACACCGCCGTCGGTGACGACGCCCGCGGCGCCCCGGACGTGGGCGCGGATCGCGAGGATGTCGCCGAGGGTTCCCGAGCCGGTCTCCCCGCGCGCCTCGATGACGATCACCTCGCCCTCGCCGACCGTGTCGAACAGCCGCTTCTGCGCGTTGAGACCCCCGCCGTGGGAGGCGAAGAGGTCGGTGCGGTGGGGGACGAAGCGCAGCGTGCGGGCCAGCCCGACGAGCTTGCGGTCCGGGTGGTTCGGCCGCACGCCGTCGACCGTCACGTCGTCGAGGCCCCGCTTGCGCAGCTGGGCCGAGAGCGCCGCGGTCGGAACCCGTTCGAGGTCCGCCCGCAGGGCGGGGGACAGGCCGCGCGCCGGCAGTCCGGCGGCCTCGCGCGATCCCCAGGCCTCCTCGCGCTGGAGGTCGTCGACGGCGGGGACGGACCCCAGCCCGGGGTCGAACCCGTGCTCGCCCTGGACGACCGCCGTGCGCAACCGGCCTGTCGCGGGGCCGTCCGGCACGTCCACCTCGACCTCGACGACGTCCCCCGGCACGACGACCCCCGCGCCCGCCGGAGTTCCCGTGAGGACCACGTCGCCGGTCTCGAGCGTGAGGTGCTGGGAGAGGTCGGCGACGATCTGCGCGAGCGGGAACAGCAGCCCGGCCGTCGTGTCCTCCTGGACGAGCTCGCCGTTGACCCAGGTGCGGACCCGCAGGGCCGCGGGGTCCAGGCCCTGCGCGGGCAGGACCGCGGGCCCGAGCGGGGTGAACCCGTCGCCGCCCTTGGAGCGGACGTTCGAGCCCTTGTCGTTGCCGCGCAGGTCGTACAGCCCCAGGTCGTTCGCCGCGGTGACGCCGGCGACGTGGTCCCAGGCGCGGTCCGCGCCCACCCGGCGGGCGGGTTCGCCGATGACGAGGGCGATCTCGCCCTCGAACCCGAGGAGTTCGGTGCCGAGCGGTCGTTCCACGGTGCCGCCGGTGGCCGCCACCGAGCTGGACGGTTTGAGGAAGTAGGACGGGTGCGCCGGCCGCCGGCCGCGCTGGGCGGCGCGGGAGGCGTAGGCGAGGTGGACGGCGAGGACCTTCCCCGGCCGGTGGGGGAGCGGTCCGGGCGAGGACGGCATCTGCGCACTCCTTCGTGGGTCGAGTGGTCCGACCGTCGGGGTGGCGGTCGCCTGCGTCAAGCGCACCCGGGCGAGGTGCCTCCTCGGCGACGGCGAGGAAGCGCGTCCTTGCGCACCGCCGAGCAGGACACCTACCGTATCGCCGAAGATATACGATCCAGAGTGAGCGTCGAGGAGGACGTCGTGCCGGGTCCGGAGGCGGGTGTCGCCACGTCCAAGGTGGAGCTCGCCTACGAGCTCGTCCGCGAACGCATCGTGTCGGGCGCCTACACGCCCGGGTACCGGCTCGTGCTCGGGTCGCTCGCCCGGGAACTCGGCTCCTCCCCGGTGCCGGTGCGCGAAGCCGTGCGACGCCTGGAGGCCGAGGGGCTCGTGGAGTTCGAGCGGCACGTCGGCGCCACGGTCCGGGGGCTCGATCCCGTCGAGTACCGCTGGACGATGGAGACGCTGGCTGTCGTCGAGGGGGCCGCGGTGGGCCAGGCCCTGCCGCTGCTGACGGCCGACGACCTCGCGGAGGCGAGGCGGCTCAACGACCTCCTGCGCGCCGAGCTCGCCGGCTTCGAGCGCGGGGAACCCGACACCCAGCTGTTCAGCCAGCTCAACCAGCGCCTGCACCGCACCCTGGCCGGCCGCTGCCCCAACCCCCACCTGCTCGAGCTCGTGGACCGGGGCTGGCACCGCCTCAGCACGCTGCGGACCAGCGTGTTCTCCCTGGTCCCCGACCGCACGCACCAGTCGGTGGCCGAGCACGACGCCCTGCTCGACCTCATCGCCTCCGGCGCCCCCGCCGCCGAGGTGGAGACCGCGGCCCGGGAGCACCGCGCGGCGACGCTGCGCGCCGTGCTCGCCCACGAGGCCGCCGCCCGCAACCCCGAGGAGACCCGATGACCACCCGCCACGTGCCGGACGGCCTGCCCACCCACCTGCAGCACTTCATCGACGGCGAGCTGCGCGACTCGGCCGACGGGACCACGTTCGACGTCCTCGACCCCGTGTCGAACACGACCTACGCCACGGCCGCCGCCGGCGGGGCCGCCGACGTCGACGCGGCGGTCCGGGCCGCGCGCCGCGCGTTCGACGCCGGCACGTGGTCCGAACGGCCCGCCCGCGGCCGGGCCCGCGTGCTGAACGCGATCGCCGACCTCGTCGAGGCCTCGGACACGCGGCTCGCCGAGCTGGAGACCTTCGACACGGGGCTGCCCATCACCCAGGCCCTGGGGCAGGCGCAGCGCGCGGCGGAGAACTTCCGCTTCTTCGCCGACCTCGTCGTGGCGCAGTCCGACGACGCCTACAAGGTGCCCGGCAGGCAGGTGAACTACGTCAACCGCAAACCCGTCGGCGTGGCCGGGCTCATCACGCCGTGGAACACGCCGTTCATGCTGGAGAGCTGGAAGCTGGCCCCCTCCATCGCCTCGGGCTGCAGCGTCGTCCTCAAACCCGCCGAGTTCACCCCGCTGTCGGCGAGCCTGTGGGCGCAGATCTTCTCCGAGGCCGGGTTGCCGCAGGGGGTGTTCAACCTCGTCAACGGCATCGGCGAGGACGCCGGGGACGCGCTCGTCAAGCACCCCGGCACCCAGCTCATCTCCTTCACGGGGGAGACGACGACGGGGCAGCTGATCTTCCGCAACTCCGCGACGCAGCTGAAGGGGTTGTCGATGGAGCTCGGCGGGAAGTCCCCGGCTGTGGTGTTCGCCGACGCCGACCTCGAGGCGGCCCTGGACTCGACGCTGTTCGGCGTCTTCTCGCTCAACGGGGAGCGGTGCACCGCGGGGTCGCGCATCCTGGTGCAGCGCAGCATCTACGACGAGTTCGTCGAACGGTACGCGGCCCGGGCGCGGAACATCGTCGTCGGGGACCCGCACGACCCGCGGACCGAGGTCGGCGCCCTGGTGCACCCCGAGCACTACGAACGGGTGCTGGGGTACGTCGAGGTCGGCAAGACCGAGGGTCGCCTCGTCGCCGGCGGTGGGCGACCCGACCACCTGCCCGTCGGGAACTACCTCGCACCCACGGTCTTCGCCGACGTCCCCTCGACCGCGCGGATCTTCCAGGAGGAGATCTTCGGGCCCGTCGTGGCCATCACGCCGTTCGAGGACGAGGCCGACGCCGTGCGGCTGGCCAACGACGTCACGTACGGCCTCGCGGGGTACGTCTGGACGTCCGACCTCACCCGTGGGCACCGCGTCGCCCACGCGATCGAGGCCGGCATGGTGTGGCTGAACTCCCACAACGTCCGCGACCTGCGCAGCCCCTTCGGCGGGGTCAAGGCCTCCGGCCTCGGCCACGAAGGCGGGTACCGCTCGCTGGACTTCTACTCCGAGCAGCAAGCCGTCCACATCACGCTGGGCGACGTCCACACCGCGCGCTTCGGCGCCCACTGAACCCCGGAGCCCGACATGAGCGACACGACACCCGACCTGCCGACCCCGCCCGACGTCATCCGCTGCGCCTACGCCGAGCTCGTCGTCACCGACCTGGAGAGGTCGAAGTGGTTCTACACCGAACTGCTCGGTCTCGTCGTGACCCACGAGACCAAGGACGCCCTGTACCTGCGGGCCTTCGAGGAGTACCTGCACCACAGCCTCGTCGTGCGGCAGGGACCCGTCGCGGCCGCGGCCAAGTTCGCCTACCGCGTGCGGACCCCGCAGGACCTCGACCTGGCCGAGGCGTACCACCGCGCGCTCGGCGTCGAGGTCCGCCGGGTGCCCGCCGGGACCACCCGGGGCATCGGCGAGGCCGTCCAGGTCGTCGACCCCCTGGGGTTCCCCGTCGAGTTCTTCCACGAGGCCGAGCACGTCGAGCGGTTCCACCAGCGCTACGACCTCCACGGGGCGGGAGCCATCTCCCGGCTCGACCACTTCAACGTCGTCACCCCCGACGTGCCGGCCGCGCGCGCCTACTACGAGGGCCTGGGGTTCAAGGTGTCCGAGGACATCGAGGACGACGAGGGCACCGTCTACGCCGCCTGGATGTACCGCAAACCCACCGTCCACGACGTCGCCCTCACCGGCGGCGACGGCCCGCGCATGCACCACATCGCCTTCGCCACCCACGAGCGCAGCCAGATCCTGCACCTGTGCGACCACCTCGGGGCCGTGCGGCGCTCGGACCAGATCGAGCGCGGCCCCGGCCGGCACGGGGTCTCCAACGCGTTCTACCTCTACCTGCTGGACCCGGACGGGCACCGCATCGAGATCTACACCCACGACTACTACACGGGGGACCCGGACAACCCGGTCATCACGTGGGACGTGCACGACAACCAGCGCCGCGACTGGTGGGGCAACCCCGTCGTCCCGTCCTGGTACGCCAACGCGTCCACCGTCCTCGACCTCGACGGCACGCCCCGCCCGGTCGTCGAACGCACCGACGACCGCGAGTCCGACGTCACCATCGGGGCCGACGGGTTCTCCTACACCCGCAAGGACGACGAGGCGGTCGGCTTCAAGGTGGGGCACCAGGTGTGAAGACCGTCCGGCAGGCGCCGGCCTGGTCCCTGCGCCAACTCCTCTACTTCGTCACCGTGGCCGAGACGGGGACGATCACCGGTGCCGCCGAGCAGCTGGTGATCTCCCCGTCCGCCGTGGCCGCGGCGGTGGAGAAGCTGGAGCACGCCCTGGGGGTCCAGCTCTGCGTCCGCCGGAAGGCGCACGGCATCACGCTCACCGCGGCGGGACAGGACCTGCTCCACCGCTCGCGCGCCCTGCTGGAGGAGGCCGAGGAAGTCGCCGAGGTGGGGGGTGGCGCGGGGGAGTCCCTCGGCGGCAACCTCACGATCGGCTGCTACCACACGCTGGGACCGACCTGCCTGCCGCCGCTGCTGTCCGCGTTCACCGCCGACCACCCACGGGTCCGCACGACGTTCACCGAGGCCGACCAGGACAGCCTGCAGGACGGTCTCGACCGCGGCGAGATCGACGTGGCCGTCCTGTACGACATGCAGCTGCGCGACGGTGTGGCGAGCCTGGAACTGTTCCGCACCCGCCCGTACGTCCTGCTGCCGGCCGGGCACCCGCTCGCCTCCGGCGTCGAGGTCCGGTTGCGCGACCTCGCGGCCGAACCCTTCGTGCTGCTGGACTCACCGCCGAGTTCGCAGGACACGTTCTCGGTGTTCCGTCAGGTCGGGATCGAACCCCAGGTCAGGTTCCGCGCCGGCGGCCTGGAGACCGTGCGCGCCCTCGTCGGCCGCGGGCTGGGGTGGAGCCTGCTCGTGCAGCGCCCGTGGTCGGACCGGACCTACGAGGGCCGGGAGGTCGTCGCGCGCGAGATCGCCGACGGCGTTCCCGAGGTGCGCGTCCTCCTGGCCTGGTCCCGGCGCACCCCCCTGACACGGACCGCACGCGCCTTCGCCCGCAGCGCCCCCACCGCCCTCACCCCCAGTCCCACTCCGTCCCAGCAGTCGACGACGACCGAGGAGAACCGATGAGCACCCAGACCGACACCGTCACCACCGAGAACGACCTGCTGGCCCGGGTCACCGTCGCCGAGGGAACGGAGATCCACGAACCCGCGACGGGAGACCTGCTCGGCCGCGCGCCCGAGCACACCACCCACGACCTCGAGCGCGTCGTCGCGGCGGCCACCGCGGCGCAACCCGGCTGGGCCGGGCTCGGGCACGCCGAGCGCAGCGCGGTCCTGCTGCGGATCGCCGACCGCATCGAGGCGGCCGCCGAACCGCTCGCCCGCCTGCTCGCCCGCGAGCAGGGCAAGCCCCTCAACGGGCCGAACGCCCGGTTCGAGGTCGGCGCCTGCTCGGCCTGGTTGCGCGCGACGGCGGCCACCGTGCTCGAGGAGGAGGTCGTGGTCGACGACGGCTCGCAGGTGTCCGTCATGACGTACCGGCCCCTGGGCCTGGTGGCGGCGGTCGGGCCGTGGAACTGGCCCCTGATGATCACCGTCTGGCAGGTCGCGCCGGCGCTGCGGATGGGCAACGCCGTCGTGGTGAAGCCGTCGGAGAAGACGCCGCTGAGCGTGCTCGCGCTCGTCTCCCTCATGGCCGAGGAACTGCCGGACGGCGTCCTGGGGGCGCTGTCGGGGGGCCGTGAGCTGGGGGCGTCGCTCGTCGCGCACCCGGCCGTGCGCAAGGTGATGTTCACCGGGTCCACGGCCGCGGGCCGCAAGATCGTCGAGGCGTCGGGGGCGAACCTCGCCCGGCTCACGCTGGAGCTCGGGGGCAACGACGCGGGCATCGTCCTGCCCGACGCCGACCCGCGGGCCATCGCCCAGGACGTGTTCTGGGGCGCCTTCATCAACACCGGCCAGACCTGCGCCGCCCTCAAGCGGCTCTACGTCCACGAGTCGATCCACGACGAGGTCGTCGCGGCGCTGGCCGACGTCGCGAAGGCGACGCCGTTGGGGCGCAGCCTGGACGAGGAGAGCGTGCTCGGGCCGGTGCAGAACTCCATGCAGTTCGACGTCGTCTCCGGCCTCGTCGAGGACGCCAAGCAGCGCGGCGGGACCGTCGTCACCGGGGGTTCGCCGCTGAGCGACCTGGGCCCGCTGTTCTACCCGGTCACGCTCGTCACCGGGCTGCACGACGGCGACCCGCTCGTGGACCAGGAGCAGTTCGGGCCGGCGCTGCCCATCGTCTCCTACTCCGACGTCGAGGACGCCATCGCCAGCGCCAACCGGCTCGACGTCGGCCTCGGGGCGTCGGTCTGGTCCTCCGACACCGCCCGGGCCCAGGAGGTGGCCGACCGCGTGGAGGCCGGGACGGTCTGGATCAACTCCCACGGCGGGGTGCACCCGATGGCCCCGTTCGGCGGGGTCAAGGGGTCCGGGTACGGCGTCGAGTTCGGCGTCGAGGGTCTCAAGGCCCTCGGGGTGCCCAAGGTCGTGACGCGCCCGGCTGCGCCGGTTCGGTCCTGACTCGGCGCCTGCTGGACGCGGGCCGCTCCGTCCTGCTGCGGGAGGCCGGTCCGCCGAAGACGAACCCGGCCATCCCCGACCCGCGCGGCTCGGGGAGCTCTGGCACTCCGCGGTCGACCGGAACCACTCCACGGTGGCACGAGCGGGTGCGGCGGGCCTGCGGTTGCACCTGCCCGGGGTCGGGCGCAACCTCCACGACGGTCCGGCCGGCGCCTTCACGGTGCACGGCGGGCCCGTCACGCCGCGCAGCCGGGGGTCCGTGCGGCTCACGAGCGCCGGCCCGACGGCGGCGTCGCCGGGTTGCACGTCGCCGACGCGTCGGTGGTCCCCACCATCCCCGCGGGGAACACCACCGCGCCGGCGGTCCTGGTCGCCGAGAAGGCCGCCCGCGCGCTGACCGCCGTCAGCCTCGCGGGCTGAACACCCCGTCGAAGAACGCGGGCAGTCCGGTCCGATCGGTCAGCGGCACCACGGCCGCCACGTACTGGTCGGGCCGGACGACCACGACGCACCCGGCGGGGTCGATCCCGCGCTCGGCGAACACGTCCTCCTCCGGGTGCAGGGCGTACACCTTCTCGTAGTCCCTCAGGCCGAACGGCCCGGTGCGCGGCAGGAAGACCGCCGGGACCGTGCCGAGGTCCACCTCGGGGTGCGGGACGGGGTGCACGACCTTGACGTCGAAGAGTGCGTCGAGGTCCTCGTCCGGCCGGGTGTGGGCGACGACGGGGGAGGCCGGGTCGTCCGTCAGCCACTGCGCCCACGCGCTGAGTTCCGCACCCGGCGCCCCGTCGGCGAAGGCGTACAGCCGCCAGCGGCCGTCGGCGCGGGCGTGGTGGCCCAGGTGGACGGGGTTCCCGTCGGCGACCCGGCTGACGCGGGGGGACCTGAACCGCTTGCCCACCGTGAACTCCTTCGCGAGGTCCTGGTGCGCGTCCCCGGCGACGACCTGCGAGGCAGGGTAGTGCGTGCGGAACCCGGCCGGGAACTCGGCGGTGGCCGTGTAGAACTCGCCGAGCGCGCCGGGGTCGTCGAACTCCTCGGGTTTGCGCGCCATGAGGGTCGACCACTCGCGGTCGAAGTCGATGAGGTTCTGCGCGATGACCTGCCGCTCGGCCGAGTACGTGCGCAGCAACGACTCCGGGCTACGCCCGGACAGGACGTGGGCGAGCTTCCAGCCGAGGTTGAACGCGTCCTGCATCGAGACGTTCATGCCCTGACCGGCCTTGGCGCTGTGCGTGTGGCAGGCGTCGCCCGCGATGAAGACGCGGGGGTCGCGGTCCGCGCCGGCCGGGACGTCGTCGAACCGGTCGGTGAGCCGGTGCCCCACCTCGTACACGCTGTACCAGGCGACGTCCTTCACGTCGAGGGTGTACGGGTGCAGGATCTCGTTGGCCTTCGCGATCGCCGTCTCGACCGTCGTGGCGCGGACGGCGCCGGCGTCGTCCGCGGCGGTCTCCCCGAGGTCGACGTACATGCGGAACAGGTGCCCGCCCTCGCGGGGGATGTGCAGGATGCTGCCCGCCCGGGACTGGATCGCGCACTTGGTGCGGATGTCGGGGAAGTCGGTGACCGCCAGGGCGTCCACGACCGCCCAGGCGTGCAGCGCGGCCCCGCCGGCGAGCGACAGCCCGATGGAGCGGCGGACACCGCTGCGGGCCCCGTCGCAGCCCACGACGTACCGCGCGTGCACGGTGCGTTCGGTGCCGGACGCCTCGCGCAGCCGGACCTCGACGGGGTGGTCCCGGCCGTCCTCGTGGACGGTGAGGTCGAGGAAGTCGTGGCCGAAGTCCGGTTCCATCCGGCTCGGGGAGTTCTGCATGAACTCGGTGAAGTGGTCCAGGACGCGGGCCTGGTTGACGATCAGGTGCGGGAACTCGCTGATGCCGTGCGGGTCGTCGACCGCTCGCGAGGTCCGCACGATGGAGGCGGGGTCGGCCGGGTCCGGCGCCCAGAAGCACATCTCGGTGATCCGGTAGGCCTCCTCGGTGATCGCACCCGCGAAGCCGAACGCCTGGAACGTCTCGACGCTGCGGGCCTGGATGCCGTCGGCCTGCCCGATGGCCAGGCGGCCCTCGCGGCGGTCCACGAGGCGGGTGGTGATGCCCGGGAAGACCGAGAGCTGCGCAGCGAGCAGGACCCCGGCGGGCCCGGCGCCGACGACGAGCACGTCGACCTCGTCGGGCAGTTCGGGGTCCCAGGTGGTGCCGCTGGGAGCCGGGGCGACGCGCGGGTCGCCCGAGACGTACCCGTGGTGGTGGAACTGCATGGGGAGCCTCCCGGACGACGGTGTCACCGGCGACGCTAGGTTTCGCGTTCGCGGGTGGTCAACCACCGTCGCCCGAGGTGGAACCTCGGGTTCGCCGAGGTGGGCTCAGCCCTCCGGCGAGCCCAGGTCCTCGCCCAGCTCCGTCAGCACTCCGGAGGCGATGCGGAAGGCGTTGTTCGCGTCCGGCACCCCGCAGTACACGGCGGAGGCGAGGATCGTCTCGCCGATCTCGGCGACCGTGACGCCGTTGCGCCGGGCGGCGCGCACGTGCAGGGCGAACTCCTCGTGGTGCCCGCGGGCGATGAGGGCCGTGAGGGTGATGAGGGAGCGGGTGCGCCGGTCCAGCCCGGGCCGCGTCCACACCGCACCCCAGGCGTTCTCGGTGATGTAGCGCTGGAAGTCGGCGGTGAAGCCGGTCGTGGCGGCCACGGCCCGGTCGACGTGCTCGTCGCCGAGCACCTCGCGCCGCACGACCATCCCCGCGTCGTGTTCCTCGGTCACTGCGCCACCTCTCGTGCCAGGTCCCGGACGATCCGGGCGACCTCCTGCGGCGCCTCGGCCGGGGCCTGGTGCGCCACGTCCTCCAGGACCACGAGGCGCCCGTCGCGCACCCCGTCGGCGATCTCGCGCAGCGCCTCCGGCGGGCAGACGGCGTCGTGGGCGCCGGCGACCGCGACGACGGGGCGCTGGACCTCGGCGAGGCGGTCGCGGACGTCGAACCGCGCCAGCGCGCCGCAGACCGCGGTGTAGCCCTCGGTGCCCGTGTCCCGCAACGCGTGCAGCAGCGCGGCACCGACCGAGGGACTCCGCTCGAGGAACCCCGGGGCGAACCAGCGCTCCGCCGTCGCGCTCACCAGGGAGGCGGTGCCCGAGGCGCGCACCTGGGCGGCGCGGTCGGCCCACGACTGCGCCGTCCCGATGCGGGCGCCCGTGCAGCACAGCACGGCGCCCAGCACGCGGTCGGGGTGGTCCAGGAGGAGTTGCAACCCGACCTGCCCACCCACAGAGTCGCCCGCGTAGAGGAACGGCCCGTCGTGCCGTTCGGCGACGGCGTCCACGACCCGCTGGGCGAGGTCGGCGATGGTCAGGTCGTCGGGGGCGGGCCGGCGGTCGGCGCCGTGGCCGGGCAGGTCCCAGGCGACGACGTCGAACTCGTCGGCGAGAAGGTCGACGACGGGGCCCCAGCAGGTGGCGGCGGTGGTCCCGAGCGAGGGGCCGAGGACCAGGACGGGGCGGTCGGGGGTCACGGGGTTCCTCCGCGGAGTCGTTGCGCCGCGGCGAGGTTCGCCGCGGCCCGGTCGGGGTGGACGGTCAGGCCCGCCAGCAGGTCGGCGGTCTGCCCGGTCGCCACGACCGTCCGGCGGGCCAGCAGCCGCAGGGTGTCCCACTCGGCGTGCCAGGCCCCGTCGGCGCGCTCGTCGACCTGGTCGGCCGCGGCCGCGTGCAGCGTGGCGGCCAACGGCGGGGTGACGAGCGCGGTGGAGCGGATCAGGACCGACAGCACGGGGTTCGCCTTGTGCGGCATGGAGGACGACCCGCCGCCCGTACCTTCGGACAGTTCCCCGACCTCGGGCCTGGACAGGGTGAGCACGTCCCGCGCGACGTGCCCGCAGGCGTCGGTCGTCGCGACGAGAGCGTCACCGGCGCGCGTCACCGGCCGTCGGGTCGTGTGCCAGGACGGCGCGTCGGACAGGCCCAGCCGTGCGGCCAGGTCGCGGCGGTCGGGCAGCACCCCGACGGGCCCGCCGGCCTGCACGGGGTACGTCAGCGCGGCGAGGTCGGCGTCGGCCTCGCGCAGTCCCGTGCGCCACGCGGCGAAGCGGTGGGACAGCGGGACGGGCAGCGCCCACTGCGTCAGGGTGCGGGCCGTGACCTCGTGGTGGCCGTGGGCGGCGTCGAGCCGGTCGAGGGCGCCGAGGGCGTCCGCGAGGTGGGTGCGGACCCGGCCCACGGCGTCCCGGAGCATCAGGACGAGCGCGGTGTCCACGACGTCCTGGCTCGTCAGCCCGGTGTGCACCTCGACGCCGGGGTTGGCCCGGCGCAGGGCCTGGACCAGGGGGATGAGCGGGTTGCCGCCCGCCTCGACGTCGAGCTCCCCGTCCGGCGCGGTCAGCTCCGTCCCGGCCCACGCGGACTCCACCGCGACCATCGCCGCGGTGAAGGCCGCGTCGGAGAACACCGCCCCGGCCCGGTGGTCACCGGGCCGGAAGAGTTCGCTCACGGGTGGCTCACGCGGGGGTTTCCCCCGGAGCGACGAGGAAGACGGTCTCCTCGGGACCCTGCAGGTGCACGTCGAAACGGTAGCCGTCGGGGTCGGCCGTCGCGACGAGGGTGCGGGCCCGGGGGCCGGCCGCGGTGAGCAGCGGGTCCGTCGCGCCGTCGGCGAGGGGGAGGTACGCGCGGGTGCTCAGGCGGTGCAGCAGCCCGCGAGCGAAGACCGTGACGGCGAAGAACGGGAGCCCGCCGTCCACCGCGCCGGGCGTGAGGGTGGTGAAGGAGTAGTGGCCCGCCCCGTCGGTGGCGCAGCGGCCGAACCCCGTGAACGTCCAGCCGTCGCGGTGCAGGGACCCCGGGCGCCGGACGACGGCACCGTCGGGGTCGGCCTGCCAGACCTCCAGCAGCGCGTCGGAGACGGGGACACCTCCGCCGTCGACGACGGTGCCGTGCAACCGGACGGCTCCGGGGGTGCCGCGCGGCACGAGCTCGGAGTCGCCGGGGTAGGGCATGGCGTAGTGGAAGAACGGGCCCACGGTCTGGCCCGGGGTCGGCGCGAGGCGGGTCATTCGTCGTCCTCCTCCCCCAGGGGCGTGCGGTGGGCCCCGGTGAGGACGATGTCCCACCGGTAGCCCGTCGCCCACTCGTGCGTGGTGACGTCGTGGTCGTAGGTGGCGACGAGGCGTTCGCGCGCCGCCGGGTCGAGGATCGACTGGTAGATCGGGTCCAGCGCGAACAGCGGGTCGCCCGGGAAGTACATCTGGGTCACGAGGCGCTGGGTGAAGTCGGTGCCGAACAGCGAGAAGTGGATGTGCGCCGGGCGCCAGGCGTTGTGGTGGTTCTTCCAGGGGTACGGCCCGGGTTTCACCGTCGTGAACCGGTAGACGCCGTCCGCGTCGGTCAGCGTCCGGCCCATCCCCGTGAAGTTCGGGTCCAGGGGCGCAGGGTGCTGGTCGCGCTGGTGGACGTAGCGCCCGCCCGCGTTCGCCTGCCACACCTCCACCAGCTGGTGGCGCACGGGCCGGCCGTCGCCGTCGAGGACGCGTCCGGTGACGACCATGCGCTCGCCGAGCGGTTCACCGCCGCGCTGGATCGTCAGGTCGGCCTCGAGCGGGTCGACGTCGCGCTGCCCGAAGGCGGGGGCGAACAGTTCCACGCCCTCGGGGTCGACCTGGAACAGGTCCTTCGTCGGGTGCCGCAGCAGCGTCGAGCGGTAGGGCGGGTAGTCGCGACGGGGCTGGAACTCCGGCTCGCGGGTCGTGGCCCACTTCGCAGCGGTGTCCTCGATCTCGGCCGAGAGCTCGGCCTGGCTCTCCAGGCCCGTCGCCGGCCCGGTCATCGTGTCGGCCATCCGGTGTAACCCTCCGCGAGGTAGGTGGACCCGGCCTCGGAGGAGACCAGGGAGTGCAGTTCCCCGAGCTGGCGGAGGTCGTCGAAACCCTCGGTGCCGGGGCTGCGGTGGAGCATCGTCGTCATCCAGTAGCTGAAGTGCTGGGCCTTCCACACCCGGGCCAGGGCGCGGTCGGTGTACTCGTCGAGCAGGTCGAGGTCGTCCTTGGCCAGGGCGTCCGTGAGGACCTCGGCGAGCACCCGCACGTCGGCCAGGGCGAGGTTCAGACCCTTGGCCCCGGTCGGGGGGACGGTGTGCGCGGCGTCGCCGGCCAGGACGAGGCGGCCGTGCCGCATCGGGGTCTGGACGAAGCTGCGGAACGGCAGGACCGACCGGCTGATGACGGGACCCTCGACGAGTTCGAACCCGTCGCGTCCGGCGAGCCGGCCCTGCAGCTCGTCCCAGATCCGGGCGTCGGACCAGTCGCCCACCTCCTCGGCCGGATCGCACTGGAAGTACATGCGCTGCACCGACTCGGTGCGCTGGCTGATGAGCGCGAACCCCGTCTCGGAACGGTTGTAGATGAGTTCGGGGGAACTCTTGGGTGCCTCGCACAGGATGCCGAACCAGGCGAAGGGGTACTCCCGGAACCACCGCTGGTGGCCGGCCACCAGGTCGCGGCAGACGCTGCGGGACCCGTCGGCGCCGACGACGACCTCGGCCTGCACCTCGTGGCGGGACCCGTCGGCCGCGGTGAAGAGCACCCGGGGCGATCCGGTGACGTCGTGCACCCCGACGTCGGAGACGCCGTAGTGCAGGTTCCCGCCGTCGCGGGTGCGGGCGCGGTGCAGGTCGGTGAACACCTCGGTCTGCGGGTAGAGCCAGACGGAGTTCCCGACGAGCCGCTCGAAGTCGAGGTGGTGGGACGCGCCGTCGAAGCGCAGGAAGATGCCGCCGTGGCGGTCGCCCTCGGTGAGGACGCGCTGGGGTCCGTCGCCGTAGACGCCGGTCTCGGTGAGCAGGCGCACGCTGTCGGTCTCCAGGATGCCCGCGCGGTGGGTCGTCTCGATCTCGTGGACCGTCCGGTGGTCCACGACCACCGTGTCGATCCCCGCGCGGTGCAGCAGGTGGGAGGCCATGAGGCCCGCGGGGCCACCCCCGACGACCGCGACCCTCGTGCGGTGGGTCGTGACGGGGGCGTGGGACGGCGTCGTCATGGGGCGAGGCTAGGGCCGGTACGGGTGAGGGGCCAGGGCGCCGTGCCACTGAGTGGAATAGCCTGGTGGCGTGGCCGGCCGTTCCGCTCCCGGCGCCTCTCTCGTGGACCGCGCCCTCGACGTGCTCGGCGCCTTCGAGCCCGAGCACCGCGTCCTGCGCCTGGCCGACCTCGCGGCGCGCAGCGGGCTCACGCCGTCCACGACGCTGCGCATCGTGCGCCGGCTGCAGGCCAGGGGTTTCGTCGCCCGGCGCGCGGACGGTTCCTACGTGGTGGGGCGCCGGACGTGGGACCTGGGGCTGCTGGCGCCGGTGCAGACCGACCTGCGCGACGTCGCCGCGCCGTTCCTGCAGGACCTGCAGGCGGCGACGCGGGCCACGGTGCACCTCGCCGAGCGCGACGGCGACCGGGTCCTCTACCTCGACCGGCTGCAGGGGTCGGCGTCGGTGCCCGTCGTGAGCCGCGTCGGCGGGCGGCTGCCCCTGCACACCACGGGGGTGGGCAAGGTCCTGCTGGCGCACGCCCCCGCGGACGTCGTGGCGCACGTCCTCGCCGGGCTGGACCGCGTGACGCCGTACAGCATCACCTCGCCCGCGGTGCTGCAGCGTCAGCTCGCCCAGGTCCGCCGGGAGGGCTTCGCCAGCACGAGCGGGGAGATGGACGTGGGCAATGCCTCCGTCGCCGTGCCCGTGCGGGGAGCCGACGGGCAGGTCGTCGCGGCCCTCGGCCTCGTGGTCGCCACCCTCGGCCGCGACCGGCAGCGGCTCGTGGCTGCGCTCACGGTGGCGGCGGCAGGCATCGGGCGCGCCCTGCGCGGGTGAGAACTCGCGGAACTGCTTGACGGCTCCACCGGACGGCCCTACGTTCTCGGCAAGAACATTGATGTTCTCATCGATTGTCGAGCTCAACGGAGTTCGTCCCCTCGCCGCCGGAGCGTGAACCCGCCATGCCCACCAGGTCCCGCCGTCTGCTCACAGCCGTCCTCGCCACGACCCTGGCCGTGGGGCTCGCCTCCGCGTGTTCCTCCGGATCCGGAGGGGGTGGTCGGAACTCGGACCCGATCGAACTCGGCGCCATCGCGACGCTGTCCGGTCCGGCGACGTTCCCCGAGTCCACGGCGGCCGCCAAGGCCTACTTCGACAAGGTCAACGCCGCGGGCGGCATCGGCGGACGCACGATCGAGTACACCGTCGTGGACGACGCCGGTGACGGGGGACGGGCCGCGCAGGCCGCCCGTCAGCTCGTCGACAAGGACGGCGTCGTCGCCCTCGTCGGGTCCGCCAGCGTGCCCGACTGCGCCGTCAACGCCGAGTTCTACGCACGGTCGGGGATCGCGTCGGTCCCCGGCGCGGGTGTCCTGCCGCAGTGCTTCGCCTCGCCCAACATCGCGCCGACCAACACCGGGTTGTTCGCCGGGCTCGGCGTGAGCCTCGTCCACGCCGTGCAGGACCTGGGCAAGAAGGCGCCGTGCGTCCTCTCCGGCGAGGACGTGCAGGCCGGTGTCGCGCCGGTGCTGCAGTCCTTCACGCAGCAGACCGGGGTGCAGGTCACCCTGGCCCAGCAGTACCCCACGGACACCTCGAACTGGCAGTCCTACCTGCTGCGGGCGCAGCAGGCGGGCTGCGACGTCTTCGTCCCCGCGGTCGCCGGCCCGCAGCTGGTGGCGCTGGAGAAGCAGATCACCCAGCTGGGACTGCGCGGGTCGATGACGTTCATGGAACTCGCCAGCGCCTACAACACGCAGGTCGCCGCCGCGATCCAGCCCGGCGCCGACGGTCTGGTCGTGAACTCCGAGTTCCTCCCGTTCACCGGCTCGGGGGCCTCCGATCCCGCGCTGGCCGACTACGTCTCGACGATGGAGGGGGCCGGGGTCGACCTGAACTCCTTCGGGCAGGGGGGCTACGTGAGCGCGGCCGTGCTCGTCGAGGTCCTCAAGGGCATCAAGGGCGACATCACGGCCGAGAGCGTCCTGCAAGCGCTGCGGGACATGAAGCCCTACGAGACGCCGCTCATGGGGAACTCCTACGTCTTCGGCACCGGGAAGACCCACCAGCCCAACGTCTCCAGCCGCTTCGTCGAGCTGCGCGGAACCGACTGGGAGCCGACGACCACGGAGTGGACGACCCTGAAGAGCGGGAGCTGACGTGCTCGAGCACGCCGTGGCCGGGCTCGCACCGGGGGGCGGGTACGCGCTGCTGGCCCTCGCGCTCGTCATGACCTTCCAGGCCACCCGCACCGTGAACTTCGCGGTCGCCGCGACGGGGGCGTTCGGCACGTTCCTCTTCGCCGCGGCTGCGGGCGCCGGTGTCCCGTACTGGACCGCGCTGGCCCTGGGGGTCCTCTGCGGCGCCGCGACCAGCGTCCTGCTCGGCGGCATCCTCGTGCTGTGGTTCGACCGCAGCGACGTGGGCACCCGGTCGGTCGTCACCATCGCCCAGCTCATCAGCACGACCGCCCTGGCCGGGTTGCTCTTCGGCGGCGATCCGCGTCCGGTGCCCTCGCGGCTGGACGGACGGGCGTTCTCCCTGGCCGGCACGGTCGTCTCGCAGGCGACCGTCGTCCTGCTGGTCCTGTCCGTCCTCGTGGCGGCCGGGGCCGGGGCCCTCTTCGCCCGGACCCTGCTCGGCCGTCGCCTCACGGCGGTGTCCGAGCGGCCGCAGACCGCCGAACTCCTCGGCATCCGCTCGCGTCGCTACGGCACCTGGGTGTGGGCCGTCTCCGGCGCGTTCTCCGTCGTCGCGGTCACCCTGATCTCCACGTCCTCGACGACGAACTTCCCCTCGCTCGCGCTGCTGGTCGTCCCCGGGTTGGCCGCGGCCCTCTTCGGGCTCTTCCAGAGCCTGGTCTGGGCCGTCGTCGGGGGTGTCGTCCTCGGTGTGCTGCAGGGCGTCGCCGCCGGGACCGCCCAGCTGGCGGCGTACAGCACGACCGCCCCCTTCTTCGCTCTGCTCGTGATCCTGCTGTTCGCCCAGCGCGGCCAGCGGTGGGAGGACGCCCGGTGACCAGACCACCCGTCAGTTCCCTCGTGGGGAGCCTCGTCCTCGTCGTGGCCCTGGCGTACCCGCTCCTCAGCGGGGCCTACGACCTGTTCCTGGGCACCAGCGCCGTCGTGACGGCCGTCGTCCTGCTCAGCCTCGGCGTCCTGTCCGGCGACGCCGGGATGCCGTCGTTGTGCCAGGTCTCGTTCGCCGCGGTGAGCGCCTGCGCCTTCACGCAGTTCACCGCGGCCGACCACCCGCTGCCCCTCCTCGTGCAGGTCGTGGCAAGCACGGCGCTCGCCGCCGTGCTGGGGCTGGTCGTCTCGTTGCCGGCCCTGCGCCTGCGCAGCGTGAACCTCGCCGTCGTGACGCTCGGCGTCGCGGGTGCGGTCGGCACGGTGCTCAACGCCCCCCGGTTCGGGCAGGACTTCGCCGACCGTCCCGGCCCGCTCGCCGGTGACGAGGCGTTCTACCTGTTCGTCGTCGGCTGCTTCGCCGTCCTCGCACTCGTCCTCGGCCTCCTCCGGCGTCGGCCCACCGGCGTCGCGTGGAAGTCCGTGAAGAACAGCGAACGTGCCACGGCCGCCCTGGGCGTCTCCGTGGTGCGCACCAAGGTGACGGCGTTCGTCACCAGCGCCGCCGTGGCGGGTTTCGCGGGCGTCCTCACCGTCCTGCAGCTGGGGGTCGTGGCGCCCACGAACTTCCTCACGACCGCCTCGCTCGTCGTGTTCGCGGCCGCGTTGTTCATCGGCAGCTGGCGGTGGCAGGGCGCGTTGCTCGCCGGGGTCCTCGCCACCCTGGTGCCCGAACTGGTCAGCCGCGCCGGTCTGCCCCAGGACCTCGGCAACCTCGTCTTCGCCGTCGGGGCGATCCAGGCCCTGGCCGGGGGAGCCGCCGTGGCGGACCGCATCTGGCCGCAGCGCGGTGGCCGCTCCCGCGGCCCGGCCGACCCCGGGGCCTGGGACCGCGTCGTCGCCGAGCACCCGGCGACCCCGACGTCGGACGTCCCCGCCCTGCAGGTGCACGGTGTGACCGTCCGCTACGGCGGGATCACCGCCGTGGACGGGGTCGACCTGCACGTCGACCCCGCGGAGGTCGTCGGACTCGTCGGCGCCAACGGGGCGGGCAAGAGCAGCCTCATCGACGCGCTCAGCGGTTTCGCCGCGGCCACCGGCGAGGTGGTCGTCGCAGGCCGTCCGCTGACCGGTCCGCCGCAACGCCGCGCCCGCCACGGGTTGCGGCGCACGTTCCAGCAGGACCGCGTCGTGACGACCGTGACCGTCGGGCAGTACCTGCGGCTGGCCGCGGGCCGGCGCCTGCCGGCGCAGGAGCTGGCTGCGCTCGTCGCGTTCAGCTCGGCCCCCTCGGCCGGGCACCTCGTGGGCGAGCTCGAGGGGGCCGCACGCCGGCTCCTGGAGGTCGCGGCCGCCTTCGCCGCCCGTCCCGCCGTCGTCCTCCTCGACGAACCCGTCGCCGGGTTGTCCGCCGCCGAGGCGCTCGTCTTCGCCCGCTCGCTCAGGGCAGCGCCCGCGGTCTTCGGGTGCGGCGTCCTGCTCGTCGAGCACGACGTCGACTTCGTCCGGGCCGTCTGCACGCGCGCCGTCGCGCTCGACTTCGGGCGCGTGGTCGCGGGCGGCACCCCCGACGAGGTGTTCGCCGACGCGCGCGTCCGCGCGGCCTACATGGGTGAGGACCCCGCTCAGGACCCCACCACCGACCGACCGAGGGAGACGTCGCTGTGAGCGGCCCGGGACTCGTGCTGAAGGGCCTCACCGTCGCGCGCGGAGGCCGTGACGTCGTGGAACAGGTGCACCTGCAGGCGCCCCGGGGAGCGGTGACCGCCCTGCTGGGGCCCAACGGGGCCGGGAAGACGAGCCTCATCGGCGCGGTCGCCGGACTGCTCCCCAGTTCCGGGACGGTCCACCTCGGGGAACAGGACCTCAGCCGGTCGCGGCCCGTGCGCCGGGCCGCGGCCGGCGTGGCGACGGTCGAACAGGGCCGCACCGTCTTCGGACAGATGAGCACCTTGGACAACCTCCGCATCGCGGGGGGTGGGCCGGGGGCGGTCGAGGCCGTGCTGGAGACCTTCCCGGAGCTGCGCCCGAAGCTGGCGGTCCGGGCCGGCCTGCTGTCCGGCGGGGAGCAGCAGATGCTCATGCTGGCGCGGGCACTCACCCGCGACCCCGCCGTCCTGCTGGTCGACGAGATGTCGCTGGGTCTGGCCCCCGGGGTCGTGCGGCGCCTGCTGCCCCTGCTGCGCCGGCTGGCCGCGGAGCGCGACATGGCCGTGCTCCTGGTGGAGCAGTTCGCCGTCCTCGCCCTCGGGGTCAGCGACCACGCCTACGTGCTGCGGCGCGGTCGCATCACCCACGACGGCCCGGCCGCGGAGCTGGTCGCCGACCCGGCGCGCCTGGACGAGGCGTACTTCGGTGCACGGGCGGAGCGCTGACGGGCCGGGGTGCAGTGGCAAGCTGGCCGCCGGCCCCGTCGGCGACCCTCGCCGTGCGGGCCCCGGAGGAGGCCCGACCCGTGCCCGACGCACCGACCGAACTCTCCGACGACGTGGGGTTCCTGCTCAGCCGCATCAGCGGGGACATCCTGCGGGACACCAACTCCGCCCTGCAGCCGCTCGGTCTGCGGGCTCGGGGGTTCTCGGTCCTGTCCTGTGCGGCGGAGGCGGGGGAGGAGTACACGCAGCGGGCGCTGGCGGCCCGCCTGGGCCTGGACCCCAGCCAGGTCGTGGCCCTCCTGGACGACCTGGTGGACCGGGGCCTGGTCGAGCGGCGTCCGGGGGAGCAGGACCGCCGGACGCGGACGGTGGTCGCCACCGCGCAGGGACGGCGCCTGCACCGCGAGGCCGTCCGCGTGGTGGCGCAGGCGCGGCGGCGCTACCTCTCGGTGCTGAGCGAGGCGGAGGTGGCGGCGTTGCGCGCGACGCTGACGAGGCTCGCCGAGCGTTGATCTTCGCCTGCCCGGGTGACAGTGCTGGTTGAGAGTTGTACTTGTCTAGAAGCCGACCCACCATGGACCCTGTGACCAGCACGAGCTCCACGGTGAGCCAGACCCTCGAGGGTCCCGACTTCTTCTCCCGCCTCCTGGCGACGGTGGCCGACGGCGACCGCCGCATGACGGTGGAGGACGCCGACGGCCGCCGCTTCGTGCTCGTCTCGGAGGAGCGCTACCGGGCGCTGGAGGAGCTCGAGCGCCGCCACGGCGGTCTGGCGCCCGCGGCCGGGCGGACGCCGTCGCTGACCGCCCGCGAGCGGGAGATCCTCCAGCTGACCGCCGACGGGAACCCCGGCGCCGTCGTGGCCGAACGCCTCGGCCTGGCGCCGAACACCGTCGCCCAGCACCTGGCCTCCGTGCGGCGCAAGTACGGCGTCCGGTCCTCCGCCGCGGCCGCGGCCCTGGCGCGGCAGGCCGGTCTGGTCGACTGAGCAGTGGAGCCCCTGGTCGGAATCGAGCCGACGACCTACCGCTTACAAGGCGGTTGCTCTGGCCACTGAGCTACAGGGGCGCGCTCGCGCGCGGAACCGAGCTTAGCCGAGCTCTCCCGTCAGCTCGTCGCTGGTCACGACCCGCGCGAACCCGCTGCCGAGCGCCGCGAGGAACGCGGTGTGGACCACGGCTCCGGGCACCTGCACCCCGGCCAGTTCGAGGTCCGGTGCGGCGCAGGCGTCCGCGACGACGGTGACGCCGAAACCCCGCTCCGCCGCCGAGCGGACCGTGGAGTCGACGCACATGCTCGTCATCATCCCGACGACGACGAGGTCCTCCACGCCGCGTTCGCGCAGCAGCTCCTCCAGGCCGGTGCCCAGGAACGAGTTCGGCGCGTGCTTGACGACGAGCGCCTCGCCGGGGCCGGGTGTCACCGCCGGGTGGATGGCGCAGCCGGGGGTCCCGGGGCGCAGGAAGGGCGTCTCGTCCACGCTGTGGTGCTGGACGTGGACGACGACGAGGCCCGCCTCCCGCGCCGCGGCGAGCACCCGGCCGGCGGCCTGCGCCGCCTCCTCCGGTGCGACGAGCGGGAACGCCCCACCCGGGAAGTAGTCCTGCTGGACGTCGACGACGACGAGGGCTGTGGTCACGGTCGACATCCTCCCGCACTGGACAGACTGCCCGTCGCCGACCAGTTCCGAGCCGCCGAACTGAGCAGTCTGCCCACCGCGACGACGTCGTCTGGACAGATTGACGTCCGTAGGGCGTGATGAGCCCATGACGTCCCGATCCACGCCCCCGGTGCCCACGGTGACCGTCGGCGAGTACCTGGCCCGCCGCCTCGTCGAACTCGGGGGAGCGCACCTGTTCGGCCTCCCCGGCGACTTCAACCTCAGCCTCCTCGACGAGATGCTCGAGGTGCCCGGGATCGAGTGGGTCGGGAACACCAACGAGCTCAACGCGGCGTACGCGGCCGACGCCTACGCCCGCACCACGCGCGGGGTCGCGGCCCTCGTCACCACCTACGGGGTGGGGGAGCTGTCCGCCGTCAACGGCATCGCCGGCAGCTACGCCGAGGACGTCCCCGTCGTGCAGGTCACCGGGATGCCCGAGACGGGGGCCTGCCAGCGCGGCGCCCTGCTGCACCACTCCCTGGCCGACGGGGACCACGAGCACTTCGCCCGCGCCTACCGCGAGGTCACCGCCACCGGGGCCGTGCTGCGCGCCGCCGACGCCGCCCTGGAGATCGACCGCGTCCTGCGCGTCGCCCTCGAACGCTCCAAACCCGTCTACCTCGGCATCCCCGCCGACGTCGCCGTCGCGCGCGTCTCCAGCGCCCCGCTGCGCCGGCCGCTGCGCCCGGCCCCCAGCGACCCCGTCGCGCTCGACGACCTGCGCGTCGCCCTCGCCGAGGTCCTCGCCGACGTCCCCGCCCTCACCGTGCTGGCCGGCACCCAGGTGCACCGCCGCCGCGCCGAGGGCGGGCTCGCGGCGCTCGCGGGCCGGGACGGGGTGCGGGTGGCGACCCTCGTCGGCGCCAAGGCGATGCTGCCCGAGCAGCACCCCGCGAGCCTGGGCACCTACCAGGGCGCCATGACCATCTCGCCCGACGTGCGGCGGTCCGTCGACGAGGCCGACCTGCTCGTCCTGGCCGGCGCCGTCCTGTCCGACGTCATGACCGGGTTGTTCAGCCACGGCTTCGACCCCGCCCGAGCGGTCCGGCTCGGCATCGCCGAGGCCGTGGTCGACGGCGTCACGTTCCACGACGTGCGGCTGGAGGACACCCTCCCGCTGCTCGCCGAGGTCGTCCGGGACCGCGCGTTCGCCGCGCTGCCGCCCGTCGAGGGGGTGTGGCCGCACGTCACCGCACCCTCGGCGCAGGCGGAGGCGGGGGACGGCCCGCTGACCCAGCACGCCCTGTGGCGCACCGTGCAGGGCTGGCTGCCGGAGGACGCGATCGTCGTCGCCGACGCGGGCACGTCCCTGTACGGGAGCCTGGAACTCCGGCTGCCGCCGGGCGCGGAACTGCTCGTGCAGCCCATCTGGTCCTCGATCGGGTTCACGCTGCCGGCCGTCCTGGGGACCTGCCTGGCCGCCCCGCACCGGCGCTCGATCCTCTTCGTCGGCGACGGTGCCGCGCAGCTCACCGTGCAGGAGATCGCGACCGTGCTGCAGCGGCAACGGGTCGCGGGTCAGCCCGCCCCGGTCGTCGTCGTGGTCGACAACTCCGGCTACACGATCGAGCGCGTGCTGCAGAGCCCCAAGGCCGTCTACCAGGACGTCACGTCCTGGGACTGGCTCGCGGTGCCGGCCCTGTTCGCCCCCGGCCGCGACGTCCTCACCGCCCGTGCCGGCACCCGCGCCGAGCTCGAGGACGCCCTGGACCGCATCGCGGCCGCCCCGGAGCGGGCGGCGGTCGTGCACGCGGTCCTCGACGCCCACGACGTGCCGCCGCTGCTGGCGCGGCTGGGGGAGGCCGTGCACGGGACGCGCTGAGTCCCACGTTTCAGGTGGCGGGTGCCCCGTCCGATGAGGAGGGGACGAGGCACCACGCCATCCGGACCCGGGGACGACAGCGATGACGCGCACGAAGCACAGCTCCGCCACCGCCAGCATCGCGGCGCGGCTCGTCCTGCTCTCCACGGTCGGCGTCCTCGGCGTCGTCACCGTCGGCGGCATCGGGGTCGTCAGCTCCCAGCGGCAGGACACCGCGCAGCAGGCCCTGGTCGCGGCGGACCGCGCCTCGGCGCTCGCCGAACGCGTCGACGCGGCCCAGGCCCGCATCCGCGGTGACGTCATGACGTCCCTCGTCACCACCGACACCACCCAGCGCCAGTCGGCCATCGCCGCCCTCGGCGCCGACGCCACGACGCTGCGGACCACGCTGCGCGACCTCGCCGCCGTCTCCGACGGTGACGTCCGCGCGCAGGCGACCCAGCTGCTCACGCAGACCGAGACGGTCGTGACGCTCGGCCAGCGCGTCGTGTCCCTGTCGAACTACGAGATCACCGACCCCACCCAGTCCGCCGCCCGCACCGCGATGCCCGCCTTCGCCAAGGAGGCCGACGTCCTGTCGGCGGCCGTCCCCGGGATCGTCACGGCGGCCGCCACGGCGCAGGAGGCCGCCGTGGCGGACGCCGCCGACGCCCGCACGCAGGGGTTGTGGCTGACCCTGTCGGCCAGCGTCGCGGTCACCGCGGTCCTGGCCCTCGTCGCCACGGCCATCACCCGTGCCCTGCGCCGGCGCCTGCGCAGCACCGTCGGGATCCTGCAGGAGGTGGCCGGCGGCCGGCTGGACAAGCGCGGGGAGGTGGGCAGGCCCGACGAGATCGGGCAGATGGTCGCGGCCCTGAACAGCGCCCTCGACAAGCTGGCGCAGATGTTCGCCGAGGTCGGCCGCGTCAGCCGGGAGATGTCCGTCTCCGCCGACGACCTGACGTCGGTCTCCGGGTCGCTGCACGCACGCGCGTCGGGTTCTGCGGCGCAGGCCACGGCGGGTTCGGCGGCGGCCGAGGAGATCTCGGTGACGATCCGCAGCGTCGCCGACTCCAGCGGGGAGATGTCCAGCGCCATCGAGCAGATCGCGTCGGCCACGAACGAGGCGAGCCAGGTCGCCGCCGACGCCGTCGCCGCCGTCGAGGAGGCCGTCGGCACCGTCCGCGGCCTGGCGCAGTCCTCGGCCGAGATCGGCGACATCGTCAAGGTCATCACCTCCATCGCCGAGCAGACGAACCTGCTGGCGCTCAACGCCACGATCGAGGCCGCCCGGGCCGGCGAGTTCGGCAAGGGTTTCGCCGTCGTCGCCAGCGAGGTCAAGGAACTCGCCTCGGAGTCGGCCCGCACGTCCGAGGGGATCATCGCCAAGGTCGCTGCGGCGCAGCGGGACGCGGCCGCGGCCGACACCGCCATCCGCACCATCCGCGGTGTCGTGGAGCGCATCAGCGACCTGCAGGCCACCGTCGCCAGCGCCGTCGAGGAGCAGACCGCGACGACCCGGGAGATGGTCCGCAACGTCGACGAGATCGCCTCCGGTTCCGCGGACGTCACCCGGTCGATCGCCTCCATGGCCCACGACGTCACCCTCACCACCGAGGCCGCCGAGCAGACCTCGGGGACGGCCGGGCGGGTGGCCGCGGCCGCCACCGCGCTGGAGCACGAACTCCGCAAGTTCACCGTCTGACCCCCACCGATCGAGGAGAGCCGCCGTGCGCCGTCGCCGCGCCTTCACCGTCCTGGCGGCCGCCGCTGCCGTCACCGCGCTCGCCGCCGGCTGCGGGGGCCAGGCCAGCACCTCGACCGCGGGTTCCGCGGCGGGGTCCCCGGCGGGGCTGTCCCTCGTGGCCGACGGCGTGCTGACGATCGGCACCGACCCCACGTACCCGCCCATGGAGTACGAGGAGGGCGGGAAGTTGACCGGCGTCAACGTAGAGGTCCTCACCGACGTCGCCCGCCGCCTCGGCCTGCGCCCGCAGTTCCAGACGGTCGCGTTCGCCGACCTGCGCCCCGCCGCGGCCGCCCACACGATCGACGTCGTCGGCGCCTCCATGACGGACAAGGCCTCCCGGCAGCAGGACGTCGACTTCGTCGACGTGTTCTACGCCGGCGAGCAGGTCATGACCGGTGCGGGGGACCACAGCGGCTGGGAGCAACCGGCGAACTGGTGCGGCCTGCGGATCGCCACGACCTCGGGGACCACCGAGGCCGACATCGTCACGGGTCAGTCGGCCCTGTGCACCGCGGCCGGGAAACCCTCCGTCACGCTCGTCGACGTCCCCTACCTCAAGAGCGTCGACGAGATCGCCGCAGGACGGGCCGACCTGGGCGTCGAGGGCCTGCCGGCCGCGGCGAAGCTCATCGCCGACTCCGGGGGTTCCGTGCAGGCCCTCGGCAAACCCTGGCAGGCCCAGCCCTGGGGCTACGGGTTCGCCAAGGACCGCACCGCCCTGCGCGACGCCGTCCAGCACGCGTTGCAGGCGGCGATCGCCGACGGCACCTACGACGCGATCTTGAAGAAGTACGGTGTCTCCGACGGTGCCCTGCACACCACGGCGGTCAACGGGGGCGCGTGAACCACGCCAGGACGTCGTCGGCGGGTTCCGGCACGTCCAGCGGCACCGACCCCGACCGCAGCGACGCCGTCGCCAGCGCGCCCGTCGCGACCGCCTCGCGGGCGGCGAGGGGGGAGACGAGCGTGGGCGCCCCGTCGGCGACGTGGGCCAGGAACTCGGTCATCGTCGCCAGGTCGGCGTCGGCGTGGCCCGACGGGTCGCCCGTGATCGGGTGCTCCAGGTCGCCCGTCACCGACCAGTCCCGGCGGCGGTTCCAGACGCGCACCACCCCACCGGCCGTGTCCCCGAGGTTCTCCAGACGCCCCTCGGTGCCGATGACGGTGTAGTTGCGCCAGTAGTCCGGCGTGAAGTGGCACTGCTGGTAGCTGGCGAGGACGCCGTTGCCCAGCGTCATGAGGACCATCGAGACGTCCTCCACGTCGACGACGGGGTTCAGCCCCGTCTGGGTCGCAGGGGGCCAGTTGTCCGTGGAGAACCAGTCGGGCATCGTCTCGCCGGGGCGTTCCCGGCGGTCGGTGATCCCGCCGTACACCAGCAGGTCGCCCATGCCGACGACCCGGCGGGTGTACGCGCCCGCGAGGTGGTGCACGACGTCGATGTCGTGGCTCGCCTTCTGCAGCAGCAGCGATCCGGTGCGGCGACGGTCGGCGTGCCAGTCCTTGAAGTAGTAGTCGCCGCCGTGGCCCACGAAGTGGCGGACCCAGGCGGCGCGCACCTCGCCGATCTCGCCCCGGTCCAGAGCGGCCTTCATCGTCCGCACGACCGCGGCGTGCCGGAAGTTGTGGCCGACGTACAGGGGAGTGCCCGTCGCCGCCGCGCACGCCAGCACGCGGTCGGCGTCCTCCAGCGTCGTCGCCAGGGGTTTCTCCAGGTACACCGCGACGCCGGCGCGCAGCAGGTCCACGGCGATGTCGGCGTGGGTGTGGTCGGGCGTCGTGACGACGGCCGCGTCGACCCGTGCGCCCGCGAGCAGCGACGTGTGGTCGGCGAACACCTCAGCCCCCGGGAACAGCGCGGCGGCCCGGGCCCGCCCGGCCTCCGTCGTGTCGGCCACCGCGCTGACGTGCGCGCCCTCCCGCGCCTGGGAGACGTGGGTGCCGATCTCGGCGCGGGCCCCGCAGCCGACGACGGCGACGGCGAGCGCCCCGGTCACCGGTCGGTCCCGGCGAGCAGCGTCAGCAGCCGGGCTGTCTCGTCCCGCACCGCGGTGCGCCCCGCCGCCACGTACTTCCGAGGGTCGGTGACCGACGGCTGCTCGGTGAGCACCTGCCGCACCGCGGCGGTGAAGACGCCGTTGAGGTGGGTCGCGATGTTCACCTTCGTCATCCCCGCGACCGTCGCGGCCCGCAGCTGCGCGTCGGACAACCCCGAGGACCCGTGCAGCACGAGGGGGACGGGCACGGCGGCGGCCAGCTCCTCGATGAGGTCCAGGTCGACGCTGGCGTCCCGGGTCTGCATGGCGTGCGAGGTCCCCACGGCGACGGCGAGGGCGTCGACGCCCGTCGCCGCCACGAACTCGGCCGCCTCGGCGGGGACCGTGCGGGCGCCGGGGGCGTGCACGCCGTCCTTGCCGCCGACCTCCCCGAGTTCGGCCTCGCACCCGACTCCCGCTGCGCGGCAACGGTCCGCGACCTCACGCGTCGCGGCGAGATTCTCCTCGAACGGCAGGGCGGAGGCGTCGAACATCACCGAGGACACCCCCAGGTCGAGGCCCCGGGTGACGAGGTCGGCGTCCGTGACGTGGTCGAGGTGGACCAGGACGGGAACGTCCGCCGACCGCGCGAGCGCCAGGGTCGCGGTGGTGATCGGCGTCAGGTCGCCGTGGTAGCGGACGCAGTTCTCGCTGATCTGCAGGACGACGGGCAGGCCGGCGCGTTCGGCCCCGGCGACCATCGCCTCGGCGTGCTCGAGCAGCACGACGTTGAACGCCCCGACGGCGCGGCCGGCGGACCGGGCGCCGGCGAGCAGTTCGGCGAAGGGGTTCGTGCTCATGCGGGGCTCCTGTCCACGGGGGTCTCGAGGTCGGGGAGGAAGCGGGCGAGGGCCTCGCGGTCGACCTCGCCGGCGGTGGGGCGCAGGACGGCCGCGGCGCCGAACGCGGCCGCCCACCGCAGGGCCTCGACGGTGGGCAACCCCCGCACGAGGGCGAGGACGAGACCGGCCGTGGCGGCGTCGCCGGCGCCGGTGGGGTTCCCCGACACCCCGGCCACGGCGGGGACGTGGACCTCACCGTCGTGGGCGTAGGACGTCAGACCCTGTGCGCCGCAGGACACCACGACGAGGGGTGCACCCCGGTCCAGGAGAGCGCGGGCAGCGGAGCCGGCGTCGGCGGCGCCCGTGGCCTCCAGGAGTTCCTCGGTGTTCGGCGCGCACACGGCACCGGCCTCGGCCGCGGTGAGCAGCGCCCGGCCGGTGACGTCGGCGACGGCCGGGCCACGGGCCGCGCGGACCCAGGAACCGACGAGGTCCGGGTCGGTGCCCGGGGGCAGGGAACCGGCCACGACGAAGGCGCCGACGGTCCCCGTCAGGGCTCGTGTGACGGCGTCCGTCACCGCGGCCCACTCGTCGGTGCTCACCGCGGGGCCCGGTTCGCCGAACATCGTCGGGTGCTGCACCCCGTCGACGACGGTGACGGTCGAGCGGGTCTGACCGGCGAGCGGGACGACCGTCGCCGGCACGTCGAGGTTCTCGGCCAGCCACGTGCCGGCGGCACCGCCGAGGGGCAGGACGCACCGGGCCGGCGCCCCGACGGACTGCAGCACACGGGCGACGTTGACCCCCTTGCCGCCCGGACGGCGGGCGACGTCGAGGACGCGCTGGGTGCGCCCGGTCCGCTGCTCGGCCACCCGGTAGGTGACGTCGACCGCGGGGTTGGGGGTGAGCACCGTCACCGGGGTTCGGCTCACGAGGTCACCCGCCGGGAGGCCAGGGCCCGTGCGTACAGGGCGCTGCCGTGCCCCGGGTCGTGGCGGGGTTCGACCAGGTCGAGGGCGTACCGGCTGCGGCTCAACGCCTTCGCGAACGACTCGCGCACGACCGCGGCGCGGAACAGCCCGCCGGTCCGGGAGACCCGGACCCGGTCGTGCGGTGCGTGTCCCAGCGCGTGGGCGGTGCCCTCCACGAGGTCGGCCAGTTCGGCGGCGGCCGCGTCGACGACCGCCCCGGCGGCCGCGTCCCCGGCGGCGGCGGCGTCCGTGACGACCGGGGCCAGGCGGGCGACCTCGGCGCGGCGGCCGCCCCAGTCGTCGAGGACGACGCCCACGACGTCGTGCGGGTGCCGCACCCCGACGGCGGACAGCACCGCGTCGAACAGGGGCGTCCGCGGGCTGCGGCCGTCGGCCATCCGGGAGAAGGCGCGCAACCCCTCGACGGCCACCCAGTGCGCCGACCCCTCGTCCCCGAACAGTTCGCCCCACCCGCCGGTGCGCCGGCCCCGTCCCGCGCGTTCCCCGTAGGCGATCGAGCCGGTGCCCGCGACGACGTTCACGCCGTCCTGGGTCCCGAGCGCCCCGGCCCAGCCGCTGACCATGTCGTTGCCGCAGGCGTAGCGACGGTGGCCGAGGACCCGCGAGGGCAGGTCGTCGAGGGCGGCGACGTCCCCGCTCACCTCGCCGTACCCGGGGAAGGCGAAGAACGCGAACTCCAGGTCGTCCGGGGCCAGGCCGCCGCACACGGCGCCGACGCCGTCGGCGACGATGCGCTCGACCTGCGCGAGACCGTCCGCCCGGCCGAAGTAGTAGCAGGACGGCTGGGTGTTCCGGGCGACGACGTCGCCCGCGGCGTCGGCGAGGACGAACTCGGTCTTCGTGCCGCCCCCGTCCATCCCGAGGAACCACGTCACCGCGCGCCACCCCCTCCGCCGGTCAGGGGGTGGATCCGGACCCCCCGCACGACCCGGTTCACGGTACCGGCGGGGAAGGGGTCGTCGGGGGTGCAGCCGTGCGCCACGGACGCGGCCAGCGCGAGCAGCTGCACGGGCACGGCCAGTGCGACGGCCCGCAGCCCGTCCGGGAGTCCGTCCAGGCCCGGGACGTCGAGCACCTCGACGCGGGCGGTCGCGTCCGCGCGCAGCTCGGTCAGGATGTCGTCGTCGTAGCGCGCCGTGTACGGGTCGGCCGACGGCAGCACGACGACGAGCGTGCGGTCGTCGACGAGCGCCTTGGGCCCGTGCCGGAACCCCAGCGGGCTGTCGTGGAAGGCCGCGGTGCGGCCCGCGGTGAGTTCCAGCACCTTCAGCGCGGCCTCGTGCGCCAGCCCCAGCAGCGGCCCGCTGCCGAGGAAGACGACGCGCTGCGGCGGCGGGTCGACCCACTCCTCGGTCGTGCCCGCGCGGTCCAGGACCGCGGTCGCCGCCGTCGCGAGCTGCTCGACGTCGTCCAGGTGCGCCGGCACGAACGCGCACAGCGCGGCGAGGAGCATGGTCGTGAAGCTCGACGTCATGGCGAACCCGGTGTCGTGGGTCTGCTCGGGCAGGAGCAGCACGAAGGACCGCTCGGCCGCGGTGCGGTCGAGCGCGAGCCGGCCGTGCGCGTGGCACGTGATGACGAGGTGGTGGACGCCGTCGGCCAGCTCGTCGGCAAGGTCGTCGGCCAGGTCGTCGGCCAGGTTCACCGCGGCGACGCTCTCGGGGCTGTCGCCGGAGCGGGCGAACGAGACGAGCAGGACGGGCGCCGGTTCGCAGAACACCGAGCGGGGGTCGGCCACGAGGTCCGTCGTGGGGACGCTGTCCAGCCGGCGGCGCAGCGGCCGCCGCAGCGCCGCCGCCGCGATGTCGCCCACGAACGCCGAGGTGCCGGCGCCGGTGAGGACGATGCGGAGGTCGGGGCGGGCCAGCAACGGGTCGAGGAAGGCGCGCAGGGCGGGGCCGCGGTCGCGCAGGACCCGGTGCAGCGCACGCCAGGCCCCGGGCTGCTGGTGGACCTCGCCGTGGGTGGCGCTCGTGGTGGTGCTCGTGGGGGTGCTCACGGTTCTCCAGGGGTGGTGGGGGCTCAGCCCTTGAGGCCGGCCGACGCCATGGTGGCGACGAACTGCTTCTGGGCCAGGAGGAAGAGGAGGACGAGGGGCAGGGTCGCCACGACGTTGCCGGCCATGAGCAGGGACCAGTCGGTCCGCCGGGTGCCCTGGAACGTCGTCAGCCCGAGCTGCAGCGTGAAGGCGTCCTCGTCGTTGATGGCGACCAGCGGCCAGACCAGGTCGTTCCACGACCCGAGCAGCGTGAAGATCGCCAGGGTGGCCAGCGCCGGTCGCGCCAGCGGGAGCACGACGAACCAGAACACCTGCAGCCGGGAGCACCCTTCGATGCGTCCGGACTCCTCGAGCTCGGCGGGCAGGGACAGGAAGAACTGCCGCATGAGGAAGATGCCGAACGCGGACGCCAGCCAGGGGACGATCGCGGCGCCGAGGTCGTTGACGAGCCCCAGCTTCGCGAACATGACGTACGTCGGGATCATGAGCAGCTGCGAGGGGACCATGATCGTGGCGAGGACGCCGAGGAACCCCAGCTCCCGACCCGGGAACCGCAGCCGGGCGAACCCGTACCCGGCCAGGGAGCACAGCACCAGGTGGGAGGCGATGGCGACGGCGGAGACGACGACGGTGTTGAGCAGCCAGCGCACCACCTCCGACTCCGCGAACAGGCGTGCGTACCCGTCGAGGGTGAACCGCGACGGCCAGAAGCCGGGCGGGATCCGGTTGATGTCCGAGGCCGGGGTCACCGAGGCCAGGAACATCTCGAGGAACGGCAGGAGGAACACGGCGGCCACGGGCAGCAGCAGGAGGTGCCAGGCGCTGAAGGGCAGCCGCCGGCGACGGCGTGGACGGGGTGCGGCCCCGGCCGGGGGCCGGACCCGCGTGCGGGCGGTGGGAGCGGCGGGGCTCGTCATCGGGTCCTCCGGGCGGCACGGCGTTGGGACACGGTCACGGCGACCGTCACGGCGAGGGTGAGCACGAACAGGCCGTAGGCGATGGCCGAGCCGTAGCCGAACTGCAGCTTCTGGAACGCCGTCGTCCACACCAGGTAGACGATGGTCTGCGTCGCGTCCAGCGGGCCGCCCCGCGTCGTGGCGTAGACGAGGTCGAACAGCTGGAGGGCCTGCAGCGTCAGGTAGACGCCGACGAACGTCGTCACCGGGCGCAGCTGCGGCCAGACCACCCGCCAGGTCACCTGGGCGGAACTGGCGCCGTCGATGCGCGCGGCCTCGACGGTCTCGTGGGGCACGTCCTGCAGGGCCGCGAGGTAGACGACCGTCGTGAACGCGGCCTGACCCCACAGCGACATGAGGGTGATGACGACGAGCGCCTGGCCGCTGTCCTCCAGCCACCCCTGCTGGGGCAGGTGCAGGACCCGCAGGACGTTGTTGACGAGCCCGAACTGCGGGCTGAAGAGGTAGGTCGTGAGGATGCCGGTCGCGGCGGCCGAGACGACGAACGGCACGAACACCGCGGTCCGGTAGAACCCGATGAACCGGATGCGCCGGTTCAGCGCCGTCGCCAGGAGCAGGCCGAGGAGCAGCGAGGCCGGGACGAACATCGCCGTGTACAGGAGCGTGTGCCAGGCCGCGCTCAGCACGGCGGGGTCGCTCAGGAGGTCGCGGTAGTTCTGCGTCCCGACCCCGACCTGCGGGCTGAACCCGTCCCACTTCCGGAACGACAGGACCAGTGCCCACGCGGCGGGGAACAGCGTCAGGCCCCCCACGACGAGGAGGGCGGGGGCGACGAACCCCCAGCCGGCGAGGGCCTCGCCCGGGGTCCACCGGCGGCGGACGGGCCGGCGCAGGGAGTTCTCGTAGGTCGTCACCGTCGACTCCTAACCTTGTCGAAGAGCTCGGTCGGCCGCCTCGGCGGCGTCCTGCAGGGCCGTCCGCGGGGACCCCTGGCCCTGCAGGACGTGGGCCACGGCGTTCCCGACGGCCTCGGACAGGCCGGTGTAGCCGGGGACGGTCGGGCGCGAGGTCCGGGCGTTGGCCGCGTTGGCCTGGATGACGTCCAGGCCGGGCAGCTCCCGCGCCTGGGCGAGGAAGGCGGGGCTGGTGGCCTCGCTGGAGCGCAGGGGCAGGTTGCCGACGGCGACGTTGAACCGCTCGTCCTGCTCGGCCGACGTCAGCCACCGCGCGAACTCCGTCGCCCAGTGCGCGCGGTTGACGTCGCGGTTGTCGAACAACGTCCACAGGTCAGGTCCCGACACCGTCTCGTGGTTGCCGTCCGTGCCCGGCAGCGGGACGACCCCGTAGGAGGTCCCCGCGGTCTTCAGGGCCGACAGCTCCCAGGGACCGGACGTCATCATGCCCACCCGGTCGCTGGCGAACAGCTGCGCGGACTTCGTGTCCGTCTGGTCGAGGTAGACGCTGCGGTCGTCCACGGCCATGGCGCGCAGGAACTCCAGCGCGTCGACGCCGGCGGCGGACTGGAAGGCCGACCGGCCGGTGGTCCCGTCGAGGACGGCCCCGCCGTTCTGCCACAGGTGCGGCCACAGCTGCCAGGTCGTCTCCTCGCTGCCCGAGACCGAGTAGGCGTACCCGAAGGTGTTCGTCGCCGGGTCGGTGAGGGCCTTCGCCGCCGCGCGGAAGTCCTGCCAGCTCCAGTCGGGGGTGGGGTGGGCGACCCCGGCCCGGTCGAAGACCGTGGTGTTGAAGAACAGCGAGATGTTGTCCACCACGGCGGGGAACCCGATCGTGCGCCGACCGGTGGGCCGCGCCGTGTCGCGGGCGGCCTGGGTGAACTCCTCCCACCGCACCTCCGGGTCGGCGGCGACGGCGGTGATGTCCAGCGTCCGGCCGGAACGTTCGAGCTGACTGGCCCAGGAACCGAAGGTGTAGGAGACGTCCGGGGCCTCGTCGGCCGCGAAGGACGCGGCGAGCTTCTGCAGCAGTTCCTCCGTCGAGGACGCACCGGGGGACATGTCGACGTGCACGTTGGGGTGCAGCCGCTGGAACTCGTCGACGAGCCCCTGCAGGACGGTGGCGGCGTCGTCGCTCTGGCCCGACCAGAACACCAGCTGCACCTCGGCGTCCGTGTCCAGGACGGTGACCTCCTCGCGTCCGCAGCCGCCGAGCACGGGGAGGAACCCGAGGGCGGCCGCGGCGGACAGGACGGTTCTGCGGGTGGGGCGCACGGGGAGCTCCTTCGCTCTCGCGGGTCAGAGCGCGGTCGGGGAGACCGTCGCGCGCAGGGGTTCGGGCAGCAGGTCCCCGTGGGCGAGGACGAGGTCGTCGCACATCCGCCAGACCTCCTCCGGGGTCAGGGTCGAGGAGGCGTTGGGGTCCATGAGCACGGCCTGCCGCACGAGGCGCGGATCGCCGGTCCGGGCGGCCTCGACGGTGAGTTCGGCGACCGAGACGTAGGGGCGGTTGAGCGCGGCGGCCTGGACGGGCAGGGATCCCATCGGCACCGGGTGGACGCCGTGACCGTCGACCAGGGTGGGGACCTCGACGACGCAGCCGGCGGGCAGGTTGTCGACCAGGCCGTGGTTGACGACGTTGGCGTGCACCTCCCGCGGGGTCCCGGTGACCAGGGAGTGGATGACCTGCGGCGCGTACTCCGTCGCGCCGTCCTCCAGCGCCAGGGTGCCGCCGGTGGCCAGCGTCCGCTCGGCGTCCAGGAACTCGCCGACGTTGGCCTCGGAGATGTCGAGGTACTCCGACGGCCGCAGGCGGAACCGCTCGACCTGCTCGTCCGAGCGCAGGAACCACGGGAGGTACTCCGAGGAGTGCTCGCTCGTCTCCGTCGGGTAGTACCCGATCCGGCGGAACACCTCGACGCGGACCCGGCGCCCGAGCTCGGGGTCGGCGGCGATGCGTTCGCGCAGGGCCGGGTACAGGTCCCGGCCGTGGTGCGTCCACTCCAGCAGCCACGACTGGTGGTTCACCCCCGCAGCGCGGAACCGGGTCTCCTCGACCGGGACGGCCACGAGCTCGGCCAGGTCGTGCGCGGTCCAGTACACGCTGTGGCACAGGCCGAGCGTGGTGAGCTCGGGAGCGACCACGTGGAGCCACCACACGTTCATCGCCATCGGGTTCGTGTAGTTCAGGACGACGGCCCCGGGGGCGACGTCGCGCACGTCCGCGGCGAGGGCGGACAGGAACGGGAAGGTGCGCAGGGCCCGGAACACGCCGCCCACCCCGGTCGTGTCGCCAATGGTCTGGCGCAGGCCGTACCGCGCGGGGATCTCCAGGTCGTGCCGGGTGGCCTCGATCCCGCCGACCTGCACCATGTCCACGACGAAGTCCGTGTCCGCGAGCGCCCGCCGGCGGTCGGTGGTGGAGGTGACCGACACCTTCCCGCGGTGGCCGCCGAGACGTTCGGCCACCTGCCGGGCGGTGCCGTCGGCGACGCGCAACCGGCGCTCGTCGACGTCGAAGAGGACGAGGTCGAGGTCGAGGTCGTCGAACCGGACGAGGTCGGCGACGAGCTGCCGGGTGAAGACGACGCTGCCCGCTCCGACGAAGGTCACTCGTGTCATGGCCCGATGGTGAGCGCGCCGCTCAGTCGTGTGCAACGATCTGCGCGAAGCGCTCAGAAGTTCTGATCGGATCGGCGACGACGAGACCCATGACCCCGACCACGACCACGACCCTGGGACCGGGCAAGCGCGCCCGCCGTCTGCGTGCCGAACTGCGGTTGCTCGCCGAGTCGGGGACCTCCGGTGCGCCGGTCCCGATGCACCGGCTCACGCAGGAGTTGTCGGTCTCGGTGGCCACCGTGCGCCGGGACCTCGCCGACCTGGAGGCCCAGGGGCTCGTCGTCCGGACCCACGGGGGTGCCCGCATCTCGGCCTCGGCCGTCGAACTCCCCGTCCGCCTGCGGGCCGGGACCTCCCCGGAGGTGAAACGCCTCATCGCCCGCCGGGCGGCGACGTTCCTGCCCGAGGGGCCGTTCGCGGTGGCCATCGGCGGGGGGACGACGGCGGCCGAGGTGGCGCGGGCCCTGGTGTTCCGCGCCGAGCTGACGATCCTCACCAACTCCCTCACGACGGCCGCGGAGATCGGTGCCCGGCAGAACCTGCGCGTCCTCGTGACGGGCGGGATCGTCCGGCCGAGTTCCTTCGAGATCGTCGGTGCGCTGGCCGAGAGCTCGTTCGCGGCGCTGAACATCGGGATCGCGTTCCTCGGGGCCGACGGGGTGAGCTCCCCGGGTGGGGTGACCACCCACGACGAGGTGGAGGCCCGGACCAACGCGGCGATGGTCGCCGGGGCGCAGCGCTCCGTCCTCGTGGTGGACTCCTCCAAGATCGGCCGGGTCACGCTGGCGCGGGTGGTCGACCTGGCCGCGGTCGACGACGTCGTCACGGACGACGGGGCGTCGGTGGCGGACCTGCGCGGCATCGAGCAGGCCGGGCCGAGGGTCCACGTCGTCCAGCGGGTCGGTCACCGGGTCGGTCACCACGCTTAGGGTGGTCGTGGACGACGGCCCGGCCAGGACCGCCGCCACGCTGCCCGAGGAGCCCGGTGTCCCAGCCGCAGGAGCACGTCCCCGCCTACGGCGAGGTCGACCTGACGACCTGCGAGAGCGAACCCATCCACGTCCCGGGGGCGATCCAGCCGCACGGGTTCCTCCTCGGCCTGGAACGGCCCTCGCACCGCGTCGTCGTGGCCTCGCAGAACACGGCCGCGCTGCTCGGCCGCGCACCGGGGTCGGTGCTCGGCGCACACCTGGCCGACCTCCTGGGGGACGACGTCGCCGAGCTGGTGCGCACCGCGCTGGAGGACGACACCCGCGACGAGGCCCTGCACGCACGGCTGGTCCTGGACGGGGCCGAGGTCGACGTCGACGTCGTGGTGCACCTCAGCGGGGAACGCCTCGTCGTCGAGGTGGAACCGGCCACCGGCGTGGAGGGTCCTGTCAGCCCGGTCTCCTACCGCGCCACCCGTGGTGCCGTCGCGCGGCTGGCGGGCACGACCGACGTCGACGCCCTCTGCCGGCGGCTGGCCCGGGAGGTCCGCGGCGTCCTGGGGTTCGACCGGGTCATGGTCTACCGGTTCGACGCTCAGTGGAACGGCGAGGTCGTCGCCGAGGACCACCGCGAGGGCCTGGAACCGTTCTTCGGGCTGCGCTACCCGGCCAGCGACATCCCGGCGCAGGCCCGCCGGCTCTACACGCTGAACTGGACGCGGCTCATCGCCGACGTCGACTACCGCCCCGTGCGCCTGGAACCCCTGGTCGACCCCGGGACCGGTGCGCCACTGGACCTGTCGCACTCGGTGCTGCGCAGCGTGTCGCCGATCCACCTCGAGTACCTGCACAACATGGGCGTCACCGCCTCGATGTCGATCTCGCTCATCGTCGACGGCCGGTTGTGGGGGCTCGTCGCCTGCCACCACTACTCCGGCCCCCACCGTCCGGGATACGACGCGCGGTCGGCGGCGGAGTTCCTCGGGCAGACGACGTCCCAGCTCGTGGGGGAACGTGCGCGCTCGCGCGAGCGCGACGAGGCGCTGGCGGCCCAGGAACTCATGTCCGACGTCCTGGCCGGGGTCTCGGCCCAGGGGCGCGACCCGCTGACGGCGCTCGTGGAGGACGGCCGCGTCGCCGACCTCCTCGGTGCGGGCGGCGTCGCGGTGTGGGACGGGCACCGGCTGCTGACCTGCGGGCAGGTGCCCGCCTGGGCGGCGGTGCAGCGGGCCGCCCGGCTGCTGGGACGCGCCGACGGGGCGGTCACGTTCACCGACCAGCTCTCGACCCTGGACCCGCGCCTGGCCGACGTCACCGGCACGGCGGCCGGGGCGCTGCGGATCGGGCTGGACCGGGACGGCTGGCTGCTGTGGTTCCGCCCGGAGCAGCCCGAACTCGTCTCCTGGGGCGGGGACCCGCAGAACGCCGAGGTGCACGAGCTGTCGGCCGACGGCGCGTCGGTGCGGATCAGCCCGCGCAAGAGCTTCGAGAAGTGGCAGGAGGTCGTGCGCGGCCGCAGCCTGCCGTGGCGGCCCTGGCACGCGGCGACGGCCGAGCGACTGCGCGGCCAGCTCACGGCGATCATGCTGGGCCGCTCCCGTGGCCAGATCGCCATCGCCGAGTCCCTGCAGCGGGCCGTCGTCCTCGACGAGGCACCGGAGGTGCCGGGGCTGGACGTGCACGCCCGCTACCGCCCGGCCGCGGGCGGGCAGCTCGGCGGCGACTGGTGGGACCTGCTGCCGCTGTCGGGGGGCCGCGTGGCCGTCGTGGTCGGTGACGTCGCCGGGCACGGGGTGCACGCGGCCGCGGCCATGGCGCAGCTGCGGACGGCCCTGCGGGCCTACCTGCTGGAGGGGCACAGCCCGGCGGCCGCGCTGGACCGGCTCGACGCGCTGGTCACCACCCTCAACGGCAACCACACGGCGACCGCGGTCGTCGGCGTCGTCAGCCCGGCCGCGGAGGGTTCCTCCGGCGCGGCGTCGGTGGACCTGGCCAGCGCCGGGCACCCCGCCCCGCTGCTCGTCACCGCCCAGGGCGCCGTCGCGCTGCAGGTGCCGACCCGTCCGATGCTCGGGCTGGGGTTCGGGCCCACGAGCGGCACCGCCGACGAGGTGGGCACCACGACCGTCCCGGCGGACGCGGCACTGCTGTTCTTCAGCGACGGGCTCGTCGAACGGCGCCGCACGAGCCTGAGCGAGACCACCCGGCAGCTCGGCGAGGAGGCGGCGCGGGCCGTGGGGGAGGGCCTGGACGTGGCGGCCGTCGCCGACCGCCTGCTGACCGCCGTCCCCGGCCGCGGCGACGACGACACCACCCTGGTGCTCGCCCGGCTCGCTCGTCACCACCGCGTCACCTAGGCTCGCAGGCGGTGTCGAGACCAGGCGCCGCTCCTCGTGCTGCCCCCGGCAGGGGGTGAGGAGACGGTCGCTGGTCGAGGAGAGGGGACACCGTGCCCGGTGCGGAGCGTGGACGCGACGCGTCCTCGGACGTCTCGGCCATCACCGGGGACGCCCCGGCGGCCGTCCTCCTCGTGCAGTTGTCGGACCGCTCCGTCGTGCACGTCAACCCGGTGGCCCGCCAGCTCGCGCCGCAGGCGCGGCTCCCGCTGAGCGTCGACGCCTGGTCCGACGCGGCCGGGCTGCTCGACCTCGACGGCGCGGAGCTGTCGGACACCGAGCACCCGCTGTCCCGCGTGGCCCGGTCCGAACCCGTCGTCGGGCAGGCGGTCTCGGCCGCCGCCGGGAGCGACCTCGGTGGCCGTCGCGAACCCCTGTGGGTCGTCGCGCTGCCGATGGCGGACGCCCCCATGCTCGACGACCACGCCCTCGTCGTGTTCCTGCCGTTGCGCGACAGCCGGGCGGCCCGCGCCGCCATGGACGCGGCGAGCGAGCAGGCCGCGCTGCGCGACCGGGCCGTCCTGGCCACGGGGCTGTCGTTCACCGTCGCCGACGCCCGCGACCCGGAGTTCCCGCTGGTCTGGGTGAACCCGGCGTTCACGGCCACGACCGGCTACCCGTTCCAGGAGGTGCTGGGTCAGAACTGTCGGTTCCTCCAGGGGCCGGGCACCGACCCCGCCGCCCGCCAGGCCCTGCACGACGCGCTGGACGCCCAGGAACCCGTCACCGTGACGCTGCTGAACTACCGCAAGGACGGCCTGGCGTTCTGGAACCAGGTCGCCATGAGCCCGATCTTCGGGGCCGACGGGACGCTGACGCACTACGTCGGCATCCAGACCGACGTCAGCGGTCGCGTCGCCGCGGACCGGGCGAGGGACGAGGCGCTCGCCGCCGAGCGGGCGGCCCGGGCGGAGGCCGAGGAGGCCCGGCACCGCGCCGAGGAGCACCGCGCCCGGCTCGACCTGCTGGCCGAGGCCACGCACCGCCTGTCCGGGACCCTCGACGTGGCCGAGTGCCGGCGGCGGCTGCTGCAGCTCGTCGTGCCGCAGCTCGCGGACTGGGCCGTCGTCCTCAGCCCCGACGACAAGGGGCAGATCGCGCAGGTCACCGCGCTGCACGCCGATCCCGCGGACGACGAACGGTTCGAGGCCTACCTCGACGCCCTGCGCCGCACGCCCTTGCGCGGACGGCTCCAGGACCTGCTGCTCGACGGCGCCTCGGCGCGCCGCATCGGTGGCTACTCCTCCCCGGCGGTGCGCGAGCTGCGCCGCAGCTGGGTGGAGGACGAGTCCGTCCTGGACCTGTCCGACGAGCTGGGGGTCGCCTCCGTCCTCGTCGTGCCGCTGCCCGGACGCCGCCGCGTCGACGACCTCATGGTGCTGGTCCGCACCGCCAGCACGCCCGAGCACCCCGCCCCCGAGCACACCGACGACGACCTCGGGATCGCCGTCGACCTCGGCCGCCGTGCAGGGCTGCTGCTCGACAACGCCCGCCTCTACGAGGAGCAGCACCACATCGCCACCGAGCTGCAGCGCAGCCTGCTGCCGGACCTGCCGGAGGTCCCCGGCCTGCAGGTCGCGGCGCGGTACCACGCGGGCCAGGACGGCAACGACGTCGGCGGCGACTTCTACGAGCTCATCGACGTGCCGGGGGACGGGATCGCCGTCGTCATCGGCGACGTCGCCGGGCACGACGTCTACGCGGCCGCGGCGATGGGCCACCTCAAGGGGTTGCTCCGCGCCTGCGCGTGGGACCGCACGCTCGACACCCCGGCCTCCGTGCTGACGCGGGTGGACGAGCTCATCGCCGCCCTCGGCATGACGACGATGGCGACGGTGAGCTACGTCCGGCTGACCCCGGACGGGCCGGACCACTGGTCGGTGGAGCACTCCTCGGCCGGGCACCCGCCCCTGCTCGTGCGGCACGTGGACGGCACCGTGCGCTACCTGCCGGAGGCCCGGGGCATCCCGCTCGGGGTCGAACCGTCGCTGGTGCGCGAGACGCTGCGCGAACGGCTCCCCGTGGGCTCGTTGCTGCTCGGCTACACCGACGGGCTCGTCGAGCGCCGCGGGGAGGTGCTCAGCGAGGGGTTCGACCGGCTGGCCGACGTCGTCGCCGCCGGGCCGCACGAGCCCGAGGCGCTGTGCGACCACCTGCTGTCGCAGCTCGGCGACAGCCACGACGACATCGCGCTGCTGGCCGTCCGCCTCTGAGGCGGTTCCTCCCTCGCTCCCGCTCGCCGGGGCGGGGTTTCCGGGAGAGGGTTCAGGCGATGTGCCAGTTCACCCCGCCCGCCGAGCTCGTCCTCGTCATGGACGACACGGCGGGGCGCCACGCGCGACGCTTCCTCGACGAGCACTGGTGCCGCCCGCACGCGGCGGACCTGCGTCCGCAGGGCGACCTGGTGGTCACCGAACTCGTCACCAACGCCGTCCGGCACGGCGCGCCGCCGGCGGCCCTCACGCTGGACTGCGCGGGCGAGGCCGGGGTCACGGTCCGGGTCCGCGACGCCGGCACCGAGCTCCCGCAGCTGCGGCAGGCCGACCCGGGAGCCCTCGGGGGACGGGGCATCGCCCTCGTCGACGTCCTCAGTGCCCAGTGGGGCGTGGATCCCGCACCGGACGGCAAGACGGTCTGGAGCCGTCTCGTCGCCTGAGTTCCGACGGGCTGATCCCTCCCAGCGTGGCTAGCTTGGTGCCACCTTTCCCAGAGGTGCCCGTCCCGCGCACGACACCAGCAGGTGCAGACCCCCGCCTGCGTGGACATCGGAGTTCCCCATGGTCACCCCTGCCCAGAACACCCCCACCCGCCGCCGCGTCCTCGGCGCCGCCGGTGCCGCGGCCGCCACCGGTGCCCTGACCGCCTGCAGCGGTTTCTCCACCCCCGACTCCGGCGGGTCCGGCGGTTCGTCCTCCGGCGACGACACGATCACGATGATCACCTGGGCCTCGGACGTCGAGGCGAGCGCGTTCAAGAAGCTCGCCGACGGCTTCAAGGCCCAGTCCGGAACCACCGTGCGGATGCAGGTCGTCCCGTACTCGGAGGTCCTCACGGCCGTCGACACCGGGTTGCGGACGGACTCCCCGCCGGACCTGTTCCGCGTCAGCTACACCGACGTCGCCGCCTACCGGGGGCAGAAGGTCCTCGCGAACCTCACCGACGCGGACACGCTCAAGAGCTCGTTCCTGCCTGCGTTCTGGGCCGCCGTCACCGACAGCGAGGGCACGTTCGGCATCCCGCACCACACCGACACCTCGATGGTGCTGCTGAACACCGCGGCCGTCGCCTCCGCGGGCCTGGGCACGCTGCCCACGACGCTGGACAGCGCGTGGACGTGGGAGCAGTTCGCCGACGCCCTCGGGCGCATCCAGCCGTCCCGGGCCGACACGTACGCGTTCGCGGCGAACTGGCAGAACGCCGGCGCCTACCGCTGGCTGAACTTCGTCGACCAGGCCGGGGGCCGGCTGCTCAGCGAGGACCTGAAGAGCGTCGCGACCGACGACGCCGGGGCCCTGAAGGCGCTCACCTTCACGCGCGACCTGTTCCGCAAGCAGCTCACGCCGCAGAACGCCTCGGCGCGCGGCCAGGCGGCCAGCGACCTGTTCCTCAACCAGACCGTGGCCACGGCGTTCGCGGGCGACTTCCTGCTGAGCGAGATCGAGGGCGGCGGGTTCGAGTACTCCGCCACCTTCCTGCCGCGCGACGTCAACGCCTCGGCCGACCTCGGCGGCAACGCCCTCGTGGCGGTGGAGGCGAGCTCGCGCAAGGAGAAGGCGCTGGAGTTCCTCACCTACTGCGCCCAGGCCGAGCAGATGTCCGCGTTCTGCACCGAGGCGTCCGTGCTGCCGACCCGCGAGGACATCGACGCCTCCACGCTGCAGTACCCCGTGCGCCCCGACCTCATGGCGCTGTACGTGGAGCAGGCCAAGGCCATCCGCGAACCCCTCGTCCAGCAGGTCGTCGTGCCGAGCTTCAGCGCGGTCAACGCGCAGCTGCGCGACCGCCTCGACGAGGTGTTCCTCGGTTCCGACGACGACGCGACCGCCCTCAAGCGGATCACCGACGGCGTCGCGTCGGTGCTGCAGACGTCGTGAGCACCGCCACCACCACGCGGGTGGTGACCCGGGGGGGCGCGCGGCGACCAGCGGTGCGCCGCTGGGCGACGTCCTACGTGATGCTGGCCCCGGCGCTGCTGCTGTTCGGCGTCTTCGTGCTCTACCCGCTCGTCGGGGCGGTGCGGATCTCCCTGACGAACTCGACCGGCATCGGGCAGGCGCAGTTCGTCGGGTTGGCCAACTACCGGGCGATGCTGTCGGACGACACGTTCTGGCAGGCGGCGGGGAACACGGCGCTGCTGGCCGTCGTGTCGGTCCCCGTCAGCCTCGCCCTCGGCCTGGCCGTCGCGGTCCTGCTGCGCGACCGCATCCCCGGCGGCGGCCTGTTCCGGGCCGTGTTCCTGGCGCCGTACGTCATCTCCGGGGTCGTCGTGGCGATGGCGGGCCGGTGGGTGTTCGACCAGAACGTCGGCATCGTCGACCGCGTGCTGGCCGGGGTCGGGCTCCCGCAGCCGGACTGGCAGTCGGACGGCACGGCCGCCGCGGTCTCGGTCGTGCTCGTCCTGCTGTGGGCGCGCACCGGACTGGCCGTGATCCTCTACCTCAGCGCGTTGCAGGGCATCGACCGCGACGTGCTCGAGGCAGCCGAGCTCGACGGGGCCTCGTCCTGGCAACGGCTCAAGGACGTCGTGTGGCCGCTCATGCGCCCCACCACGTTCTTCCTCACCGTGATGATGGTCATCGAGACGTTCCAGGTCTTCGACATCGTCTGGGTCATGACGAAGGGCGGGCCCGCGGGGTCCACCGAACTGCTCGTCACCTACGCCTACAGCCAGGGCTTCGCCGCCCGGCGCGAGGGCTACGGGTCGGCCATCGGCGTCGTCGTCTTCGTCGTCGTGCTCGTGGCCACCGTCCTGTGGTGGCGGGCGCAGCGTTCCAGCGAGGACGACCAGTGAGCGGCGTGCGCGCGCCCGCGCGACCGCGGGCGGACGTCCACACCGCGCGCGGGCCCCGGGAGCGGCGGGGTGCCCGGCGCGGCAAGGTCGTCGTCCTGCTCGTCCTGAGCCTCGTCTGGCTGTTCCCCCTGTACTGGATGCTCGTCACGGCGGTCTCGCCGCGCGACGACCTGGCCTCCGGGCGGATCGGGATCGTCCCGACGACGTTCGACCCCGGCGGGTTCACGCGGGCCCTCACCCAGTTCCCGGTGCTGCAGTGGGCGCAGAACTCCCTGGCCATCGCCGTCGTCGCCGTGGTCATCACGGTCGTCGTCGACGTCACGGCGGGGTACGTGCTGGCCAAGCACCGGTTCCCGGGGCGGGCGGTCGTGTTCTTCCTCATCATCGCCACGCTGATGATCCCCGTGCAGGTGCTGCTCATCCCGCAGTTCGACCTCGTGAACTCCCTCGGCTGGATCAACTCCTACTGGGCCGTGATCATCCCGCGGTCGGCCGAGGCGTTCGGGGTGTTCCTCGCACGTCAGTACTTCCTGTCGCTGCCCGACGAGCTCCTCGAGGCCGCCCAGCTCGACGGGGCCGGGCAGCTGCGGACGCTGTGGTCGATCGTGCTGCCCCTGTCGCGGCCGCTCGTCGCCGTGCTCGTGGTCATGACGTTCATGTACCGCTGGAACGAGTTCGCCTGGCCCCTGGTCGCGCTGCGCAACCCCGACCTCTACACGCTGCCCGTCGGGTTGTCGTTCCTGCAGAGCCAGTACACGACGGACTACCCCGCCCTCATGGCCGGGGCGCTGGTCTCGGTGCTGCCCGTCCTGGTGCTGTTCGGCATCGCCCAGCGGCAGTTCGTCGCCGGCATCGCGCGCAGCGGGCTGAAGTGAACGCCCACGCGATGGCCGACCGGTACGCCGCGGCCCTGGGTGCGGACGCCGGCGCCGAACTCCTGGAGTTCGACCTCACCGGGTTCGACCGGACCGGGATCCCGGTGACCGGCACCGTCTGGCGCCCCCACCCGGGGGCCGCCACCTCTGGGCACGGCGTCGGCTACGGCGCGGACCCGGCGGCCGCCCGCCGGGGCGCCTACGGCGAACTGGCCGAGCAGGTGCTGCTGGACCGCCACCTCCTGACCTCCCCGCCCGTGGTGGCGACGTTCGCCGAACTGCTCGCCACCCGCGGACCGGGCGGGGTGGTCGACCCCGTCGAGCTCGTCCTGCCCGCGGGCAGCCGGTACACCCCGGACCTGCCGCTGCGCTGGCTGCCGACGCGGCGCTGGCGCACGGGGGAGGAGGTGCTCGTCCCCGCCGAGTTCGTCGCCCCCCACGCCGGCGGGATCCGCGGCGGACCCCCGCCCGGGGGTTTCCTCACCACCCCCATCACGAACGGCATGGGCGCCGGGGACAGCCTCGAACGGGCTGTGGCGCACGGCATCGGGGAACTGCTCCAGCGCGACGGCGACACCGTCTCCTTCCGGGCGCTGGAGGAGGGCGTCCTCGTGGACGGGGTGGCCGAGCACCCCGCCACGGCGGACGTCTGGGCCGCGCTGGTGGCCGCGGGGCTGGAGCCCCAGGTCAAGCTCGACAGCACGGAGTTCGCCGTCGTCGTGCACGCCGTGGCCCGCGACACCGACCCCGCGGCGGCGCCGATGGCCGTCACGGCCGTGGGGGAGGCCGCCGCCCTCGACGCCGCGGGGGCGGCCCGCAAGGCGCTGCTGGAACTGGCCAGCTCCCGGGCGCGGCGGGCGTTCGCCTTCGGGCCGCTGGACCCGGTGCGGACCCGGTTGCGGCTCTACTGGGCGGCCGAGGAACGCGCCCCGCTGACGGAGTCCGAACCCCGGGCGCTGGCGGCGATGGCGGACTGGACGCACCGCTCGGGCGCCGAGCTGTCCCGGCTCGTGGAGCCGCTCCTGCGGGTCACGTCGCACGTCGCGCTGGGGGAGCTGCCCGCCGCCCCGGACCGGGAACCGGCCGAGGAGCTGGCGGAGCTGCTGCGCCGGCTCGACGGGTTCGACGTCCTCGTGCACGCCGTCGCGGTCGAGACGTCCCGCGGCCCCGTCCACGTCGCGAAGGTCGTCGTGCCGGGGCTGGAGGTGGAGACGCTGTCCTACCACCGCATCGGCGAGCGGGTGCTGCGGCGGCTGCTGGACCGCGGGTCCCCGCTCGTGGGGCTCGGGGAGCCGGCCGGGTCGCGGCGGCCGGTCCGGCTGACGGACGTCGCACGCGAACGGATCGGCGGGCCGGCGTGGTTCGACGTCGAGGTCGCCGACGCGACCGTGGGGGAGCTGTACCCGCTGTACCGCGAACCCGTCCGGCACGCCCCGCAGCGGCTGGACCTCTAGCGGGCTCAGGGGTCGGGGATCGTCACGACGAGCGCGAACCCGCCGTCCTGCGTCGGGGCGGCGTCGACCTCACCGTCGAGCAGGGCGGCCCGCTCGCGCAGGCCCAGCAACCCGTGCCGGGCGCTGGGCAGTGCCTGGGCGGGTCCGGTCGCGGGGCCGTTGCGGACCTCCACGCGCGTCCGCTCCCCGTCGTGGGCCACGACGACGGCGACCTCGGCGCCGGGGGCGTGCTTGCGGACGTTCGTCAGCCCTTCCTGGACGGCGCGGAACACCGCGCGCTGCACCGGCGCCGGGAGGTCGTCGGGGACCTGCAGCGAGCTGCGGACCGCGAGCCCGCACCCGGCGGTCAGCCCGTCGAGGTCGCGCACCCCGGGCTGGGGGGCGTCCTCGCGCACGGACCCCCCGGCCGTGCGCAGCACCTCGACCATCGACCGCAGCTCGTCGAGCGTGCGGACGCTGAGCTCGCGGATCGTGCGCGCCGCCGAGCGCGTCCGGTCGTCCGTCGAGGTGACCTGCAGCGCACCGGCCTGCACCGCGATGAGGCTCACCTGGTGGGAGACCACGTCGTGCATCTCGCGGGCCAGCACGGCCCGTTCCCGTTCCAGCGCCTCCCGGGCGGCCCGCTCGTCGATCTCGGCCAGCCGGCGCGAGAGCTCGCGGCGGGTGACCACGAGTTCGCCGAGGGCCCACGGGGCCGTCGCGAAGATCAACCCGTAGAGGACGGCGCTGACCCAGTCGTCCAGGCCCTGCGGCAGTTCGGTCGCCACGAGGTTCCCGACGAACACCGTGAGCGCCGCGACGGCCCCGATCCGCCGCCGGGCCCCGGTGACGACGGCCAGCGAGAACACGGTGACCATCGCCGCCAGCAGCGCGTAACCCCAGAACAGGCCCACGGCGACGACGGCGGCGCTCACCCAGGGCAGGCGGCGGCGCAGTGGCAGGACGGCCGCGGCGAGCAGGGCGGAGACCAGGGCGCCCGTGGAGGAGTAGGGCAGGCTGATGAGCGCGTCGACGACGGCCAGCACCACCAGGCCCGCCTCGACGAGGACCGTCTGCCTCGGCCGGCGCATCACGCGTCCTCCCCGGCGCCGGGGAGCACCTCCGGCTCGTCCTCCACCGTCGGCGGCACCCGGCGTGGTCCGGCCGTGGCGGGGCGCGGCCGGTCCTGCCGGTGCAGGCGGATGGCGACCAGGGCCACGTCGTCCCCGGGCTGGGTCGGCACGAGGCGGCGCAGCACCGCGTCGCACGTCGCGTCCACGTCGAGGGGGAACCCGTCCGCGTCCCGCGGTTCTCGCGCGACCGCCTCCTCGACCGCCACGAGCAGGCGCTCCAGCCCGACCTGCAGGGACTCGCCGCGTCGCTCCACGAGCCCGTCGGTGTACAGCAGCAGGGTGCCGCCGCGTTCGACGTCGACGGTGTGCTCGTGCCGCGCCGTCCCCGGGGCCACCCCGAGCAGGAGGTCGCGCTGGTCGGGCTCGTCGAGCAGGCGGGGCACGCCGTCGCGGCCGACGAGGACCGGCGGCGGGTGGCCGGCGGTGGACCAGCGCAGGCGGGTCAGCCCGCGCCGCGTCAGGTCGTCGTCCTGCTCCAGGCGCGCGACCACGCACGTCGCGATCGTCCCCACCTGCAGGGTGCTCATCGCCGAGTCCGTCGCCGCGAGCACGTCGGCCGGGCCGTGGCCCGTCATGACGGCGGCCGCCCGCACGAGCGTGCGGACCTGTCCCATCGACGCGGCCGCCGTCCCGTCGTGGCCCAGGACGTCCCCGATGACCAGCACGCTGGCCCCGTCCTCCTGCAGGAAGGCGTCGTACCAGTCGCCGCCCACCTGCGCGGCCTCCGCCGCGGGCAGGTACCGCGCCACGACGTGCGCGTGGTCGGGCTGCGGCGGCTCGGTCAGCAGGGCCCGCTGCAGCGTCTCGGCGAGCTGCAGTTGCGCCCGGACCAGGCGCGCCTCGTCCAGGGCCGCGCCGATCCGGTCGGCCACGGTCTGGACGAACTCCAGGACGCCGGGCCCCGGGCCGGCGGCGGGCCGGGCCGTGGCCGTGGCGCGGGGGTCGGCGCCCAGCTCGTCGGCGGGGGTGGCGCCGGGGGCACCCGAGTCGGCCCCGTCCCAGCACATCGACAGGACGCCCAGGACACGACCGCGGGCCCGCAGCGGCACGGCGGCTGCGGTGCGCGGCCGCAACCGTTGCAGCGCGGCGGCCGCCGTCCCGGGGACCATCGTGGCCTGCACGCTCGCGGTCGGGTCCGTCGTCACCACCAGCGCGCGTCCGGCACCGAGCGCCCGGACCAGGAACGGGGGAGCGACCCGCCCGTCCACGGCCCGCGTGCGGGCGTGCTCCCGGTAGGCGTCGAGGCGGACCCGTGCGTACTCCTGCACCACCCCGTCCAGGGCCGGGTCGCCGTGCCGGGCGGCGACGTCCTGCAGGTGCTCCAGGACGAGGTCGACCGTGGGCGCGTCGACGTCCGCCAGCTCGCCCGCCCGGGCCTCGTGGGCGAGGGCGGCGACGGCGGCCTCGGCCCGTTCGGACTCCTCCAGGACGGTGACGACGCACCAGTCGGCGACGGCGGGCGCCAGCAGCTCCGGGACGAGGGTGAGGGCCGTCACGGGGTCGCGGTGGGCGCTGAGCTGCTCGCTGAGCCGTGCCAGCAGCTGTGCCCGGCCGGCCGCCGCCTCGGCCGCGCGCTGCGCCTCGACCCGTTCGCTGACGTCGAGGAAGTGCAGCGCCAGCGAGGACCCGTCCGGGACGGCCCGCACCTCGTACCAGGCGTCCAGCGGCGGCGGGTAGTAGGCGTCGAACACGGCGGGTGTCCCCGTCTGGAGGGCGCGGCGGAAACCGGCCTCGAAGGCGGTGCCCCGCGTGGCGGGGAAGAGCTCCCACAGGGACCCCCCGACGAGGTCCGCGCGCGGCAGCCCCAGCGCGACCTCCGCCCGGCGGTTGGCGTAGGTGATGCGCCAGGCCCCGTCGCCGGTGTCCAGGACGAGGTACCCCACGGCCATCGACTCGGTGATCTGCTCCAGGCGCCGGCTGGTGGCCGCGAGCGAGCGGGTCAGCTCCTCCTCGGCGGTGACGTCGTCGACGATCACGCACAGCCCGGTGACCTCCCCGGACCCGGGACGGTGCACCGGGTGGAACGTGAGGGACCAGTGCCGCTGCTCGCCCGGGCGGGCCGACACCTCGCCCGACAACCGCACGTCGCGCATGGGCACGCCGTCGGCCATCACCTGCCGGTAGAGCTCCTCGGCGCGGGCCCCGGTCTCCCCGTTGACCTCGCTGGGGGTGCGGCCGACGAGCTCCTCGACGGGTCGCCCGTTCATCTCGGCCAGGACGGCGTTGACGCGCACGTGCCGCAGGTCGAGGTCGAAGACACCGATGCCCAGCGGTGCCCCGGCGAGCAGGGAGTCGAACTGGGCTGCTGCCGCTGCGTCGGGGTCCTCGGGGGTTCGCGAGCCCACGTCGTTGTTCACCTGCGTCCTGGGTCGGGTGCCTGTGCTCCGGTCGCCCGTACCTCGAGCGGACCGAGTATCGCCGACGATCAGGCGTGCAGGCGTCGCAACGCCGTGTTGGACGTCCACAACCGGACCCCGGTACCGGTCAACGCGACGTCACCGGGGCGCTGCGGATCGTGGTCCGTCCCCCCGAGCCACGCCCACGACGCGGGCGGCCGCCCGATCGCGGCCGTCAGCCGGCGCACCGGTTCGAGCACCTCCGACACCACCCGCTCGGGGGAGCCCACGTCCGCCGACGCCGCGTGCGTCGCGCTGTGCGCGCACACCTCGTGGCGGTGCGACAACTCCGTCAGCTCCTCCCACGTCATGGCCAGCCGGCCGGGCGGGTGCTCGAGCACGCCGTACTCGTGGGCCCGGGCGAAGTCCCGCTGCCGCTCCGGCGGGACGTCGAGGAAGTCCGTCGGCGGGTAGAACCAGCCCACGAGACCCACCTCCTCCAGGGCGGGCAGGGCGACCTGCACGGCGCTCGCGAAGCCGTCGTAGAACGCGGGTACGATCCCCGGCCGGGAGGCGTCGGGCCAGCGGCCGGTGGCGCAGAAGGCGTGCACGTCCGCGGCCCGCACGGGGGCGAAGCGCTCGGCGTACCAGTGCAGGTCGCGGCGGAACTCCTCGGCACGGGACCCGGGGGTGTCGTGGTAGTTCACGACGCGCAGCAGGCGGCCGGCGACGAACGCGTCGGCGACCCGGCCCGCCTCTGCGTCCCGGTCGGCCCGCGGCGGGACGACGGTCCCGGGTGGGCGCCAGGCGGACAGGCGGTGGGGCGGCTGCGCCGGAGGGCGGGCCGGTTCCGGTCGCAGCTCCAGGTCGCCGAGCACGGCGAGCACGTCCTGCACGCTGACGTCGGCGTCCGCGGCGGTCAGGACGTCCCACACCGTGCGGACGCGGGCCGCCAGCTCCGGTTCCCCGTCCTGGGGTGCGGGGGACCGCAGGCCCGGGTCGACCCGCAGGTAGGTGGCGACGCCGGCGCGCTCCTCGTCCTCGGCGGCGACGGCCTGCGCGGCCCGCAGGTAGGACGCGCGGTGGTCGTCGCCGGAGGTCACGAGCCCGTTCTAGCCGCCGGCACCTGGTCCCGCACCTGGTCCCGCACGACGGTCCGGTCCCGCCCCAGGCCCTTGCCGCGGTACAGCGCCTCGTCGCAGCGCCCGAGGACCGCGGCCGCGGTCGTCCCGGGCGTCCACTGGGCCACCCCGACCGTCGCCGTCTGGGCGTGCGGCACGGCGGCCCGGATGCGGTCGGCGACCTCGGCCGCCGCGGCCGCGGTGCAGCCGGGCAGGACGAGGGCGAACTCCTCCCCGCCCCAGCGGCTGATGGAGTCACCGGGGCGCAGCTGCTCGCCCGCGACCCGCGCGAAGTCGCGCAGCAGGTCGTCGCCGATGAGGTGGCCGTAGGCGTCGTTGTAGCGCTTGAAGTGGTCGAGGTCGACGAGGGCGAACGTCAGCGGGGCACCCGTGCGCTCGGCGACGGCCACCTCGTGGGCGACGACCCGGTCGAAGTGCCGCCGGTTGCCCACCCCCGTCAAGGGGTCGCGTTCGACGGCGACGGCGAGCTGCTCCAGGAGCGCCGCCCGGGTCAGGGTGTGCGCGGCCTCCCCGGCCAGCGTCTGCACCATCGAGGCCACGGGACCGGGCAACTCGTCCACCGGACGCTGCCAGACCACGCCGAGGACCCCCACGGGACGGTCGTCGGCCCCCAGGACGGGTTGCCAGACACCGGACCTCGTGCGGGTGCCGACGACCAGGCGGGGGTTGGTGTCCGGGTGCGAGGGCACGTCGGCGACGAAGAGCTGCTGCCCGCTCGCCAGCACCGTCAGCGGCAGGGCCCGCTCCGTGGCCGGGTCCAGGACGAGGAACGAGTCGTCCTCGATGCCCACGCTGGCCGTCGCCACCAGGCGCTCGCCCTCGGGGGTGGACCGCGGCTGCAGCAGGTACACGGCGTCGGCCGCGGTGAGGTCGCGGACCGCCGCGCAGACGGCGGTGCGGGGGTCGTCCGCGGTGGCGACGGTGCGCGAGGCGCGCGCCAGCGACCGCATCTGCCCGGCGTACCGGGCCAGTTCCTCGTGCGCGGCCTGCAACGACTCCTCGCGGTCGCGGTCGGCGGTGACGTCCTGCAGGGCCACCACGGCGCCGAGGAGCCCACCGGACCCGGTGAGCATCCGCCGGCCCGTGCAGCGGACCCGCCGGTCGTCCCCGAAGGCGTTGCGCACGAGCAGGTCAACACCGTCGAGCGAACCCTCCGCGAGCACGCGCTGCAGCGGCGCGTCCCGACCGGACAACAGGGTCCGGCCGTCGGCGGAGTGCAACCCGTACGTCGCCGGGTAGGTGTCGACGTCCCGTCCCGGGTCGGCGTCGCCGAACCAGCGGCGGGCGGTGTCGTTGAACATCACGAGGTGACCCTCGGGATCGGCCACGACGATGGCCACCTCGACGGCGGCGAGGACGGCCCGGGTCAGCTCGCCCTGGCGGGCGCTGCGCAGCGCGTCGCGGCGGCGGGCCAGCAGCGCCACGACGACGGCGCCGAGGTCCTCCAGGGCGCTCAGCCGGCCCGCGGTGAGGGCCCGCGGGGCCTCGTCCATCGTGCACAGCGTTCCCAGGACCCGGCCGTCGGGACCGGTCAGCGGCACGGAGGCGTAGCCGCGCACCGCGGCCAGCCGGCCGTCCACCAGGGGGCTCGTCCGCAGCACCGGGTCGGCGGCGGCGTCGGCGACGTGGACGGACCGGCCGGAGGTGACGGTCAGCTCGCAGGGCGCGTCCGTCAGGGCCAGCCGCTCCCACGTGGGGCGCAGGGGCCCCTCGCCGGTCGAGGCGACCCGCAGCAGGTCGTCGCCGTCGAGGACGGTGACGCACGCGACGGCCATCCCCGTCAGCTCCGCGGCGACCCGCGCGACGGCCTGCACCTCGGGGTCGCCCACGGGGTCGCCCACGGGGTCCACCTCACCGGTCCTCACACGCGTTCGGTTCGGCACGCGGCGCCCCCGGCTTGAGCGGCGGCCGCCAGGTCGGCGGCGGGCGCCGGCCGGGCGAAGAGGTACCCCTGCGCGAGGGGGCACCCGAGCTCGGCGAGCAGGTCGGCCTGCTCGGGCGTCTCCACGCCCTCGGCGACGACGAGCAGACCCAGGCTGCTCGACAGCGACAGCAACGCCTGCAGCAGCGCGGTCCGCCGCTGCGACGTCGTGATCGCGGCCGTGAACGCGTGGTCGAGCTTGAGGTAGTCGGCGGGCAGGGTGTCGAGGCGGCTGAACGAGGACCAGCCGGTCCCGAAGTCGTCGATGGCGACGGCGGCACCCGTCGCGCGCAGCCGGCGCAGGGCGTCCAGCGCCGCGGGGGAGGAGGCGTCGACGACGCTCTCGGTGACCTCGACGACGAACTGGTCCAGGGGCCAGCCCTCCTCGCGCACGGTGGCGACGGTCCGCTCGACCCAGCCGTCGGCGACGATCTCGCGGCCCGAGACGTTCACGGTCAGGAGCAGGTCCGGTCCGTGGGCCGCGGCCAGCAGGTGCGCGCCCCGGCACGCGGAGGCCAGGACCGCCGCACCGAGGGCGACGACGAGACCCGTGGTCTCCGCGACGGCCACGAACCGGTCGGGCCGGACCGGGCCGCGGGAGGGGTGGGTCCAGCGGGCGAGGGCCTCGGCCCCCACGACCCGGCCGGTGGCCGGTTCGACGACCGGCTGCAGCCAGGCCTCCACGTCGCCGGCCGCGAGGGCCTGCTCCAGGTCGGCGGCCAGCTCCAGGGAGTCCCCGTCGTCGAGGCGGCACCGGCCGCGGCCGGCGAGCTTGGCGGCGTGCAGCGCCGCGTCCGCGCGCCGCACCAGGTCCGTGCCGGACTCCCCGGCCACCCGCCCCGCCACCCCGGCCGACCAGCCGACCGCGGTGTGCGCCCGGACGGTGTCGAGCAGGTCCAGCGCCGCGGACCCGGTCCGGCCCGGCAGCAGCACGGCGAACTCGTCCCCGCCGAAGCGGGCGACGACGGCGTCCGCGGGCAGCTCGCGGCGCAGCACGACGGCGAGCTCCTCGAGCAGCGCGTCACCCGCCACGTGGCCCTGCCGGTCGTTCACGGCCTTGAAGTGGTCCACGTCGAGCAGCGCGAGCCCCAGGTCGCCGTCGCGGGTGGCGGGCAGAGCGGCGTCCAGGGCCGCGTCGAAGCCCCGCCGGTTCCGCAGCCCCGTGAGGGCGTCGTGGTGGGCGTCGGAGGCCCGGTGCACGAGAGCACCGGCGGTGGCGGTGACGACGAGGCCGACGACGGCCAGCGCGAGCAGGACCCCGGCCGTCACGTCCGCCCGGCCGTGCAGCGCGACCGTCCCGGCCACGACCAGGGCCGTGAGGTGGACGGCCGCGGGGAGGGTCGCGAAGAAGAAGACGACGTCGATCGCGACGAAGGCGTAGACGGCGGCCAGGGCCACCGCCGACGCGGTCGTCGGGGCCAGCGGGACCGCCACCGTGATGAGCAGCGTCCCGGCCCCGACGACGACGTGGAACGAGGACCGGGTCAGCCGGCGCCCCCACCGCACCAACCCCGCCCCGCAGACGAGGGCGGTGAGCGCCAGGGCCAGCAGGGACGTGCGCCGGCCCGGGGCCGGGAACGTCGCCGACAGGACCACCGCGAGGGCGGCGGTCCCGCCGGCGACGTAGAACGTCCCGGCCGTCAGCGCCATGACCCGGGGGGTGGCCAGGGCGGGGGCGGTCCAGGAGCGCACGGTCACCTCAGCGGGGGAGGGTGAAGCTGCCGACGAGGGTGTCGAGCTCGGCGGCGGCGGTGGAGACCTCGGCGGCGGTGGTGGCGGTGCGGGTGGCGCCGGTGGTGGCCTCACCGGCGGCGGCGGCGATGCCGGAGATGTTCAGCGCGATCTCCTGGGAGCCGGTCGAGACCTCGGTGACGTTGCGGACCATCTCGCTGGTGGTGGCCGACTGCTCCTCCACGGCGGCGGCGATGGTGGCCTGCAGGCCGTCGATGCGGGCGATGACCTCGGTGATCTCGGTGATCGCCGCGGCGGCGTCGGCGGCGTCGGTCTGGGTGGACCCGATGCGGGCGACGATCTGCTCGGTGGCGCGGGCGGTCTGCCCGGCCAGTTCCTTGACCTCACCGGCCACGACGGCGAACCCCTTGCCGGCGTCCCCGGCGCGGGCGGCCTCGATGGTCGCGTTGAGGGCCAGGAGGTTGGTCTGCTCGGCGATGGAGGTGATGAGCTTGACGACGTCGCCGATCTCACGGCTGGAGGTGGCCAGGCGGTCCAGGGTCTCCCCGGCGTTGGTGGCGGCGGCCACGGCGCTGGCGGCGGTGGAGCTGGCGTCGGCGGTGGAGGTGGCGATCTCGCGGATGGCCGAGGTCATCTCCTCGCCGGCCGCGGCGACGGTGCCGATGTTGGCGCTGATCTGCTCGGTGGCCGCGGAGACGACCTGGGCCTGGGTGGAGGACTCCTCGGCGGAGGCGGACAGCTGGGTGGCGACGGTGGTCAGTTCGCCCGAGGCACCGGCCAGCGTGGTGGAGGCGGTGGAGATGCGGCGCAGGGTGGTGGCCAGGCGCTCGGTGGTGCGGTCCAGGGCGGTGGCCAGGCGGCCGACCTCGTCGCGGGCGTCGTAGCCGACCTCCAGGTCCAGGCGGCCCTCGGCCAGGCCTTCGACGACGGTGAGGGTGCGGGCCAGCGGTCGGGCGATGGAGCGGGCGACGAGGACCGCGACGGCGACGGCGACGGCGACCGCGAGGGCGCCGATGAGCAGCAGCAGGGTCACCGCGCCGTGGTAGTCGGAGTTCCCCTCGACGGCCATGTCCTTCGCGGCCTTCTTCTCGATCGCGCTGACGGCGTCGAGCTGGGCGAAGGCGTCCTTGGTGATGGGGGTGGTGACCGTGCTGCGGTAGTCGATGAACTGCGCGGTCTGCCCGGCCTTGGCGAAGGTGACCAGCTGGCCGCGGGCGTCGCGGTACTTCGCGACCAGCGCCTCGACCTTGGCGCGCTCGGCGGCCGGCGCGGCGGGGGAGGACGCCAGGTAGGCCTTCCACGCCTCGTCGTACGTCGCGTCGTCGGCGGCCAGCTGCTGCAGCTGCTTGTCGACGTCCGTGGCGTTCTGCGCCAGGGCGGCGTTGGCGATGTCCATGCGCATCGCGGCGTACTCGAACTTGACGGCGGCGATGGTGTCGACCGAGGTGATGCCGCTGCTCGACATCGTCGTCAGGTTCTCCTGCGACGTCCCGAGGCGCGAGATGCCGACGGCGACGACGACGGCGAGGAGGAGGCAGACGACGCCGAAGCCGGCGAAGAGCTTGGAAGCGACGTTGAGGTTGCGCAGCGCGGTCACGACCGGGCCTTTCCGTGGAGAGGGGGGTGGGGAGCCCGGTGGCTTCAGCTCTGTTCTAGACATCGGCAGCCGGGGTGTGGAGCTGAAGTCAGGCGATGACGCCGTGGGCGCGGGCGGCGGCGGCCGCGGCCAGGGAGGAGCGGACGCCGTACCGGCGGCGCACCGACGCCAGGTGCTGGGCCACGGTGTTCTGGGCCAGGCCCAGTCGTTGCGCCACGTCGGCCGTCGTCAGACCCGCCGAGACCAGCTGCAGGCACTCGCGTTCGCGCTCGGTCAGCGTCGTGCGCGGCACCGCCGCGGCCGCGGTCCGGGCCGCCGTGGACGCGGCGGCCTGCAGCTCGTCGTAGCGGTGGCGGGTCAGGACGACGAAGGAGTTCCCGTCGGCGTCCTGGAGTTCGAGCTGCTGACCGACGGCCAGCAGGAAGCGCGTCACCTGGGACCAGGGCAGGTCCGCCGGGGGCTGTGCGGGCACGTCGTGCGGGAGCACGGTCCTCCTCCATCCTGTGGTCCCGCAGCGGGTCATCGGCGCGGGTCGACTCGGCCCCCGCGGCTTGGAGGAGGGTCCGTCGGGACGGACCGGGCGGTGGGCCCGTCGTCCGTGGGACCGGACGGCTCACCGCACAGGGTCCATCGGCAGCACGGGCGCGGGAGTTGAGTCGCCGCTGCGGGGTTCTCGCGGCGGAACCGTTGCGCTGCAAGAAGTGTGGTCGGGGTACCGAAATTCTGCTGGCTCGTCGCGCGCAGGCCGTCGAGCAGCACCCGCACGTGCCGTTCCCCGCGCTGGTCGCCGCCAGTCCGACGACGAGCAGCCGGACGTCGTCGGCGTCGACGTCGGGCAGCACGGTGCCGTTGGCCCGGGCCCGGTCGGGCAGGTCGCCGACGGCGCGGTCCAGGGCGACGGTGGCACCGTCGTCGGGTCGGCACTGCGGGCCGCTCCCGGTGACGGCCGCGCACACGGCCGGGTCGTGCAGCAGTCCGCGCACGACGGCCCCGACGAGGCGGGCGAAGCCAGCGGCCGGGTCGGGGTCGTCGGCCGCCTCGCGCGTCAGGGCCGCCAGGTGGGGGTGCGGCCGCTGGTGTTCGCCGCGACGTCCCCGGACGTCCGCGACGACCTGTTCACCGGGCCGGTCGGTCCGCGCAGCGACGCCCTCGTCGGCGCGGAGGAGTTCCGGGCCCCGTGACCGACCCGTCGCTCGCCGAGCTGGTCTGGAACCTCACGGGGGAACTCACGGGGGCGCTCAGGGGAGTTCGACGGCCCCGCTGAGTTCCGTGCGGGCCCCGCCCGGTGCCGGGATCGCGTTGAGCGTCAGCGTGAACCGCGAACCACCCCCGCCGGCGGGCTGGTAGACGAGGTCACCGCCGTTGGCGTTGACGAGTTCCCGGGCGATGAACAACCCGAGTCCGGTGCCCTTCTGCCCGGCCGCGGTCCCGGTCGTGGCGCGGGCGAAGCGGTCGAACAGGTGCGGGACGAACTCCGGCGGAACTCCCTCCCCGGCGTCGACGACGTCGAGGAGCACGTCGTCCCCGCGCCGGCGGGCCGTCACCCGCACCGGCGGCCGGCCGTACTTGAAGGCGTTGCCCACCAGGTTGGTGAGGACCTGCTCGAGGTGGCCGCGGTCGGCGAGCACGGTGACGTCCTGCACGCCGGTCGTGTCGACCGAACCCGCCGGCACGGCCAGGCGGTCCACGACGTCGGCCACGAGCGCCGGCACGTGCAGCCGCGCGGTGCGCGGGACCGGCGGACCGGCGTCCAGCTGCGCCATCGTGAGGATGTCCTCGAGGAGGTCGTTGGCCCAGCGGCCGGCCTTCTGGATGCGGGTGAGGTGGCCGCGCCGGTCCTCCTCGCTCAGCCCCTGCCAGTCGTCGAGCAGCAGTTCGGCGAAGCCGGTGGTCGTCGACAACGGCTGCCGCAGGTCGTGGCTGAGGGTGGCGACGAGGTCGTCCTTGAGGCGGTTCGCCTCCAGCAGCTGCTCGTTGGACCGGGCGAGGGCGTCCTGGGCGCGGCGCTGGTCGGACAGGTCCCGCACGAGCGTGAGGGTGGCGCGGCCGCCCGCGTCGGGCAGGGGGACGCAGGTCACCTCGACGGGGACGGTCGTCCCGCCCGAGTGCCGCAGGGCGGTGACCGAGGGGAGTGCGGCGCGGACCTGACCGGGGACGAAGGTGCGCCGGGCGGCCCAGGCGGCCTGCTCGTCCTCGGGCACGAGCAGCAGCGAGGAGGGCAGGGCGAGCAGGCTCGCGGTGCCCCGTCCGGTGAGCCGGGCCAGGGCGTCGTTGGCGTAGGTGACCTGGTCGTCGTGCTCGACGAGGACGCCCTCCCCGAGGTCGCTGAGGGCTTGCAGCAGGCGGGTCGAGACGTCGCGCTGGCGGCGGACGCCCTCCTCGGCGGCGACGCGGTCGCTGACGTCCAGGACCTGCGTCGTGAGGTGCACGGCCCGGCCGGCGGTGTCGCGGACGACGGCCGTGGAGACGTGGGTGTGCACGATCCCGCCGTCGCGGTGCTGGAGGCGCAGGTCGCCCGCGACGTCGCGCCCGAGGTCGGCGGCCGACCGGTCGTCGGGGTGGACGTGCACGGCCCAGTGCCGGCCCACGAGGTCCGCCGGGCTGCGTCCGAGCATCGCCGCGGCGGCGGGGTTGGCCCGCAGGACCGTGCCCTCCAGGGTGAGGTCGACGTTCCCGACGAGGGAGGCGTCGAACGCGGCCTGCAGCCGGTCGGCCTGCGCGCCGGCTTCGCGGCGGGCCTCCTCGAGGTCGCGGCGCAGGGCGCGGTCGGCGCTGACGTCGGCCATGACGACGACGGCGCCGAGCGCGCTGCCGTCCGGGCGCGTCATGCGCCGTCCCGAGCACACCACCGTGAGCGCCGGTCGTCCGGCCGGGGCCAGGACGATCTCGGCGTCCGCGACGGACCCCTCGCGCAGCACGCGGTGCAGCGGAACGTCATCGTCGCTCAGCGGGGTGCGGCCGCCGGCGGTGAAGAGGTCGTACCGGCCGGCGTGCTGGCTGGGGTCCAGGCTCGCGTCGGCGTCCAGACCGTGCCAGCGCTGGGCGGTCCGGTTGAACATCGTCAGCCGGCCCCGCTCGTCGGCGACGACGATCCCGACGTCGACGGACTCCAGCACCGCGGCGGTCAGCTCGCCGCGCGCCTCGGCCTCGGCCCGCAGCGTCGCGGCCTCGACGGCCAGCCGTTCGCTGGCGGCGGTCGAGAGCGCCATCGAGGCGAGCAGGACGTCGCGTTCGTCCCGGCTCATCGCCAGCGCCAGGCCCACCACGGCGAGCATGGCCACGTAGAGCTGGACGACGATCGCGCGGGTCGCGTCGTCGGCGATGAGGGCGAAGGGGCCGTGCCCGGTGAGCGTGAGGGCGACCGCGGCCACGCCCATGGCCACGTCGAGGACGAGGACGACGGTCGTGTCGAAGCGCAGTGCGGCCCAGACGGCGAGGGCGATGAGCGGGAAGGCGACGGGAAGCCCGTCGTAGACGACGAACACGAGCGCGTACGCCCCGGCCGCGCAGACCGACAGGGCGAGGAGTTCGACGCGCTGCCAGCCGCGCGGGAGGCGCACGGGCGCCACCACGTCCTCGTGGCCGCCCGCCGCCCCGCTCCGCGCGCGCCGGGCGCTCAGCAGGCAGCCCACGCGGAAGCCCGCCGAGGCGAGCAGCAGGATGCTCGCGGTGTTGCGGGTCATCCACACCAGCGTCGTCACCCAGGACCACGTGCCGCTGAGCGCCCAGACGGCGGTCGGGCCGAGCAGGGCGCCGGCCCCCGTGGCCACCACCGCCGCGGCCAGCAGCCGCATGAGCTGGCCGACGCCGGTCAGCGGTTCCCGCCCGCCCGCACCCCACGCCCGCGGGCACCAGCGCGCGAAGAGGACACCGAACACGAGGACCTGCAGCACGTTCGCCCCGACGAAGCAGACGGCGAGCGCCGGGGAGGCCCCGGTGACGGCGTTGAGGACGAAGGTGGTCACCGACAGCAGGGCGAGGTCCAGGCGGACCGTGCCGGCCGATCGCTGGGCGGCGAACCAGACGACGGCCACACCGGCCGCGGGCCACACCAGGCTCAGGCTCGTGCCGTCCATGACGGTCGCCCGTCCCAGCAGGACGGCGACGGCGAAGACGACGGCGAACGCCGCGCTGCGCAGCACGGCGGGTGCGCTCACGGGGCCACCACCGTGCGGTCGCGGCCCTGCTCCTTGCCTGCGTAGAGGGCCGCGTCGGCGCGGGCGACGACGTCGTGGGCGAGCAGGCCCGGTCGCCACTGGGCGACGCCGATCGTGCAGCTCTGCCCGCGGGGGACGGCGGCGCGGATGCGGTCGGCGACGGTGACGGCGTCCTGCGCCGCGCAGCCGGGCAGCGCGACGACGAACTCCTCCCCGCCCCAGCGGGCGATGACGTCGACCTCGCGCAGGCACTCCTGCGCGGCGGCGGCGAACTCGCGCAGCAGCGCGTCGCCCCCGAGGTGGCCGTGGCCGTCGTTGTAGCGCTTGAAGTGGTCGAGGTCGATGACGGCGACGCTCAGCGGGGCCCCGGTGCGCCCGGCCCGCGCCACCTCGGTGGCGATGACGTCGTCCCAGCGGCGGCGGTTGGCCAGGCCGGTCAGCGTGTCCCGCTCGGCCGCGTCGGCGAGGCGCTGCAGGAGTTCGGCGCGTTCGGCGGCGTGGGCGACCTCGCCGGTCAGGGTCTGCAGGACGGGCAGCACGTGCTCGGGCAGCTCGTGGCGGACCTCGCGCCAGAACACGCCGAGCACCCCGACGGTGCGCTGTCCGGACGTCTGGCCCGACAGCACGACGGGGTGCCAGGCGCCCGAGGCGACCCCCGTGAGGTTCGCGAGCCGCTGGGAGGCGCGCGGGTGCGTGCTGACGTCACCGACGAACACGGGGGCCGCCGACGTGAAGGTCAACCCGGCCAGGGAGGGTTCGTCGAGGGGGTAGACGATGTCGACGTCGGGCAGGCCCGCAGTGGCGACCGGGCGCAGCTCGGGCCCGCGGTCGCCGGGCACGGGGTACAGCAGGTAGGCGGCGTCGGCCCCGGTCAGCTCCCGGACCAGCCGGCAGACGACCTGCTGCGGGTCCGGCGCCGCGGCCAGCGCCCGCGAGGCGTCGGCCAGGGACTGCACGCGCGCGGAGTGCTCGGCGAGCGCCGCGTGCGCCGCGGCCAGCGCCTTCTCCCGGTCTCGGGCCTGCGTGACGTCGTGCAGCGCCACGACGGCCCCGAGGGGAGAACCGTCGGTGCGGCGCATGGCCCGCCCGGAGCAGACGAGGGTCCGGGGTGCCCGGTCGGGGGTCGCGAGGACGAGTTCGACGCCCTCGACCGACCCCTCGCGCAGCGCACGCAGCCACGGCAGCTCGCACGGGGCGAGCGGGGTGGTGCCGTCGGCGGCGAAGTGGACGGCGGCGTCGCCGTGCCACTCCCGGGCCGTGCGGTTGAGCGAGGTCACGTGACCCTCGCCGTCGACGACGACCAGCCCCACGTCGACGGTCTCGGCGACGGCTTCGCTCTGCTCCCAGCGCGCCTCCGCCTCCGACATCGCCAGGACGGCCAGCTCGCGCGCCTCACCGGCGCGGCGGCCCTGGTCGGCGGCCTCACGGGCCTGCCGGCGCCGTTCGAAGAGGGCGACGAGGACGCCCGCGAGGTCCTGCAGGACCGCGAGGCGCTCGGCGGCGACGGGGCCGGGGACGGTGTCGAAGACGCAGAGCGAGCCCAGGGCGTGGCCGTCGGCGCTGACCAGCGGCGAGGAGGCGTAGGTGCGGACGTGGCCGAGCCGGCCGTCGACCCAGGGGTTGCGGGCGAACCGCGGGTCCCGGGAGGCGTCCGGGACGTGGACGAGGAGGCCCTCCTCGAAGTGCAGCGCGCACATCGAGTCGGCGCGAGCGGAGTCGGCACCCTCGAACCCCACGGTCGTCAGCTGGCACTGCCGGTCCTCGTCGACGAGGTTCAGCGTCGCGTGCGGGACGCCGGCGACGAGCGCGGCGGCACGGACGACGGCCGTCAGCTCGTCGTCGGCGGGGGCGTCGAGCAGGCGGTAGTCGCGCAGGGCGGCCAGCCGCGCCGCCTCACGGGTGCTCGGAGCGGCGTCGGCCCGGTCCGCTTGCGCGAGCGCGATCCAGTCCTTCCGGTCCACCCGTTCCCTGTCGGCGGAACGGGCCCGGGGCTTGAGGTCAGGGCACGCGGCACCACAGCTGGGCGCCGTCGTCGGTGGGCGACCACCCCGTCTCGGTCGACAGCTGCCGCAGCAGGTCCCGCGTGTGGCCGGACAGCACCGGCCGCGTGCGCCCGTCGGCGAAGCGGACGTCCACGCCGACGACGAGCGCGCCGGCGGCCTCCCCCACGCGCAGGACGGTGGGGCTGGACCCGGCGCCGAGACCGCCGAGCAGTTCGGCGGTGACCTGGACGGCGTCGTCGGCGGCGTCTTCGAGGCCGAGCTGCTCGGCCTGCAGGCGCACGAAGCGCCGCGCCTGGCGCAGGGGTTCGTCGTCGCCCAGCAGGTCCAGCCGCAGCACGTGCGGCAGGACGGGTGGCCGGCTCGCGGGGGCAGGGGTGGGGTCGGTGTCCACGGGCTCCTCCTCGTTCTCGTCGCTGCTCTCGGGGACGGCGCTGCTCGTGGACCGTCGGTCCGAGTGTGCCGGGGTGCACAGGCGAGCGCCACCCGCCGAACGTCGGGGTTGTTTGTCAAGACAACCTGATCTGGTCGTAAGGTGGGACCCGGCGAGGACGCCCCTCGCTGCCGACGCGACAGGGAGGCCCGTCCCGCATGGTCAAGATCGCCCTCGACCCCACGCCGTTCCACCCGGACCACGACCTGCTCGAGCTGCCGGACCTCGTGGCCCGCGCCGGCTTCGAGCACCTGCAGCTCGCCCCGCACCCGGACGTGGCGCCCTTCTTCCGCCACCCCACGGCCGACGACGCGCTCGTCGCGGCCTTCGCCAAGCGCGCCGCCGACGCCGGGGTCGGGATCACCTCCCTGCTGCCGGTCCAGCGCATCTCCTGGCCCGAGGAACCCCAGCGCCAGGCGGCCGTGAAGAACTTCCGCCGGGTCCTGCAGATCGCCGTCGACCTCGGCGTGCGCGTCGTCAACACCGAGTTCTCCGGCCGCCCCGAACGGGCCGAGGACTCCGAGGCGGCGTTCCACAAGTCCATGGAGGAACTGCTGCCCGTCCTCGAACGCGAGGGCCTCACGCTCAACATCGACCCCCACCCGGACGACTTCGTCGAGGACGGCCTGGAGGCGTGGCGGATCGTGCGGGGGCTGAACTCCTCCCACGTGGGCATGGTCTACGTCGCCTCCCACACGTTCCACTACGGGGACCGGGCCACGACGCTGCTGCCGGCGGTGGGCGACCGGCTCGGGGCGGTCTACGCCGCCGACACCTTCGACCACCGCCGGTCGCACGGTCTGCGCTACATCAGCAACCCGCCCGGGAACTCCGCGCGCATCCACCAGCACCTGCGGGTCGGCGACGGCGACGTGGACTGGACGGAACTGTTCGACACGTTGCGCGGCACGGGGTTCCTCGACCGCGAGGACGCGGTCCTCGTGTCCAACGTGTTCGCCGAGGACGAGACGGCGCTGGAGACGTCGAGGTTCCAGCTCGAGCGGTTGACCGAGCTCACCGCCCCGCGCTGACCTGCGGGTCGCGGCGCGCCGCCTGCGCGACGGCCGCCGCGACCGCCGGGCCCACCCGGGGGTCGAACGGGCTCGGGACGATCCGGTCGACCGACACCGCGCCGCCGTCCGCGGCGACGGCGGCGATCGCCTCCGCGGCCGCGAGCTTCATCCCCTCGGTGATCCGGCGGGCACCCGCGTCCAGCGCCCCGGCGAACACCCCCGGGAACGCCAGCACGTTGTTGATCTGGTGGGGGAAGTCGCTGCGGCCCGTCGCGACGACCGAGGCGTACCGCGCCGCGACGTCGGGGTGGACCTCGGGGTCGGGGTTGGACAGGGCGAACACGAACGGCCCGGGCGCCATCGTCGCCAGGAGCCCCTCCGGCAGCTGCGCGCTGGACAGGCCGACGAACACGTCGGCACCGGCCAGGGCCTCGGCCAGGCCCCCGCGGACCCCGCGGGGGTTCGTCTGCGCCGCCAGCAGCGCCTTCTCCCCGCCGCGGTCGGCGTCCACGACGCCGCGCGAGTCCAGGACGACGACGTCGCGCACCCCGGCCGCGACGAGGAACCGGGCGCAGGCGATCCCCGCCGCACCCGCCCCGGACACGACGACGCGCAGGGCCGGCAGGTCGCGACCCGTCGCGGCGCAGGCCCCGTGCAGGGCGGCGAGCAGGACGACGGCCGTCCCGTGCTGGTCGTCGTGCATCACGGGGCAGTCCAGCGCCTCGACGAGGCGGCGTTCGAGCTCGAAGCAGCGCGGCGCGGAGACGTCCTCCAGGTTCACGGCGCCGAAGCTCGGCCGCAGCCGGACGAGGGTCTCGACGATCTCGTCCACGTCGGTGGTGTCGAGCACCAGCGGGATCGAGTCCAAGCCGCCGAACTGCTTGAACAGCGCGGACTTGCCCTCCATGACCGGCAGCGACGCCCGCGGCCCGATGTCGCCGAGCCCCAGCACCGCGGTCCCGTCGCTGACGACCGCCACCAGCCGGTCCGTCCACGTGTACCGGCGCACGAGGGCCGGATCCGCGGCGATCGCGCGGCACACCTGCGCGACGCCCGGGGTGTAGGCGATCGACAGGTCGCGGGCGTCGGCCAGCGGCGTCGTCAGCGCCGTCCCGAGCTTGCCGCCCTCGTGGGCGGCCAGGACCTCGGTGTCGCTGGGCTGGGTCGTCGTGGTGGTCACGCGGTCTCCTCGCAGGGTTCGACCGCCGGCGCTCCGGCGGCGGTCGCCCCAGCCTGGTGCCGGCCGACCCGCGCCCTCCCCGGCGCAGTGCAGGAAGATCCGCGGTTCTTCCGCGGTGGGTGAAGAACGCACCGGTCCTCGGGCACGCGGGGGCGCTGCGGACGTGGGTACGGTGGTCGGACGGCCCCCGGACCCCGGGCCCACCGCGGCTCGAAGCACCGGGCGGCGCACGCGTCGCCTGGTGCAGCCGGCGGCGACCGCGAAGGGGAGACGACATGTCGGACACGGACACGCAGGACACGCTGGCCGACCACCTGCGGACGGTGCTCGCCGGTCCGGACGCCCACGGGGACGAGGCGGTGGCGGCCCTGCGCGTCCTGCTCGACCTCGGCTGGGTCGAACCCGACCGCGTCGAGGCGCGGTTGGGGCGCGAGCCCGCCGTCCGCTCCCTGGCCGAGGACCTCGCGGTCGCCCGCCTCCGCGCCCGGACCGCCGCCGATCGCAGCCACGACCTGCAGCGACGCACCGACGCCGTCCTGGCCCGCGCGCAGGAGCTGCGCCGGCAGACGCCTCCACGCGCGGAGGCCGGTGGGGAGGCGGACCGCGTGGCCGCGCTGGAGCGGGAGGTGGCGCAGCTGCGGACCGCGCTGGAGAACCGGCCCCGCATCGAGCACGCCGTCGGCATCGTCATGCAGCTCGTGGGCTGCGACGAGACGCTCGCCTGGGACCTGCTGAGCCGGCTGTCCCAGCACACGAACGTCAAGGTCCGTGTCATGGCCGACGCCCTCGCCTCCCGGGTGGGGGACGGTCACGGGGTGCCGGCCGATGTCGCCGCGGGTCTGCGGGCCCTGGCGGAACAGGAGTGGTCCGGACGCTCTAGAACATGACAGGATGTGGGGCCACATCGAACAGCCGGTGTCCGTCGTCAGAGGGAGCCGAGATGGGCGCCGACCGGGCCCTGCAGCGCGAGCACACCGTCGTGGACGACGACCTCTCCCTCCAGTTGCAGGTCGTCACGGAGGAGCTCGCCGTCGCCGACGACGAGCTGGCCGCGCAGCAGCGGGAGATCGACGAGCTCCTCGCCCGCGAGCTCGACGCCCGGAGGACCGCGAGCGCCGTCGTCCGCAGCGTCCCCGTGCCGGTCCTCGTGACCGACGCCGCCGGGGCGATCGTCGAGGCGAACCTCGCCGCCGCCGCCCTCTTCGGCGTGCCCGCCGCGCGGCTGGTGCGCAAACCGGTGCAGGCCCTCGTCCCGGCGACGGCGCGCTCGGCGGTCCGCGACCTCGTCTCGGCCGCCGCCGGGTCCCGCACGGTGGGCGGGACCGTCGCGGTGAGCCCGCGGTCCGGTCCCGACCGCAGCGTCCGGATCGTCATCACGGGCGGGGCCCGCCGCCTCGACGGCCGCTCCGTCCTGACCTGGGTGCTCGCGGACGCGACGCCGGCGCAGGGCTCGGCGGACTCCGAGTCCCCGGCCGCCCTGCACGCCGTTGCTGCCCTCACCGCCCTGCCCGTGGGGGACCTGTCACCGCACGAACTCCTCACCCAGGTCGCGGCCCTGGCGACGCAGGCCGTGGCGGGGGCGTCGTGGACGAGCGTCGTGCTCGGCGACCCGGCCGAGCCGGCGGAGCTGGCCGCGGACTCCGAGGAGGCGCAGCGGATCGACGGCGCCCAGTGGCGAGCGGGGGAGGGCCCCGCGGCGACGGCCTACCGCGACGGTGTCGCGGTGATCAGCGCCGACCTGCGGCAGGACGAGCGGTGGCCGGTGCTCGCGGGGCCGGCCGGGCAGACCTCCGTGCGCAGCGCGCTCGCGCTGCCCATCCGCTCACGCGACCTGTCCGCGCCGTCGGACGTTCGCGGCGTCCTGACCGTCTACGGCCCCGAACCCGGTGCCTTCGCGAGCGAGGTGCAGGTCGACCGTGCGCTGGTCTTCGCCGAGGCGGCCTCGGCCCTGCTGCACGACCTCGACCGCATCGCCGAGCTGCGCACCACCGCGGAGAACCTCACCCTGGCGATGCGGTCCCGCGCGACGATCGAGCAGGCCAAGGGCCTCGTCGCCGGGTGGCTGGGGTGCAGCGTCGAGGAGGCCTTCGAGGTGCTCACCCGCCTGAGCCAGGACCGCAACGTCAAGCTGCGCGACCTCGCCGCGCTCGCGGTCGCCGACCCCTCCCGCCACGACCTGCGCCCCGTCCTGGCGCACGCCCACGAGCGGATGCAGTCGCGGCGGGCCCAGGAGTCAGCTCAGGAGGGGTCGTCGAGCTGATCCATGACGACGAGGGCCCCGGCGCTGCCGTGGGTCCCCGCCAGTGAGCTGACGGTCACCTGGACCTGGACGGGTCGCCCGCGCCGGTTGACCGCGGCGAGTTCGAGGACGGCGTCATCGGTGGCGAGGTGCTCACCGGCCAGGACCGTCCGCACGGCGGGGCCGATCTCGTGCAGCGGCAGGCCGATGTCGAGGTTCAGCAGGTGCTCGCCGGCGGCCTCGTCGGCGCGCACGCCCCACAGGTCCGCGGCCCACGCGTTCCACACCGTGATCCGCATGTCGGCGTCGACGACGGCGACCCCGACACGCAGGCTGGCGAAGACGCCCTCCATGTACCCGTTGAGGGCGCTGACCTCGTCGGTGCGCAGCCGCAGCTCGTGGTTGGAGTTCTGCAGCTCGTCGTTCATCGACTGCAGCTCCTCGTTCATCGTCTCGAGTTCCTCGTTCGTGGAGTGCAGCTCCTCGTTGGTGGTCTCCAGCTCCTCGACGGTGGACTGCAGCTCCTCGTTGGTCGTCTCGAGTTCCTCGTTCGTGGACTGCAGTTCCTCGTAGGCGGTCTCCAGCTGGCGGTGCGCGTCCTCCAGCTCGTCCTGCAGCTGCCGCGACCGACTGACGTCGATGAACACGACGGCCGTTCCGAGGACGTGTCCCAGGGGGGTGCGCAGCGGCACGACCTGCACGTCGAAGAACGTCCGGTCCGTGCGGGGGCGGGTGAACTCCACGTCCCGGATCCACACGGTGCGGCGCTGGGTGTGGGCCTGCTCCACGGCCGAGCGCAGCTCGACCGGCCGGTAGCTGACCTCGAGGTCCTGGAACGGGCGGCCGGCGTCCGACGCCGAGAGGTTGAAGAGCGTGTCCGCGCGGTGGTTGGACAGCACGACCTCACCGGTCTGGTTCAGGACGATCTGCGCGACGGGGCTGGCCGCGAGGGCCTCGGCCCGGAGCGTCACCGCGTCGTCGCCGGTGGGCGGGTAGACCGCAGGCGGGACCGTCGCGGTGATGCGCGGCCGGGTGCGCGTACCGCCCACGCGGCGGAAGAACCGGTTCTTCAGGTCGACGGGGGAGAACAGCGAGGACTGGCTGAGCAGCATCTCCGCCTTGCCCAGGAACAGGAGCCCGTCGGGTTCCAGGGAGTAGTGCAGCCGTTCGGCGATGCGCGCCTGCGTCTCGGCCGTCAGGTACATCAGGGTGTTGCGGCACGTCAACAGGTCGACGTGGGAGATCGGGGCGTCCTGCACGAGGTCGGCCCGCCCGAAGATGACCGACCGCCGCAGGTCCTGCCGGAACGTGTAGCGGGTGCCGTGCTGCTCGAAGTACTTCTCGAGCATCTCGGGAGGCAGGCTGCGCACCTCGCGATCGGTGTACGTCGCCGTCCGGGCCTGCGTCAGGGCGTCCTCGTCGGCGTCGGTGGCGTAGATCTTGACCCGCTGGCGGAACTCCTCCGGTCCCAGGGCCTCGGCGAGGCAGATCGCCACGGTGTACGCCTCCTGGCCCGAGGCGCACCCCGCGCTCCACGCGCGGATGGGCCCGGTGGGCCGACGGGCGAGGACCTGCGGCAGCAGGTCCGACCGCAGCCGGTCCCACGCGTCGAGGTCGCGGAAGAACGACGTGACGTTGATGAGGATCGTGTTGAACAACGCCGTGAACTCTTCGGCGTCGACCTCGAGCCGGTCGCGGTACTCCTCGTACCGGGCGACGCCCACGTCGTCCATGCGCCGGTGCACCCGCCGCAGCAGGCTCGCCCGCTTGTACCCCGTGAAGTCGAAACCCCGGGCCTCCTTGAGGTGCTCGAGCAGGCTCTCGAACTCCTCCGCCGTCCCGTAGGACGTCCCCGGCGCGGTGCCGCCGTCGCCCGTCCCGTCCACCGTCTCGTCCACGCCCTCAGCCGTCCGTCTCGTCCTGTGCCCGTTCCGTCCCCGCCGGTCCCCGCAGTGTCCCCGACGTCAGCAGCCGGCGGATGGTGCGGGCCGCGTCACCGGTCTCGACGGCGCGGTCGGTGAACCGGCTCGCCGTCAACCCGTGCCCGGCCTCGCGTGCTCGGACGGCCATCTCCCGGGCCAGCGCGGCCCGTTCCTCCAGGCTGCGCAGGGCCATCCACAGGGCGCCGTCGAGTTCGGAGGTCTGCTGGTCCTGCAGGCTCCCCGGGCTCCAGGCGTGCCCGACCCGGCAGCGGAACCGCAGCAGCCCGTGGTCCTCGATCCGCCACAGCACGCCCGAGCAGTCGGGGCAGGAGTACCCCGACGGCTCACCGGGGTGGTCGTCGCCCGCCAGGGGACGCAGGTCGAACTCCGCCATCGCGACCTCCTCGCGCATCCGGTCGTCGCCGGCCGAGGACGGCCGGGCTGGGGCCTGCTCGTGGACGAGCCGGACCAGCAGCCCCGGCAGGTCCGCGAGCGGCACGACGTGCTCGGGCCGGGCCGCCTCCAGGGCCGCCCGGGGCATGCCGTCGTAGAGGGCGTCGGCGGGGTCCTGCACGACCCCGGTGCCGCCCTGGGCGCGCAGGGCCACGAGGCCCGCGGCGCCGTCGTCGAGGGCGCCGGTCAGGACCACGCCGATCGCTCGGGGGCCGACCGCGCGCGCCGCCGACCGGAAGAGGGTGTCGACGGCGGGGCGGTGCCCGTTCTCCCGCGGTCCGCTCGTCAGGGCGACGTGGTCGTCGGTCAGCAGCAGGTGCCGGTCGGGCACGGCGACGACGACCTCGCCGTGGCGCAGGGCCCCGCCGTGCTCGGCGGCGCGGGCGGGCAGCGGACCGGACCGGTCCAGGATCGCCGCGAGGGCGTTCGACCCCGTCGGCGGCACGTGCAGGACGACGAGGACGGTGGCGGGCAGATCGGCCGGCAGCCCGGCGACGAGGGTGCGCAACGCCTCGACCCCACCCGCGCTCGCGCCCACGAGGACGACGTCTCGGGTGGTCACGGGGCTCACCCTAGTGACCGCCGTGGACGCGACGGACGACCTCGGCGGTGCTGGAACAGTCGTGGTCCCGGCGCAGGGCCACGAGTTCCTCGCGCAGCCGGTCGACGGGCACGGCGAGCCGGTCGGCGGCTTCGTGGACGCTCCACCCTCGAGCGAGCAGGTCCAGCAGGTCACCCGCGGTGGGCAGCCGTGGCCGGGGCCGCGGCGGCGGGGTCCACCCCAGGTCCTGCAGCAGCCGGTGCAGGGGCCCGCCGGTCCTCGTGGGGTCGGAGAGCTCGTCCCGGATCCGGGCGGTCAGGTCGTCGGGCGGGAACACGCGATCACCACGCACGTCGTCGAGTGCCGCGCCCGTTGCTTCGAGCCCGGTCAGTCAACCACGCGGGATGGCCCCGCCGCCCGGACGGACCTAGGATTCGAGTCGGTTGTAGGGACAGCCGCAGCACTCGCGAGAGTCCGACGAAGGAAGCGCGCTGTGTCCACAGCCCCCCTCGACGACGTCTTGACCACCCACCTCCACCGCTGCGGCGGCCGCTGCGTTGTGCCACTGCGCGGCGAGCTCGACACCGTCTCCGGCCCACGGGTGGCCGCGGCCCTCGACGAGGTCCTGGCCTGCCCCTGCGCAGGAGCCGCCGTCCTCGTCGACCTGCGCGCCGTCTCCTTCTGCGACCTCGACGGGCTGCGGACGCTGCGGGCGGCGCGAGCCCGTGCCGCCCAGCGCGGTGTGGACCTGACCTGCGAGGGGTGCTCCCCGTTGCTGCTCCGCGTCGCGGCCATCGTGGGGTGCCGGGAGCTGCTGGCCGCGCAGGAGTGAGCGGTGAGCGGGGCCGGAGGGGCGGGGGAGTACCGTCGGGGGTCCGGCTCGAGCACAGGGCGGGAGACCGCACGTCGACGGCCGAGCAGGAGGGACCAGCGTGGCCACACCCTTTCCCGGCCCCCCGCTGGGCGACGACGAACCCGTCGGCGCCGTGGAGCTGCTGCGCGACGAGGACGCCCTGACGGTCGTCCTCACGGGCGAGATCGACGACGAGCTGCGTCCGGCGCTGGACGCCGTGACCGCCGACGTCGACCGCGAGGTCCGCGCCGCGGCCCGCCCCGTCGTCGTGGACGCGACCGCCGTGTCCTTCATGGACTCCGCCGGCGCGGCCTTCCTGGCCAAGCTCGCCGTCGCCGTCCGCCCCGCGCGCATCGCCGTCCGCCCTAGCGAGCCCGTCGGGTTCCTGCTGAACGTGACCCGGTTGTCCGAGGTCGTGGACGTCCAGGACCTCTGACGGACTCCTGACGAGCGCACCGACCGATCGTCGGCGAGCATCGACCTCCATGTGCGAGTGGTTCCCGAGCGCCGAGTCCGCCGTCGTGGTGGACCGGTCCGCGGCCCGCTACGCGCGGCGCTTCCTCGACGACCACTGGTGCGTCGAGCACGCCGCCCTGCTGCGCGGCCACGCCGACCTCGTCGTGAGCGAGCTCGTCACCGAAGCCGTGTCCCACGGCACGCCCCCCGTCGTGCTGCGCGTCGACTGCGAGGGCGCCGACGGTGTCGTCATCGAGGTCAGCGACCGAGACCCGAACGGCCCGCACTTCCAGGCCGTCGGGCCGGACGAGGCCCACACGACGAACCTCGTCGAGGTCCTCAGCGACGAGTGGGGGGTCCGCACCCGGCCCGGGGGCAAGACGGTCTGGAGCCGGCTGGTCGTCTGAGCCGCTCCGGGGTGCCGGACGCCCCCGCCCCGCCTAGCGTGCAGAGCAGTCCTTCCGTGCAGACCGTCGCGGGCGACGCCCCCGTCGCCGTCCCCTCGCCGCCCACGGCTGCACCTTGGAGCAAACAGTGCTCTCCCCCCTCGTCGAGGCCGCCCTGGCCCTCTGCGTCCGTCTCACCACCGACGTCCCGCTGCCCGGTGGCGGCGGCACGCGTCGTCGCTGGGACGTCCTGTCCACGCTCGCCGAGCAGGACCTCACGCTCGCCCGGGTCGTCGAAGCGCACCTCGACGCCGTCGCCGTGCTCGCCGAGGCCGGCCAGGCGCCCGCCGCCGACAGCACGTGGGGGGTGTTCGCGGCCGAGGCCGCCGACGCCCACCTCTTCGCGTGGCAGACCGCCCAGGGGCAGTGGCGGCTGGACGGGACGAAACCCTGGTGTTCCCTGGCCGGGGTCCTCACCCACGCGCTCGTCACCGCCCACACCGAGGTCGGGCGGCGGTTGTTCGCCGTCGACCTCGCAGCGGCCCGTGCCGACGGCCGGCTGGAGGTCCTGCCCGACCGCTGGCACAGCCGTGGCCTCGTCGACGTCCCCAGCGGCCCGCTCGTGCTGCACGACGTCCCGGCCGAGCCCGTGGGGGAGGCGGGGTGGTACCTGCAGCGCGCCGGGTTCGCCCACGGCGGGATCGGGGTCGCGGCCTGCTGGTACGGCGGTGCCGTCGGCATCGCCCGGCCCCTCGTCGAGTCCGGCCGCGACGACCCGCTCACCCTGCGCTCCAGAGGTCTCGTGGACCTCCGGCTGTGGGCGGCGCGCACCGCCCTCGACGCCGCGGCCGAGGTCGTCGACGCCGGCCGCGCCACCGGGGTGGAGGGCGAGCTGCTGGCCGCTCGCGTCCGCGCGCTCGTCGCCGAGGCCGCCGAGGTGGTGCTCAGCGAGGTCGGGCACGCCCTCGGTCCCCGCCCCCTCACGGCCGACGCGGCGCACGCGGCCCGCGTCGCCGACCTGACCGTCTACGTCCGCCAGCACCACGCCGACCACGACCTGGTGGCCCTGGCGGAACTGGCCGCGAAGTGAGCCCGGAGTTCACCCACGACGGACCGGGCACCGCGGAGGAGGAGTGGCGGCGCTGGCCGGGGCTGCGCGACGTGCCGGTACTGGACTGGTCCGGCGTGGGGCACGTGCTCGTCGTCGCGGCCCACCCCGACGACGAGACGCTGGGGGCGGGCGGCTTGCTCGCCACCGCGGCCGCCCGGGGGGTCGCCGTCGACGTCGTCGTCGCCACCGACGGGGAGGGTTCGCACCCCGACTCGCCCACGACGACCCCGCAGGCGCTCGCGGTCGTCCGCGCGCGCGAGGTCCGCGACGCCGTCGCGGCCCTGGCCCCCGACGCGGGGGTGCACCGCCTCGCGCTGCCCGACGGTGGGGTCGCGGCCGCCGCCGGGGTGCTCGAGGAGACGTTGCGCGGCCTCGTCGGCCCGGCGACGCTGCTCCTCGCGCCGTGGACGGCGGACGGCCACCCGGACCACGACGCGGCCGGTGAGGTCGCCGCGCGGGTGGCCGCCGAGACCGGTGCCACCTGCCTGCACTACCCGGTGTGGTTGTGGCACTGGGCCCGTCCGGGTGACGTCCGCGTCCCGTGGCAGCGGGGCACGCGCCTGGAGCTCGACGACGTCGCGCGCCGGCGCAAGGCCGTGGCCATGGCGCGGCACGCGTCCCAGACGGCGCCCCTGTCCACCCGGCCGGGGGACGAGGTGCTGCTGCCGGCGGGGGTGCTGGCGCACTTCGAACGCGGCACGGAGTTCTTCCTGAGGTCCGGCGACCAGGCGTCCACGGCCAGCCTGGGGGCGGAGTTCTTCGAGGAGTTCTACGCCGCGCACGGGGCGGACCCGTGGGGTTTCGAGGAGCGCTGGTACGAGGCGCGCAAGCGGGGGCTGACGCTCGCCGTCCTGCCTCGGCAAGGGTTCCGTTCCGGTCTGGAGATCGGCTGCAGCACAGGAGTGCTGACGGTGGAACTGGCGGCCCGCACCGAACGTCTGCTGGCGGTCGACGTCGCGGCCTCCGCACTGGACCGGGCCCGGCAGCGCCTGGACGCGGCCGGTGCGGGGGACCGCGTGGAGACGCGCGTGGCGCGGGTTCCGCAGGAGTTCCCGGTGGGCACGTTCGACCTCGTCGTGCTGTCCGAGGTCGCCTACTACTGCGACCCCGACGACCTCGCCGTCCTCCTGGACCGTCTGCGGGAGAGCCTGGCGCCGGACGGTGTGCTCGTCGCGTGCCACTGGCGGCACCTCGTCGACGGGTACCCGCTGACGGGCGACGAGGTGCACCGCGCCCTGCGCGCTCTGCAGGGCCTGGACGTCCTCGTGCGGCACGAGGAGGAGGACTTCCTGCTCGACGTCCTCGTCCCCGCCCCCGCGGTCTCGGTGGCGCGGGCGGGTGGCCTGGCGTGAGGTCGGGCGTGAGGTCTGGTGGCGGGCCGGCTGCGGGCGTGGACCGGATCGTCGTCGTGGTGCCGGCCCGGGACGAGGCCGCGACCGTGGCGGCCTGCGTGACGTCGGTGCTGGTGGCGGCTCAGCGGGCCACGTCCGACGTGGAGGTGGTGGTCGTCGCGGACCGCTGCTCCGACGCGACCGCGGAACTGGCGCTGGCGGCGGGGGCCCGGGTCCTGCCGAGCGCGGCGGGCAGTGTGGGCGCCGCCCGTGCCGCGGGCGTCGCCGCCGCCCTGGCCGAGGAACCTCCCGGTGGGTGGTCGCGCTGCTGGATCGCCTGCACGGACGCCGATTCCGTCGTCCCGCAGCAGTGGTTGCAGCACCACGCGCAGGCGGCCGCCGCGGGGATCGACCTGCTCCTGGGCACGGTCCAGCTGCCGGGCCCCACCGCCCGGCACGCCGCGTGGCGCCGGCGGTACGCGGCCGGCCGGGACCACGTCCACGGGGCCAACCTCGGCGTCCGGGCCTCGGTGTACCGGGCGGCCGGGGGTTTCCCGCCGGTCCCGGCGCACGAGGACCGCCTCCTGGTGGACCGGGCGCGTGCCCTGCCCGGAGTCCGCGTCGCGTCGTCCTGGGCGCACCCCGTCCTCACGAGCGACAGGACGCAGGGGCGTGCCCCCGCAGGGGTGGCCCACGACCTGGGCTCCGGGCTGCCGGGAGTTCGCGACTGCGCGTGAGCTGCGCCGTCCGCCAGGCCGGTCCTCCTCGTGCGGCCCGCACCGGTCGCGGTGTGCCGCCGATCCCGCCGCGAGTGCCGACGCCACGGGCGGCGTCGGCGACCCGCGGCAGGGTCAGGTCAGTGATCGTCGCCCGTGAGCGCGTCCTTCACCTTCGTCACGACGTTCTGCGCCCCCTGCAGGTGCGCGCCCGCGCCGGTGCCGGGCTTGCCCGGGCCCGCGTTGCCGTCGTAGGTGACGAACTGCAACGGGTCGGGGGCGGGCAGCGTGCCGTCGTCGTCGGTCAGCGGCCGGAGTTCCTCGGCCCGGAACGGCTCACCGTCGACGAGGCTGTTCCCCGTGGCCCACAACCCCTCGCCTGCGGCGCTGCCGTTGGTCGAGGTGTAGAACACGTGGGCCGCGTCCTTGTCCTCCCAGTCCCCGTTGGACTGCTCGATCTCGGTCTCCACGTACCCGTCCGCGATGAGCATCTGGATCCCCAGCAGCCACTGCTGCTGGTGGTAGGTGTCGCGGGCCAGGTTGAACGCCAGCATCTCCTTGACGCCGCGGTCGTCGGTCATGTTCGCGATCCGGCTCGTCATGAGTCGGCTCTGCGCCTCGGCGGCCACGTTGGAGCGGAAGTCGGTGAGCAGGTTCCCGCTCGCGGCGATGTAGCCGGCGTTCCACGGGTTCCCCAGGCTGTCCGTCGGGCGGGCCCCGCCGCCGGAGACGATGGCGTGCTGGACGTTCTGACCGCCGAGCACGGCTGCGAGGGCCGGGTTCGCGGCGGCAGCCTTGTCGGTCGCCTCGCCGGGAGCACCCTCGAGGAGGCGGGCGAGCATGACGGTGAGCATCTCGACGTGCGAGATCTCCTCCGTCCCGATGTCCATGATCATGTCCTTGTACTTGCCGGGGACGCGGCAGTTCCAGCCCTGGAACAGGTACTGCATCATGACGGTCATCTCACCGAACTGGCCGCCGAGGATCTCCTGGAACTTCGCGGCGAACAGGGCGTCCGGCTTCTCGGGCTTGGCGGTGAACTGGAGTTCTCGGGTGTGCCGGTACACGGGGTACCTCTCTCAGTCTCGGGGCCGACGGGGTCGGGAACGTCGTGCCCGCCACCTACCCGGGCCCGGGAGGCGCAAACCGCGGCTGCGCGGGAGGTCGGGGTCCGGACGCCGCCAGGGGGTCGGGGCGACCACCTCGGAGTCGTCGGACCCGGCGGGGGTCCGGACGTCGAGGGCGCCGAGGCAGCGGCGCAGTGCGGTCACGACGGCGCCGGCGCTCTGGCGGTCGCGGTCGGTCGTGAACTCGGCGGCGGCCTCGGTGGCCGACAGGCGCTGCAGCGCGGTGCGCAGGGCGGTGCGCGACGCACCGTCGTCCTCCCGTTCCCGCAGGACCCCGCCGAGGGCGCCGAGGACGTCGGCCGTGGGTCCCCGCAACTCCACCGGCAGCGCCACCTCGGCGTCGCGCGGGGTCAGCGACTCCACGAGGAGCTCGGTCAGTTCCTCCACCCGGACGGCAAGGTTCTCCAGGGCGACGCCCGTGACGTGCTGCTGCCGCACGGTCTCGACGTGCCGCAGCGCCCGGACGTTCCCCGCCAGGGAGTCCTCGGTCTCCTCCCGGCTGCGCCGCAGGGACTCCCGGACGGGGGCGACGGACCGCAACCGCTCGGCCCACTCCTGCGGCCCGGGCGGGTCGTCGCGGCGCAACCCCTCGGCGAGGTCGTCGAGCTGGTCGGCGAGGGTGGTGGCGAGCCGGCGGACGGCGTCCTGCGACTGCGCCAGCGGGAACGACGGCAGCAGCGTGTTCACGGCGACGGCCACGCAGCCGCCGAGCAGGGTGAGCGTCGTGTAGCCCATGGCGTACTGGACGGGGTGCTGCACCCCGACGACGAGCACGAACAACCCCACGGTGAGCACCCAGCTGCCCTGGTCGGCGAACCACCGCCACCCCGCGAGCAGCGTCGCCAGGAACACGACGACGGGGACGACGACGAGGTCCCGACCCAGCAGTTCGGCGGCGACGAGGGACAGCAGCGCCCCGCACACGATGGCGGACACTGCCCGCGCGGAGTTCCGGACGGAACTGCGGACGGTGGAGTACGAGCCGACGACGGCGCCCAGGGGAGCGAAGTACGGGTACGTCTGCGCGATCTCCCAGGGCAGCGCCAGCGCGGTGAGCCAGGCCAGGGTGGCGGCGAGCGCGGTGCGCGCCGCCAACCCCACCCGGGGACGGCGGGCCAGGAACCTCAGGGCTCGAGCACGACCTTGATGCAGCCGTCGTCCTTGGCCTGGAACATGGCGTAGGCGTCCGGCGCGTCCTCGAGCGGGACGCGGTGCGTCGTGAGGTCCATCACCCCGAGGGGGTCGGCCGGGTCCTCCACCAGCGGCAGGAGGTCGTCGATCCACGCCTTGACGTTGCACTGACCCATGCGCAGCTGCAACTGCTTGTCGAACATCGTCATCATCGGCATCGGGTCCGCCTCGCCGCCGTAGACGCCCGACAGCGAGATCGTGCCGCCGCGGCGGACCGCGTCGACGGCCGTGCGGACGGCCCACAGGCGGTCGACGCCCCCGGTCTCCATGACCTTCTGCGCCACCTTGTCCGGCAGCAGCCCGACGGCGGTCTGAGCGGCCTTGGCGATCGCGCCCTCGGCGCCACCGTGTGCCTCCATGCCCACCGCGTCGAGGACGGCGTCGGGTCCGCGGCCGTCGGTGCGGTCGCGCAGCTGGGCGGGGACGTCGGCGCCGGAGGCGTCGGTGAGGTCGATGGCGCTGATCCCGTGGCGTTGGGCCATCGCCCGACGCTCCGGCACCGGGTCGACGCCCACGACCTCGTAACCGAGGTGCCGGCCGATCCGCGCGGCGAACTGCCCGACGGGGCCGAGGCCGAGGACGGCGAGGGTCCCGCCCTCGGGGACGTCGGCGTACCGCACGCCCTGCCACGCCGTCGGCAGGATGTCCGACAGGAACAGGTAGCGGTCGTCGGGCAGGTCGTTCCCCACCTTGACCGGGTTGTAGTCGGCGTGGCGGACCCGCAGGTACTGCGCCTGCCCGCCGGGCACGGACCCGTAGAGCGACGTGTACCCGTACAGGGCGGCACCGCTGCCCTTCTCGCGGACCTGCGTCGTCTCGCACTGCGTCGTCAGCCCGCGCTCGCACATGAAGCAGTGCCCGCAGGAGATCGTGAAGGGGATGACGACGCGGTCGCCCACGGCGAGGTTCGTCACCTCCGGGCCGACGGCCTCGACGATCCCCATCGGTTCGTGGCCGAGCACGTCACCGCGGGCCAGGTACGGCGCCAGGACCTCGTAGAGGTGCAGGTCCGACCCGCAGATGGCGGTCGAGGTGATGCGCACGACCGCGTCGGTGGGTTCCACGACCTCGGGGTCGGGCACGTCCTCGACGCGCACCGACCGCTTCCCCTGCCACGTCAGCGCTCTCACGTGTGGCCCCTGCCCGCTGTGCGGCGACGCAAACCCCTCACAGCGGGGGACCGACGACCCGGGCCTGGACGCGGCCGTCGGCGACGCGGGTGCGCACGGTCGGCTGCGGCGCCGTGGCGGGGCCGTCCAGGACGTCTCCGTCGGCGAACCGGAACCGGCTGGCGTGCCACGGGCAGGTGATCGTCGTGGCACCGCCCTCGCCGGAGACCTCGCCCTCGTGCAGGGCGGCGCCGAGGTGCGTGCACGTGTCGGTGAGGGCCAGGACGTCGTCCCCGCGGCGCAGGACGCACAACGGGGCGTCGCCGATCCAGCGCTGCACCGGCCGGCCCTCCGGCAGCTCGTCCAGGGACCCGATGTCGGAGAACTCCTGACCGTCCCCCGCGAGGTGGACGAGGTGCTCGGCGTGGTTCGGCCCGGCCGCCCAGCGGTAGGCCAGGTGCCCGCCCAGGGCGCCGGCCGCCCCCGCCACCACGGTCCCGGCCGTCCGCAGGAGGCGGGCGTGCCGGCGCGAGAGCAGCGACGCGGTCCACAGCGTGGCGGCCACGGCGTTCCCGGCGGCGTGCACGATGGCGGTCCGCTGCTGGTCTGGGTGCAGGTCGACGTAGTCGGCCCAGCCGGCCAGGGCCGTCGGGGCGACGGTCGCCACGCTGACGGCGGCGAGGCCGCGGGCGGGGACCTCAAGGGCCCGGCCCCCGGGCAGCACGGAGGCGACGTCGAGCAGCAGGGCCGACACCGACGTCCCGACGGGCACCATGGCCATCGCCGGGTGGGCCGGGTGGCCCGCCGGACGGCCGTGGAGCAGCCCACGCACCGCGCCACCGGGCAGCAGTCGGTCGGCGGTGTCCTTGGCGCGCTGGGCCAGCGGGTCGAGGGCGGTCCACCGCGAGGGGGCGTCGAAGAGGGAGCTGAGGAGGGGCATGGGTCCGTGCTACGCCTCCGGTCGCGAGGCCGCGCGGTGGAACCCCGGGGTTTCCGACGGGTGCTGCGGGGTAGGCGCCCCGGGAACCGCTGAGAGGGGAGTGCCGGCATGAGGGTCGCCGTGACGGGTGCGACGGGGAACGTGGGGACCGCGCTGCTGCGCCGTCTCGCGTCGACGGACACCGAGGTGGTGGGCGTCTGCCGGAGGCTTCCGGAACCCACCGGCGCCTGGGCCGACGTGCGCTGGGTCCAGCAGGACGTCGCCGGTCCGGACGCCGTGCAGCGGCTCACCGACGCGTTCGCCGGCGTCGACGCCGTCGTCCACACCGCGTGGCTCATCCAGCCCGCGCGGGACCCCGGCGAGATGGCCCGCGTGAACCTCACGGGCAGCGAGAACGTCGTCCGCGCCGCGCTCGCCGCGGGCGTCCCGCACCTCGTGCACCTGTCCTCGGTGGGGGCCTACGCCACCCACCCCGTGGATGACGCGCGGGTCGACGAGTCCTGGCCGGCGGACGGCATCTCTCCCTCGCAGTACTCCCGGGAGAAGGCCACCGTGGAGTCGCACCTGGACACCGTGGAACGCGACCACCCGGAACTCCTCGTCACCCGGGTGCGCCCGGCGCTGGTCTTCCAGCGCGACGCCGGCAGCGAGATCGCGCGGTACTTCCTCGGTCCGTTCGTCCCGACGCGGTTGCTCCGGCGCGTCCCGCTGCCCGTGCTCCCGCTGCCCGAACGGCTGCGGTTCCAGGTGGTGCACGCCGACGACCTGGCCGACGCGCTGGTCCGCATCCTGGAACGGGCGCCGGGTGGTGCGTTCAACGTGGCGGACGAACCCGTCCTGCGGGGCCGGGACCTCGCGCTGTCGCTGAACGCGCCGCGCTGGTTCCCGGTCAACCGCCGGGTGGTGCGGGCCGCCGCGGACCTCACGTACCGGGCGCACGTCCACCCGGTCCAGCCGGGATGGCTGGACCTCGGTTTCGGGGTCCCCGTCATGGACACCACCCGGGCACGGGAGGAGCTCGGGTGGCGTCCGGTTCACGCGGCCCGCGACGTGCTGGTGGAACTGCTGGACGGCGTCCGCGACCACGCCGGGGCACCGTCGGGAGCGCTGCGCCGGCGGACGGGCTTGGTGACCTCCCGCACGGGCACGTGAACCCCGAGGTGGCCGCGCAGTCGGCCGAGGATCGAGGTGAGCAGCCGCGAGACCTGCATCTGGCTGATGCCGAGTTCCGCGGCGATCTCCGACTGCGTGGCCTCCTCGTAGAAGCGCAGCTTGAGGATGCGCCGTTCCCGGTCGTCGAGTTCGGCCACGGCCCCCTTCAGGGAGACCAGGTCGTCGACGGTGACGGTCGCGTCGGCGTCCCCGGCCACGTCGTGGCGGGGGACGTCGAGGGACAGGGCGGAGTAGGCGTTCGTGGCGCGGTGGACCTCGCGGAGCTCGTCGAGCGTGGCGCCGAGCTTCTCGGCGACCTGGACGTCGGTCAGACCGGCCGTGTCCTCGTGCACGAGTCGCGTGCGCAGTTCCTGCAGACGACGGGGCGGGCGCACGGCCCACCCGTGGTCGCGGAAGTAGCGGCGGATCTCCCCGGTGATGGTGGGGGTGGCGTAGGCACCGAAGTCGTGGCCGCTGTCGTCGCGGAACCGGTCGGCGGCCTTGACCAGACCCAGGTAGGCGATCTGCTCCAGGTCCTCGGTCGGTATGCCGCGGTGGCGGTAGCGCGCCGCGAGGCCCCGGGCCAGGCCCAGGTGCTCCTCGACGAGGTCGTGGCGTGTGGCGAGCATGAGTGCGTTCCTCCAAGCGTTCCTTCCGGACTGCCTGGGCGAACGCTGCTGCACCCGACGGGCCTCACTCCACCACCGGTCTCCGGGGCCAGCAACCGGAAGTGTCAGCGCGAGTAGTCGCGCGACCGTGAGCTGCGTTGGGACTCCTCCAACGCCCGGAAGCGGGCCTCCGCGTGTGCGGGCAGCACCCGCCGTTCGCGCAGCACCCAGGGGAGACCGGCGACGGCGTCGAGGACGCCGCGGGCGCTCGTCGCGTCGGCCGGCAGGGACCGGACCAGGTCACGGGTGCGACGTGCCGCCGCCGGTAGTGGACGACGCAACCACGTGAACCACAACGTGTTCCGGATGCCGTTGCGCCGGCGGCGGGCCGATTCGCGCAGGACGGACGCCTGGTGGTGGACCTGCAGGTCCTCCAGGTAGCAGAGTTCCCAGCCCGCGGCCGCGAGGTCGGCGGCCAGCAGTTCCTCCTCGCCGCCGAGCCACAACCGCCGCGAGAAACCGCCCACCTGCAAGAACGCGGACCTGCGCACGACGGAGGCTCCGGCGAGGAAACTCCCCAGGGCGGGCCCGGGCAGTCCCGGGGCGCCGCGGACGGGGGAGTCGCGCAGTTCCGTGACGATGTCGTCCTCGACGCCGCCGGGTTCGACGAGGATCCTGGCCGTCAGGACGGCGACCGACGGGTGCTCGTCCAGCACGTCGGCCGCGCGTTCCAGGGATCCCGGGTCCCACCACGTGTCGTCGTCGCAGAACGCGACGTACGGCGTCCGGGCCGTCGCCACGCCGGTGTTGCGGGCGACGGCGCCCTGGTTCTCCGGCAGCACGACGACGTCCAGGCGGTCACCGCCCGGGGTTCCGCGCGGGTGGTCGGCCCGCAGGGCGTCCGCCGTGCCGTCCGTGGAGGCGTTGTCGAGCACGAGGACGCGCGGGCGTTCCGGCAGGGCCAGCAGTCGGCGCACCGCCAGGCGGGCCTCGTCGCGGCGCTGCCAGGTGATGAGGACGACCGTCACGCGCGGGTCCTCCGGCACCTGCGCGGACGGTTCACCGGTCACGGACGGCCAGCCTCTCCTCGACGACGCGGGACGGTCCCCGTCGCTGTCCGAGCGCAGCGGGCAGCCGGGGCACGGCCGCGAGCGCGCCGCGACGGTGCTCGCCCCCCGCGTGCAGCGCCACGAGCGTCGACCGCGCCGCCACGCTCAGCGGCCGGCGCATCCAGGCGGTCAGCAGGGCGTTGCGCTGCAACAGCTCACGACGAACCGCTGCGCTGCTGCGGGACGGTGAGGGGTGGTGGTGGGCGACGACGTCCTCGACGTACGCCAGCCCCCAGCCGGCGTCGAGCAGGTCGTAGGTCACCCGTTCCTCCTCCCCGCCGAAGTGGACGACGCCGTCGAAACCCCCGCTGGCCAGGAACGGCCCGCGCCGGACGACGGCCGCGCACGCGACGAAGCCCAGGACGTGGGGGCCGGGGAGGTCGTCGTCGCGGCCCCACGGCGCCGAGGCCATGTCCCGGCACACCGGGTCGAGTTCCTCGGGCCTCCCCGCCCCGACACCGACCATCGTCCGCGCGGCCAGCACCGCCAGGCGGGGGTGCGCCGCGAAGAGTTCCGCCGCCCGCCGCAGGGCGCCGGGTTCCCACCACGAGTCGTCGTCGGCGAACGCGACGACGTCGTTCCGGGCGGCGCGGACACCGAGGTTCCGGGCGGTGGCGCCGAGGTTCCGTCCCGGCCGCAGCGTCCGCAGGCCGGGCAGCCCCGCGCCCCGCCGGCGCGCGGCCTCGGCGGCGAGGACGGCGACGGTGTCGTCCGTCGAACCGTTGTCGACGACCACGACCTCGGTCTCGTGGCGGGGGAGCGTCGTGCGCAGGTCGTCCGCGCGGTCGCGGGTGGCGACGACCACCGTGACGGGAACGGGGTCCATGACCGCGACGGTACCGTTCCCGCGGAACCCCCGTCGCGCGGCGGACCACGGGTGGTGGTTGCATCGCCACCGTGCCCCACAACTCCTTCCGTCGCGCCGTCGTGACCGGTGGTGCGGGTTTCCTCGGTTCCCACCTGTGCGAGGCGCTGCTGCGGGACGGCGTCGAGGTCGTGTGCCTCGACAACTTCCTCACCGGCGCGCCCGCGAACGTCGCCCACCTCATGCAGGACCCGCGGTTCCACCTGCGGCGGTGCGACATCACCGAGTACGTCCACGTCCCCGGACCCGTGGACCTCGTGCTGCACTTCGCCTCCCCGGCCTCGCCCGTCGACTACCTCAAACTGCCGCTCGAGACGCTGAAGGTCGGAGCCACGGGCACGTGGCACGCGCTCGGCCTGGCCAAGGAGAAGGGGGCGCGGTTCCTGCTGGCCTCGACGTCGGAGACGTACGGGGACCCGCAGGTGCACCCCCAGCCCGAGAGCTACTGGGGGCACGTGAACCCCGTCGGGCCGCGCGGGGTGTACGACGAGTCCAAGCGGTACGCGGAGGCCCTCACGACGGCCTACCGGACGACGCACGGCGTGGACACCGCGATCGTCCGCATCTTCAACACCTACGGTCCGCGGATGCGGGCCGCCGACGGTCGCGCGATCCCCACGTTCATCCGGCAGGCCCTGGCGGGCGAACCCGTCACCGTCGCCGGGGACGGCGAGCAGACGCGGTCCATCTGCTACGTCGACGACCTCGTCACGGGGATCCTCGCCCTGGCGGCGAGCGGACACACCGGTCCGGTGAACATCGGCAACCCCACCGAACTCAGCGTCCGGCGGATCGCCGAGGACGTGGTGGAGGCCGTGGGGTCCGGGGTGCCGCTGGAGTTCGTGGGGCGTCCCGTCGACGACCCGCAGGTGCGCCGGCCGGACACGTCGCTGGCCCGCACCCTGCTGGACTGGGAACCCCGCGTCGACTGGGCGGACGGGCTGGCCCGGACCGTCGCGTGGTTCCGCGAGCAGGAGGCCGTGGCGCGGCGGGAACCGCCCGTGCCCCGACCCGCGGAGCCGGTCGTCCGGGGTTAGTCTCACAGGTGGGCGCGAGGTCGAAGGGTCGGCCGGTCGCCCCGCACGTCCTGTGAGGAACCATGCCGACACCCCTGCCGGACACCAGCGGAGCGGACAGCTCGCTCGCGGTGGTCCTCGCCGACCTCGCCCGGGACCTGCAGCGGGAGCAGGTGCCGGACGACGTCATGGCGCAGAGCGTGGCCAGCGCGTGCGCCCTCGTGCCCGGGGCCGAGGAGGGCTCCATCAGCCTGGTCCGCGCCCGGCGCCACGTCCTGTCCGCCGCTGTCACGAGCGACGTGGCGCGGCAGTTCGACGCCCTGCAGGGACAGCTGGGCGAGGGGCCGTGCCTGGCCGCGATGTACGCCGAACCCGTTGTCCGCACCGACGACCTGGCCGAGGACACCCGGTGGCCGCGGTTGGGCGCCCGGGCCGACGAGCTGGGGGTGCGCAGCATGCTCTGCTTCCAGCTCTTCGTGCACGAGAACACGCTCGGGGCCCTGAACCTGCTGTCCGCCAAACCCGCCGCCTTCGACGACGAGGCCGAGGCCGTCGGCGCGATGATCGCCACCCACGCGGCCGTGGCCCTGGCGGGGGCGCAGAAGTTCGACCACCTCCGGACGGCCCTGACCAACCGCGACGTCATCGGCCAGGCCAAGGGGATCCTCATGGAGCGGTTCAAGGTCGACGCCGACCAGGCGTTCGCCCTGCTGACGCGCGTGAGCCAGGACCGCAACGTCAAGCTGCACGTGCTGGCCTCCGAGCTGACGAGCACCGGCAGCCTCGAGCGGTGAGCGTGCGCGGTGGACTGCGCATCGACGTCGACTGGAGCGAGGGCGCCTGCGCGCTCACGGTCCACGGCGCCCTGTCGGCCGACGTGGTCGACCTCTTCGACGACGCGCTGGAACTCGCGCTGGAGCAGGCGGGCCGCCGGCAGCAGGACGTCGTCGTCGACCTGCGCGACGTCGTCGCCGTGGACGCGCGGGGAGAGGACGAGCTGCGCTCGATCGGGCCCCGGGCCCGCCGGGTCGGCTGCCGGGTCCGGGTGCGCTCCTGAACCGGCGCGCGCGGGCCGGGGACCACGCCTACGGTCGGGGCATGAGCGAGAACACCTCCCAGAACCCGACCGAGGACGTGCCCGAGGAGAACCCCGGCCAGGAGGACCCCGGCAGCGAGGAGGCGGCGGAGTCGCCGGCCCTGGACGGGTACGGCAACGACACCGGCTTCGCCGGCGAGGCCGCCGACCCGGAGTGATCCGGACCGCGCCGGTCGTGTAGGTTTCCCGCACCGGTTGAACCACCAGCCCTGCAGCACGTCCGCTCCACCCGGCCCGCCGGACACGGCGGACCGTCGGGCTGGGAGGAACGTCCGGTGCAGTCAGGTCTCGAGGCCGCCTTCGTGCAGTTGGGACGCATCGTCGCCGACCAACCGCTGGGTGCGGTGCTGCGGCGTGTGGCGGACCTGGCCGTCGAGAGCGTCCCGGGTGCGGACGACGTGTCCGTCACCCTGTTGCGGCGCGGCAAACCCGTCACGGTGGCCTTCCACGGGGACCTCGCGGCCGACCTCGACGAACGCCAGTACTCCCTGGGGTACGGCCCGTGCGTCGTCGCAGCCCAGGCGGGAACGACCCTGCGCATCGACGACACGTCCCGCGACGACGCCTTCCCCGACTTCTCCGCGACGGCCGCCCGCCGCGGCGTGCGCAGCGTCGTCAGCGTCGGGCTGCCCGATCCCGAGCGGCGTCAGGGGTCCATCAACGTCTACTGCTTCGGGCGGCCCGAGCACCCGGTGGTGACGGCCGAGGCGCAACACGCCCTGGAGCAGTTCGCCGCCTTCGCCGCCGTCGCCCTCGGCAACGCGGCATCGCTGGCCGAGGCGGGGGAACGCGCCGACAACCTGCAGCTCGCCCTGCAGTCCCGGGCCGTCATCGAGCAGGCCAAGGGCGTCCTCATGGCCCGGCACGGCGTTGACGCCGACGGGGCGTTCGCGATGCTCTCGACGCGGTCGCAGCACGAGAACCGCAAACTCCGCGCCATCGCCGAGGAGGTCGTCGCCGAGGTCGTCAGGCGCTGAGCGAGGTGCCCAGGAGGGCCTCGCTCGCCGCCAGCACCTCGGCGACCCCGGTGCGCGCCAGCGTGGGGTCCACCGCCGCGCCGTGCGGGTCGCCGACGTAGTCCCGCGCGGCCGGGTCGCCGTGCCACAGGACCGCGTGCCGGTCCGGGTCGATCGCGGGGCCCCACCACGCCGGCGGCGTGGGCCCGAACAGCACGACGCTGGGCACGGCGTAGGCGGTCGCCAGGTGGGCGGTGCCGGTGTCCCCGGACAGGACGAGCCGAGCACCCGCGACGAGGTCGGCGAGGTCCTCCAGCGACGACGCGCCGCACCGGTCGACCGCGCCGGCGCGCGCGAGGTGCCGACCGAGGTCGGCCTCGTCGGCGGTCCCGGTGACGACGACCTGCAGGCCGTCCGCGACGTGGGCCCGCACGACGGCGGCCCACCGCTCGACGGGCCAGCGGCGGGAGGGGAACGCCGCCCCGGGGTGCACCACCACCGGTCCGTCGGCGACCGGACCGCGGGGCCGCAGCCGCAGGTCCTCCGGGCCGCAGTCCGCACCCCACGCCGCCACGAGCCGGCACCAGCGCGCGACCTCGTGCTCGTGCCGCACCCACGCCGGCCCCGGGTACCCGTCCGTCGCGAAACCCAGCAGGTCCGCGGGGGCCGTGGCGGCCAGGACGTCGCGGCTCGCGTGCCCCCGGCCGTGCAGGTCGACGGCGAGGTGACCAGGAGTGCTGTGCGGCAACGGTTCCAGGTCGTGCGTCACGAGGACCTCGTCGACGACGCCGCGCCGGGCGAGGAACTCCCCGACCGCGCGCGGTGCCGCCAGGACCAGGCGGTGCCGCGGGAACCGGCGCCGCAGCCCCCGCAGCGCGGGAACCCCCGCGAGCAGGTCCCCGAGCCCGAGGGCACGCAGCACCAGGAGCTCGTTCACCGGCTCCCGCTCAGGATCCGTGTCGTCGACCGGCCCTGCAGGTAGGGGAGCAGGACGACCCGGCCGCCCCAGCCCAGGACGAGGTCCCCCTCGGGGAGGTCCACACCGTCGTCCCCGTAGTCACCGCCCTTGGCCCAGACGTCCGGGCGCAGCTCCGCCAGCTCCGCCCGCGGGTCGTCCTCCTCGAAGACGACGACGGCGTCGACGCTGGCGAGCCCGCGCAGCACGCGTTCGCGGTCCTCCTGCGGCACCACGGGGCGGTGCGGGCCCTTGAGCCGTCGCACCGAGGCGTCGGAGTTCAGCAGCACGACGAGGGCGTCCCCGAGACCGCGGGCGGCCTCGAGACAGCCCACGTGCCCGGCGTGCAGGACGTCGAAGCAGCCCCCCGTGGCCACGAGGGTCCCGCCCGCGGACCGCACGCGGCGGACCACGTCGAGCGCGGTGCTCCCGCGCTCCGGCGCCCGGGGAGCCGGCGGCACCGAGAACCCCGACGAGCCGCCCTGCGCGACCCACGCCGAGGCGTCGCGCACCGCGCGGTCCAGGGCCGCGGTCAGCGATCCCGAGCGCGCCACCTCGAGCGCGCAGCTCGCGGCGAACCGGTCGCCGGCCCCGCACGGGTCGCCCACCGCCGGGACCGCCGGCAGGTGCAGCACCCCGCCCGCCGACGTACCACCGGAGGCGGCCCAAGCACCGTCCGCGCCCGTCGTGACGCACACGGCCCGCGCGGACCACCGGCCGCGCAGGGCGGTCGCCGCCGCGGCGGGGTCGACGTCCACCCCGAGGGCGGCGCGGGCCTCGGCGAGGTTGGGCGTGACGAGTGCGCACCCGGGGACGGGGTCACCGCCGCGCGGGTGCGGGTCCCACACGACGGGCACGCGGCGCGCCGCGTCCGTCAGCGCCGCCCGCACGGCGGGGTCCCGCGTCGTGCCGGCCCCGTAGTCGGAGACGAGGACGACGTCTGCCCCCGGCAGGTCCAGACCCGTTGCAGCGGCGGGTGTCCCGGGGCCGCCCTCGTCGAGGCGGGCCAGCAGGTCCCCGTCGGTGCGCACGCGCGTCTTGGTCCGGGTCGGTCCCTCGTGGCCGAGCGCGTGCACCGCGACCCCGGGCAGCAGCGCCCGCAACCGCCGGCCGGCGGCGTCGTCCGCCAGCGGTGCGACCAGGGTGACGGCCACGTCCGGGTCCAGCGCCGCGAGGACCGCCGTGAGGGCGGCCCCGCCGGGGGACTCGCGCACCCCGGCGACGTCGACGACGGGGACGGGGGCGTCCGGGGCGAGCCGCGTCGAGGACCCGCGCACCTCGCGGTCGAGCAGGACGTCGCCGACCACGAGGACCCGTGCGGGGGGTCGCGTCACGCCGGGACCCCGCGCTGCGCCGGCAGGTGCGCCTCGACCGCCACGCACAGCGCGTGGACCGCCATGAGGTGGCCCTCCTGGACGGCCGACGTGCTCGGCCCGGGCAGGCCCAGGGTGTCGTCCGCCGCGGACCGCAACGGGTTCGCCCCCGTGGAGGTCAGCGCCCAGACGGTCATGCCCACCCGCCGCGCGCGGTCGGCCGCGTGCAGGAGGTTCGCGCTGCGCCCGCTCGTCGAGACGAGCAGCAGCACGTCGCCCGCGCGGCCGTGCGCCTCCACCTGCCGCGCGAACACCTCCTCGACGCCGTAGTCGTTCGCGATGGCCGTGACCGCGGACGTCTCGGCGTGCAGGGCGATCGCCGACAACGGACGTCGTTCCCCGACGAACCGGCCCACGAGTTCCGCGGTCAGGTGCTGCGCCTCCGCCGCGCTGCCGCCGTTGCCGGCCACGAGCAGGCGCCCACCGCGGTCCACGACGTGCGCGAGGTCGGCGCCCCACCGGTCGATGCGGTCGGCCTCGGACTCCAGCGCCCGCAGGACGCCGGTGAGCTCGGCGACGTGCCCGCGCAGCCAGGCGTGCGTCGTGGGCGCGGTGGGGGTGGTGGTCCCGGCCACGACCTGCTCGTAGGCGGCCTCCGTCGCGGCGGCGACGCGCGACCAGGCGTAGCGCTCGGCGCTGGCCCGCCGTCCGGCCTCGCCCATCCGCCGGGCGGTCCCCGGGGTCCGCAGGACGTCGGCCACGGCGGCGGCGAGGGCGTGCGGGTCGGCGCGGCCGTGCGGGTCGACCGGCACGAGCCGGCCCGTCACGCCGTCCTGCACGGTGTCGAGCATCCCGCCGACGGCCGTGGCGACGACCGGCAACCCGGCGGCCATGGCCTCCAGGACGGCGATGCCGAACGGTTCGTACCAGGGGGTGGCGAGCAGGACGTGGGCCCCGGCGAGGAGTTCCGGCAGGTCGTGCGGGGCGACGCGGCCGACGAGGTGGACGCGGTCGGTGAGGCCGAGGTCGACGGCGACCTTCTGCAACCGGACGGCCTCCTGGTCGCCGTCGAGGTCGTGGGCCGCGGGGCCGCCCGCGACGACGAGCTCGGCGTCGGGGAGGAACTCCAGGGCGCGGACGGCGGCCTCGATCCCCTTGCGCGGCACCAGACGCCCCACCGTCACCAGCCGCACCGGGCGTGCGGGCGCACCGGTCGAGGGGGCGCGGGAGAAGCGCGCGACGTCGACGCCGCACGGCACGACGCTCACCCGGCGGGGTTCGGCACCCGCGGCGCGCAGTTCGGCGACCTCGTCGCGGCACGTCGCCACCACGAGGTCGACCTCGTCGGCGAGGCGGCGTTCGGCGGCGAGGCGGCCGGGAGGGGAGGTGTCCTGCGCCCCCTGGTACCGGCGCTTGACGCTGCCCAGGGCGTGGAACGTCTGGACGACGGGGATCCCGAGGGCGCGGGCCGCGGGCAGCGTCGCCGTCCCCGACATCCAGAAGTGCGCGTGCACGACGTCGGGCCGTTCGCGGGACCAGCTGTCCCGCAGCACGTTCGAGAACTCCGGCATGAACGGCGGCAGGTCGTCCTTGGCCACCGCCGCGGCGGGTCCGGCGTCGACGTGGACGACCTCGACGCCCGGCCGCAGGAGCACCCGGTCGGGCAGGTCGGGGTCGTCCCGGCGCGTGTGCACGACGACCTCGTGCCCGCGGTCGGCCAGCGCCCCCGCCAGGGCGGCGACGTGCACGTTCTGCCCGCCGGCGTCCACGCCGCCGAGGACGGCCAGGGGACTGGCGTGCTCGCTCACCATCGCGATGCGCATCAGGCGGTCACCTCCTGCACCACCGACGCGAGGATCGCGTCCAGGTCGTCGAGGAACCGGTCAATCCCGAAGCGTTCGAGGGCGTGTTCGCGGGCGGCCAGGCCGCGGGTGCGTGCCTCCTCGGGGTCGCTCAGCCAGCGCCGGGCGGTGGCGAGCAGGACGTCGGGATCGCTGGACAGCACGCCCGCGGCCGCCGGGACCGCCTCGGGCGCGGCCGTCGCGGGCAGCCCGAGGACGGGCATCCCGAGCAGCATGGCCTCGATGAGCGACAACCCCAGGCTCGTCCACCGGTAGGGGTGGAAGTAGAGCCGGTGGGCGGGGAGCAGGTCGTGCATCCGCGCCTGCGGGAGGTCCTCGAACAGGTCGAGCCCGTCGCCCCGCAGGCGGTCGACGCCCATCCCGTACACGGCGACGGGCAGTTCCGCGGCGAGGCCGAGGACGAGGTCGGTGCCCGCGACGCGGTGCCGCCGCACGGGGTCGTTGACGACGACGGCCACCGACTCGGAAGCGCCCGTGTAGCGGTACCCGGGATCGAGGACGCCGTGGTCCAGGACGAGCGACCGCGCGCGGCCGGTGTCCCAGTACGTCCGGTTGAACTGCGTGACGTGCACGACGGGGACCGCGTCCTGGTCGGCCAGCGGGTGGACGCTGTCGCTCGCCCCGCCGCGCGGTGCGTCGTGCTCGACGTACACGGCCGGGACGTCGCGCCCGGGACGGCGCCCGGTCCACCGCTGCACCAGGTCGAGCTCCTCGGGGCGTTGCAGGAGCACCACGTCGAACGCCGTGTCCCGCAGGTCGTCCGCCGCGACCTCGACCGCGTTCGCCGGCCAGTCCCAGGTGCGGGCGCGCCCGCGGCCGTCGGGGCCGCGGTCCGGGGTCACAGGGAGCAGGTAGGTGTGCGGACCCTGGACGAGCGCCGTCGTCCAGGAACCGTGCACGTGCCAGGCGAGGATCCTCACGGGACCACCTCCAGGAGTTCGGGGGCGAGGGCGTCCACCGCGCCGACGACCCGGTCGGCGGTGACCGAGGTCAGGCAGGGGTGCCCGGGGACGGGACAGGTGCGGGCGCGGGTCCCGGCGCAGGCCGCGTCCTGGTCCCCGAGCACGACGTGCGGGACGCCGTGCGGCGCCCACCGCGTCGCGTCGCCGGGACGACGGGGGAGAAGAGCGAGACGACGGGGGTCCCGACGGCCGCCGCGAGGTGGGCCGGGCCGGTGTTCCCGACCACGACGGCGTCGGCCGCGGCGAGGACGGCGGCGAGGCCGGCGAGGTCGGTGCGCCCGCCGAGGTCGTGCGCGCCCGCCCTGGTGACGGCCGCGGTGAGGTCGCGTTCGCCCGGGCCGCCCGTCACGACGACCTGCCGTCCGCTGCGCCGCAACGCCTCCACGACGTCGGCGGCCTGCTGCGGGGACGGGGCGCGGGCCGGGACCGAGGCCCCGGGGTGGACGACGACGAACCGGCCGGGCAGACCGGCCGGCGGAGCGGGGACGTCCCGCACCCGCAGGCGCCCGTCGTCCCCGGCGGGCAGGTCGTGACCGGCGGCGCGCACGAGGGCCAACGCCGCGTCCACCTCGTGCCGCTCCGGGCCCTCCTCACGGCGGACGCGGACGTCGAGCAGCGCTCCGGGGAAGTCCTCGCTGGCCGCGCTCACGCGGGCGACCCCGGCCAGGCGCAGGAGCAGGGCCGCGGGCAGCGGGCTCTGGTGGAAGCTGGTGAAGACGACGGCCTCGTCGTACCCGCCCGCGCGCACCCGCGCGATGAGGTCGTCGACGGCGCCCGCGTCGACGGGGGGTGGGGCGAACCCCGTCCACGGGGCGTCGAAGACGAGGACGTCCGCCACTCCCGGCAGCAGGCGGGCGGCCGCCGCTCCGGACGGCGCCGCGAGCAGGTCGACCGTGCCCGACGCCGCCAGCGCCCGGACCGCGGGACCGGTGAGCAGGACGTCGCCGTCGTTGTCGAGGCGGCAGGCGAGGATCCTCGCCCGCCCGCTCACAGGGGCACCTCGGACAGGTCGCGCACCACGACGGGGGCGGCCTCGACCTCCTCGGGACGGGTCACGTCGGTGGGCACGAGGACGGCGCGGGCGCCCGCCGACAGCGCGGCCTCGACGTCGGCGCCGATGTCACCGACGACGACGCACGCGGCCGGCAGGACGCCGAGCACGCGGGCGGCGTCGAGGACCATGCCGGGTTCGGGTTTGCGGGTGCGCGACGGCGCGTCCGGGCCGTCCTCGCTGACCTGGACGGTGTCGAACGGGCCGAGGAGCCCGGCGACGCGGGCGTTGACGGCGTCCACCTGGGCACGGGTCAGCAGCCCGCGGGCCACCCCGGACTGGTTGGTGACGAGCCCGACGCGCAACCCCCTGCGCCGCAGCTCGTCGAGGAGTTCCCGGGCCCCGTCGACCGGTTTCACGAGGTCGGGGTCGCCGTTGTACGGGACGTCGTGGACCAGGGTGCCGTCGCGGTCGAACAGGACCGCGGCGACGGGCGGTGGCCAGGCGGCGGGCGGGCGGCGGCGCACGGCCAGTTCCCCGCGCAGCCGGTGCCAGACGGCGGCCGGGGGGATGGCGGCGCTCGTGAGGAGCATCCGGCGCACCTCCGCGGCGTCCCGCGGACCGGGCGCGGTGCGCCGCCACGCGAACTCGGCCGTCAGTCCCGCCCACGCCAGCCCGGCGCCCAGAGCGGTGCGCCGGTGCCCGGTCAGGAGCGCGAGCACGGCGGTGAGCCCGGCCGTCGTGGTCGCGACGTGACCGGGCAGGCGACCGAGCGCCGACTCCGCCCGCCGGCGCCAGTCCCGGCCGTGCAGGGCCGTCATGAGCGCGTCGTCGGCGTTGCCGCGCTGCTGGCGCAGGCTCGCCAGGTCGCCCGCGGGCCGGACGGGGTGGACGGCCAGGTGCTCGCCGCGGACGATCCGCCACCCGGCGCCCGTGACCCGCAGGGCCAGGTCGGCGTCCTCCCGGAACGCCCGGGGGAACCGCTCGTCGAAGCCGGAGACCTGCTCCAGCGCCGTGCGCCGGTAGGCCATGTCGGCGGTGATCCAGAGCGCGTCCGCGAGGCCGGCGGTCCCGCGCTCCCAGTCGGTGGGGCGGCGGTCGGACGGGAGCGGGACGTGCAACCGCCCCTGCACGGCGCCGGTGTCCCCGCCCGCCGCGGCCAGGTCCGCGGTCAGCAGGGTCGACCAGTCCGGCGGGAGTTCCACGTCGTCGTCGACGAAGGCGACCCAGTCGCTCCTCACCCGCCGCCACCCGGCGTTCCGGGCGGCCGCCGGCCCGCGCCCGCCCGAGCGCACGAGGCGGACGGTCAGCCCCGCCGCACGCGCTGCGGCGCAGGCGTCCTCGCAGGCGTCCTCGGGGGTTTGCCGACCCGGCCGGTCGTCCACCACGACGACGAGGTCCGGCCGCGGCCCCTCCTGCGCGACGAGGGTTCCCAGCAGGACGCCCAGGCTCGGGCGGCCGATCGAGGGGACGACGACCGAGAACCCGACCGAGGAGCTCATCGTGCCTGCGTGAACTGGCTGCGGCGCACGAGGTGCGGCCCGAGGACGAGGACGTCCACGGGGGCGGAGCCGAAGAGCTCCATGGCGTCGCGCGGGTCGTCGACCATCGGCCGGCCCGCCGTGTTGAGGCTCGTGTTGACGACGACGGGCAGCCCGGTGCGTTCCTCGAACGCCCGCAGCAGGGCCGCGACGTGCGGGGTGCGGTCCTCGTGGATGGTCTGGATGCGGGCGGTGCCGTCCACGTGGACGACGGCGGGGATGCGCTCGCGCCACGCCGGCGCCACGTCGTGGACGAAGAGCATGTACGGGCTGGGCAGGGGACCGCCGGAGAAGATCTCCGCGGCCCGGTCGGCGAGCACCATCGGGGCCACCGGACGGAACTGCTCCCTGCCCTTGACGTCGTTGAGGCGCTCGAGGTTCTCCTTGCGGCCCGGGTGGGCCAGCAGGGACCGGTGACCCAGGGCGCGCGGCCCGAACTCGGCCCGGCCGTCGAACCAGGCGACGACGCCGTCGGCGGCCAGGACGTCGGCGACCTCGCCGGCGAGGTCGTCCGGGGTGGTGAACGGCAGCCGTGCCGTGGTGAGCCGGCGGGCGAGTTCCTCATCGCTCCAGCCCCGGCCCAGGTCCGCGTGCTGCGGTGGGGTGACGAGTTCGCCGGCGTCGGCGGACAGCTGGAGCGCCGCCCCGAGGGCCGTCCCGCTGTCCCCGGCCGCGGGCTGCACGAACACCTCCGCGAAACCGGACTCGCGCCAGATCCGGGAGTTCGCCACGCAGTTCAGGGCCGTCCCGCCGGCCATGGCCAGGACCCGGTCACCGGTCTGCTCGTGCAGCCAGCGCGCGACGTCGACGAGCGTGCGTTCGAGGACTTCCTGCACGCTGGCGGCGAGGTCGGCCTGGCCGGAGTCCGAGCGCGGGTCCCACGACTCGCCGTCGGCCAGCGGGGGGGCCCAGCGGGTGAAGCCGGGGACCTTGGCGACGAAACCCCCGTCGCCCGTGGCGTGCACGAACTCGGCCAGCTCGTCGGCGAACCGGGGTTTCCCGTAGGACGCCAGCGCCATGACCTTGTACTCGTCGGAGGAGTGCGTGAACCCCAGGTGCCGGGTCAGGTCCTCGTAGACGAAGCCCAGCGACTGCGGCAACCGCGTCTCGTGCAGCACCTCCAGCGAGCCGCCGCGGTACCGGCCCGCGAGGGAAGAGATCCGCTCGCCGCGGCCGTCGACGGTGAGGACGCTGCAGCCGCCCGCGCGCGCGGCCTCCGGCGAGGCCAGGGCGGCGGACGCGGCGTGCGCGACGTGGTGCGGGACGAAGCGGACCTTCCCGCGGTCCAGCCCGGGCAGCGCGGTCGCGATCGCCTCGGGTGCGCGTTCGACGTAGCGGGTCCGGATGGCGTCGTCGGGATCGCCCAGGTCGAGCTCGGAGGTCGGCAGCACCAGGCGCGGGTCGTAGGAGTACCCGACGAGGTCGAGGTCGGCGGCGGTGATCCCGGCGGCCTCCAGCGCGTGCGCGATGCCGAGTTCGGGCAGTTCCCAGGTGGCGTAGGGGACGGGCCGCTTGCCGTGCTTGCGGCGGCTGAAGCGTTCCTCCTCCGCGGCGAAGACGACCTCCCCGTCGACGACGAGGGCGACGGCGGTGTCGTGGAAGACGGCGTTGATCCCGAGGATGCGCATGGGGAGGAGACCTCTCGTCCCGGTGGTGTGGCCGCCCTCTGCTCGAGCGTCTCGGTCAGGCGGGGGTCACGGTGCCAGAACTCCGTGACCCCCGCCCGTCGTGACCGCGGGACTCCTCACTTCGGCGGGGTGACGTCCCCTCGCCACGCGCCGGTCTCGGCCCCGCGCGACTCGATGAACTCCTTGAACCGGGCGAGGTCCTTGCCGATCTGCCGGTCGTCCGCGCCGACGGCCGCCCCGACCTTCTCGACGAGGCCCTCGGTGTCCCAGTCCAGCTGGACCGTGACGCGGGTCTCCTCGTCGGAGAGGCGGTGGAACGTGACGACACCGGCGTGCTGCTTGCCGTCGACGCTCTTCCACGCGACGCGCTCGTCGGGGTGCTGCTCGGTGATCTCGGCGTCGAACTCACGCTCGACACCGGCGACCTTCGTCGTCCAGTGCGTGTGGGTGGCGTCGGTCTGGGTGATCGAGACCACCCCGCCCATGAACTCGGGGAACGACTCGAACTGGGTCCACTGGTTGTAGGCCGTGTGGACCGGGACGCGGACGTCGATGCTCTCGGTGACACTGCTCATGCCACGGGCCTACCCCCGCCTCCCGGCGGCAAACGCGGCGGGCGTCACGCCTTCTCCGGGTCGTTCCCCCAGTTCATGAGGGAGTAGCGCCACTTCGTGTCCGTTACGTCACCCTTCGGGCGCTGCTTGGAGTGCCGTGCCACGTACCCGGCGACCTTCTGCATGTGCTCGTAGTCGTCGTCGGTGCGGTCGGCCTTCTTCGTCCGCAGGACCTCCACGATCCGGCGGCCCGAGCGGTGCCCGACCGACTCCCCGTCGCCCACCCCGACGGACTTCGACTCCTCGGTCTCCAGCCAGTCCTCCAGCTCCTTCGGCGTCATGTTGACGGCCTCGCCGAAGCGCTGCTCGACGTCCTCGCGGTCCAGCTCCTTCTCGCTCACCAGCTGAGCCTGCGGCCTCAGAAGGCGTACCGCACGCGCAGGTAGGGAGCGCGCTCGGTGATCAGGTCGAGCAGCTGGGCGACGTAGCGGGCCTTGTCGCCGGCGCGGTACCGGACGTTCAGCCCGCCGGACTGCGACCGCTTGGTCTCCTGCATCGCCGGCCGCCACAGCAGGTCCTCGGCCCGGGGGTGCCAGCCGAGGTTCACCCGGTGCAGGTTCTCCTCGTGGGTGAGGAAGATGACCTCGGCCTGCAGCTGCGCCTTCGTGGCCTCGCTCGTCGCGTCGCCGAGCTGGTCGAGGAGCCCGGCCCACAGCGGCAGCCAGTCCTCGTGCACGACGACGGGGGAGAGGTTGACGTGCACCTCGTAGCCGGCGGCGACGAAGTCGTCGAGCGCGGCGAGCCGCTCGGGCACCGGGGACGTGCGGATGTCGAGCAGCTTGGCGACGCGGGCCGGCATGAGTGAGAACCGGACGCGGGTCCGGCCCCGCGGGTCCAGCGTCAGCAGCCGCGGGTTGACGTGCTTGGTGGCGAACGACGCCTTCGCCGTGGGCAGACCGCGGAACAGGGCGACGAGGTCGTCCACGTTGTCGGAGATCTCGGCGTCGACCGAGCAGTCGCTGTTCTCACCCAGGTCGTACACCCAGCTGGTGGGGTCGCACTGGTTCGGCTCGGGTTTCACGCCCTGCCGGGCCACGTGCCGGGCGAGGTAGCCGGTGATCTGCTCGATGTTCGCGAACACCGTGATCGGGTTGCTGTACCCCTTGCGGCGCGGGACGTAGCAGTAGGCGCACGCCATCGCGCAGCCGTTCGAGGTGGAGGGGGCGATGAAGTCGGCGGACCGGCCGTTGGGCCGGGCCTGCAACGACTTCTTGATCCCCAGGACGAGGGCCTCGCGCTTGATCCGCACCCACCGGTCGACGTTCGTCTCGTCGCCGTGCAGTTCCGGGATGCGCCAGTGGCTCTCGACGGGGACGCGCGTGGCGTCCGGCCAGCGCTCCAGCACCTGCCGCCCGCGCGGGAGTTCCGCGGCGGCGGGTTCGTAGTAGATCCTCGTGACGTCCACGAGGTCGCGGGTCCTGCGGTCCTGCTCCGGCACGGGACCATTCTGCCTCCCGCGCGCGGCCCCCGCGGACGCTGCTTACGGTGAGGTCGTGACCGACCAGTTCACCTTCAGCAACCCCGTCACCCGGTACCACCAGGGAGGTTTCGACCCCCAGCCGCAGGACGGGCCGGGCCTGGCCTCGGAGCTCTCGCCCCGCCCCGACCACGGCGAGTCCACCTACCGCGGCACCGGCCGCCTCACCGGCCGCAAGGCCCTCGTCACGGGCGCCGACTCCGGCATCGGCCGGGCCGCCGCCATCGCCGTCGCCCGCGAGGGTGCCGACGTCGTGCTCTCGTACCTGCCCGAGGAGGAGTCCGACGCCCGGGAGGTCGCCGACCTCGTCGAGCAGGCCGGCCGGAAGGCCGTCCTGGCTCCGGGGGACCTCACCGACGAGCAGTTCACGCGGTCCCTCGTCGCGACGGCCGTGCGCGAGCTCGGCGGTCTGGACCTGCTGGCCGTCGTGGCCGGCAAGCAGCAGCACGCCGAGGACGTCGCCGACATCACGTCCGAGCAGTTCGACGAGACGATGCGCACCAACGTGCACTCGCTGTTCTGGCTCGTGCAGGAGGCCGTCCCGCACCTGCCGCCGGGCTCCACGATCGTGACGACGTCCTCGATCCAGGGCTACCAGCCCTCGCCGAACCTCGTCGACTACGCCACGACCAAGTCCGCGATCATCGCCATGTCGCAGGCACTGGCCCAGCAGCTCGCGCCGAAGGGGATCCGGGTCAACGTCGTCGCCCCGGGGCCCGTGTGGACGCCGCTGCAGGTCGCCGGCGGTCAGCCCGACGACGCGATGCCGGAGTTCGGCACCTCGACGCCGCTGGGTCGCGCCGGCCAGCCGGCCGAGCTCGCCCCGGCGTACGTGTTCCTCTCCTCGGCGGAGTCGAGCTACGTGGTGGGCGAGGTCCTCAACGTCAACGGCGGCATGCCCACGCCATGACCGGGCACGCGGGGGGTGCGGCCGACCTGCTCCGCACGGCGCAGGAGGTGTTCGGGTACGAGTCGTTGCGCCCGGGCCAGGAAGAGGCCATGCGTGCCGTCCTGGCCGGCCGCGACGTCCTCGCGGTGATGCCGACCGGGGCGGGGAAGTCGGCTGTTTACCAGGTACCCGCGCTGCTGCTGGAGGGACCGGTCGTCGTGGTCTCCCCGCTCATCGCGCTGCAGCGCGACCAGGTCGACGCCATCGTGGGCGGCGGTTCCGGCCGCGGCGGCGCCGTGATGCTGAACTCCGCGATGACGGCGTCGGCGTGGGAGGAGGCGCGCGAGGAACTGCGGTCCGGGGCCGCGCGGTTCGTGTTCCTCGCCCCCGAGCAGCTCGCCCGCGACGAGGTGCTCGCCGAACTGGCCGACCTGGAACCCCGGTTGCTCGTCGTCGACGAGGCGCACTGCGTGAGTTCCTGGGGCCACGACTTCCGCCCGCAGTACCTGCGGCTCGGTTCCGCCCGGGCCAAGCTGGGCCGGCCGCCCGTCGTCGCGCTCACCGCCACGGCGAGCCCGCAGGTGCGCTCGGAGGTGCTGGTCCAGCTCGACGCGCCGGACGCCCTCGTCCTCGTGGAGGGTTTCGACCGCCCCGAGATCGACCTGCGGGTGCGGCACTGCACGGACGCGGCGACCCAGCGGCAAGGTGTCCTCGACGCCGTCGCCGCGGCCGGCGGTCCCGTCCTGGTCTACGTGGCCACGCGCGCGGACGCCGAGGAGATCGCGGCGCAGGTCCCGGGGGCGGACTTCTACCACGCGGGCCGCAAGCGCGCCGAACGCGAGGACGTCCAGCGGCGGTTCGTCGAGGGCGACCTCGACGTCGTCGTCGCCACGACGGCGTTCGGCATGGGCATCGACAAACCCGACGTACGGGCCGTCGTGCACGCCACCGTGCCGGACTCGCCGGACAGCTACTACCAGGAGATCGGGCGGGCGGCCCGCGACGGCGACCCCGCCGTCGCGACGTTGTTCTACCGGCCCGAGGACCTGGGCCTGCGGACGTTCTTCGCCTCAGGGGTGGCCAAGGTCGAACCCCTGCGGGAGACGGCCGCCGCTCTGCGGGCCCACGACGGTCCCGTCGACCCGGCGCAGTTCCGGCGCGACCTCGGCGTCACCGCCACGCGGCTGGCCGGGATGCTGAACCTGCTGGCGGAGGTCGGGGCCCTGGCCGAGGACCCGGAGGGCAACCTCGTCGTCCCGGCGGACGCGCCGCGTCCCGGGCCGGCGGCGGAGGCCGCCGTCGAGGTCTCCCTGCAGCAGCGCAGCGTCGAGCGGTCCCGGTTGGAGATGATGCGGTCGCTCTGCGAGACGACGGCCTGCCGCCGGCAGTTCCTGCTCGGCTACTTCGGCGAGCAGCTCGACACCCCGTGCGGGAACTGCGACAGCTGCCGGGCGGGGACGGCGCACGACCGCGTCGCGACCGACGAGCCCTACGCCGTCGGCTCGACCGTCGAGCACCCCGAGTGGGGTTGCGGACAGGTCATGCACTACGAGGAGGACCGCGTCACCGTCCTGTTCTCCGAGGTCGGGTACCGCACGCTCGCCCTCGACGTCGTGGAGCGGAACGACCTGCTGGAGAGCGCGTGAGGGTGCTCCTCGCGGGGTGGTCGAGCGTGCTGCACGGGGAAGCGACCGCGGGGGACGAGCTGGCGACGCGGGCCGTCGAGGAGCACCTGCTGGCGGCGGGCCACGACGTCGTCAGCGTGTGGAGCCCGGCGATGTCCCTCGTCCGAGCGGGCCCGCGCGACCAGCGGTACGACGACGTCGATCCCCGCCGGGTCGACGTCGCCGTCTGGGTCTGCGGACCGCTGGCGGGGCAGCCCGTGCGCGAGTTCCACACCCGGTTCGCGCACTCGCGCCGGCTCGCCGTCGGGGTGAGCGTCCTCGACGCCTCCGACCCGGCCGTCGCCGGGTTCGACGCCGTCGTGCCCCGCGACGCCGCCGGGGTCGTCCCGCAGCGCGACCTCGCGGCCCGCCCGCCCGTGGAGCACGCCGCCGTCGTGGGGGTGTTCCTCACCCACGGCCAGGGCGAGTACGGCGACCGCCGCCGGCACGAGCAGGTGTCCGCCGGGCTCGCTACCTGGTTGGGCGGGCTGGACGCCGCGACGCTGGAGCTCGAGACCCGGCTCGACCCGCGCGACTGGCGGCTGCCGGCCCGCGCCGAGCACGTGGCGGCCGTCGTCGCCCGGCTGGACGTCGTCGTCTCGACGCGGTTGCACGGCCTCGTCCTGGCGCTGCGGGCGGGCGTGCCGTGCGTCGCCGTCGACCCCGTCGGGGGCGGGGGCAAGGTCAGCGCCCAGGCGCGGGCCTGGGGGTGGCCCGTCCTGCCGGCCGACGAGGTCAGCCCGGCGGCGCTGGACGAGCGGTTCGCCTGGTGCCGCTCGCGCACCGGCCGGGACGCCGCCCGCGCGGCGCGGGAGGTCGCCGCGACGGCCGGGGAGGCGCAGCTCGCGTCGCTGGACTCGGTGCTGGCACGCCGGACGGCAGGCTGATCCTGCCGGTCGCCCGGCTCAGAGGGCGGCGGGGACCCGCTCACGGGCCTGCAGCCAGCGCAGGAACTCGGCCGCCGGCACGGGGCGGCTGTGCAGGTACCCCTGGGACTCGTCGCAGCCGAGCTCGTGCAGCAGGTCCAGCGTCGCGGGGTCCTCCACACCCTCGGCGACCACGCGCAGGCCGAGGTGGTGGGCCAGCTCGACGGTCCCGGCCACGATGGCGGCGATCCGCTCGTCGGCCAGGGCGCGCGAGGTGAACGTGCGGTCGATCTTCAGCTCGTCGGCCGGCAGGTTCGCCAGGTAGGCCAGCGAGGAGTAGCCCGTCCCGAAGTCGTCGATGCTCAGGGAGAACCCGCGCGCGGTGATGTCCTGGCACGTCGCCAGCGCCCGGTCGGGGTCGTGCATGAGGGAGGTCTCGGTGACCTCGACGACGACGTGCGCGGGGTCGGCCCCGCTCGCGACGAGGTCGTCGAGCAGCGGCAGGAGCCCGGGGTCGGACAGGTGAGTGCTCGACAGGTTGAACGACAGGCGCAGGTCGTGCCCGGCCATCCGCCACTGCGTGAGGTCGGCCACGGCCCGGCGCGCGACGAGGGCGGTGAGCGCCGGCATGAGCCGCCGCTCCTCCAACACGTCCAGGAACGCACCGGGCGCGAGCATCCCCAGGCGCGGGTGCTGCCAGCGCACCAGCGCCTCCACCCCGACCACCCGGCCGGCATCGGCCCCGGCGGTCGCCGACACCTGCGGCTGGTAGTGCACCTCGAACTGCTCGGCGGCCTCGGGCCCGGCCTCCGGGCCGAGGGCCAGGTGCAGGTCGTCGGACAGGGCCAGCCGCTGCCGCCAGGCGCGGTCGGCGGCGTCGTCGTGGACGGCGACCCCGTGCCCCGAGGCCTTGGCGGCGTACATGGCGGCGTCGGCGCGGCGCAGCAGTTCGGTGCCGGACAACGGGTCCGTGCCCGTGGAGGTGGCGACGCCGACGCTCGCGCCGACCTCGATCGCGGCGAGCATCTCCTCGGCCCGCGACACCGCGTCGTCGGTGCCGCACCCGGGCAGGATGGCGGCGAACTCGTCCCCGCCGAGGCGGGCGAGGACCGCGCCGGGGGGCAGGGCGGACTCCAGCCGGACGGCGGTGGCGGCCAGCAGTTCGTCGCCGACGGCGTGCCCGTGCTGGTCGTTGACCTCCTTGAACCGGTCGAGGTCCAGCAGGAGCACGCCGAACCCCTCGCCCGTGCGGGACTGCAGCCCGAGGCGGCGGAGGAACTCGCGGCGGTTGGCCAGCCCCGTCAGGTCGTCGGTCCCGGCCTGGCGCAGCGCGCGGTCGTGGTCGGCGAGGTCGCGCACGAGCCGGACGAGGCGGACGGAGGACCCGGCGATGGCCACCGTGCCGAAACCCAGCGCCCAGTGGGTGGGGGCGACGTGCAGCCCGGCGCCCGCGACGGCGGCCAGGCCCAGCACCAGCCCGACGGAACTGGCGACGGGCACCGCGACGGCGGAGGGGTGCTCGCGCACGATCTGCTTGGGCCGCAGCAGCGACAGCGCGCCGTAGGTCGCGGCGAGCACGACCCACGAGGCCCAGGCGGCCACGACGACGTCCGTGCGCGGTCCGAGGAAGACGTAGAGCAACTGGGTGCTGAGCACGAGGAGCACCGCGAGCCCCACCGCCCGGGCGCGGCCGCGGATCGCGCGGGGCATCCGCCACGCCGCGACGACGAGCGCCCCGAGCAGGACCCCGAAGGAGCACACGTGCAGCCACCGCAGCTGGACGGCCAGCCCGGCCACGCCGTCGGGGACCTCGACGACGACGTTGACGACGCCGGTCAGGCCGAGGATGCAGCTCACCCCGACGAGCCAGTCCACGCGGCCCGCGGGCCGGGACTTCTCCCGCAGCTGCATCCAGAGCGCGACGCCCCGGTAGAGGTGGAAGCTCGCCACCGTGCTGGCCAGCCGGAGGGGCAGCGCCAGCCACAGGCCGCTGCTGCCGACGCGGCTGCCGCCGACCACGACGACGGTCTCCAGGGTGCTGGCGCCGGTCAGCAGCGCGAAGGCCGTGACGTAGTGCCGCCAGGTGGCGCGGGCCGTCGTCTCGCGGCGCATCCGTCGCACGAGCAGCACGAGGGCGCCGGCGACGGCGAGCGTGCGCAGCACGATGAGCACGGACAGCATGCGACGCTCCTTCCGGGGGCGTGGGGCTCTCGTCCTGTCCTCGGCGTCCGGGGCGTCCCTCGTGATCGCCCGAACGGGTCGGCGTGCGGGAACGGGACTCGTCCAGCACGCTTCCGGGGTGAACGAGCACGAGCAGGGACACGCAGTGGCCGACGGCGAGGAGGTGGGTGCCTGGGGTGGCACCGGGTACGTGCGCAGGGAACCGGACCCCGTGGTGGTGCGCTGGTGGCAGGCGCTACCGGAGGGGACGCGGGCCGAGCTGGCCGCGCTGCGGCCGGGGCAGGTCCTGCCGCGGGAGGCGGCCCGGGCGCTGCACGAGATCGGGGTGGTGTCCCCGGAGGTGGTGGTGACCGAGGACGGTCGCCGGGTCCGCCGAGGGATCGCCTCGCGGGACGTCGTCTCGACGGTCCTGCTGGCGCGACTGAACCACTCGGAGCGACGGCTCGTCTGAGCCAGCCGCCGCGGCACGGAGCGCCCCCGGACCCTGGGACCCGTGTCGTGGGCGCACCCCCGATAGCCTGCCGACGTGTCTAGTGCCCACCTGTCTAGAGCGGCTGGGAAAGATCATGAAAGGCATTCGCGGCCGGTTTCGCCGACGGACGCCGAAATCACAGCAAACCGTCGCGGCGGGCGTGCTCCACGGCCGCCCGCGTGCTCGAGACGCCGTACTTCCGCCGGGCCCCGACGAGGTGCTGGCTCACCGTGTTGACCGCCACCCCGAGCACGGCGGCGGTCTCCGCGGCCGTCAGGCCCGTGCCGACCAGTCGCAGTGCCTGCTCCTCGCGCGGCGTCAGACGCACTGCGCGGGAACCGGTTGCGTCGTCGAGCACGTCCGGCCGGCGGCCGGTGAGGCGGTCGAACGCCTCCTCGGTGAGGCAGACCAGGGGAGTGTCGTCGACGACGAGCCGCACCACGCCCTCGACCTTGGCTCGGGTGGCCAGGTCGGCGAACCCCACCGCACCGTGTCCGTGCTCGTCGTGCGAGTCCATCGCGCAATCGCTCCTGCTTCGGCCTGACCGTCGTCGGACGTTATCTTTGTGGGCGCTAACAGGCAAACCCTCCCAGGTCAGGCGGCGTGAATGGGCGTGAATCCGCACCGCGTCCACCGGGCGGCGAGCATGGCCGACGTCGCGCGCCGCGCGGGGGTCTCCGCCCAGACGGTCTCCCGCGTCGTCAACGACCGTCCCCACGTCGACGCCGCCACCCGCGCACGCGTCCTGGAGGCGCTCGAGGCGCTGGGCTACCGGCGCAACCCGGCCGCCGTCTCCCTGGCGACCGGCAGCTACCGCACCATCGGCGTCGTCGCCTCGACCCTCACGGCCCACGGGCCCGTCCTCGCCCTCGACGGCATGACCGAGGAGGTCGCCCGGCAGGGCTACTCCCTGGCGCTGTGCCCGCTGCGCGCCCCCACGGTGGCGGCCGTGTCCGAGGCCGTGGCCTCGCTCGTGGGCTCCGGCGTCGACGCGGTCGTCCTCGGGGTCGAGACGGAACTCATGCAGGCGATGCCCCGGCCCCTGGTGCCGGGGCTGCCCGTCGTCGTCATGGACGGCGAGGGGTCCGCCGAGGAGCCCGCCGCCGACAGCGACCCCGCGCCCGGACTGCTCGCCGCCATGACCCACCTCACCGACCTCGGGCACCGGCAGCTGCGCCACCTCGCAGGGCCCTCCGACAGCGCCGCCGCCCGGCGGCGCCGGGAGCTGTGGAGCACGTTCCTCACCGAGCGCGGCCTCGACGTCGTCGAACCGCTCACCACCGACTGGAGCGCCGCCTCCGGATTCTCCGCGGGCGCCGCCCTGCTGCGCACCGACCCGGACGTCACGGCCGTCGTCGCGGCCAACGACCAGGTCGCGCTCGGCTTCGTGCGGGCGTGCGCCGACGCCGGGGTCAGGGTGCCCGACGACGTCAGCGTCGTGGGTTTCGACGACGTCGAGTACGCCGACGTCGCCGTGCCCCGGCTCAGCACGGTGCGCCACGACCTGCGCGAGATCGGTCGCCGGGCCGTGCGCCAGCTCCTGCACGACCTCGGGGTGCTGCCCGAGGCGCCGGACTGGCCCGTGCCCAGCGAGTTCGTCCTGCGGGAGAGCACCGCCCCGCCGCGGTCCCCGGTCGTGCTCCCGCGTCCGGGTCAGCAGTGGTCGAACTCGTACCCCGGCACGCCGCGGGGCAACAGCTCGCGGTCGCGGTAGACCACCGACACCTCGCCCCCGCGCGCCGCGCACGCCTCCTCGAACGGTTCCCGGCCGTCGTCGGCGTACTCCACCTCCAGGACGCGGTCGCCGTGGACGTCCGTGTAGTCGCCGCACTCGGCGTACACCTGGCAGCTCTCCGCGACGGCGAAGTCGAAACCCGCCGCCCGGGCCTGCTCGGCCGTCGTCCCGGCCGCGTTCTTCTGCGCGTAGGCCAGGCCCCGCGCGTGCGCCCGCGCCGACAGCAGCGCCGAGTACGCGTAGGCGTCCGCCATCGTCAGGACACCGTCGCTGCGGGTCGCGGAGTCGAGGTTGTCGGCCTCGACCGCCTGGAACCCGGCGTCCGCGCAGCCGTCGATCCACGCCCCCACGACCTCGGCCAGGGCCGCGCGCTTGTCCGGGGTCGTCGTGTCGAGGAGGAACTCCCCGGGCCAGCCCGGGTCCTGCACGACGTCGCCGTCCACGCGCAGCAGCAGGTCCGGGTGGTCGCGCAGCCACTCGCCGGTCTCCTGCGGCTGGGTCTGGAACGCGTTGACGTAGCAGACCGAGTACAGCCCCGCAGCCGGCTCCGCCGTCCGGTCGCGCACGACGACGCGGACGTCGTCGGCCGGCTCGTACGCCCCGCCGAGCTGGTAGTCGGCCACCGCACCCGCCGGGGGCGGGACCACCCTCGGGCTCGCCGATGTGTTGGCCGGGGAGCTCGACGGGGAGCTCGCCGGGGAGCTCGACGGGGAGCTCCTCGGGGGGACGTCGGTGGGTGCGGCGCCCGAGCACGAGGTCAGGCAGGACGTCAGGAGGAGCAGGGCCCCGGCCGGCCACCTCGCGCGCACCACACCATCCTGCCCGCCTCGCCCCTCCGCCCGTCTACGCTCAGGACGGTGCCGAAGAAGAAGAAGCCCCGTGGCCACCCCGCGCGTCACCCCGCGGCCGGGAACCAGCTCTCCCCGCTGCGGGCCGGCGGACGCGTCCTGGGCGACCTGCAGGTGCCGTTCCGGCGGTTCCTCGAGGCCGAGCGCGCCGAGGACGCCGAGGCGGATGCGGGGGAGCTCTCCCTGGAGCTGCCGGTGGAGGACGTCGAAGCCCGGCTCATGGAGTCGCTCGGCTGGCTCGTCCTGAGCCTGGAGTCCGACCTCGTCCCGGCCGCCGCCCGTCGCTTCGACCCCGCCGACCTCTCCGAGCTGTTCACCGAGATCGTCCCGGCCGTCGCCGAGCACAACGACCTCGACCCGCAGGAACTCGTCGACGAGACCCGCCTCGCGTGGACGTCGTACCTGATGTTCCTCGGCGAGTCCGAGCAGTGGGCCGGTGAACCCGAGGAGCTCGCCGACTGCCTCGACGTGGCCTCCGGCGGCGTCGCCGGTGCGGTCGCGGGCCAGGGCAGCGTCCTGGACGCGCTCACGGCCGCCGAGGCGGCGGTGCCGCTGACCGACCGGCTCGAGGACCTGCGCTCCCTCGACGTGGTCGCCGCGTTCCTCGCGGCGGTCGACGAGCTGGCCGCCGGGGTGGACCTGGCCGGGTCGGAACTGCCCGAGAGCCCCGTCGTGGAGGTGCTGCGCTCCCGCCTGGCGGACGTGCCGGAGGTCGACCCCGTCGCCCTCCTGCTCGACCTGCTCGCCGACGGGGTGCTCGTCGTGCAGGACGGCCGGGCGAGCCTGCCGGACGCGGAGGACCCCGACCGGCGCTACCAGCTGGCCACCTTCTTCCTGGCCTCGCTCGTCACCGGGGTGCTGGCCGACTGTCCCTCGCCGGCCGCGATCGTCGCGGCCCTGTCCGTCGTCACCAGCGCTGTCCTGCAACCGATGACGGCCGGGGAGCTCCGCGGCTACCTCGAGGAGAGCGAGGAGGGGGACGAGGCGCCGGCGGCGCTCGCCGTCGTCCGTCGCCTGGTCGACCTCGGGGTCCTGTCCCCGGTCGAACCCTGGACGGCCCGCCCCGGTACCGCCGGTGCCGTGCTCGATGTCGTCGACGGGTTCTTCCGGTCCGAGAGCGAGCAGGAGCCGGCGCAGGACTAGTCCTGGCGCGTCGCCCGCCGGTACTCGCTGGGCGCGGTGCCGAGGACGCGGCGGAACTCCCGCGTCAGGTGCCCGTGGTCGGCGTACCCCAGGTCGGCGGCGATCCCGGCCAGGTCCGCGCCCGGGTCGCAGCGGACGCGTTCGGCGGCCTCCTGCAGCCGGCGCCGACGCACGACGGCGGCCGGCGGCAGCCCGACGAACCGCTGCGCCAGCCGTTGCAGCGTGCGCGGTGACCGGGCCAGCCGCGCGGCCGCGTCCTCGACGCGGACGAGCGCGGGGTCGGCCTCGACGAGGGCGACGAAGGCGTTGGCCGCCAGGGCGTCCTCGTCGACCGGGCCCACCCGCTCGGCGACGAACGCCGCGAGGACCTCGACGGCCCGCTCGAGGCGGTCGGGTCCCGCCGCGGTCATCGCGGCGGTCACGTCCCGCACGAGGCCGGGTTCGTCGAGGCGGCGGTAGCGGTCGCGGTCGGCTGCCGGGTCGGCGCTGAAGGCCGGGACGGCCGCGGGCTGCAGCAGCGCCCCGACGGCCCACCCGCGGCCGGTGAGGTCCTGGTGCGAGGCGCGGGTCGTCGGGCCGGCGAAACCGACGAAACCCCCCTCGCGCGATTCGACGACGAGGTTGCAGCCCGGGTAGCCCACGACGTGCTGGCGTGAGGTGCGGCCCGGGTCCACGTCCCACTCGGGGACCCAGAACCAGCGCACGAGGTCCGCGACCGCGGCCCGGGCGGGCAGTCGCGTGAACGTCGGCAGGCGGGCCGGGTGCAGGATCCCCCGGGTGGGGTGCGCGGGCAGGCTCACCGGCCCATCGTGGCGCGCACGTCCAAGCGCGGGGGCCGGTCGGGGCGCCAGGCTCGTCCCATGACGACCGGACAGCACACGACCGACGGTGTCCCGCACGGGATGACGACCCTGACCCCCTTCCTCGCGGTGCCCCGCGCCCGGGAGGCCATCGCCTTCTACCGCGACGTCTTCGGCGCCCGCGTCGTCGACGTCACCGAGGTGGGAGGCGTCGTCGTGCACGCCGAGCTCGACCTCGGCCACGGGCACCTGCAGCTGGGGGAGCCGAACGCCGAGTACCACCTCGTCCCCGCGCCGGCGGGGGAGGACGACTGCTTCTCCCTCGGCCTGTACTGCGCCGACGCGGACGCCGTCGTGGCCCGTGCGGAGGCGGCCGGCGCGACCGTGCGCGAACCCCTCACCGACTTCGTCTCCGGTGACCGCTTCGCGAGCATCCGCGACCCGTTCGGCGTGCGGTGGTCGGTGATGACCCGGACGCAGGACCTGTCCGAGGAGGAGAGCGCCCGCCGCGTGCGGGAGTGGGCCGCCTCGCTGGGCTGATCCACAGCCGCCTCCTGGGGCGGGGAGAGCCGCGCAGCGCACGCTCGCTGGCATGGGAACGACACGGGCGCGGTGGATCACCGCAGGGGTGGTGGCGGGCGGGGTCCTGGCCACCGCGGGCGCGACGGCGGCCTTCGCCACCGGCGGCACCGACAGCGGCGCGGACACCTCGACGACCAGCACGACCAGCACGACGACGGACCAGGGGTCCTCGACCTGGGCGCCGGACTCGTCCGGGACGTCGGCCGGATCGGGGTCCGGCTCGGCGACCTCGGGCGGTTCGTGATGCCGCTCACCGAGGCGCTCCCCGTCACCGACGCCGTCGCGCAGTGGGACGTCTGGGGCACCACGGCGCGCATCGTCCTCGACGACCCGGCGGCCCTGCCCGCCGCCCGCGGTCTCGTCGTCTCGCAGCTGCGGCTCGTCGACGACGCCTGCAACCGGTTCCGTCCCGACAGCGAACTCGCCGGGCTGCCCGTGGGGCGGTGGGCGCAGGTGTCCCCGACGCTCGCCGACCTGCTCACCGAGGCCCTGCGCGCGGCCCGGCGCACCGACGGCGACGTCGACCCCACCCTCGGCGACGCGATGTGCGCCCTGGGCTACGACCGGCCCCTCGCGCAGTTCGCGGTCGCGGGGACCGCCGGGCCGGTCGAGGTGCGCGTGGTGACGCGGGGACGGCGGGACTGGCGGGAGGTCGAGCTGGTCGGGAGCCGGGTGCGCGTCCCCCCGGGCGTCCACCTCGACCTCGGGGCCACCGCCAAGGCCGTCGCCGCCGACCGCGCCGCCCGCCTCGTCGCCGACCGCCTCGGGACGCCGGTGCTCGTCGCGCTGGGCGGGGACGTCGCCACCGCCGGGCCGGACCGGCGGTGGGAGGTGCTCGTCAGCGACGGTCCGGGCGAACCCGCCCAGGTCGTCGCACTCCCCGCCGGGGGTGCGCTGGCGACGTCCGGCACCCGGTCGCGCCGCTGGCGCTGCGGCACCCGCGAGGTGCACCACGTCCTCGACCCGCGCACCCTCCTGCCCGCGGACCCGGTGTGGCGCACGGTCTCCGTCGCCGCGGGCAGCTGCGTGGAGGCGAACACGGCGAGCACGGCGGCCCTCGTGCGGGGCCGCGCGGCGCTCGGCTGGTTCGCCGCTGCCGGGGTCAGCGCCCGGTGCGTGGCCGCGGACGGGACCGTCCTGCGGACGGGACGGTGGCCGGCGTGACCTCCGAACTGCTCTGGGCGCTGTCCCGCGCCAGCGGACTGGTCCTGCTGCCGCTGTTCACGCTCGTCGTCGTGCTCGGGGTGCTCACCCACGGCGGCCGGCGGCTGGGCCGCTCGCCGCGGTGGGTCACCCCGCTCGTGCACCGCTCGCTGGCCCTGGCCGCGCTCGGGTTCCTCGTCGTGCACGTCGGCAGCGTCGTGGCCGACGGGTACGTCGACGTCTCCCTCCTCGACGTCGTCGTCCCCTTCGCCTCCGGCTACCGCCCGTTCTGGACCGGCCTGGGCACCGTCGCGGTGCTGCTCCTCGTCGCGGTCGTCGCCACCAGCCTCGCCCGCGTCCGGCTCGGCCGGCGGGTGTGGCGGGCCGTGCACGCCCTCGCCTGGCCGTTCCTGGCCGTCAGCCTCGCCCACGCGCTGGGCGTCGGCTCCGACACCCGCACCCCGTGGGGGCTGGCGCTGTCCGCCGCCTGCGTCGTCGCCGTCCTCACGGCGCTCGCGGTCGGCCGCCGCCGGGACCGCTGGCGTCCCGCCGACCCCGTCCGTCGTCCGTCCGTCCTGCAGGGGAGCTCTCGGTGATCCTCGACCCGTGCCACGACCGTCCTCGGCCCTCCGGGCGCCCGGACCTGCTGGACCTGCTGCACCGCAGCGGGTTGCGCGGCCGCGGCGGCGCCGCCCGGCCCGTCGCGGCCGAACTCGCCCGCGTCCGGGATGCAGGGGCCGGCGGGGTCGTGGTCGTCAACGGCGTCGAGGGGGAGCCGCTGTCCCGCAAGGACGTCACGCTGCTCACGACCGTCCCGCACCTCGTCCTCGACGGCGCCGTCGCAGCGGCCGCCGCCGTCGGCGCGACCGACGTGGTGGTCTGCGCGGCGGCCGGCCCGGGGCTGGAGTCCGTGCGCCGGGCGGCGCGGGAACGCCCCGACGCGGTCCACGTGGCGCTGCACGTCGCCGAGGCCGCGCCGGGCTTCGTCGCCGGGCAGGAGTCGGCCGTGGTCGCCCACCTCGACGGGTACGCCGCCCGGCCGCGGGGGACGGGAGTCCCGTTGTGGCGCAACGGTCTGGCGGGCCGGCCGACCGTGGTGAAGAACGTCGAGACCCTCGCCCGCGTCGGCCTGCTGGCCCGCGACGGCGAGCTGCCCGACACCGTCCTGCTCACGCTCGCCACCACGGCCGGGCCCCGGGTCCGGGAGGTGCCGGCGGGCACCGGACTGGACGACCTGCTCGACCGCGAGGGCGTCGACGGGTCCGCCGGCGCCCTGCTCGGGGGGTACCACGGCGTGTGGGCCGCGCCCGGCGAGCCCGTCGCGCTCACGGTGGGCACCGTGCGCGCGGGGGTCGTCCGGCCCCTGCTGCAGGGGGAGTGCCCGCTGGCCGTCACGGCGACCGTCGTCGGGCACCTCGCCGCGGCGTCCGTCCGGCAGTGCGGTCCGTGCACGTTCGGGCTGCCGCGCCTGCACCACCTCACGACCGCCCTGGCCGCCGGCCGGCTCGACACCGACGGGCTGCACGAGCTGCAGCGGACGGTCGGCCTGCTCGTCGACCGCGGCGCGTGCCACCACCCCGACGCCTCGGCCCGCTCGGTCGCGAGCGTCCTGGTGGCCTTCCCCGGGGAGGTCGAGGCGCACCGGCGCGGGACCTGCCTCGCGGCCCGGGCGGTGGCGGTGTGAGCGAGCTGCGCATCGACTTCGCCGCCTGCGACGGGCACGGCGTCTGCACCGGGCTCCTGCCCGAGCTGCTCGTCGCCGACGACTGGGGGTTCCCCGCCGTGCGCGGCGGGGGCCGGCGCGCCGCCGTGCCGGAGGAGCTGCTGGCGCGGGCCCGCGACGCGGAACGGATGTGTCCCGTGCTCGCCCTCCGCGTTGCCGCCGCGGAGCGCGCTGGTTAGCGTCGCCCCGTGACGGCCGGTGGGCGCAAACCGTTCGGCACCTCCTTCGAGGACTGGGTCGAGCGGCAGGTGCGGGAGGCGCACGAGCGCGGCGACTTCGAGAACCTCCCCGGCGCGGGGAAGCCGCTGCCCGGGCTGGACCGGGAGTTCTCCGCGGAGCAGTGGGCCGCGGACAAGGCCCGCCGCGAGGGGTTCGACGTCAGCGCCATGCTGCCGCCGCCGCTGGCCCTGCGCCGCGAGCGCGAGGTGCTCCTGCGCGACGTCCACGAGCTCGTCTCCGAGGCCGCCGTCCGGGACGTCGCCACCGACTTCAACGACCGCGTGCTGGAGCTGTACCGGCGCCCGGCCGACGGTCCGCTGGTCGTCGTGGGGCTGCTGGACGTCGAGGCGCTCGTGGAGGCGTGGCACGCGTCCCGCCCCGTCCCGGCCGACGCGCCGCCGGCGGCGGGACCTCCACGGCGGCGGTGGTGGCGGCGCCGGGGATAGCGTTCCGGGGGTGGACCTCTCCTGCGTCGTGCTCAACGACCTGCACCCGCACGCCTTCGCCGACACCGCTCGGGCCGCCGAGGACGCCGGCGTGCGGACGGTCTTCAGCTACGACCACCTGTCGTGGCGCGACCTGCGCGACGGCCCCTGGTACGCGGCCGTGCCCCTGCTGGCGGCCGCCGCGACGGCCACCGAACGGGTCCGGCTCGGCACGCTGGTCGCGTCCCCGAACTACCGCCACCCCGTGACGTTCGCCGCCGAGGTGATGACGCTCGACCAGCTCAGCGACGGCCGGGTCGAGCTGGGCGTGGGGGCGGGCACGTCGGCGCACGACGCCTCCGTCCTGGGGGTGCCAGCGCTGACGCCGCGCGAGCGGCAGGACCGGTTCGAGGAGTGGACGACGCTGCTGCGCTCGCTGCTGACGCAGCGGGTCACCGACGAGCGGGGCGAGCACTACACCGCCCACGACGCGCGGAACGTTCCCGGGCCCGTGTCCGGGGTGCCGCTGACGGTCGCCGCCGCCGGCCCGCGCGGGATGCGCTTCGCGGCCCGGCTCGGGCAGGGGTGGGTCACCTACGGCGAGGGGGAGTCCGGTCCCCAGGACGGGGTCGAGGAGGCCGTCGAGCGGTTCACGGCGCCGATCGCGAGGTTCGCCGCTCTCCAGGGCGCCGACCGCGTGCGGAAGGTGGCGCTGCTCGGCCTCGACGAGCGCGGCGCCTACGCGGACTGGCCGCGGTTCGCGACGGCGCTCGCCGAGGCCGGGTACGACGAGGTGTGCGTGCACTGGCCGCGCCCGGACGGCAGGGGACTGCCGTCCGGGGCGCTGACCGGGGTCCTGCAGACCCCTGGGTTCACGAGAGGGTGAGTTCCACCGTCGCGAAGGAGTGCGGCGGCAGGTCGACCACGAGGGTGTCGCCGTCCTTGCGCGCACCGTCGAACGACGCGGGCGCCACGGCGTCCGGGGCGTCCGCCGTGTTGTGCGCCTGGACGCTCGGGGCGGCCAGGACGCGGGCGCGGGCGATCTCCCAGCCCTTGCCCCGCAGGTCGAGGCGGACCGTGGCGGGCCCGTCCACGTCGAGGTTGGTCAGGGAGACCAGCGCGGAACCGTCCTTCGAGCTGACCGTGGTGGTCAGCGTCCGGTAGGACCCCGCCTCACCCTCGTACGCCGCGTCCGCCGCCGTCACCTGGACGGGGTGGGACGTGGCGTCCTGGTGCCCCGCGTTCATCGCGAACACGTGGTACGTGGGCGTCAGGACCATCCGCGCGCCGTCGGTGAGGACCATGGCCTGCAGCACGTTGACCGTCTGCGCGATGTTCGCCATGACCAGCCGGCGCGCGTTCTCGTGGAACACGTCGAAGTGCAGACCGGCGACGAGCGCGTCCCGCAGGGTGTTCTGCTGGTACAGGAACCCGGGGTTGGTGCCGGGTTCGACGTCCCACCAGGTGCCCCACTCGTCGCAGACGAGCCCGACCGAGGCCTCCGGGTCGTAGGCGTCCATGACCCGGACGTGGCCGCGGACGATCTCGTCGATGCGCCAGGCCCGGACCATCGTCTCGTGGTACTCCGCGGCGGTGAACTCCGTCGCCGAGCCCTTGTGCTGCCAGTCGTCGCTGGCGTGGGTGTAGTAGTGGAACGAGAGGGCCTGCCACCCGTTGTGCTTGGGGGAGCGGGCCGGACCGCCGAGGGTGCTGACCGACTTCATCAGCGTCTCGGTCCAGTGGTAGTCGTCCCGGTTCGGGCCCGCCGCGATGCGGTACAGCTCGTTGCCGTCGTGGTTGCGGCAGTACGTCGCGAACTGGGCGGCGAGCTGGGTGTACTGCTCGGCGGTCATGTTGCCGCCGCAGCCCCAGTTCTCGTTCCCGATGCCCCAGAAGGGCACCTTCCACGGCTCGGACCGGCCGTGCTCGCGGCGCAGCCGGGACATCGGTGCGTCCCCGGACCGGGTGAGGTACTCGATCCAGTCGCTCATCTCCGCGACCGTGCCGGACCCGACGTTGCCCGACACGTAGGGCGCGGCGCCGAGCAGCTCGCACAGCCGCATGAACTCGTGGGTGCCGAAGGAGTTGTCCTCGACGACGTCGCCCCAGTGGGTGTTGACCATCGACGGGCGTTCCTCGCGCGGGCCGACGCCGTTCATCCAGTGGTACTCGTCGGCGAAGCACCCGCCCGGCCAGCGCAGGTTGGGGATGCTGATGTCCTTCAGCGCCTGCACGACGTCCTCGCGGATGCCGTCGGTGTTCTGGATGTCGGAGTCCTCCCCGACCCAGAACCCCTCGTAGATGCAGCGGCCGAGGTGCTCGGCGAAGTGCCCGTAGAGGTGGCGGTTGATGGTGGCTCCGGAGACGTCGAGGTCGACGACTCCGGACAGGCTGGCGGTGCGGGTGGTCACGAGGTGGTTCAGCCCTTCAGGCCGGTTCCGGCCACACCTTCGACGATGCGGCGCTGGAAGATGACGAACAGGATGACCAGCGGCAGGGCCCCGAGGACCGTGGAGGCCTGGATGTCGGAGAACCGCTGGCCGTAGGAGCCCTGGACGGTCGCGAGACCGACGGGGATGGTCATGAGGTCGGGGTTGGACAGGACGAACAGCGGCAGGATGAGGTTGTTCCACACCCCGACGAAGGTGACGATCGCCATGGCGGCGAGCACCGGACGCGACAGCGGCATGAGGATCGACCAGTAGATGCGCCAGTTCCCGGCCCCGTCGATGCGGGCGGCCTCCTCGAGCTCGTTCGGCAGTCCGTCGAAGAACTGCTTGAAGACGAACAGCGCGATGACGCTGGAGACCTGCGGGAAGATCACGGCCCAGTAGGTGTTCAGCAGCCCGACCGTGTTGAGCATCTGGAAGATCGGGATGATGAGCACGTCGGCAGGGACCATGATCCCGGCGATGACGAGCAGGAAGACGACCTGCCGGCCCCGGAACCGCATCCGCGACAGGGCGAACGCGGCCATCGAGGCGAAGAGCACGACGAGCGCCGCCGACAGCGTCGAGGTGATGAAGCTCGCCAGGTACCAGTTCCACAGGTCCCCGCCGCCGAGCAGCGAGGAGTACGACGCGAGCGTCGGGTTGATGTCCTTGAGGATCGCCTGCGTCCCCAGGGCCGAGACGGAGTTCGCGGTGAGCGAGGTCTTGATGGCCCACAGGCTCGGGACGAGCCACAGCACCGCGAAGACCGTCAGGACGACGACGGCGATGCGGTTGAACGTCTTCCCTCCGTTCGTCCCCACCTTTGCGACGCGGGCCGGGGGTGCCGCGGCGGAGATGCCGGAACGGCGGGAGGTACCTGCGGCACCGGTGGTCGCCATCTCAGGCTCCCTTCTGCTGGGCGCGCTCGAGGAGCTGGCGGACGAGGGCGATGACGAGGATGACGAGGAACAGGACGAACGAGGCGGCCGCCGCGGCGCCGATGCGGTAGTCGGTGAAGCCGGTCTTGGTGATGAACACGAGCGCGGTCTCGGTGCTCGTGCCCGGCCCGCCGCTGGTCATCAGGTAGACCTGGTCGAAGATCTTCAGGCTGGCGATGATCTGCAGCAGCAGGACGAGGGTCGTCGTGCGGCTGAGCAGCGGGATCGTCAGGTGCCGGATCTGCTGCCACGGCGTCGCGCCGTCGATGGCGGCCGCTTCGTACAGCTCGCGGGGGATGTCCTGCAGGCCGGCCAGGTAGAGGATGAAGTTGAAGCCGATCGTCCACCAGACGGTCGCGACCGCGATGCCGACCATGGCCAGGTTGGGGGTCGCCAGGACGGGGGCCGGGGCCTCGCTGCCGAGCCCCTTCTGGACGGTCGCCCACAGCCCGGTGTCGGCCGTGAAGATGAAGACCCAGACGAGGGAGATCGCGGCCGAGGGGAGGATGAAGGGGGTGAAGAACGCCATCCGCCAGAAGATCTGCCCGCGCTGCATGCGGTTGGCCAGGACGGCGAACACGAACGACAGCACCACCAGCGGCGGCACGGTGTAGAGCGTGAACTGCAGGGTGTGCCACATCGCCGACCAGAAGTCCGACGACGACAGCAGGGTCGTGTAGTTCTCCAGGCCGATGAAGTTGCCCAGGCCGGTCTTGACGATGCTCGTGTCGAAGAAGCTCGCGACGAACATGTAGAGCGAGGGGCCGAGCAGGAACGCGAGGTAGAAGAGGCCGAAGGGCGCGACGAACAGCCACGCCTTGTTCGTGCGGCGCAGCCGGTCCGGGTCGCTGCCGCCGCGCAGGGAGGTCCGCGCCGCCGTGGGCGCGCCGATCGTCTGGGTGCTCACAGGGGGTTCGCCGTCCGTGCGTAGGTCTCGAGTTGGCTGCGGATGCTGGCCGTGGCCGCCTCCGGGGTCGTCAGGCCCTGCAGGACCAGACCGATCTGCGAGCCGGTGACCGTCTCGAAGTTCGAGCCCGAGCCCGAGTACCACGCCGCCGGGTCGTACGAGGCGTACGTCGCGGTCTCGGCGTAGTCCGCCTGCGGTTCCAGCGTCTTGTACTGCTCGCTCTCGAAGATGGGCAGGTACGTCGGGACGTGGCCGCCCTCGGCCCACGTCATGCCCTGTTCGAGCATGGAGTGGACGAACCCCATGGCCCGCTTCAGCTGGTCGGCGTCGCGGTCCATGCGGGGGAGCACGAAGGCGTGCGAGTCGGCGTGCGCGGCCGGCTTCTCGTACAGCTGCGGGAAGGCGGCCATGCTGAACTTCAGGCCCTCGATGCTCTGCAGCGTCGTGATCTCCCACTCGCCGTTCATGAAGAACGCCGACTGGCCCTGCGACAGGGCCAGTTCGGCCCCGGGGGTGTCCACGACCTTCGGCATGAGCCCGGAGGAGGTCCAGCGCTGGATCGTGGCCAGGGTGTCGACCATGAGCGCGTCGTCCATGGTGATCTCCTGCCCCTCCTCGCTCATGAGGGGCTGGGCGCCGTCGCGCTGGCTGTAGAGGGTGTTGACGAACCGCCAGCAGTTGGAGTCGTCGCCGACCGACGCCGTCGCGGCGCCGTAGGTCCCGGTGGTCTGCTTGGCGGCGGTGAGGGCGGCCTCCCAGGCCTGGAGGCCCTCGATCTTCGCGAGCTTGCCGTCCGAGCCCAGCAGCCCGGCCTTCTGGCACACGTCGGTGTTGTAGAACAGCACCCACGGGTGGGTGTCCATGGGGATCGCGTAGGACTGGCCGTCGAACGTCGCGGCCTCCCACGCCTTGGGGGTGAAGTCCTCGACCTTGAGGCCCACCAGGGCGAGGGTCTCGTCCGTGATCGGTTCCAGGAGGCCCGCTGCGGCCAGGTTGGTGGCGCGCGTGAGGTGGGAGACCGCGACGTCCGGCGGCTTGTTCCCCAGCGTCGCCAGCGACACCTTCGTGTAGTACGGGTTGCCCCAGGCGAACGTCGCCGCGACGAGGGAGTCCGCGCTGCCCTGCTGCTTGCGGTACTCGTCGAGCATGAGCTGCAGGCGGGCGCCGTCGCCGCCCCCGAAGAGGTTCCAGAACGTGACGGTCCCGGGGTTGAGCTGGGTGCCGACCAGGCCGGCGGCGAGCGGTGAGCCGCAGCCCGCGGTGGCGGCGGCCAGGCCGAGCCCCCCGGCGGCGAGGCCGCCGCGCAGGAGGGAGCGTCGGCTGAACGGGCTCCTGGGCCCTGGGGGATGACTGTTCACGCGTGTCCGTCCCTGCCGTCGTTGGCGGTGGTCGGTGCTGCCGGGTGGCGGGCACCGGCTGGTCGAGAACCGAGAACCGCTCTGTCCCGATCAGTGCTGCGGAACCTAGCACGCGTTTGCAACGCTGCATAGCGTTGTGCCGACCCACGCTTGCAACGATGTACGGACGTCGGTGAGACTGGCCCCGCACGCCCGAGCGACACCGTCATCGATGAGGAGACGTCCGTGCCCACCATCCCGCGCCCCGAGCACCCCCGGCCCTCGGTGGTCCGCGCCGACTGGCTGTCCCTGAACGGCACCTGGCAGTTCGAGGTCGACGCGGGGGACTCCGGTCTCGAACGCGGTCTGCGCGACCGCGACCTCGCCGGCGCCATCACCGTCCCCTTCGCGCCGGAGTCGCAGCTCTCCGGCGTCGGCACCACCGACTTCCTCCCCGCCGTCTGGTACCGCCGCACGGTCGCGATCCCCGCGGACTGGGTGGGCCGCCGCACGCTCCTGCACTTCGGCGCCGTCGACCACGACGCGACGGTGTGGGTGGACGGGGAGGAGGTCGTCCGGCACCGCGGCGGGTTCACCCCGTTCACCGCCGACCTCGGCCACCGCACGGGCGAGGTGACCGTCGTCGTCCGCGCCCGCGACGACCGGTACGGCCCGCAGGCCCGCGGCAAGCAGTCGACGCGCTACGACAACTACGAGTGCCTCTACACGCGCACGACGGGGATCTGGCAGACCGTCTGGGCCGAACCCGTCCCGGACGTCTCCCTCGGCCGCCCGCGCATCACCCCCGACGTCGCCGCCTCGACGTTCCACCTCGAGCAACCCCTGCGCCGCAGCGGGACGGGCGCCGCCGGCGACCGCGCCGGGTGGACGCTGCACGCGTCCGTGCGCGACGCGGCGGGCGAGGTCGTCACGGCGTCCGTGCGCGCCGACCTCGACCTGTCCCCGCGGCTGACGCTGCGCGTGCCGGAGGACCGTGTGCGGCTGTGGGGACCGGGTGACCCGCACCTGTACGACGTGACGCTGACCCTGCGGGACGCGGCCGGTGCGGTGGTGGACACCGTCGAGACGTACGCGGGGCTGCGGTCGGTGAGCATCGACGGCAAGGCCGTCCTCCTCAACGGCCGCCCGGTGTTCCAGCGGCTCGTCCTCGACCAGGGCTACTACCCCGACGGGATCATGACGGCGCCGACCGACGAGGCGCTGCGCCGCGACGTCGAACTCGCCCTCGAGGCCGGGTTCAACGGCGCCCGGCTGCACCAGAAGGTGTTCGAGGAGCGCTTCCTCTTCCACGCCGACCGGCTGGGGTACCTCGTCTGGGGGGAGTTCGGCGACTGGGGCGCCGTCGAGGAGGGGACGTCCCTCCGCGGTGAGCACCAGCAGCCCACCCCGAACTTCGTCAGCCAGTGGCTGGAGGCCCTCGAACGCGACTACTCCCACCCCAGCGTCGTCGGCTGGTGCGGGCTCAACGAGACGCGGCAGGGCCTCACCGACCGCGGCCAGGTGCTCGACGACGTGACCCGGGCGATGTTCCTCGCCGCCAAGGCCATGGACACCTCCCGGCCGGTGCTGGACGCCTCCGGCTACTCCCACCGCGTCCTGGAGTCCGACGTGTGGGACTCGCACAACTACACCCAGGACCCGGCGCAGTTCGCCCGCGAGATGTCCGGCCTGGCCGCGGGGAACCCCGACACCAACTACGGCGCGGACGGGGAACCCTGGTCGCTGCCCTACCAGGGGCAGCCGTGGTTCTGCAGCGAGTTCGGCGGGATCTGGTGGCGGCCCGACGTGGCGGCGAGCGACCCCGACGTCGACCGCGGTGCCACGTCCTCGTGGGGCTACGGCGAGCCGCCGCGCACCGAGGAGGAGTTCCACCACCGCTTCGAGGGGCTGACCGGCGTCCTGCTGGACGACCCGCTGATGTTCGGCTACTGCTACACGCAGCTGACCGACGTCTTCCAGGAGCAGAACGGCGTCTACTCCTTCGACCGGTCCACCAAGCTCGACGTGGCCCGCGTCCGGGCGGCCCAGCAGCGACGTGCGGCGATCGAGGGCCCCGCGGAGGGGTAGTCACACGCGGTGACGAGGGCTCGCCCGGGAGGGGGTACCCCGGGCGGGCTCTGTCGTGACCGGGGCGTGCGGACGACATCACCTGGGTGACCAGGCCGACCGCCCCCCGCCGCCCCGCCCGTGGCACCGCACGAGCCACCGGGCGTGCCCGTGTGCTCGCACCCGTGCTCGCAGCGCTCGTCGCCCTGCCCTGCGCGGGGGTCGCCGAGGTCGTCACCGCCGTTCCCGCCGCGGCCGCCGCCCAGGTGCTGCAGCCGGTCGTCCCCGCGGCGACCCAGCAGCAGCAGATCCTCGACGGACTCAACCGCGAGCGCGCGGCCGTCGGGGCGCCGGCGCTGACGCTGGACCCGACGCTGGAGACCGTCGCCCAGGACTGGGCCGACGTGCTCGGCCAGGGCGACGGCATGAAGCACAACCCGAACCTGCAGACGCTGCTGTCGGACTTCCCGCAGTGGGGAGAGATCGTCGCGACGGCCGACATGGGCAACGCCGACACCCACGGCCTGGAGAACGGCGACCTGGCGGTCGACACGTGGATGGGGTCCGACCCGCACCGCGCCGTGCTGCAGGACGCCAAGTACACCAACGTCGGCGTCGGGCTCGTCTACACGACGTTGTGGTCCGGCGGCCGGACCGTCTGGCGCTCCTACTGGGTGGCCGACTTCGGCTCCTCGCGCCGCACGCCCCTCGTCGCGCAGAACTCCGACGGCTCGCGCAGCTACGCCGGGGTGCCGGTCAAGGGCGCCATCCTGCAGACGTACACCGCGGCGGGCGCCAACGGCGGCTACCTCGGCCTGCCGATGGGCCGCGAGCTCGGGCCGCTGCGCGGGGGCGGTTTCGGCCAGCACTTCGCCGGCGGGTCCGTCTACTGGAGCGCGGCGTCGGGCGCCGCGACGGTCCGCGGCGCCATCCGCGACCGCTGGGCCTCCCTCGGCTGGGAGAACAGCTGGCTGGGCTACCCGACGGGGGCCGAGTTCACCGTCCGCGGCGGTGTCGCGCAGCGCTTCCAGGGCGGGACCGTCTACTGGTCGCCGGCGACGGGGGCGCAGGCGCTCGGCGGTGCGGTGCTCGCCGGTTACGGCGCGGCCGGCTGGGAGAACGGGTCCCTCGGCTTCCCCACGACGACGGCGGCGTCGCTGCCCGCGGGGTCCTTCGCCCACTTCCAGGGGGGCTCGGTGTACTCCGGCCCGGCCGGCACGTTCGCCGTCACCGGCCCGGTCCGGACGGCGTGGGCGGCGCAGGGCTGGGAGAACGGCGCGCTCGGCTACCCGAGCTCGGCGGTGTTCGGCGGGCTCGTCGCCGGCGGCAGCGGGCAGCACTTCACCGGCGGTTCGGTGTACTCCTCCCCGGCCTCGGGCACGCACGCCGTCCCCGCGGCGGTCCGCGACGCGTGGGCCGCGCGCGGCTGGGAGGCCGGAACCCTCGGCTACCCCGTCTCCGATGCCCGGACGGTCGGCGGTTCGGTCGTGCAGGACTTCCAGGGCGGGCAAGTCACCGTCCGCAGCGGGGCCGCGCAGGTCCGGACGCTGTCGGTGGCGCGGGTCGAGCGCGCCCGTTGAGCGGTCCGGAGTAGCGTCCGGGCATGGAGTACCGACGACTCGGACGGTCGGGGCTGCGCGTCTCGACGATCACGCTGGGAACGATGACGTTCGGCGGGACGGGCGCCTTCGCTGCGGTGGGGAAAACCGACGTGGCCACGGCGCGGCGGCAGGTCGAGATGGCCCTCGACGCGGGGGTGAACCTCCTCGACACCGCGGACATGTACTCCGACGGGCTCAGCGAAGAGATCACCGGCGAGGTCCTCGAGGGGCTCGGCGCGCGCCGCGACGACGTCCTCGTCGCGACCAAGGCCCGCATGGTCGTCGGGCCCGGCCCGAACGACGGGGGAGCCTCGCGCCACCACCTCGTCCGGTCGGTCGAACGCAGCCTGCGCCGCCTGCGCACGGACCACGTCGACCTGTACCAGATCCACGAGTGGGACGGTCAGACCCCGCTGGAGGAGACGCTGGAGGCGCTCGACACCCTCGTCCGCTCGGGCAAGGTCCGCTACGTCGGCGCGTCGAACTACTGCGGCTGGCAGCTGATGAAGGCCCTCGCGACGTCGGACGCCCGCGGGTACCAGCGCTACGTGTCCCAGCAGATCCACTACACGCTGCAGGCCCGGGACGCCGAGTCCGAACTCGTCCCGCTGAGCCTGGAGGAGGAGCTCGGTATTCTCGTGTGGAGCCCGCTGGCCGGCGGTCTGCTCTCGGGCAAGTACCGCCGCGACGCCTCGGCGCCCGAGGGGTCGCGACACCTGGGGAACTGGTCCGAACCGCCCGTCCACGACGAGGACGCGCTCTACGACGTCGTCGAGGAGCTCGTGCGGACGGGGGAGGCGCACGGGGTGTCGGCCGCGCAGGTCGCCCTCGCCTGGCTGCTGGGCCGCCCCGGGGTCACGTCCCTGGTGGTCGGTGCCCGCACCGACGAGCAGTTGCGCGACAACCTCGCCGCCGCCGACCTCGTGCTCTCGGGCGACGAACGGCGCCGTCTGGACGACGTCAGCGCCGTCCCGCTGCGCTACCCGCACTGGCACCAGGCCGCGACCGCCGCCGACCGGTTGTCGGCGGCCGACCTCAGCCTGCTGGGCCCGTTCGTGGACCGCGCGTGAGGGCCCCCGCGTCGTCGTAGGATCTTCGTCGGCTTCGCTCCGCCCAGACCTCGCTGCGCGAACCGCCCCCTCGCCGTCCGGCCGGGGGGTCGGCTGCACCGGAGGACGCAACGAGGATGCACGACGAGGACGGTCGGGTCGCGGAGCTGGACGCCCTCGACCACGAGCTGGACCCCACCCGCACGGACGTGGACGCGCTGCGCGCCGAGCTGGCGCAGCTGCGCACCGCCCTGACCCGGCGACCGGTCATCGACATGGCCAAGGGCGCGATCATGGCGCTGACCCGGTGCGACGAGGACGCCGCGTTCCGCCAGCTCTCGCAGGTGTCCCAGACGCACAACGTGAAGCTGTACGACCTGGCGAGCGCGCTCCTGGCCGACCTGCAGCGCGCCGACGCGCCGGAGCCCGACCGGGACGTCGACCGGCTCGTCCGGCGGAACTGGACGCGCCGCTGACCGAGCGCTGAGGGGGAGAGGGGTCAGGCGCCGCGGGCCCGGCTCAGCGGCGCCACCACCTCGGAGGCGACCTCGCGCAGCCGGCGGCGTTCGGTCCGCGCGCGGGCCCGCAGCTGCGCGAACGCTTCGTCGGGGTGGATGCGGTGCCGCTCGGCGAGGACGCCCTTGGCCTGCTCCAGGACGACGCGGCTGTCGAGCGCCTCCTGCAGCTGCTCCCGCAGGCGTTCGCCCTGCGCGGTGGCCTCGAGCTGACCGATGCCGACCGCCACGAAGGACGCCATGGCGTGCGCCACGTCCGTCTCCACCGAGGAGAACGGACCCTCGTGGTCCCGGAACAGGTTCAGGGCGCCGATCGTCCGGCCGCCCACCTGCACGGGGACGGCGTGGACGGCCACGATGCCCTGCGACGCCGCACCGACGGAGAACCGCGGCCAGGTGCGCTGCAGCGTGGCCGCGTCGACGGCCGCGGTCGGACTGCCCGTGCGGTAGCAGTCCAGGCAGGGACCCTCGTCGTTCTGCAGCTGGAACAGCTCGACGACGCGCGCCTCGCCGGAACTGGCGGCGAGCAGGCGCAGGTCGCCCCGCGCGTCCTCGACGAGCAGCCCCACCGCGCTGGCGGACAGCAACCGCGCGCAGTGGCCCACCAGTCGGTACGCCAGGTCCAGCGCCTCACCGCGCTCGGCCAGCACCTCGGCCAGTTCCCCGACCGCCGCGGCGACCTCCTCGGCCCGCACCTCCACCGCACCCCTCCTCCTGACCGCTGCCCTGACGGTCAGAGCGTGCCAGGCGCGGAGGAGCGGTGCGTTCCGGGCAGAGGTCCCGCGGGGTCAGCCGAGGAACGTGGAGGGGTCCGGGCCCGTGCGCCGGGGCAGGACGCGCCCGGCGGGGCGGCACCGGGCCTCGAGGTCGGCGATCTCGGAGGCGTTGCGCGCCAGGTCCTCCGCCGTCGGGTGGTCCGGTGCGTCGTCGGCCACCAGGTGCCAGCGCTCGTCGTACGCCTCGCGCAGGGCGTCGAGCGGACGGTCGCGCAGGTCGACCACCGCACGGGTGGTGAGGGTGGTGGTGTCGGTGGTGGTGTCGTGGGCAGGAACAGTGGTCGTCATCGGAACCCCGTCGTCTCCGGTCCCTCCGCGGCACACCTCTGGACCACGGCTCACCACCCATTCGACCCCCGGACGGGGGCGTGGGCAACCCGGGCGTGTCGTCACCCAGTAGTTTCGGAGGCGAGGGGCGGGAACGTGCCGTCAGGACCGTCACGGGGAGGGGAGTGGTCGTGGGACAGGCCCAGGGGACGTTGGCGTGGTTGCGGTCCGCGACCGCGTCGGCGCACGAGGACCTCGACACCGCGCTCGACGTCCTCGACCGCCCGTGGGACACCGCGGTGCACCGCCGCTGGCTGGAACTCACGTGGGGGCTGCTGGCGCCCCTCGAACGCGCCCTCGCGGGTCAGGCCCGCCAGGACCCGGACGCCCTCGACGTGGCGGGCCGGGAGCGGGCCGACCTCGCGCTGGAGGACCTGCGGGCCCTCGACGTCCCCGAGGCCGAGCTGGTCGGCCTGCCGGAGTGCCCCGACGTCCCCGCGGTGCCGGACCGCGCCGCGGCGCTGGGCGTCCGCTACGTCCTCGACGGGTCGACGCTCGGCGGGCGCCTCATCGCGCGGACGGTCGTCGAGGCCGGCGTGCCGGTCGCGGCGACGACGTCGCTGACCGGCCGCGCGGGCACCGGCCGACGCTGGCGGGAGACGACCGCCGCGGTCGACGCGGCGGGGCCGGACGCGCTGCCGGGGATGACCGCCGCCGCGCTGGCGACGTTCGCGGCCTACCGTGCCTGGCTCGCACCCCTGGTGCGTCCGCGTGCCTGAGCCGAGCGGTGCCGAGCTGGCGCGCGGGTTCTTCGCCGACGTGGTCGGGCCCCTGCTGCGGCGGGAGTTCCCCGGGACCCCGCTCGTCGCCGGGCGCTTCGGAGCCGGGTCGGACGTGCTGGGCCTCGACGACGACGTCTCGCGCGACCACGACTGGGGGCTGCGCCTCGCCGTCCTCGTCCCCGAGGGGCTCGACGAGCAGGTCGGGGCCGTCCTCGAACGGCACCTGCCCGCGACGCACGCGGGGCGTCCCGTCCGCTTCGCCACCACCTGGGACGGGAGCGACCGGCACCGCGTCGAGGTCGCCACGGTGGACGGTTTCGTCCGGGCCCGCCTCGGCATCGGAGCGCACGAGGAACCGACGACCGCCGACTGGCTGTCCTTCACGGGGCAGGCCGTCCTCGAACTCGTCGCCGGACCCGTGTTCAGCGACGACGAGGGACGATGGGAAGCCCTGCGCGGCAGCCTGACCTGGTACCCCGACGACGTGTGGCGACACCTCGTGGCCAGCGCCTGGCAGCAGCTGGAGCAGGAACTGCCCTTCGTCGGGCGCACCGGTCAGCGCGGGGACGACCTCGGCTCGCGGGTGCTCGCCGCCCGGCTCGCGGGCACGGCCGTCCAACTCGGACTGCTGCTCGACCGGACCTGGGCGCCGTACGCGAAGTGGGTCGGGACGGTGTTCGCGGCCTCGCCGAGCGGGCGCGTCGCCCCGCACCTGGCGCGCGCGCTGGCCGCGGGGGACTGGCGCGAGCGCGAGGCCGGGCTCAGCGCCGCGCTCGAGGGCCTGCTCGCGCGGCAGGCCGAGGTCGGGCTGCCCGCCCCGGCGCCGGCGACGGCTCCCTTCCACGACCGGCCGTTCGCGGGGGTCGTCGAGACGCTGCCCGGTGCCGTCGCCCCGGCCGGTGGCGGGCGGGGTCCGGTGGGGGTGGGCTCCGTCGGGCAGTGGGCCGCCGCGGTCGACGTGCTCGTCCGTCCCGCGCTGCGCCGCGACCTGGCCCGTGCCGTGGTGCGCTCGTGACGGCGGCCGCGCACGCCCAGCTCCTCGGCCACGTGGTGGGGACCGGTGAGGACCTGCTCGCGGCCCTGCCCCTGCGCGCCGGCCTCGTCGGGGGCGAGGGCGCGCTCGGCGTCGGGACCGTCCAGCTCTGGCTGTCCCGCCCGCAGCTGGTTGGTGGTGCGTCCGTGGCGGCCGTGCCCCTAGGCGACGTCGGTGCGGGCGCCGTCCGCGAACGGCGGTTCGGTGGCCTGGAGCTCAGGCTCCTGCTGTCCGGCCGGGAGGTGGCGTTCGCCACGAGCGCCGACCGGACCGCGGTGGAGGAGTTCCTGCGGGCCCTGGCCCAGGCTCAGCGCACGACGTCGTAGACGACCTTCACGATGCCGTTCGCGTAGGTCTCCGACTCCAGCACGCGCAGCGGCTGCTTGTCCTTGTCCGCCTCGCTCCACAGCCGCTTGCCCGCGCCGAGCAGCAGCGGGAACACCAGCAGGTGGTAGCGGTCGACGAGACCGGCGTCGGTGAGCGAACGGGCCAGCGTCGCGCTGCCGTGCACCGCGATCGGCCCGCCCTCGGTCTCCTTGAGCGCCGCCACGTCGTCGAGGGAGCGCAGGACGGTCGCCGGCCACCGCTCGTCGTCGTGCTCCAGGGTCGTGGAGACGACGTAGCGGGGCATGGCGTTGTAGCCGGCGAACTCGTCCATCGTCGGCCAGACGGGGGCGAAGGCCTCGTAGCTCGTGCGGCCGAGCAGCAGGGCCGTCGTCTCCTCCTGCTCGCGGCCCTTGATCTCGTAGGCCTCGGGGAGGAACTCGATGTCCTGGAAGGTCCAGCCGGAGCTGCGGTGTCCCGGCTCACCCCCGGGGGCCTCCACGACCCCGTCCAGGGAGACGAAGGCGGTGACGACGAGCTGGCGCATGGCGGGCCCTTCCTGGAGGGGGCTGGACGGTCTGGGGAACCTACTGCCCTGGCGACTTCCGGCGGGGCCGGAACTCAGCGGTGGACCCCCGCACGACCAGCTCGGTGGCCAGCTCGACGTGGTGGGAGTCCAGGCGCTCGCCGCCCGCCATCCGCAGGACCGTGCGCAGGGCGACCCGGCCCATCTCCCGCAGCGGCTGGCGGATCGTCGTCAGCGGGGGAGCGGCCATCGCGGCCAGCTCGGTGTCGTCGAAACCCGTGACGGACAGGTCGTCGGGCACGCGCAACCCCTGGGCGCGCGCGGCCTCCATGACCCCGAGGGCGATCGAGTCGCAGCCACCGACGACCGCGGTCGGGCGGTCGGGGCCGGCGAGGAGCTGGGCCCCCAGCCGCCGGCCCGCCTCGTACTGGAAGTCGGAGTTCAGGACGTGCTCGGCGACCGGGACCAGGCCCGCGCTCTCCATGGCCGCGCGGTACCCGTGCAGGCGCGCCTGGTTGCACTGCGAACCGGGCGGTCCGCCCACCCAGGCGATCTGCCGGTGTCCCTGGGCCAGCAGATGGTTCGTCGCCGTCAGACCGCCGGTGAAGTTCGTGGAACCGACGCTCGTCACCTCCCGGCGCGGCAGGTTCAGGGGATCGATGACGACCAGGGGCAGGTTCACGGCGGCGAGCGCGTCGACGTGGGCGCCCGTGAGCTCACCGGTCACGACGATGACGCCCGTGCGGCCGGCGGCGGCGAGCCCGCGGGCCCAGGACCGGGGCGGGGAGGGGTAGCGGCCGTTGCGCTGGTCGCGCAGGACGCCGACCACGACGGAGGCGTCAGCCCCGGTCGCGGCCTCGACGACCCCGTCGACGACGGCCGTGGCGTAGGAGGAGAAGTCGCCGTCGATGAGGAACTCGACGAGGGCGCTGCCGGTGACGGCGCGCCGCGTCGACGGCGGCGAGTACTCGTGCTGGACGAGGAGCTCCTCGACGAGGGCGCGGGTCTGCGCGGACACGTCCTCCCGGCCGTTGACGACCTTGGAGACGGTCGCCACGGACACGCCGGCGCTCGCGGCGATGGTGGCCAGGGTCGTCTTGTCCCTGGACCGGGTGGGGGTGTGCGTGCGGTCCAGCACGGGTCCTCCTCGACTCGATGTGCGACGACCATACGGCCCACGCGGGGTGGGGCGCCAGCCCTTCTCCGAAAATTTTCGAGATGCGTTCGAGACCTGCTGACCGTTGCGCCGCAACGAGTTCACACGTCGGCTGGGCTGGAGGTGGTGGAGCGCTTGACCGCGGCACCGAGACCCTCTTATGGTCATCGCCAGACAGCGCGGTCGAAAGCTTTTCGACAGCGTTCGACGCGGTCCCGCCCGGGGCCGCGGGGTGGAACAGCCGCAGGGCTGCGGCACGGCACAACGGAGATCACTGTGGATCACAACCGCGCATCGCGTCGGTCCTTCCTCGCCCTGGCCGGGGCGACCCCGCTCGTCGCCACCGTCCTGGCCTCCTGCGGCGACTCCGGTCCGGCGGGAGCCAGCTCGGACGCCGCGACGGACTGGATCCTCACGGGCGCCCCGAAGGAGGGCATCCGCCAGGGGGCCGTCGACGACTGGAACAAGGCCCACGAGGACCAGCAGATCAAGACCAGCTCGTTCCAGAACGACGCGTACAAGGCCAAGATCAAGACGGCCATCGGCGCCGGCCAGGCCCCCACGATCATCTTCGGCTGGGGCGGCGGCACGCTGCGCAGCTACGCGCAGGGCGGGCAGGTCGACGACCTGACCTCGTGGCTGCAGACCAACTCCGGTGTCAAGGACCGTCTGTTCGACGCGGCCTTCGCCGCGGGCACCGTGGACGGCAAGGTCTACGGCCTGCCCACCGAGACCGTCCAGCCGCTCGTGCTGTTCTACAACAAGAAGCTCTTCAAGCAGGTCGGCGCCGAGCCGCCGAAGACCTGGGACGAGCTCATGTCCCTGGTGCCGAAGTTCAACGCGGCCGGCATCGCCCCGATCTCCCTCGGCGGCCAGTCGCGCTGGACGAACATGATGTGGCTCGAGCTCCTCTTCGACCGCATCGGTGGCCCGGAGCTGTTCGAGTCCATCTACAACGGCCAGCCGAACTGGACCGACCCGTCCGCGATCGACGCCCTCACCAAGGTGCAGGACCTCGTCAAGGCCGACGGCTTCATCAAGGGCTTCGCGTCCATCACGGCCGACTCCAACGCCGACCAGGCGCTGCTCTACACCGACAAGGCCGCCATGATGCTGCACGGCACGTGGACCTACGGCGGCATGAAGACCGACGGCGGCGACTTCGTCTCCAGCGGCAACCTCGGCTACATGAACTTCCCCGAGGTGACCGGCGGCAAGGGCGACCCGATGAACACCTTCGGGAACCCGGCGCAGTACGTGTCGATCTCCTCCAAGGCCACCCAGAAGCAGAAGGACATCGCCCTGGCCTACTTCAAGGACGGTCTGCTGCAGGAGAAGGAGGCCGAGGCCTACATCAACGAGGCGGGCGAGGTCCCCATCGTCAAGGGGATCGACGCCAAGTTCTCCGGCCTGGAGGACGAGGAGTGGCTGAAGTTCACCTACGACCTCGCCACGAACGCCCCGTCGTTCGCGCAGTCGTGGGACCAGGCGCTCTCGCCCACCGAGGCCGAGACCCTGCTCGACAACATCGAGAAGCTCTTCGGCCTGGCGATCACCCCGCAGGAGTTCGCCAGCAACATGAACGCGGCGATCGGCAAGTGAGCGCGTCCGTGAGCGCGGCTCCCAGCCGCGTGCCGGTGAAGGCCACCCCCGCTGCCCACACGTCGACGGGTCGTCTGGGGTGGCTGGTCCTCCCGGCCCTGCTCATCTTCGTCGCCTTCGCGGTGATCCCCCTCATCGGGGTCTTCGTCCTGAGCTTCACGTCCTGGGACGGCATCGGGGCGATCTCCTTCACCGGGCTCACGAGCTGGAAGGCCGTGCTCACGGACCCGGGTCTGCCGCACGCGCTGTGGGTGACCTTCCTCGTCATCGTCCTGTCGTGGATCGCCCAGACGCCGCTGTCGATCCTGCTCGGGGTCTTCATCTCCGGCAGCCAGAAGTACCGGGCTGTGCTGGCGGTCCTGTTCTTCCTGCCGCTGCTGCTGTCCGCGGCCGCCGTGTCCATCGCCTACAAGGCGCTCCTGGACCCCAACTTCGGGCTGGGCCCGGGCCTGAACCTGGGCTTCCTGACCCAGGACTGGCTGGGGCGCGGCACGCTGGCCATGGGTGTCGTGATCTTCATCATCGCGTGGCAGTGGATCCCGTTCCACTCCCTCATCTACCAAGGCGCCATCCGCCAGATCCCGGTCTCGATGTACGAGGCCGCCCAGATCGACGGAGCCGGCCGGGTGCGGCAGTTCTTCTCCATCACGCTGCCGCAGCTGAAGAACACGATGATCACGTCCTCGACGCTGATGATCGTGGGCTCGCTGACCACGTTCGACCTGATCTTCGTCCTGACCCAGGGCGGTCCGAACGACGCGACCCGCGTCCTGGCCCTGGACATGTACCTGACCGGTTTCCGGGCCAACCAGATGGGCCTGGCCTCGGCCATCGCCGTGATCCTGGTCGTGGTGGGCCTGGTCCTGGCCCAGCTCCTGCAGCGCCTCGGCGGCAAGGAACGCAACTCCCAGCTGGAAGGTGCCTGAGATGGCGACGCAGACCGCAACCCCGCGCTCGGGGTCCCGCGTCGCGGGTGCTCCCAAGAACGGCACGACCGAGCGCAAGAACTGGCTCGGTGGCGCCTTCGGCTGGCTCTGGCTCCTCGTCGTGCTGGTGCCGATCTACTGGATCGTCATCACGAGCTTCAAGACCTCGGCCAGCTACTTCGGCACCAACCCGTTGCTCCCGGCGTCCACACCGACGCTGGAGAACTACAAGCTGGTCCTCGAGAACGACTTCCTCCGGTACTTCGCGAACTCCGTCATCGTCACGGTGGGCGCGACCGTCCCGGCGGTCCTCATCTCGTTCATGGCGGCCTTCGCGATCGTCCGCGGCGCCGGGCGCTGGCTCAAGGCGGTCAACGCCCTGTTCCTCATGGGGCTCGCGATCCCGCTCCAGGCGACGATCATCCCGATCTACCTGATCATCATCCGGACCGGCATGTACAACTCGCTCGGTGCGCTGATCCTGCCCTCGATCGCCTTCGCGATCCCGCTGACCGTCCTGATCCTGGCGAACTTCGTGCGCGACGTCCCGAACGAGCTGTTCGAGGCCATGCGCATGGACGGGTCCAGCGAGTGGGGCACCATGTGGCGGCTCGCGTTCCCGTTGACCCGGCCCGCGCTGGTCACGGTGACGATCTACCAGGGGCTGCAGATCTGGAACGGGTTCCTGCTCCCGCTGATCCTCACCGACCGGGCCGACCTGCGGGTCCTCCCGCTGGCGCTCTGGACGTTCCAGGGGCAGTACTCGGTCAACATCCCGGCCGTGCTCGCCTCGGTCGTCCTCACCACGCTGCCGATCCTCGCCCTGTACGTGGTCGGCCGCCGTCAGCTGCTCTCCGGCCTCACCGCCGGCTTCTCCAAGTGACCGGAAGGCTCCACCTGTGACTCGCCAGGCCCTCGTCGTCCGCGGCGGCTGGGACGGGCACTCGCCCGTCGAGGCCACCGAACTGTTCATCCCGCACCTGGAGGCGAACGGCTTCACCGTCCGCGTCGAGGACCTCGGCACCGACTTCGGGTCCAGCTCGAAGGCCACGCCGACGGTGTACACCGACGCCGAGTACCTGGCGACGGTGGACCTGATCGTCCAGTGCAACACCATGAACACCATCGAGCAGGCCGAGTTCGAGGGCCTGCGCACGGCCGTCGAGAACGGCACCGGGTTCGCCGGCTGGCACGGCGGCATCGCCGACTCCTACCGCGCGAACTCGGACTACCTCACCCTCGTCGGGGGGCAGTTCGGGTGCCACCCGGGCAAGCACCCCGACGAGCGCGAGGGCGGTCCGCAGGACAACTACGTGCCCTACCGCGTGAACATGCTGCCCGAGGCGGCGTCGCACCCCATCACCGAGGGCATCGAGGACTTCGACCTCGTGACCGAGCAGTACTGGGTCCTGTCCGACGACTACGTCGACGTGCTCGCCACGACGACCCAGGCCGTCCGCGAGTGGGACCCGTGGACCCGCCCGGTCACCTCGCCCGCGGTCTGGACGCGGCAGTGGGGCAAGGGCCGCATCTTCGTCGCCACCCCCGGCCACGACCCGGCCACCCTGAAGAACGAGAACGTCAAGACGATCATCGAGAGGGGCCTGTTGTGGGCAGCCCGCTGAAGGTCGGCGTCGTCGGCGCCGGTGTCATCTCCGCGCAGTACTCGGCGTCGCTGAAGCGCCTGCCGCAGCTGCAGATCACCGCGGTCAGCGACTTCGTCCCCGAACGGGCGCAGGCGCTGGCCGACGAGCACGGCGCGCAGGTGCTGTCGCTGGAGGAGCTGCTCGCCTCGCCCGACGTCGACGTGGTGCTCAACCTGACGCTGCCGCGCACGCACGCCGAGGTCGCCCTGCAGGCCATCGCGGCCGGCAAGCACGTGTACGGCGAGAAGCCGCTGGCGATGACCGTCGCCGAGGGCCGCGACGTCGTGAAGGCCGCGGCCGCCGCGGGCGTCCGCGTCGGCTGCGCCCCCGACACCGTGCTCGGCACCGGGATCCAGACGGCGCGCGCCCTGGTGGACGCCGGGAAGATCGGCACCCCGCACTCGGCCACCGCGTTCATGACCACCCCCGGTCACGAGCGGTGGCACCCGCAGCCGGACTTCTACTACCAGCCCGGCGGCGGCCCCCTGCTGGACATGGGGCCGTACTACCTGACCTCGCTGGTGCACCTGCTCGGCCCCGTCGTCCGGGTCGTCGGCGCGTCCACGCGTCCGTCGCAGGAGCGCACCATCGGGTCCGGCCCGCGCGCCGGGGAGTCGTTCGGCGTCACGATCGACACCCACATCACGGGCATCCTCGAGCACGCCTCCGGTGCGCTGTCGACGCTGATCATGAGCTTCGACACGTGGGCCGCGCGCCTGCCGCGCATCGAGGTGCACGGCACCGGAGGGTCGATCTCCGTCCCGGACCCGAACATGTTCGAGGGGTCCGTCGAGCTCTTCGCGGCGGCGACCGCGCCCGCCCCGGGGCCGGACGTGGACCCCGAGGCGAACTGGGTCGACGCGGGTGCCACCGCCGGGTACGTCGACTCCGGTCGCGGCTACGGCCTGGCCGACCTCGCGCTGGCCGTCGAGGCGGGCCGTGCCCACCGCGCCAACGACGAGGTCGCGCTGCACGTCCTCGAGATCATGGAGTCGGTCCAGGCCGCGGCCGACGGGCACACGTCGGTGACGCTGACCACGACGTGCGAGCGTCCCGAGGCGATCAGCACGCCGGTCGACCTCACCGCCTGACCGACCGCCTGACCGACCGGTCAGGACCGAAGGCCCCCACGCCCCCGCGTGGGGGCCTTCCGTCGTCCCTGCGGTCCCCCGTCGGGCCTACACGTCGGGCAGCAGCCGCCGGGCCGCCTCGAGCAGTGGCCGGGCGAGGGCCTCGGCCCCCAGCGCCAGCGCGTACGTGCCGGTGCTGACGCGTTCGAGGAACGCCCACTCCCACACTGCCCGGGGGTCGGTGCCCGTGCGCGCCGCGGCGTCCGCGCACCAGCCGCGGAGCAGGCCGGCCGGCCTGGGGTGGCGGAGGAGCTCGACGGACCAGTCGCGCAGGGCGACGCCGACGTCGTAGGCGGGGTCGCCGCGGAACCCGTCGGGGTCGACGAAGGCGGCGCCCGCGGGCCGGTCGGGGGCCAGCAGCACGTTGGCGGCGGCCGCGTCGCCGTGCAGCACCCGCGTCGCCTCCGGCACGAAGGCGCGCGAGCGCCGGGCCGCGCACTCCAGCGCGCGGGCCGTCACCGCGTCGACGGGACCGTCGACGAGGTCGAGCAGGAACCCGGCCAGGCCCGCGGCCCCGTCGACGGGCGGCTCGACGGCCGGCAGGCGCCACACGCGCGGCAGCAGGCCGGTGAGGACCTGCAGCTGGTCCGCGGGCGAGCGTCCCGACGCGGCGAGCGAGGGGCCGAGTCGCTCCAGCAGGAGGTCGTCGCCGTCGTGCGCCAGCACCCGGGCGAACCCGTCACCGCGTGCGGTGAGCAGGGTCCGCGTCGTCAGCGCGTTCCCCGGATCCGGGACGGGCAGCTTGAGCACCGCGGGCGCCCCGTCGGACCGCGTCACCGCGTGCACCACCGCGGCCGTCCCGCCGGCGAACGGTGCGCCGAGGTCGAGGCGCCAGCGGCGGACGAGCTCGTCGACCCGGCGGGGCAGGTCGCGCAGCCAGGCGTCGCCGCCGTCGGCGCGCCGGGCCCGCGCGGCGACGACGGGGGGCACGTGGCCGTTCAGCCCTCCAGGCACAGGCAGAACGGGTGCCCCGACGGGTCGGCGTAGACGCGCCACGTCGGGTGGTCGGCGTCGCCCTCGAGCAAGCGGCCGCCGAGCGCGAGGACCTGCGCCTCGGCCTCGGCGTAGTGGCTGACGTGCAGGTCGACGTGGGCCTGCTGCGGGACGGGGCCGGTGGGCCACGTCGGCGGCACGTGGTCGGCGGCGAGCTGGAATGAGAGCCGCCCACCGCCCGGCCCCTCGCTCCGCAGCGTCACCCACTCGTCGTCGGAGGAGTCCTCCACCTCCCACCCGAGCAGTGCGCCGTAGAAGGCGGCCAGACCCCGCGGGTCGGGGGTGTCGAGGGCGACGGTGCCGAGGCGGGCGTGGCTCATGGCCCGAGCCTGGCCCGTCCCGTGCCACGCTGTCCACGCCCTTCCCGGGGTGACCTCACATCCGGGGCGCCGGGAGCGTTGGTGGGGTGTGGGAGCAGCGGTGGAACCCTTCGAGCGCGTCGTCGAGCAGCACGGCGCGACGGTCCTGCGCGTGTGCCGGGCCGTCGTGGGCGAGCACGCCGCCGAGGACGCCTGGTCGGAGACCTTCCTCGCGGCCCTGACCGCCTACCCGCGGTTGCGGCCGGGCAGCGACGTGCGGGCCTGGCTGGTGACGATCGCCCACCGCAAGGCCGTCGACGTGCTGCGCGCCCGGTCGCGGTCCGCGGTCCCGGTGGCCGAACCGCCGGAGCCGCCGCCGTCGGGGGAGCACCCGGGCGACGGGCGGGCCGAGGTCTGGCGCGCCGTGGCCGCTCTGCCGCCCAAGCAGCGGCAGTGCGTGGCCTACCACCACGTCGGCGGCCTGCCGTACGACGAGGTGGCCGCCCTCGTGGGCGGCACGCCGGCGGCGGCGCGGCGTGCGGCGGCCGACGGCATCGCCGCCCTGCGGCGGACCTGGACGACGGAGGTGGAGTGGTGAGCGTTGCCGAAGAACTCCTCGCGCAGAGGTTGCGGGAGCAGTTGGCCGAGCGGGCGGCCGCGGCGGGGGTGCTCGACGTCGCGTACCGGACGCTCGACTCCCCGCTCGGCCCGCTCCTGCTCGCAGCGACGACGGCCGGTGTCGTGCGGGTGGCGTTCGCGCAGCAGGACCACGACGCGGCGCTGGACGACCTGGCCCGACGGGTGAGCCCCCGGGTCCTGCGGGCCCCCGCCCGGCTCGACGCGCTGGCCCGCGAGCTGGAGGAGTACTTCGACGGCCGGCGCCGGGAGTTCGACGTCCCCGTCGACCTCTCCTTGGCGACGGGCGACTTCCGCCGCACCGTGCTCCTCGCCCTGCAGCACATCGGGTACGGCGTCCGCATCAGCTACGCCGCGCTGGCCGCGGACGTCGGGAACCCCCGCGCGGTGCGCGCCGTCGGGACGGCCTGCGCCCGCAACCCGGTGCCGCTCGTGGTGCCCTGCCACCGCGTCGTGCGCACCGACGGCAGCAGCGGGCAGTACGCCGGCGGGGCCGAGGCGAAGAGCCGGTTGCTGCAGCTGGAGCACGAGGCCAGGGTGGGGGCGTGAGATGGGTCGTCCTCCTGCGCGGGGTGAACGTGGGCGGCGTGACCGTGCGGTCGGCCGCGCTCTCGGCGTGCCTCCAGCAGGCGGGTTTCACGGGGGTCCGCTCCATGCTCGCCAGCGGGAACGTGGTCCTCGAGGCGGAGGACGGGGTGAGCGCGCAGGACGTGCGGTCGCGGGCCGAGGCGGCGCTGCGGGCGGCCTTCGGGTACGAGGCGTGGGTCGTGGTCCTGACCCCGCAGCGGTTGGCCGAGGTCGCGGCGGCGTACCCGTTCGGCCGGGACGACGAGCGGTTCCACCCCTACGTGGTGTTCTCCTCCGACGCGGAACGTCTCTCAGTTCTCGCGGCCGAGCACACGCCGGACGGTGCGGAGTCGGTGGCCCTGGCCGGTGACGTCCTCTACTGGCAGTGCCCGAAGGGGGCGAGCACGGACACGCCCTTCGCCCGGCTGTCGGGTGCGGCGCGGTGGAAACCCTTCGTCACGACGCGGAACCTGCGCACGGTCGGCAAGCTGCTCGCCGTCGCGGACGGGTCCTGACGTGACGACGGGCACCCCGGACCCGGAGGACGCCTACCGCGTGTTGCGCCGCGAGACCCCGACCGAACGCCTGGACCGCAACTGGGGCGAGTTGCTCCAGGAACTGCGGGTCGTGCAGACCGGGGTGCAACTGCTCACGGGGTTCCTCCTGACCCTGCCGTTCCAGTCCCGGTTCTCCGAGCTCGACCGGTACCAGGAGTCGGTGTATGTCGTCGTGCTGCTGCTCGCGGTGAGCGCGGTCGTGCTGTTCATCGCGCCGGTGGGGTACCACCGGGCCCTGTTCCAGCAGCGGTCCAAGGCCCGGCTCGTCCGCGCCGGATCCACCTTCGCCAAGGCCGGGCTGGCGACCGTCGGGGTGGTCGTGTCGGGCGGGGTGTCCCTCGTCGTCGACGTCGTCGGCGGGCGCGTGGCCGGCTGGGTCGCCGGTGGTGCGGTCGCCGCGCTCATCCTCGTGTGCTGGTACGCCCTGCCCCGCAGGGCGTTGGCGGCCGCGGTGCGCGAACGGGAGCAGGCGGCGCAGGGTCAGACCAGCGCCGCCGCGAGTCCGGGGACGAGTCGGGAGACGCCGTAGGGGACGGACAGGACGCTGTTGTAGGTCATGGCGCCGCGGACGTCGAGGTCCGGCAGCACGAGACCCCCGCGGCGGACGACGGGCAGGTCGGCCAGCACGCGGTCGGCCTGGACGCCCGCGCGCGTGGTGTCGTCGGTGAGCACGACGAGGACGTCCGCGTCGAGCAGGTCGAGCTGCTCGGAGGAGACGTCGATGAAGAAGCTCTCACCGGTGTCGAGGGCTGCGAGGTCCGGCGGCAGCGAGAACCCGAGGTCGCGCAGGAACGCGCCCCGGGCGTCCTGCGGTGAGAACACGCCGTACTTGCCCTCGTAGGGGAGGGCGACCACGCCCGTGCGACCGGCGAACTCCGGGTGGGCGGCGACGGCGTCGGTGAAGGCCGCGTCGGCGGCGTCGGTCAGGCGCCGTCCCTCCGCCTCGCGGCCGAGCGCCCCGGCGACGGCGAGCGTGGTGGCGGTGCGGTCCGCGGCGTAGGCCGCGGACCCGGCCGGCCGTGCGAGGACGGGGGCGATCTGGGACAGCTGGTCGTAGCGCGCCTGGTCGATCCCGGAGACCAGCGCCAGGACGAGGTCGGGCCGCACGCTCGCCACCTGCTCGACGTTCGCCTGGGTGTCGGAGGTGAGCTTGAGCAGGTCCCCGGTGAGCAGGCCGGTGGCCCACGGCCCGAGCCCCTGCTCGGGGTAGAAGCTGAAACCGGTGTTCGTCAGCGGCTGCTGCCCGAGGGCGAGCAGCGGGTCCGCGTCGGTGACGCCGAGGACGGCGACGCGACCGGCGGGCGCCTCGAGGACGGTCTCGCCGAAGGCGTGCCGGTAGCGGAAGGGGAACCCCGCCGTCGTGCCGGCGCCCCCCGTCTCGGCCCCCGTCTGCGCGGGCGACTCCGAACCGCTGCACGCCGAGAGCGCGACGGTGCCGGTGGCACCGAGCACGGAGGCGGACAGGAGGTGACGGCGGGTGAGGCGCGGAGGCATGGAAGTGAGCTTAGCCTGTCCTCATCTACACCTCGTTCGGGTGTTCTCCGGAACGCAGGGTGACGTTTCGTGACGCGCTGCGCGGCAACGGTTTCGGTACCCGTACGGGGGATCCCGTGGACCGGGTGGGGAGTGTTAGCTTCCTGCCGTCCCGGGGGGTCGGGACGGGGAGGCCGGCCACGACCGGCCGTGTGAGGGGGATGGACGACATGGCGCAGGCGCCGGTCTCGCAGCAGGTCACTGAACAGGTTCCGGTCTACCGGCCCTACCTCGGTCCTGAGGTCCAGCAGGCGGCCCAGGAGGCGCTCGCGGCCGGGTGGCTCGGGATGGGTCCACTGAGCAAACAGTTCGAGGAGGCCCTCGAGGAACGGCTGGGGTTGACCGACCGGCGGGTCGTGTCCACCAACAGCTGCACCGAGGCCCTGCACATCGCCGCGCGCCTCATCGGTCTGGGCCCGGGGGACGAGGTCATCGCGCCGTCGTTCACCTACGTCGCGGGCCACCAGGCCATCAGCCGCACCGGTGCCGAGGTCGTCTTCGCCGACGTCGACCGGGAGTTCCTGACGCTCGACCCGGCGCGGGTGCGCGAACTCGTCACCGACCGCACCCGGGCGATCCTGGTCGTCGACTACCTCGGGATCCCCGCCCGCGTCGACGAACTGCGCGAGATCGCCGACGAGCACGGGTTGCGCATCATCGAGGACGCCGCGCACGCGTTCGGGTCCAGCAGCCGCGGTCGTCCCGTCGGGTCCTTCGGCGACATCACCTGCTTCAGCTTCGGACCCGTGAAGACCATCACGACCCTCGAGGGTGGCGCCGTCGTCACCCCGGACGCGGCGGACGTGCAGACCCTGCGCGAACTGCGGCACCTCGGCATCAACTCCGACACCGATGCGCGCTACCGCAACCAGCGGAACTGGGACTTCGACGTCGTGCGGCAGGGGTACCGCTGCCACCTCGGCTCGGTGCCCTCCGCGATCGGTCTGGCGCAGATGCCGTTGCTCGACGAGATCGTCGCGAACCGCCAGGACTACTGCCGCTACTACGACGACGCGTTGCGGCCCCTCGACGGGCTGCTGACGTTCGACACCGACTGGGACGGAGTCGCTCCCTACCTCTACGTGGTCCGCGTCCTGGACGGTCGCCGCCAGGCGCTCGTGGAACACCTGGCCCAGCGGGGGATCGCGACGGGCATCCACTACTACGGCGCCCACGGGTACTCGTTCTACGCCGACGCCCGGCGCGGGGACCTCAGCGTCACCGAGGAGGCCTCCGAGCAGGTCCTCACGCTGCCGCTGCACCCGTACATGGAGAAGGAGACCCTGGACCGCGTCGTCGACGGGGTGCGGTCCTTCCCCGCCTGACGCCGCGCACGTCAGCGGAAGGCGTTCAGCGCGTCCACCCAGGCGTCGGCCATCGGGCCGCGGTCGAAGGCGCGGACGTGGTCCAGGCCCAGCTCGGCCTTGCGGCGCAGGGGGCTGGGGTCGCGCAGGTGCGCGCGCAGCGCCTGCGCGAGCGCGTCGACGTCCTCCACGGGCACCAGCTCCCCGACGCGGCCGCCGTCGAGGGCGGCGCGGACGCCCTCGGCGCAGTCGGCCGCCACGACGGGGACACCCAGGGCCACCGCCTCCAGCAGGGCCAGGGGGAGTCCCTCGTGCCGGGACGGCAGCACGAACAGGTCGGCGTCGGCGACGGTGGGCAGCAGGGGGGCGTCGGCCCCGGCGAACTCCACGGTGTCCGAGACCCCGAGCTCGGCCGTGAGCCGCTGCAGGGCGGTCAGTTCCGGCCCGTCGTTGAGCACGAGCACGCGGTGCGGCGCGTCTCCGACGACCTGCGCGTGGGCGCGCAGGAGCAGGTCGTAGCCCTTCTGCGGCGCCAGGCGACCCGTGGCGACGACCACCGGCACCGCGTCGTCCGCCCGGACGGCGAGCAGGCTCCCCGGCCCGCCGGCGGTGTCCCGCACGGCGGCCAGGTCGATCCCGTTGCGCACGACGCGGATCCGCCCGGCGGGCAACCCGTTGCGCACCAGGGGGTCCACCAGGGCTGCGGCCACCGCGAGCGCCCCGTCCGCGTGCGCGTGGGCGTACCGGGTGGGACGGTGCAGCCGCGGCGGCACCCACTCCTGCAGCGCCTCGTCGAGGTCGGCGTGCACGGCGACCACGAACGGGCGGCGCGCCAGCCGGGACGCCAGGAACCCCGCGAGGACACCCGGGCCGATCTCCGAGGCCGTCACCACGACGTCCGCGTCCCGGGCCAGCGCCACCAGGCGGGGCAGCCCGCTGAGGAGTCCCTCCCGCAACCGGCCCGTGCGGGGGGAGAGCCGTTCGACGACGACGCCCGCCGGGACGGGGCGCTCGCCCTCCCCGCGGCTCAGCACGGCCAGGCGCGCGCCCGCGTCCGCCCACCGCCGCGCCAGGTCGACCGTGATGCTGACGGCCCCGTTGGTGCGCAGCGAGTCGGCCACGAAGAGGACGCGGGGCGTGGACAGCGGGACCTCCGGACGGTGCACGGGCCGGGCCTGTCCGGCTCCCGCGAGACTAGCCCGCCGGGACGGGCCGGGGTGGGAACCGTCGCTGCACCCGGGCACCGACCGCCTCCGGCGGTCCATGACGTGCGGTGCGCGCCAGCACGTGCGCGACGGTCGGGACGATGGTGGCGACGAGGAGGTGCACGCCGAGCGTCAGCCGGGGCCGGTCGTCCGTCGTGGCGGCCCACCCCAGGCCCCAGCCGTGGCAGAGCGCGGCGACGAGGAGGTCCTGCAGGACGTAGCAGGACAGGGCGCACCGGCCCACCTCCGCGAGGCGTCGTCCGACCCAGCGCGGGCCGTCCGCGCCCCGACGGTCCTGCGCCTGCAGCACGAGGGCCAGCACGCCCAGCGAGACGAGGACCGCGGTGCCGTAGCGCGTCGCCAGGACGGCGCACCCGCCGCCGGCGACGAGCAGCACGCCCTCCGCGACGATCCCCACGACCCCCAGCGCGAGCAGTCGGCGCCGCAGCCGCGCGGCACCGGGGTCGAGGAGGCCGGCGCGCACGAGGCCCGACGAGGTCGAGGAACGAGCCGCCGCCGTACGGGGTGTCCAGACCCGGGCCCGCACCGGTCGCCGTGCGGCCGAGCACCGTGCGGTCGGCGGGTGCACCGGCGCGTCGGCAGGAGGGAGTGCGCCGGCGCGAGCGGGCTACTCCGAGCGGCGTACGCGGTCGCGGACCGCGCGGGCCGCCGCCCCGACCGTCTCGCGGACGCCCTCGACGACGATCTCGCGCGCGGCCGGGTCGCCGTGCAGCCCGGCCTTCACGGTGGCCTTCGCCGTGGAGACGACCTGGTCGAGGCTGACGTGCGGCGGGATCATCGGCACGTTCGGGTCGACGACCGCGTCGAGGACGAACGGCCGGTCCGCGCCCATCGCGGCGGTGAGCACCTCGTCGAGGCCCTCGGGCCCCTCGACGCGCCGGCCGGCGAGGCCGAGCAGTTCGGCCCACCCGGCGTACGGGACGTCGGGCACGTCCATCGCCGCGTCGAACGGCACCTCGCCCTGCATCGCGCGGGCCTCCCAGGCCACGAACGACAACTGCCGGTTGTTCATGACGACGACGACGAATCGCGGGTCGGCCCACGTCCGCCAGCGCTGGGCGACCGTGACGAGTTCGGACAACCCGTTCATCTGCATCGCCCCGTCACCCAGCAGCGCCAGGACCGGGCGGTCGGGGTGGGCCTGCTTCGCCGCGATCGCGTAGGGCAGGCCGCCGCCCATGGACAGCAGGGTCCCCGACAGCGACGCGGTCATCCCCGGCCGCAGGTCGAGGTCGCGCGCGAACCAGCTCGTGACGGTCCCGCAGTCGACGGCGACCTGGTGGTCGTCGGCGAGCCGGTCGGACAACCCGCGCACCACGAGCTCGGGGTTCAGGGGGTTCGCCTCGGCCTGCGCCCGTTCGGCACCCCACGCGTCCCAGGCGTGGTTCCACCGCGCGATGTCCTCGCGCCACGACGGGTCGGGGTCGGCCCCCTCCAGCAGCGGCAGCAGGGCGGCGAGGGTTTCTCGCGCGTCCCCGACGAGGTTGACCTCGGTGGGGTAGCGCAACCCGCAGCGGGTGCCGTCGACGTCGATCTGCACGGCGCGGGCCTGTCCCGGGGCGGGGTAGTACTCGGAGTACGGCATGGTCGTGCCGACCATGAGCAGCACGTCGCACTGGCGCATGAGGTCGTAGCTGGGGCGGGTGCCGAGCAGGCCGATCGCCCCGGTCACCCAGTCGAGGCGGTCGTCGAGGACGGTCTTGCCGAGCAGCGCCTTGGCGACCCCGGCGCCGAGCCGGTCGGCGACGGCGGTGAGTTCCTCGGTGGCGCTCAGAGCGCCTGCGCCAGCGAGGATCGCGACCTTGCGGCCCGAGCGCAGGACCTCGGCCGCCTGCGCGAGGGCCTCGGTGCGGGGAGTTCCCGGCAACGACCCCGGGACGGCGGAGGTGTGCGTGTACCCGTGCCCCTGCGGGACCTCGACGACGGCGTCGGCGTCCTGCACGTCGCTGGGCAGCACGACGGCGGTGACGGTCCGGCGTTCCAGCGCGGTGCGCGCCGCGCGGTCGACGACGTGCTGGACCTGGTCGGGGCGGGTCACCTGGAACACGAACTCCCCGGCCACGTCGCTGTAGAGGCGGACGAGGTCGAGTTCCTGGTAGTAGCTCGTGCCGAGCGCGTTGGACGCGGTCTGGCCCACGAGGGCCACCACCGGCACGTGGTCGAGCTTGGCGTCGTACAGGCCGTTGAGGACGTGCACCGCACCGGGTCCGGAGGTGACGACGGCGACGCCGAGCGGGGAGCCGCCGTACTTCACGTCGGCGGTCGCGGCGAAACCCGCTGTCTCCTCGTGCCGCACCTGGACGAACTCCGCGTCGCCGGCCTCGACGGCCCGGCCGATCGCCGAGACGACACCGCCGATCCCGTCGCCGGGGTAGCCGTAGAACCGGTGGGCGCCCCACAGGCCCAGACGCGAGACGACGTGGTCACCGACGGTGGGAGAACTCATGTCCCCACCCTCGGTGCCACGCCGTCGGTGCGCACCCGCAGGTGCGCTGCTCCCGGATCAGTCCGTGGGCATCCGCGTGTGGTGCTGGTCCCCGAGCGGGGCGTCACCGGCGCTCGCACCGTTCGACCCGCTGCCGGACACCTTGTCCTTGACCGTGCTGGCGACGGACCCCGCGGCGGCGCCGACCTTCTCCTGGGCGGCGGCGCCGGCCTGGCGCGCCAGGTCACCGGCCTTGTCCTCGAGGTCGACCACGCGGGACTGCACCTTGGGGTTGCCCCACAGCCGGCTCACCGAGCTGCTGATCTGCTCGTACCGTTCCCGGCCGGCGCGCGCCCCGAGCACGTACCCGGCCCCCGCCGCCGCCAGCAGCAGAACCTTGCCCACCATGAACTTCCTCCTCTGCGCAGAACTGTCGCTCGGTCTTCTACCCAACTCTGGCAGTGCGGAACACGGGCCGCCCGCTGGAGACGCTCAGGAGCGGCCCAGGAGAGCGGTCACGAGCGCCTCGACGTCGGCGGCCGTGGTGTCCAGGTGACCGCTGACCCGCAGGACGGGCGACGTCATCTCCAACGGAGCCCGCTCGACCCCGGCCGCGGTGGTGACGATCCCGTCGGTGGCGACGAGGTCGGCGCGCAGCCCGGCGACGTCGAGGGCCTGCAAGGGGCGCAGGGTGACGGTCGCGCTGGGTTCGTCGAGCGGTTCGCACACCTCCCAGGACCCGGCGAGGCCGTCGGCGAGGAGGCGGCGGGTGGCCGCCCCGACGGCGGCGAGGCCCGCGTGGACAGCGGCGGGGCCGAGGTCGACGTGCTCGGCGAGGGCCGCCGCGAAGCCGACGCGTCCCGCGACCGTGGCCTCGGCCTGCTCCAGGGGGCCGCAGCGCTGCGAGAGCGGACCGCGCACGGCCACGAACCCGACGCCCCGCGGCCCCGCGAGCCACTTGCGCGAGGTGCCGTAGACGACGTCCGCGTCCCGCGCTGCGGTCGTGTCGAGGTGACCGAACGCCTGCGCCGCGTCGACGACGACCGGCAGTCCCGCCGCGCGGCAGACGGCGACGACGTCCGCGAGCGGCTGGACGGTCCCGGAGTGCGACCCCAGCCAGGTCAGGTGGACGAGGTCGGGCCGTTCCGCGGGCCGCGACAGCGCCTGCGCGAACGCGTCCGGGTCCCAGCGGTGCGGGCCGTCCACGACGAGCGTGCCGATGCCCAGCGCGCGCAGCACGCCGAGGTTCGGGCCGTACTCACCGCGCGGGTGGGCGACCGCCACCGGCAGGTCGCCGGGCCAGCGCAGCAGCAGCTGGCGCAACGCGTCCTCGGCGCTGTGCACGAAGGCCACCACCCCCTCGCCCGGCTGCCAGCCGAGCAGGGTGCGCACGTCCTCCCGCGCGCGGTCCAGGACGGGTTCGGCCTCCAGGGCGGCGACGTACCCGCCGCGGGTCGCCTCGGCGCGCAGGTGGGTGGTGACGGCGTCGAGCACGGCCCAGCTGCTGCGGCCCGCGGCGGCGGAGTCGAGGTGCCGCAGGGAGCGCGGGGGACGGGTGCGGCGCCACGCGGGAGCCAGGTCGGGAGCCAGGTCGGTCACGCGCCGATCCTGGCACCGCGTCAGCCCGCGGCGCGGGCCCGGACGGGTCGGGTGCCGCGGACGCGGCCGAGGCGCCACCAGGCGGCGGCCCACCACACGAGCGCGACGACGGTGGCGAGGGCGGCCGTGGTCCAGCGGGCCTCGGCGGCGGTCACGCCGGCGACGAGCAGCAGGGCCAGTCCTACGACAACGTCGGCCGCCGAGACCACGGTGTCCCGTCCGTTCCTGCGCACGACGCCCTCCTCCGGGCTCGGAGCCCACCTCGTCGAACAGTGCCTTCCGTCCGACTGTAACCCCGAGTTCGGTGCACCGAAACCCGGGCGCGCGGGCTGGCCCGTCCAGGGCCGGGGGGAGTGCAGGGGCGAGGTGGCAAGCTGTGGCCGTGCCCCGCGCCTCGACGACCTCCACGACGGCGGCGGCCACGCCGGCCGCGGAGGACTGCCTCAAGACCGTCTACGCCGCGGGGGAGTGGTCCGACGCCAAGATCACGCTCTCGATGCTGGCCCAGAGCATGGGCGTGTCCCCGTCCACGGCCTCCGAGGCCGTCCGCAAGCTCACCGACGCGGGTCTGCTGCGCCACGAGCGCTACGGCGGGGTCGAGCTGACCGACGACGGCCGCACCCGGGCCCTGGCGGTCGTGCGGCGGCACCGGCTGCTGGAGACGTTCCTCGTCGCCGACCTCGGGTACTCCTGGGACGAGGTGCACGAGGAGGCCGAGGTGCTCGAGCACGTCGTGTCCGACCGCATGCTCGACCGCCTCGACGCCCGGCTCGGCCACCCCGAGCGCGACCCGCACGGGGACCCGATCCCGCGCGCGGACGGCACGGTCCCGCAGCCCGGGGCGCACAGCCTCTCCGACGTCCCCGAGGGTGGGACGGGGGTCGTCGCGCGCATCTCCGACGCCGACCCGGAGGTCCTGCGGTACTTCGCCGAGCTGGGCATCGGCCTCGACGTGCGGCTGGAAGTGTTGCAGCGCAGGGAGTTCGCCGGGACGACGGTCGTCCGGCTGGGCGCCGAGCGCACGGTCGACCTCGGTGACCCGGCCGTCGCGGCGATCTGGGTCCTGCCCGTGCGGGGCGAGACGGGGACCCAGACGGGGGAGCGCGCGTGAGCATCACCTACGACAGCCACGGCAGGCCGCACGCGGAGAAGACGCACGACGTCACCGTCGTCGGCAGCGTCAACGCGGACCTCGCGATCCGGCTCGACGAGCTGCCCCCGGCGGGGCAGACGGTGCGCGGTGCCGACGCCGAGCGCGGCCTCGGCGGCAAGGGGGCCAACCAGGCCGTCGCCGCGGCACGTCTCGGCCGGCGCGTCGCGATGGTCGGCGCCGTCGGCGAGGACGCCGAGGGCCGTGGGCTGCGCGACGTCCTGGCCGCAGAAGGGGTCGACGTCGAGCACGTCGCGGCCCTCGACGCCCCCACCGGGGTCGCCGTCGTCCTCGTGCACTCCGGGGAGTCGACGATCGTCCTGAGCCCGGGGGCCAACGACCGCGTCGACGACGCCCGGGTGCGGACGGCGGCCGGGATCGTCAGCTCGGCCCGCGTCGTCCTGCTGCAGTGCGAGGTGCCCGACGACGCGCTGCTCGCGGCCGCCGAGCTCTGCACGGGGCTGCTCGTCCTCAACCCCGCGCCGGCCCGGCCCCTGCCTCCGCAGCTGCTGATCCGCGCGGACCTGCTCGTGCCCAACGCGGGGGAGCTGGCCGTGCTGACCGGCGAGCCGGTCGCGACCGACGTCGACGGCCTCGTCGCGCAGGCGCGGGCCGTGCGCCCCTCGGGCACGACGATCGTGACCCGCGGCGAACGCGGGTCGCTCGTCGTGACCCCCGGCGGGCACGCCGAGGTCGCCGCCGTGCCGGCCGACCTCGTCGACGCCACCGCCGCCGGGGACAGCTACGTGGCGGCGCTCGCCGACGGGCTGCTCGACGGCCTGGGCCTCGTGGAGGCCGCGCAGTGGGCCGCCCGCGTCGCCGCCGTGACCGTGAGCCGGGCCGGGGCCGCGCAGTCCCTGCCCCGCAAGGAGGAGGTGCCGCAGTGAGCATCGGGTGGGGTTTCGTGGGCACGGGCGGCATCGCCCGGGACGTGGCCGGGGCGCTGGACCTCGCACCCGGGGGACGGCTGGCGGCCGTCGCCTCGCGCGACGTCGACCGCGCGCGCCGCTTCGTCCCCGACGGACGGCAGGACGTGGGGGCCTACGGGTCGGTGGAGGAGATGCTGGCCGACCCGTCGGTCGACGCCGTCTACGTCGCCACGACGCACCCCCAGCACCACGCGCCGGCCAAGGCCGCGCTGCTGGCCGGCAAGGCCGTGCTCGTCGAGAAGCCGATGACCGTGAGCCTGGCCGCGACCCGGGACCTGCTGGACACGGCTCGGGAGCGCGGCGTCTTCCTCATGGAGGCGTACTGGACGCGCTTCCTGCCCGGGACCGTGGCGCTCCTGGAGCTCCTCGGCCGCGGCGAGGTCGGCGAGGTGCACGGCCTGCACGCCGACTTCGGCTTCCCGGCCCCGGACTCGCTGGCGCGGTTCCACGAACCCGCCATCGGCGGTGGCTCCCTCTTCGACCTCGGTCCCTACCCGGTCGGCCTGGCGCTGACGCTGTTCGGGACGCCGTCGACCGTGCGGGTGGCGGGCTCGCTCGCACCGTCGGGGGTGGACCGGCAGGTCGCGCTCGCCCTCGGCTGGGACTCCGGCGCCGCCGCGGCCCTGTCCACGACGATGGTCGCGCGCACGCCGTCGCGCGCGTGGATCGAGGCCGCCGAGGGGTGGATCGAGGTCGGGTCGCCGTTGCCGGCCGCGCCCGGCTTCACGGTCCACCGCACCGGCCCGGACGGCACGGACCACGTGAGCGAGCACGACCACTCCGTCGCCCACGGGCACCGGTTCATGCTCGAGCACGTCCACGAGTGCCTCACCGCGGGCCTGACGAGCAGCCCCCTGGTGACGCCGCAGTTCTCCCTGGACCTCGCGACGGTCTTCGAGACGGCCGTGCGCGAGCTCGGGATCACCCGGGCGGCGGAGCTCGAGGGCGCTGACTAACCTCCGGAGCATGCCCTTGACCGGAGAGTACGAGCCCAGCCCCGAGGCGTGGGTCCGCGAGCAGGTGGAGCAGTACGAGTCCAGCGGTGGGACGGAGGGCACCGAGCTGCGCGGCATGCCGGTCGTCGTCCTGACGACCCAGGGCGCGAAGTCGGGGAAGCTGCGCAAGCAGCCCCTCATGCGCGTCGAGCACGACGGCCGCTACGCGGCGGTGGCCTCCCTCGGCGGCGCCCCGAAGAACCCCGTCTGGTACCACAACGTCAAGGCCAACCCGCTCGTGGAGCTGCAGGACGGGCCGGTGAAGCGGGACTACACCGCCCGCGAGGTGACCGGCGACGAGAAGGCGCAGTGGTGGGAGCGGGCTGTCGCGGCGTACCCCGACTACGCCGACTACCAGCGCAAGACCGACCGCGAGATCCCCGTCTTCGTCCTCGAGCCCGCCGAGTGACCCTCCTCGCGAGCCTCTGACCTGCGACGACGCTGGTCACCCGGACGGCCGTTGGGCCGTCCGGGTGACTTCTCCTCAGATCATGGTCCGTCCTGTCGGACACTGGTTGTCACACAGAGAACACTCTGGGCAACTACTTCGGGCTCGGGACAGGAGACGACGATGCGACTCGGAACGGTGACCTCGGCCCCGGCGGTCCGCACCGCCTCCCGGCTGGACGGCATCAGCGGCACGGAGTCGGTGACCCCGGCCCGCCGCATCACGCCGGAGTGGATCGACGAGGACCCGCTCGACGAACTGACGCAGTCCGACCGCGCCCTCCTCGGCCACCTCTACGGCGGCGGCGACGAGACGGTCGACGTGAGCGCTGCGCCCGTGGCCTCGCTCGCGCGGGAGATCAACCGCGAGCGCGCCAGCGGCATGGTCTCCGACCACCGCGACCTCACGGCCGAGGACCTGCGCCGCATGATCGGGCGCCTGACCTTCACGGCCAAGGAGCCGGTGCCCGTCGAGGTGCAGCTGCGGCTCATGACCATGCTCAACGGCTCGACGCAGGGCCGCCTGGACGTCGTGCTCTGACGCAGACGGGACGGCGAGTCACGGGTTCTGCGATCGTGGCGGCGTGCGACTCCTCCTCGTCCGTCACGGCCAGACCCGTTCCAACGTCGAGCACCTGCTCGACACCGCCGTCCCCGGCGCCGACCTGAGTGACCTCGGGCGCGAGCAGGCCCTGGCCCTCGTCCCCGCGCTCGGCGGACTGGGCGTCGGGGCGGTCACCGCCTCCACGCTCGTGCGGACCCAGCAGACGGCGGCCCCGCTCGCCGCCCACCTCGGCCTGCCGGTCTCCGTCGCCGACGGTCTGCGCGAGATCGAGGCCGGGGACCTGGAGATGCGCGGGGACGAGGCGTCCGTGCGCCGCTACCTCGACGTCGTCGCCGCCTGGTTGCACGGGGACCTGTCCGTCGCCGAACCCGGCGCCGAGGACGGGCACGCGTTCTTCGCCCGGTACGACGCCGCCGTCGCCGACGCGCTGGCGGCGGCCCGCGCCGCGGACGTCGAGACCCTCGTCCTCGTCAGCCACGGCGCGGCCATCCGCACCTGGGCCGGCTCCCGCGTGCGCAACGTCTCCGCCGACTTCGTCATCGCGACCGGCCTGGAGAACACCGGGGTCGTCGACCTCGTCGGGTCCCCCGAGGAGGGGTGGACCTGCGAGCGCTGGGCCGGGGCCGTCGTGGCTCCGGAACAGGCCGCGGCGACCGGTGCGGGCGCGGCCGCCGAACCGGGCTCGGTGTTCTGAGTGGCCCCCTCGAACCCCGCGTACGAGGTCCTCCTCGAGCGTGCCCGCGCCCTGACCACCGGGGAGCGCCGCGTCCTGGGGCTGGTCGGGCCGCCCGGTGCGGGCAAGTCGACCCTGGCCGCCCGGCTCGTGGCCGACCTCGGCCCCGAGCTCGCCGTCCTCGTCCCCATGGACGGGTTCCACCTGGCCGACGTCGTGCTGGAGGCGCTCGGCCGGCGGGACCGCAAGGGCGCCCCGGACACCTTCGACGCCGGCGGCTACGTCGCCCTGCTGCGGCGCCTGCGGTCCCGGGAGGAGGCCGTCGTGCACGCCCCCGAGTTCCGGCGCGACCTCGAGGAACCCGTCGGCTCGGCCCTGCCCGTCCCGCGGGAGGTGCCGCTCGTCGTCACCGAGGGGAACTACCTCCTGCTGCGGGAGGGGGAGTGGGCCCGCCTGGAGGGCCTGATCGACGAGACCTGGTACGTCGCCCCCGACGAAGGCGCCCGGCTCGACCGCCTCGTCGCGCGACACGTGGCCTTCGGCAAGGAGCCCGCGCAGGCCCGGGCCTGGGCCCTGGGCAGCGACGAGGCGAACGCGGCGGTCATCGCGGCGAGCAGGCACCGGGCCGACCTGGTCGTCGACCCGGGTTGAGGAGCGGTTGCGGAGGTTCTGAGGAGGGCGGTCCGGGCTGCAACCGGCGGGCGGCCGCGTGCGTCCACTCCCCGAACGCGCACGACCCGAGAACCGCCAGACCACCGGGAGGTCGGATCCATGAACCGCCGCACCACGCTCACCCTGACCGCCCTCACCGCGCCCGCGCTCGCCCTCGTCCTGACGACGTCCAGCTCCTCGGCGAGCACGACCGTCACGGGCGACCAGGCTCCCGACGCCGCGGTCGCCCAGGCCGTGACGTCGAGCCCCCTGACCGCCGGCGTCCCCGCGGGCTCCTTCACCGTGGGCGACGTCCGCGTCGCGGGGGCCTGGGCCGCCGCCGACCTCCAGCCCACCGACCCCGACGCGCTCGACCCGGCCACGGCCGTCCTGCGCTCGGACGGCACGCGGTGGACGGTCGTCGACCTCGGGACCGCCGGCGTCGGCTGCGACGTCGTCCCGGTCACCGACCGCGTGGCCCTCGCCCTCAGCTGCTGACCGAGCGCTTCGATAGCGTCACCGCGTGGCGCTGCGCACCGGACTCCCGACGGCACGGTGGAGGAGCCGGCTGGCGGAGATCGTCGCCGGCGAGACCCCCTCGGTCGAACAGGTCGTCGACGGGGGCCTGACCCGGCCCGAGGCCCTCGAGGCCCTCGACGCCGTCGCGCGCATGGCCGAGGCCCTGCTCTCGGCGGGAGCCTCGGCCGCGGACGTCACCTCGCTCGCGCTGCGGGCCGCGGCCGGCGCCGGCCTGCGGCACACCCAGGTCGACATCAACTACACCGCCGTCATCATCTCGACGGCGGGCGCCGACCGCGTCCCGCTGACCTCGGCGCGCGTCGTGAAGGTCCGCGCCAGCGACTACTCCCGGCTCGGCGCGCTGTACGAGCTGGCCCACGAGGCCGGTGACGGCCTGCCGGCCGAGGAGATCAACACGCGCCTGAAGCGGCTGCTGTCCCAGCGCCGCCCCTACCGGCCGTGGATCTCCGCGGCCGGGACGGTCGGGCTGGCGGCCGCCGTCGCCGTGACCATCGGCGGCACCTGGGCCGTGGCCGTCTGCGCCGCGTTCGTCACCTGCGTCCTGCAGGTCGTCCTGTCCGCGCTGAACCGCCGCGGCCTGCCCGCCTTCTTCCAGCAGTTCGCCGGCGCGGCCATCGCGACGGCCTTCGCCCTCGCCCTCCTCGTCGCCGGCCCGCACCTGCCCGACTGGGTCGGCCGGCTGCCGCCGTCCCTCGTCGTCGGGTCCGGCATCGTCGTCCTGCTCGCGGGGCTCTCGCTCGTCGGGTCCGCGGAGGACGCGATCTCCGGCTTCTACGTCACGGCCGGCGCGCGCGCCTTCGAGACGGTCCTGCTGACGACAGGGCTCGTCCTCGGCATCGCCGCCGTCCTCGACCTCGGCCAGCGCGCCGGCATCGGCCTCAGCCTGACGTTCTCCAGCGGGGAGTCCTACCCCCTCGCCGTCCAGGTCGCCGCCGGCGCCGTGGCCGCCTTCACCTGGGCCGTGTCGGGGTACGCGGGCCTGCGCGCGGTCCTGCTGGCCGGGCTCGCCGGGGCCACCGCCGTCTTCGCCGCGGGCGTGGCGACCCTGCTGGGCACCGGCCCGGTCGCGGCGGCCGGGCTCGCGGCGCTGCTCGTCGGGCTGCTGGCCGAGGGCACCGCGTGGCGCTGGGGCGTCCCCGGTCTCGTCGTCTCCGTCTGCGGGATCGTCCCGCTGCTGCCCGGGCTGGCCATCTACCGCGCGATCTTCTCGATCGTCGGCGGCGGGACCTCCGCGGGTCTGGCCCAGCTCGTCACGGCCTTCGGCACCGCGCTCGCCCTCGCCGCGGGCGTCACGCTGGGGGAGTTCTGCTCCCAGCCGCTGCGGCGGGAGTTCGACCGCATCGAGCAGCGCGTGCGGCGGCGCTCGCTCAACCGGCAGTTCTGAGGTCCCGCACCAGCTCGACGAGCCGGGTGTCGTTGCGCGCCTCGACCTCCTCCTCGTGCGGGGTGGCTGCGAGCAGCAGCTCGTCGGCGCCGGTCCGGTCCAGCAGCTCCTGCAGCCTCGTCTGCACCTCCTGCGCCGTCCCGGCCACGGCGTCGGCGAGGTGCCGCTCGACGTCGGCGCGCTCGCGAGCGCTCAGGTGCGCGGCGGCGGCGTCCTCCGGGGTGGGCAGCGGCCCGAACTCCCCGCGGCTGCGGGCTCGGGCCAGCGCCACCGCCTGCGGCAGGAGCTCGCGCCGCGCGGCCGCCTCGTCGCGGGCGACGACGACGTCGAGCAGCAGGCTGACCCGACCCCCGGGGTGCTCGGAGCGGTAGCGCCGCAGCGGGTCGGCCTCCCGCAGCAACCGGCCGCCCACGACGACGGGCAGCCCCAGGCGCGCCGCCGTCGCCAGCCCCTCGCCCGTGGCCAGCAGCCACACCGGCGGCGCCGTGACGCGGGGCCGCAGCGTCACCGGTCCCCGGCCGTGCAGCCAGTCCAGCAGCTCGGCGAGGCGCTCGTCCGCGTCGGCGCTCGCGAGCGCTCCCAGCGCGTGCCGGACCGGCGCGGTGAACCCGAGCGACCGCCCCACCCCGACCTCCACACGGCCCGGGTGCAGCGCCGCGAGGACCGCGACCTGCTCGGCGACGACGAAGGGGCGGTGGTTGGGCAGCATGATCCCGGCCGTGCCCACCCGCACGCGCGTCGTGGCCGCGGCGACGGCCGCCAGCAGCACCGTCGGGGCCGGGCCCACGACGCCGGGGACGGCGTGGTGCTCGGCCACCCAGAACCCGTCCGCGCCGAGCGCCTCGACCCGGCGCGCGCGGCGGACGGTGGCCAGCAGGGCGTCGGCGTCCTCCTGCCCCGAGCGCACCCGCGAGCGGTCCAGGATCGACAGCGCGGGAGCGGTCGGCACCGGGTCAGCACACCACGCGGACGCCGTGTCCGAGCGGTCGGGTAGACAGGGGACCGTGCTCCACGTCCACCGTTCCGAGAGCGCGACGGCCCTCGTCGCGGGGCTCGCCGACGTCCTGCGGACGCCCACGGCCGGCGCCGACCCCTTCGCCCCCGACGTGCTCGCGGTGGGCGCGCGCGGCACCGAACGCTGGATCGCGCAGCGGCTGGCCCACCACCTCGGGGCCGGCCCCGAGGGCGAGGACGGCATCTGCGCGCGCGTCGACTTCTCCTCCCCGGCCCGGCTCCTCGACGGCGTCGTGGCCGACGTCGTGGGCCGGATCCGGCCCGAAGCGGCCGACGCCGTCGAGCGGTGGGCGCCGGACGCCCTGGCGTGGCACGTCCTGGAGGTCTTCGACGAACTCGCGCCCGCCGACGGCCGTCCCGGCACCGACGCGGGGGCCCGGTTCGCGGTGCTGCGCCACCACCTGCGCGCCGTCCCGGGCGAGGACGTGCCCCGCGTGCGCCGGACGGCCGCCGCGGCCCGGCTCGCCGGCTTGTTCGCCCGCTACGGCGCCGCCCGCCCCGGCCTGCTCGTGAACTGGGCCGCAGGCGGTTCCGACGTCCCGGACGACCTGCGCTGGCAGCCGGAGGTCTTCCGGGCCGTGCGCGAGCACGTGGGCGTCCCCGCTCCGGCCGAACTGCTCGACGACGTGTGCGCGGCGCTGCGCGCGAACCCGGCCCTCACCGGCCTGGGGGAGCGGTTCGGCGTCTTCGTCGTGACGCGGCTGGCCGAGTCCCGGCTGCGGGTGCTGGCCGCGCTGGCCGCCCACCGGGAGGTCCACCTGTTCCTGCAGCACCCGAGCCCCGCGCTGTGGTCCACCGCGCAGCCGCCCGCGAGCCTGCGCAGAGCCGCCCAGGGCGCCGCCCAGGGGACCGGCCCCGTGCGGCACCCGCTGCTGCTGTCCCTGTCGCGCGACGTGCGCGAGCTGCAGGCCCGGCTGCTCGACGCGGTGCCCGACCTGCACGACGTCCACCACCCGGCCCCCGCCCCGCACCCCACGCTGCTGGGTCGGCTGCAGGCGGCGCTCGCGGCCGACGAGGTCCCCGCGCCCGTCCCGGACCCGGACCCCTCCGACCGCTCCGTGCAGGTCCACTCCTGCCACGGCCGCGCCCGCCAGGTGGAGGTGCTGCGCGAGGTCGTCCTCGGCCTGCTCGACGACGACCCGACGCTGCAGCCGCGCGACGTGCTCGTCATGTGCCCCGACGTCGAGGCGTACGCGCCGCTGGTGCAGGCCGTCTTCTCCACCGACTCCCACCCCGGCGGTGGGCTGCGCGTCTCCGTCGCCGACCGCTCGGCGCTGCAGACCAACCCGCTGCTCGGGCTCGCCGCGCGGCTGCTCGTCCTGGCCCAGAGCCGGCTCACGGCCAGCGAGGTGCTCGACCTCGCCGGCACCGCGGCCGTCCGCGCGCGCTTCGACCTCGACGACGAGGACCTCGAGCAGGTCCGCGAGTGGACGGTCGACGCGGGCGTGCACTGGGGCCTGTCCGCCGAGCACCGCGCCGCCTGGTCCCTCGGGACGGTGGCGCAGGGGTCGTGGCGGACCGGGCTCGACCGCCTGCTCGTCGGCGTCGCCGTCGGCGGTGGGGCGCAGGACGAGCTGCTGGGGGAGGTCGTCCCGCTCGCGGACGTCGAGTCCTCCCGCGTCGACCTCGCGGGCCGCCTCGCCGAGCTGCTCGACCGCCTCGACGCCGCGGTGGCCCGGCTGTCGGGCCGGCGCGGGGTCGCCGCCTGGTGCGAGGCGCTGCTCGACGGTGTCCTCGACCTCGCCGACGTCCCCGCCGACGGAGCGTGGCAGCTGGCCCAGCTGCGCCGCGAGCTCGGCGCCGTCGCCCAGGACGCGGCGCGCGCCGGGACGGCCGAGGTGGGGCTGGCCGACGTCGCCGCCCTCGTCGCCGAGCGCTTCGCCGGCAAGCCGCAGCGCGCCAACTTCCGCACCGGCGCCCTCACGGTCTGCACGCTGACGCCCATGCGCTCGGTGCCCCACCGCGTCGTCTGCCTGCTGGGCATGGACGACGGGGCCTTCCCGCGCGTCACCAACCCCGACGCCGACGACGTGCTCTCGCGCGACCCGCACCTCGGCGACCGGGACCCCCGCAGCGAGGACCGCCAGGTGCTGCTCGACGCCGTCTGCTCGGCCCGGGACACGCTCGTCGTCACCTACTCCGGCCACGACGTCCGGACGGGCGCGCAGCTGCCGCCGGCCGTGCCCGTGGGGGAACTGCTGGACGCCCTGGACGCCGCCCACCCGGGGGTGCGTGAACGCGTCGTCGTCCAGCACCCGCTGCAGCCGACGGACCCGCGCAACTTCGCCGACCGCGCCCTGGGCCGGCCCGGTGCCTTCAGCTACGACCGCAGCGCCCTCGCGGGCGCCACGACGGGTGCCGCCGAACCGGCTGCGCCGCAACCCTTCCTGGCGGCCGGCCTGCCGCCCGCCCCCGCGGCCGACCTCGACCTGGACCAGCTCGTGCAGTTCTTCCAGCACCCGGCGAAGGGGTTCCTGCGTCAGCGCCTCGACGTGGCCACCGCCACGCGCGAGGAGGAACCCGCCGACGCGCTGCCCGTCGAGCTCGACGCGCTCGCCAAGTGGTCGGTCGGGGACCGGGCGCTCGCGGCCCGGCTGCGCGGGGCCGGCGCCGGCGACGTCGTCCGCCTCGAGACGGCCCGCGGGTCCCTGCCGCCCGGCCCGCTCGGGACGGCGGTGCTGCGCGAGGTGGGTCCGCTGGTCGACGCGATCGCCGCCGTGGCCGCCGAGTTCGACGCGGGGCTCGCCGGAGCGCCCCCGCGCAGCGTGGACGTCGAGCTCGACCTCGACGTGCCGGGCACCGGACCGGTCCGCCTGACGGGCAGCGTGCGCGGCGTCCGGCCCGTGCGGCCCGGGGGCCGCGCGACCGGCGACGTCGCCGTCACGACGATCTACTCCCGGGTCAAGGCCAAGCAGACCGTCCGCGCCTGGATCGAGCTGCTGGCCCTGTCGGCCGCCCACCCGGGGACGGACGTCCGCGCCGTCGTCGTCGGCCGGGGCGGTCAGGGCAGCGTCGCCCTGCTGACGCTCGGGCCGGTGCCGGCGGCCGTCGCGCGCGGGCTCCTCGTCGACCTCCTGGAGCTGCGGGCCGCGGGGTTGTGCGCACCGCTGCCGCTGCCGGTGGACACCGCGATGGCCTACGCGCAGGCCGCGTGGGCCGGTCGTCCCGCCGCCGCCTGCCGGCGCGCGGCGACGGGGGCGTGGACCTCGGACTGGTCCTTCCCCAAGGAGGACGCCGACGAGGAGAACGCCGGCGTCTGGGGCGCGGCGGCGCCGGTCGACGTGCTGCTCGACTGGGCGCCCCCCGCGGGCTGGCCACCGGGAGCACCGGCGACGTTCGACGCTGCGGTGCAACGCGTCTGGGAACCCCTCCTCGGTGCCTACCGGATGGACGAGCGGTGAGCGCGGCGACGGGCCACCGCACCTTCGAGGTGACCGGGCCGCTGCCGACCGGGACCACCGTGCTGGAGGCCAGCGCGGGGACGGGCAAGACCTGGACGATCGCGGGTCTCGTCACGCGGTACGTGGCCGAGGGGGTCGCCGCGGTCGACGAGCTCCTCGTCGTGACGTTCGGGCGCGCGGCCACGGCCGAGCTGCGCGACCGCGTCCGCGAGCGCCTCGTCGGCGCGCGCGACGCCCTGGCGGACCCGGCCACCGCCGCGGCCTCGCCCGACGCCGTCGTCCGGCACCTCGCCGCGGCCCCGGAGGCCGACGTCGCGGCGCGGCGCGCGCGGTTGTCCGCGGCGCTGGCGGGCTTCGACGCCGCCACCGTCGCGACCATCCACGAGTTCTGCCAACAGGTCCTCACCAGCCTGGGCACGGCCGCCGACGTGGACCCGACCGCGACGCTCGTCGAGGACGTCGACGACCTCGTCGAGGAGGTCTGCGACGACCTGTACGTCCGGTTCGCCGTGCGGCCCGGCGGCGGTCCGCCCCCGTTCTCCCGCGCCGTCGCGCTGCGCATCGCGCGGGAGGCGGTCGGCCGCGCGGACGCGCGCATCGAGCCGCGCGGCGCCGCTCCTGAGACCCCGGAGGACCTGCGCGTCCGGTTCGCCCAGGGCGTCCGGCGCGAGGTGGCCGCCCGCAAGCGCTCGCGCCGCGTGCTGGGGTTCGACGACCTGCTGACGCGGTTGCGGGACGCGCTGACCGACGAGGTCGCCGGCCCCACGGCGTGCGACCGCTTGCGGCGCAGGTACTCCGTCGTCCTCGTCGACGAGTTCCAGGACACCGACGCCGTGCAGTGGGACGTCCTGCGGACGGCGTTCCACGGGTGCTGCCCCCTGGTCCTCATCGGGGACCCCAAGCAGGCCATCTACGCCTTCCGCGGCGCCGACGTGAACAGCTACCTGGAGGCCGTCGGCGTCGCGGACGCGACGGCGACGCTGGGCACGAACTTCCGCAGCGACCCCGCCGTCCTGGCGGGGACGGCGGCGCTGCTGCGCGGCGCCGCCCTCGGCGACGGGCGGATCGTGGTGCACCCCGTGCAGGCCCACCACCGCACGGCCGCGCTCGTCGGGCCGGCCGGCCCGGATCCCGCGCCGGTGCGGTTGCGGGTCCTGCGTCGCGACGGGTTGCCGGTCACGGCCCGCACGGGCGTGCCGGCCGTGGCCGACGTGCGCGCGGCCGTGGCGCGCGACACGGCCGAGCAGGTCGTCGCCGTGCTGTCCGAGGGGCTGCGGGTGCAGCCGCACCGGGGTGGCCCCGGACGCGACCTCGCGGCGGGTGACGTCGCGGTGCTCGTGCGCACCCAGTCCCAAGCCCAGCTCGTGCAGGAGGAGCTGCGCCGCCGCGGGGTGCCGTGCGTGCTCTCGCGCGGGCCGAGCGTCTTCTCCACGCCCGCGGCGCGGGAGTGGGTGTGGCTGCTGGAGGCCGTCGAGCAGCCGCACCGGGCGGCGCGGGTGCGGCGCACGGCGCTGTCCTCGTTCGTGGGCTGGACCGCGGCCGAGCTGGACGCCGCGGGGGACCGGGCGACCGACGAGGTGTCCGTCGCGCTGCGCGGCTGGGGCACGGTGCTCGCCGAGCGTGGGGTGTCGGGCATGTTCGCCGCCGTCAACGAGGAGCGGGACCTGCCGCGCCGGCTGCTCGGCGTCGAGGGCGGTGAACGCCGGCTGACCGACCTGCGGCACATCGCCGAGGTCCTGCACGCCGAGTCCGCGCTCAACCCCGGTGGCGGAGTCTCCACCCTGCTGTCGTGGCTGCGCGGGCGCGTCGAGGACGCGGCCGGCGACGTCGACCAGGAGCGCTCGCGGCGCCTGGACACCGACCGCGACGCCGTGCAGATCGCCACGGTGCACACGAGCAAGGGCCTGGAGTACGAGGTCGTCTGCGTCCCGTTCGGGTGGGACTCCACCGGCGGCGGCTCCAAGGACCGGCTGCCCGTGGCCCACGCCCCGGACGGCCCGCGCGCGCTGCACGTCGGGGGCCCCGCGGCCCCCGCGTACGACGCCTTCTGCCGCGCGGCGGACACCGAGGACCTCGGCGAGGAGCTGCGCCTGCTCTACGTCGCGCTCACCCGCGCCGTCTCCCGGCTGCTGGTCTGGTGGGCGCCGGCGACGAACACGCAACGCGGTGCGCTGCACCGGTTGCTGATGACCGACGACGTCCTGGCGGTGCCGGAGAAGCTGCCGCTGCCCGCCGACGACGCGTTCGCGACCCGGCTCGAGGCGCTGTTCCCGCCGGGGTCGCCGGTGGCGGTCGAGGACGTGCCGCTGCGCTCGACGCCGCGGCGCTGGTCCGGGCCCGTCACGCCCGCCGTCGAGCTGCGCGCGGCCCGGTTCGGCGCCGAGGTGGACCTCGGGTGGCGGCGCACGTCCTACTCGGGCCTGACCCGCGGTGTGCACGACGTGCACCTGCCGGGCCGGGCGGTCCTGTCCGAGCCGGAGGTGGAGGTGACCGTCGACGAGGTCGACGGGGTCGAGCCCCCGGGCGCCGAGGCGGGGACGGACGACCCGCAGGGGTGGCGGACGGTGCCCTCGCCGCTGGCCGACCTGCCCGCGGGCACGGGGTTCGGGACGCTCGTGCACGCCGTGCTCGAGGGGTTCGACCCGGCCGTCCCCGACCGGCCGGCCCACCTGGCCGCCCTGGCCCGCGAGCAGTTCGCCGCCCCGCTGGCCGAACCGCTCGCCGCGGCGCTCGACCCCGTGCTGCGCACCGGTCTGGGGCCGCTGGCCGACGACCGCGCCCTGCAGGACTTCGCCGTGGCCGACCGGTTGGCCGAGCTGGACTTCGAGCTGCCGCTGGCCGGCGGCGACGACGCGGGACCCTCGGCCGGGGGCCGGCTGGGGGACCTCGCCGTCCTGCTGCGCCGGCACCTGCCCGCCGACGACCCGGTGCACGCCTACGCCGGGCAGCTCACCGAACCGGCCCTGGCCGCCGAGGGCCTGCGCGGCTACCTCACCGGTTCGATCGACGCCGTCCTGCGGTGCGGGTCGCGCTTCCTCGTCGTGGACTACAAGACGAACCGGCTCGCCGGCCCGGGGGAGGAGCTGACCGCCTGGCACTACCGGCGACCGGCCCTCGACGAGGCCGTCCTGGCGGCCCACTACCCGCTGCAGGCGCTGCTGTACAGCGTTGCGCTGCACCGGTTCCTGCGCTGGCGCCTGGCGGGGTACGACCCGGCCGAGCACCTCGGCGGGTCGCTGTACCTGTTCCTGCGCGGCATGTGCGGACCAGACGTCGCGCCCGGACCGGACGGCGTGCCGCCCGGGGTGTGGTCGTGGAAGCCGCCCGCCGCCCTCGTCGTGGCCACCTCCGACCTGCTCGCCGGGAGGACCCCGTGACCACCACCACCAGCAGCAGCGTCGAGGGGGCCGTGGAGCCCGACCGCTCGGCCTCCCTCGCCCGCTCGGCCACGGGCCTGCTGCGCGAGGTCAACGAGCTCGGCCTGCTGCACGCCGCCGACGTCCACGTCGCCCGCCGGCTCGGCGCGGTGACGGGGGAGGACGACGAGCGCGTCCTGCTGGCCGTCGCGCTCGCCGTCCGCGCCGTGCGGCACGGGTCGGTCGTCCTGCGCCTGTCGGTGGTGGGCGACCTCGTCCCCGAGGACGCCGACGACTCCGGTGCCGTCGCGCCGGTGGCCGTGCCGTGGCCCGAGCTGGAGCCCTGGCGGGAGGCCGTGCGCCGCAGCCCCCTGACGGTCGAGCACGGGCCGGGGGAGGACCCCGAGGCCGGCGGACCGACGGCACCCCTGCACCTCGTCGGCGACGGGCTGTGGCTGGACCGGTACTGGCGCCAGGAGCTCGCCGTCGCCCGGGACCTGCGCGACCGCAGCCGCACCGTCGCGCCGTACGACCCGGCCGCGGTCGAGGCGGTCCTGGGCCGCCTGTGGCCGGGCGACCCCGCCGACGACCAGCGCGCCGCGGCCGCGGTGTGCCTCTCGCACGGCGTCTCGGTCCTGGCCGGCGGTCCGGGGACGGGCAAGACGACGACGGTGGCCCGGCTGCTCGCCGCCGTGCACGCGCTGTCCGACGGGCCGCCCCGGGTGGCGCTCGCGGCCCCGACGGGCAAGGCCGCCGCGCGCCTGACCGAGGCCGTCGTGTCCGCGGCCGACCAGGGGGCGTTCACCGCCGACGAGCGTTCGTTCCTGCGCGCGGCCGCCGCCTCGACGCTGCACCGGCTGCTCGGCATCCGGCCGGGGTCGGTCCGGGCCCGGTTCGACGCCGAGCACCGCCTCCCGCACGACGTCGTCATCGTCGACGAGGCGTCCATGGTCGGGCTGGGCGTCATGGCCCGGCTGCTGTCGGCGTTGCGCCCCGGTGCGCGGCTCGTCCTCGTCGGGGACCCCCAGCAGCTCGCGTCGGTGGAGGTCGGCGCGGTCCTGGCCGACCTCGTCGCGCCGGCCACGTCCTCGCCCGGGACGGCCCCGCACGGGGTGGCCCGGCTGACGCGGACCCACCGCTACGCCGCCGGCGGTGGGATCGCCGCCATCGCGCAGGCCGTGCGGGAGGCGCGGTCCGCCGACGTCGTGGACCTGCTGCGGGCCGGTGGCCCCGACGTGGAGTTCCTCGAGGTCCCCGACACCGAGCTCGTCGCCGGTGCGGCGCTCGAGGTCGTGCGCGCCGACGTCGTCGTCCGGTCGCGGGCCGTCGTCGAGGCGGCTCGCGCCGGCGACGCCGCGACGGCGCTGACGGCCCTGGACACCCACCGGCTGCTCTGCGCGCACCGGCGCGGGACGCGCGGGGTCGCCCACTGGAGCGCCCTCGCCCAGCGGTGGGCGGTGGAGGAGCTCGGCGTCCTGCCGCGACCGGACGGCCGCTACGTCGGCCTGCCCGTCATCGTCACCGCGAACGACGCCGCCGTCGGGGTCTTCAACGGCGACACCGGGGTGGTCCTGGAGGAGGACGGGGTGCTCGTCGCCGCGCTCTCCCGCGGGTCCGGACCGCTGCGGGTGCCGCTGGCCCGGCTGGCGTCCGTCGAGCCCGTGCACGCGATGACGGTGCACCGCAGCCAGGGGTCGCAGTTCGACACCGTCACCGTCCTCGCCGCGCCGGAGACGTCCCCGCTGGCCACGCGCGAGATGTTCTACACGGCCCTGACGCGAGCCCGCAGCCGCGTGCGGGTCATCGGGTCCGCGCGCGCGGTGGCCGCCGCGGTGGAGCGGCCCCTGGCCCGCGCGACCGGACTGGCCGAGCGGCTCAGGGCGTGAGCGGGTCCCCGCGCAGTTCCACCAGCAGGCGCGCCAGCACCGGCGGCGGGCTGGACCGGGCGGCCTGCGCGGCCCGGCCGTAGGCGGCCGCGTCCTTCGTGAGTCCACCGGGCAGCGCCCGCAGGAACGCCGGCCACTGCGCCAGGCAGGTCTCCAGGTCCCCGGGCAGCACGTGCACGGGGACGTCCCCCAGCTCCGCGAGGACCCGCCGGCTGTCCTCACGGGCCCGGTGCCCGGCAGCCGGGCCGTCGTCGGCGTCGAGCACGACGTCCACCACGGCCCCGAGGGCCCGGGCGACCGCGGCGGCCAGTGGCAGGGCGTGCTTGCCGCCGGCCGCGACGACGGGCGCAGCGCCGGCGAGCAGGACCGTGAGCACCGCGACGTCGGTCGCCCCCTCGACGAGGACGACCCGCGACTGCCCGGCCACCTGCAGCACGAAGCCCGCCGGCAGTGCGGTGCGCACCAGCCGGCGGGCTCGGTTCGTGCTGGTCCCGAGGGTGGTGGCGACGAGCGCCACCACGTCCTCGGGGACCACGGGGAGGGGTCAGCCGACCTTCGGCTTCTCCTCCGCCTTCGGGTAGATGTCCGTGTTCTGCGCCGGCGTGATGAGCGCGTCCTCCGGACGGGTCTGGTTCAGCGCGACGGCCTGCGGGGGCAGGACGGCGTGCAGCGCCCAGTCGGTGAGCACGCGGATGCGGTTGCTCATGGCCGGCAGGGCGTACAGGTGGTACCCGCGGGCGACGATCTTGGCCGGCAGACCGGTCATCTCGATGCCGAGCGGCTTGGCGACGGCCGTGCCGCCACCGAGGTCGGCGACCAGCCCGAGGTCCTTGTGGACGTAGTCGGCGGCCTGGCCGATCCCGAAGGAGGCGGCGATGTTCTTGCCGACCGCGGTGCCCTGGCGCTGGGCGTGCTGCGCGGTGGGCGGGGTGATCGGCTGCGGGCCGTCGGCCGGCTTCGGCTTGGCCAGGTCCGGCACGGCGGCGGCATCACCGGCGGCCCAGACGTCGTCGGCGCCCGCGACCTTCATCTTGGCGTCGACGACGAGGCGGCCGCGGTCCAGCGGCAGGCCCAGGGTGCCCATGAGCGGGTTCGCCATGATGCCCGCGCCCCAGATGAGGGTGCGCGAGGGGACCGGCGTGCCGTCGGTGAGGTTGATGACGTTGCCCTCGACGCTGGCCACGGAGACCCCGAGGCGCACGTCGATGCCGCGGCCCTTGAGGGCCGAGAGGGCGTACTGGCCCAGGCGGGGCCCGAGCTCGGGCAGGACGGCCGGGGCCACGTCGATGAGCAGCCACTTGACGTCGCGCACGTCGATGGACGACCAGCGGTCGGCGACGCGGGAGAGCCAACGGTGGGTCTGGGCGACGATCTCGGTGCCGGTGTAGCCGGCGCCGACCGCGACGACGGTCATGCGCTCGGCGCGCTCGGCGTCGAAGCGCGGGTCGTCCGGCAGGCTGTCGGCCGCGTCGAGCTGGGCCAGCAGGTGGTCGCGGACGAACGCGGCCTCGGTGATGGTCTTGACGCCGCGGGCGCTCTCGGAGACCCCGGGGATCGGGAAGCGGCGGGTGACGGCGCCGGGGGCGAGCAGGAGCTTGTCGTAGGACAGGACCTGGGTCTCGTCGCTGACGACGCCGCGCTCGGACTTGGAGATCGTGATGGTCTTCGCCTCGGGGTCGACCGAGGTGGTGTGGCCCACGACGAGCTTGTGGCGCGGCAGCGCCTGCCGCAGCGACACGGCGACGTGGCGGGGCTCGATGACGGACGCGGTCACGTCCGGCAGCAGGGGGCTGTAGGTGAGGTGGTCAGTCGGGCTGACGATCACCAGCTCTGCCGCGGAGGCCGGGAGGAGCTTCTCGAGCTTCTTGCCGGCGTACAGGCCGGTGAAGCCACCTCCGACGATGACGACTCGCTGTCGATCGACCATGTGTGGCACCTCTTGTCTGTGGCTCGCCGGGACGGGGCTCCCGCTTCTCCACGATTCTGTCACTCTCGGGCGGGACCGTTCACGCACCCCCGTCGGCCGCGGCCTCCAGCTCGACGACCACGAGGCGCCGCATGCCGAGCATCGCGGTCATGGCCCGTTGCGCCCGTTCGGGATCGGGGTCGGACAGCAGCTCCGGCAGCCGGGTCGGGACGATCTGCCACGACACGCCCCAGCGGTCCTTCAGCCAGCCGCACCGCCCCTCCGAACCGCCGTCGGCCACCAGGCCGTCCCAGTACCGGTCCACCTCGGCCTGGTCGGCGCAGGAGACCTGCACGGAGAACGCCTCCGTCTGCGGGAAGTGCGGACCGCCGTTGATGATCGTCCAGTCGCGCCCGTCCAGGACGAACGAGACCGTCATCGGCGCCCCGTCCGGCCCGCCCGGCGAGGTCGAGACGACGCGCGAGTCGGGGAACAGGGCGACGTAGCGTTCCGCGGCGGCCAGGCCGTCACGGTCGAACCACAGGCACGGGACGGTGCTGCTCACGCGTGGACCCCCTCGATCGCGGCTCGGGCGGCCTCCGCGACGGCCCGTGCCGGGCACTCTCCCAGGTGGTCGTCGACGACGCCACAGGCCTGCATGGCGGCGTACGCCGTCGTCGGCCCGACGAACCGGAACCCCTTCGCCTTCAGGGACTTCGCCAGCGCCACCGACTCCGGTGTGGTGGCCGGGACGTCGCCCGGGACGCGGGGGACGGGCGGGGCCGCGTCCGGTGCCGCGGACCAGAACAGCTCGGTGAGGCTGCCGCCCGCGGCCTGCAGGGCGAGGAGGGCGCGAGCGTTGGCGACCGTCGCCTCGACCTTGGCGCGGTTGCGGATGATGCCCGGGTCCGCGAGCAGCCGGGCCACGTCGGCGTCGCCGTAGGCGGCCACCACCTCGGGGGCGAAGTCGTCGAAGGCCGCGCGGAAGGTCTCGCGGCGGCGCAGGACGGTGATCCAGCTGAGCCCGGACTGGAACGCCTCCAGGCTGACCCGCTCGAACAGCCCCCGGTCGTCGCGGACCGGGTGGCCCCACTCGGTGTCGTGGTAGGCCTCGTAGAGGGCGTCGCCGGTGCCGAAGCAGCGGAAGGGTTCGGGGCTGGGCGCGGCGGGCGAGGCGGGCATGGACGGCACTGTGGCACCGACCGCCGACACGGCCCTCCCGTCGTCCACAGGTCGGTACTGTCCGCGTGTGAGCGAGCACTCCGCCGACCTCCCGCCGACGATCCTCGTCCTCAACGGGCCCAACCTCGGCCGCCTCGGCAAGCGGCAGCCCGAGGTCTACGGGTCCACGACCCTGGCCGACGTCGAAGCCAGGCTGCAGCGCCTGGCGGCCGAGCTGGGCGTGCGCGTGGAGCTGCGCCAGACCGACGCCGAGCACGAGATGATCGGCTGGGTGCACGCGGCCGCCGACGCCCGCCGGCCCGTCGTGCTCAACCCCGGCGGCTGGACCCACACGTCCGTCGCGCTGCGCGACGCGTGCGTCGAGCTGAGCGCCGGGCTCGTCGAGCTGCACGTCTCGAACGTCCACGCGCGCGAGGACTTCCGCAAGCACTCGTACATCACGCCCGTCGCGACGGGCGTCGTGGCCGGCCTCGGCGTGGAGGGCTACGAACTCGCCGTGCGCTTCCTCGCCGGCCGCACCGGGAGTGTCGTCCCCGGCGCGTAGGCTCGCGCCCGAGCACCGCAGGTCGAGGGTTGGGAGTTCCTGGTGGTCGAGCACATGAAGTGGTGGGGTTGGGGCCAGGAGGGCGTCGCCTTCCACCACGAGGACAAGCCGAACCTGGCGCCGTTCGTCAAGCGCGTCTCCGGCATCGACTTCGACGCCGCGCCCGCGCAGGTGCCGCAGCTGTCCGAGCTGACCGTGCCGCCGTCGCAGGCCCCGGACGCGCTGCGCACGGCCTTCGCCGAGGCCGTGGGCGAGGAGCACGTCCACGACGACGACCTCGACCGCGTCGTGCACGCCTACGGCAAGTCGATGCGCGACCTCGTCCGCATCCGGCGCGGTGACTTCGGCCGGCTGCCCGACCTCGTCGTCTACCCCGGCACCGAGGCCGAGACGGAGGCCGCGCTGCGCGTGGCGCTCGAGTCCGACGCCGTCCTCATCCCCTTCGGCGGCGGCTCCAACATCGTGGGTTCCCTGGAGGCCCCGCGGGACGAGACCCGGCCCGTCGTCTCCCTCGACATGGGCCGCATGCGGCTGCTGCTGTCCCTCGACGAGACCTCCCAGACCGCCCGCATCCAGGCCGGCGCCCTCGGCCCGGACCTGGAGGAGCAGCTCAACGCCCGCGGCTGGACGATCGGGCACTTCCCCGACAGCTTCAAGCACTCGACGCTGGGCGGCTGGATCGCGACCCGGTCCTCCGGGATGCAGTCCGACCGGTTCGGCGACATCGCCGACATCACCCGCGCCGTCCGCGTCGTCACCCCGCACGGGACCGTGGCGACCGCCGAGGTGCCCGTGCAGTCGGCGGGCCCGAGCGTGCGCGAGATGGTGCTGGGCAGCGAGGGCCGGCTCGGCATCATCACCGAGGCCACGGTGCAGGTGCACCGCCAGGCCGAGCAGCGCGAGATCCAGGCCTACTTCTTCCCCGACTACGCCAGCGGCCTGAAGGCCATGCACGACATCGCGGCCTCGGACGCCTCCCCGAGCATCACGCGCGTCTCGGACGCCAACGAGACCCAGTTCACCCTGGCCACGTCCAAGAAGGGGAGCACCCTCGGGCAGCTGCTCAACAAGGGCGTGCAGCTGTACGCCAGCAAGCGCAAGGGCATCGACCTGTCCGAGATGTGCCTGTCGTTCATCGGGTTCGAGGGGTCGGCCCTGCACGTGCGGCGCAACAAGTCGCTCGTGGGCGAGATCGTCAAGAAGCACGGCGGCTTCGGGGTCGGTGCGGGCCCGGGCAAGCTGTACGACCAGAAGAAGTTCGACACCCCCTACATCCGCGACTTCATCCTCGACCGCGGTGCGTACGGCGACGTGTCCGAGACGTCGTCCTCGTGGGCGACGCTGAAGTCGGTGCACGACAACGTCGTGGCGGCGGCGAACAAGGCCTTCGCCGAGGTCGGCATCAAGGGCTTCGTCTTCTGCCACCTCTCGCACAGCTACCACTCCGGTGCGTGCCAGTACTTCACGTTCGCCTTCCAGCCGCCGACCGACCGTGACGGCCTCGAGGCCTACGACATCGTCAAGGGCGCCATCCAGCAGGCGTTCATCGACAACGGCGGGACGCTCTCGCACCACCACGCCGTGGGCCGGGAGCACAAGCGCTGGATCGAGGACGACCTGTCCGCCGCCGGCGCCAAGATCGTGGGATCCCTCTTCGCCGGGGTGGACCCGGGCCGCAACCTCAACCCCGGCGCCGTCGTCGACTGAGGTGCCCGGCCCGTCCGACCGCGAGGACCGCTCCCGACGCGCGGAGCGGGTCCTCGCGGTCCTGCGCGACCTGTGGGGGGACGAGCGGCCCCCGGGGCCGGACCCCGAGCTGGCCTGGATCGTCGACGCCCTGGCGATCGACGACGCCCATGGACGCGAGGAGGGCCTCGTCGTGCACAGCGACGCCATCGCGCTGTCGTCGCTGTCCGACTGGCTCGCCACCCCGCAGTTCGCCGACGAGCAGACGGGCGCGTGGCAGCTCGACACCGCCACCGGTCGCGTCGTCGTCGACGAACGAGGCAGCGAGGTCCTCGGGGTGGGCCGGGAGTCGGTGGGCTCGGAGCGGCTCATGCTCGACGTCCACCCGGCCGACCGCCCCAGCGTCGAGCGGGCCTTCGACCGGGCCGCCGCCGCGGGCACGCCGTTCCGCGTGACCTACCGGGGGCGGTCCCCGTTCGGGGAGTGGCTCTGGCGCACCAGCACCGGCCGGCGCCTGACGGTGGGGCCGACCGGAGCCGTGCTCGTCGGGTTCACGACCGTCCACCGCCCGGCCCCCGCCCACGGCTGAACCCAGGGGTCAGGCCACCAGCAGGTCGGCCCAGACCGTCTTTCCGTCCCCGCGCGGCGCCACCCACCAGCGCTGGGCCAGCAGCTGCACGATGTGCATGCCACGGCCCCCGGTGGCGTCGTCGTCGCTCGTGCGGGGTTGCGGGTGCTGGGTCGAACCGTCCTCCACCCCCACGCACAGCAGCCGGTCGGCCACCTCGTGGCGCAGGGTCAGCGCGGTCGGGGACCCGGTGTGCAGCAACGCGTTCGTCACCAGCTCGCTGACGACGAGCTCGGCCTCGTCGGCCGTGCCGGTCAGCTCCCACGCGTGCAGCGTCGTGCGCAGCCAGTCGCGGGCCGCGCCCACGGCACGGGTGTCGGCGGGCAGCACCAGCCGGTTCTCCCGCGTGCCGGGCGCCGGACCGTCGTAGTCGACGACGAGCAGGGCGGCGTCGTCGCGACCCCCGCCCCGCACGGGCGCCAGCAACCGGTCGGCCAGGGTCTCGGCGTCCACCCCGGGGCCGTCGGTGAGCGCGCGGCGCATCGCGGCCTCGCCCGTGGCCGTCGCCTCGTGGGTGCCCTGGCCGCCCTGCCCGGGCCACTCGACGAGACCGTCGGTGTACAGCAGCAGCCGGCTGGCCCCGGTCAGGCGGTGCCGGCTCTCCGGGTACGTCGCCTCCTCCTGCACCCCCAGCGGCGGCCCGGGGTCGACCTCGAGAGCGCCGACCTCCCCGGCGGCGACGACGGGCGCCGGGTGCCCGGCGCTGGCCACCGTCACCTCCCCGGTCCGTTCGTCGAGGGCGAGGAGGCAGCACGTGGCGAACAGGTCGCCCTCGAAGGACTGCATGAGGCGGTTGGTCCGCTCCAGGACGGCCGAGGGTTCGTGCCCCTCGCTGACGTAGGCCCGCACGGCCGTCCGGACGCGGCCCATGAGCGCGGCCGCGGCCGAGTTGTGGCCCTGGACGTCGCCCATGACCAGGACGAAGGCGGTGTCGGTGCGGATGGCGTCGAAGAAGTCCCCGCCGACCTCGGCGCCGTCGGTGCCGGGCAGGTAGCGCGACGTCACCCGCACCCGTTCGCCGGTGGGCAGTGCGTGCGGCAGCAGCGCCTCCTGCAGGGCGCGGGCCGTCTCGGCCGCGGCGCGCGCCAGGCGCAGCTCCTCCTCGTGCCGGGCGACGAGGCGGGCGCGGCGCTCGCGGTCGAAGAGGGAGACGACCATGGTCGCCAGGTCCGCGAGCCCGGCCCGCTGCTCGTCGGTCAGCTGCCGGGGCTGGGCCTCGTCGAAGACGCAGAGCGTGCCGAGGGCCTGGTGGTCGGGCGTGAGCAGGGGAGCCGCGGCGTAGCTGCGCACGTGCCCGAGCGTGCCGTCGACCCAGGGGTGCGCGGCCCACCGGACGTCGCGGCGGGCGTCGGCGGCGTGCACGAGGCCGCCCGCGCCGAGCGCGTAGTAGCACATCGAGTCGCCGCGGTCGCTGGTCCCGGGGTCGAAGCCCTCGGCCACGAGCTGCCGCTGGTGGTGCTCGTCGATGATGTTGACGACGGCGTTCGGCAGGCCGGTCAACCGGGCGGCGAGGCGGACGACGGCCTGCAGTTCGGCGGGCGGGGCGGCGGCGACGTCGACGTACTCGCGCAGGGCGGCGAGCCGAGCGGTCTCGTCGCCCAGGACGTCGTCAGGGGTCTCCGCGGGGGACGAAGCGGGGACGGCTGCGTTCACGTCTCTACGTTACGCCCTGACTACGCTCCGTGTTGGAGTTCTAGATACGTCAGCGGCCGGCGTTCGGGTGCCGGCGCTTGGCCCCCGACGGCATCCGGTTCCACACCGAACTGACCACGCGCCGCGGCACGACGTCGAGGACGGCCGAGACGGCCTTCCAGCGCTTCGTCGGCACGCTGACGGACCGTCCCGCGAAGAGGTCGTCGAGGGAGGCGTCCACGACGTCGTCGATGTCCAGCCAGATCCGGCTCGAGAGCGACGAGGTCCCGCCCGAGGACATCCCCGACCGGGCGTGGAACTCGGTGCGCACGTAGCCCGGCTCGACGACCGTCGCGCTCACGCCCGTGCCGCGCAGCTCCCCGGCCATCGTCTCGGTGAGCACGATGACGTAGGCCTTCGCGGCCGAGTAGTGCCCGCCACCCGGGACCAGCCCGGCGACCGAGCCCACGTTGAGGATGCGGCCACGCCCGCGCGGGACCATCGCGCCGGTCGCCGCGCGCGACAGGACCATCACGGCCCGGCACAGCACGTCGAGCATGCGCTCGTGGTCGGCCGGTTCGCCGTCGAAGAAGCGCTGGCGCAGACCGAACCCCGCGTTGTTGACGAGCACGTCGACGGGCGCCTCGCGGCTGCCGACGCGGTCGGCGACCCGTTGCAGCGCCGCGCGGTCGGACAGGTCCGCGGCCAGCACCTCGACCTCGACCCCGAACTCGGCGCGCAGGGCGCTCGCGGTCTGCTCGAGGCGCTCGACGTCGCGCGCGACGACGACGAGGTCGTGTCCGCGACGCGCGAGCGAGCGCGCGTAGGCCGCCCCGAGGCCGGCGGTGGCCCCCGTGACGAGCGCGGTGGGACGGGAGGAGGGGCTGCTGCTCACGGGGGGCGAGCCTAGTGAACGGCCACGGGCTCGGACTGCCGGGCGGCCCACGTCCGCTGGGCCAGCAGGCACACGGCCGCGGCGGTGACGACGGCCGTCGCCGCCACCCCGAGCGCCGTGCGCGCCCCGGCGAGGTCCAGCAGGATCCCGGCGACGGCGTTGCCGACGGCGGCCCCGGCGGTGATGGCGGTCGACAGCCAGGCCTGCGCCTCCCCGAGGCGGTGTCCGGGAGCGAGCAGGTCGACGAGGCCCTGCGCGGCGATGAGGTTGGGGGAGATGAAGAGCCCGGTGAAGAACAGCACGACGAGCAGCACGACGAGCGGGACGCCCTCACCGGCCGCGAAGGCCACGGTGAACAGCAGGCTCCCGAACAGCGTGAGCGTCACCAGCAGCCGGCGCCGGTCCGGGCTGTGCCAGTCGCGGCTGCCGTAGAGGAGCCCCCCGATCGCCGACCCGCCGGCGATGGGGGCGAAGAGCACGCCGAGGCGGTCGGCCGAGCCCAGCAGGTGCTCGGCCAGCCCCGCCATCGAGACGTCGAGGATCCCGAAGCCGACGCTCATGACGGCCATGACCGCCAGGAGCAGGACGAAGCCGCGGCTGCGCAGCAGCGCCGCCCCCGCTCCGTGGCCACCGGCGCCGACCGGTTGCGGCCGGACCCGGCGCGCGCCGGGGGAGCGGGCGTAGACGAGGGTCCCGCCCACGAGGAGGACGACGGTGACGAGCAGCGGCAGCGGGGCGATCCCGAGCAGGAGCAGCACGCTCAGCAGGAGCGGGCCGCCGACGAAGATCGTCTCGACGGCCGCGGCGTCCAGGGCGTAGCCGCGGCGCCGGCCGCGCTCGGAGGTGACGACGACGCGCCACGTCGAGCGCATGGCCGGGCTCAAGGGCGGGAAGGCCGCGCCGGCGAGCACGGCGAGGACCGGCAGGACGGCGGCGGGCACGGCGGTCCAGACCGTCGCGACGGTCAGCAGCAGCAGGAACAGACCCGAGACGCTCGCCGCGGGGATGAGCACGCGGGGCTGCCCGAGCCGGTCCATGGCCCGGCCCCACAGGGGCGAGCCGACGGCGAGACCCACCGCGAACAGGCCCGTGACGATCCCGGCGAGCGTGTAGTTGTCGCGGGCCGTGCGCACGAGCAGGACGAGTCCCAGGGGGGCCGTCGCGATGGGGATGCGGGCCACCACCGAGGCCACGAACGGTCGTGCCACCACCGGATCGCGCAGCAGCGCGAAGTACCCCGACATCCCCACCGAGTCCCTCGTCCACGGCCGCGGCGCCGCGGCTCCGGGTCCGAGCGACCCGTCGGGGACGAGCTTGTCAGACGGGCCAGATGCGTGCGCAGCCGCCTCCGGCACCACGTGCCGATTCCAGGGCGGCGGACGCCTGGCGGTGGGCCTCCGCAGCGGTCACGGCACGCACGGGGGCCAGGCTCGCCCCGATGCTCACCGACATCGTCGGGTGGTCGTCCACGGCCAGCTCGACGGCCAGCAGGAGGGCGTCGGCGACGCGCTCGACGACGCCCTCGCTGCCGGCCCGGGGCAGCCCCGTGAGCAGCACCGCGAAGAGGTCCGGGCCCAGCGGGAGCCAGCGGTCCACCGAGCGGACCGCGCGCCGCATCCGGCGCACCACGGCCTCCCGCCCGCCGCGCCGGCAGGTGCCGTCCACGCCGACGAGGAGCAGTCCCGTCCCCGTGCCCGTCGCGCGGTCGGCCTCGAGGGCCTGCGCGACGACGTCGGTGAGCGTGGGGTGCCGGGGGGCGGAGTCGAGGGCCTCGCGGGGCTGCGGGGACGGGGTCCGCTCGGCCGCGAGGACGTCACCGACGAGGTCGGCGACGAGGTCGGGGTCGTGGCTGACCAGCAGCTCGCGCTCGGCGGGGGTGCGGCCGGGCCGCGCGAGCACGACGCAGGCGGCGTCCGGGCCCAGGACGGCGAGCCCGTGGCCGTCGAGGTCGACGTGGGCGCGCACGGCGACGCGGCCGAGGTCCGCGGCCGACCGCCGTGCGGCGGGGCCGCCGAGGGACACCAGGGCCACCGGGTCCTGCCGGCGTCGGGTCCGCAGCCGCAGGTGCGCCAGGGCCGCGTCGGCGACGGCGGCCGGCACGGTCCGGGAGGGCGCCGCGCGCCAGGGGACCGCCGGCTGCGCAGTGGGCAGGGCGATCGTCCCGGTGGCGGGCAGGTCCTCGGGCCGCACGGGGTGGGCGACGCCCCAGCCCTGGACGAGGTCGGCGCCGAGGGCGAGGGCGGTCCGCCGGTCGTCCTCGTCCTCGACCGACTCGACCAGGACGAGGGCGCCGGTGCGCGCGGTGTGCGCCCCGACCGCTCCGGCCAGGGCGGCCACCTCGTCGGCGGGCCGGCGGGCCAGGAGGCGCAGGTCGAGCTTGACCACCTCGGGCCGCACGACGGCCAGCAGCGCCGTCACGTCGGCCTGCGCGCCGAGGTCGTCCAGCGCCACCGCCAGCCCGAGGGCGCGGACGCGCCGCAGCAGGCGGACCGTCGGCCCGGGGGCGCGCAGGAGGGTGCGGGCCGAGACGTCGACGACGACCCGGAGGCCGGTCGGCAGTTCCGGTGCGTCGGTGAACCCCTCCAGGGAGGTGTTGAGGAAGACGGTGCGGGGCGCGCCGGCGCAGGCGGCGAGCGCGACCTCGTGGGCGGCGCGGTCGAGCTCGGCGGTGCGCCCGGTGGCGGCCGCGGCGCGGAACAGGTGGGCGGGGGAGGCGAGCGCGGAATCGGCCGGGCCGCGCAGCAGTGCCTCGACGGCCACGACCGCCCCGGTGGCGACGTCGTGGACGGGCTGGAGCACCGTGCGCAGGAGGTCGCGGCGCAGGACCTCCCCGAGGGCGTCCTGGCGCAGCTCCGGACGCGTGTCCGGCCGGGAGTCCAGCGTCGTCATGGTCGCGTCATCGGCAGGTCGTCGCGCCACCTTGAGCCGTCCGGGTGAACGGTGACGCAACGTCACCAGCGGCGGCGTCGGGTGGACGGGCGGATCGTTCGACATCGTCGAACTCCCGGCGTTGACGACGCCTCCGGGCCTGCCTACCTTCACGAGCACGGCAAGGAGGCGGAACGAGCGCCCCACCACTCGACTCAACGTGGAGTTCACATGTCCCACAGCAGTTCCTCGCCGAGCACGGCGCCCGCGCGCGCCGTGCCCCGCACACCGACCCTCGCCGGCGAGCTGCTCGCCGAGTTCGCCGGCACCGCCATCCTCATCCTGTTCGGGGTGGGCGTCGTCGCCCAGGTCGTGGCGGGCAAGAACGGCGGCGACGACTCGATCCACTGGGCCTGGGGCCTGGGCGTGACGATGGGCATCTACGTCGCCGGCCGGACCACGGGGGCGCACCTCAACCCGGCGGTGACCATCGCGCTCGCCGTCTTCCAGGGCTTCTCGTGGAAGAAGGTCCTGCCCTACAGCCTCGCCCAGTTCCTCGGCGCCTTCGTGGCCGCGCTCATCGTCCGCTGGACGTACGCGGACGCCATCGACGCGCTGGACCCGGGGCACACGTACACCACCCAGGGCATCTTCTCGACGCTGCCCGGGGAGAACGTCTCGATCGGCACGGCCTTCCTCGACCAGGTGGTCGGCACCGCGATCCTCGTGTTCCTCATCTTCGCCATCAGCCAGACCAAGGCGATGCCGCCCGGCGCGAACCTGGCGCCCTTCATCGTCGGCCTCGTCGTCGTCGGGATCGGCATGGCCTGGGGTTCGAACGCCGGCTACGCCATCAACCCGGCCCGCGACTTCGGCCCGCGCCTGGCGTCGTTCGTCAGCGGCTACTCCACGGCGATGCGCGAACCCGGCGGGGCCTTCTACTTCTGGGTCCCGATCGTGGCCCCCGTCCTGGGTGGGCTCGTCGGCGGCGGCCTGTACAAGGTGCTCGTCGAACGGCACCTGCCCGACGAGGCGGCGGCCGAGCCCGAGGGCCGCGTCCACACCGACGACTGACACGCTCCCCGCACGCCCGACGACCCGTCCCACTCGACGCAGAGAACGGAATCCACGACATGGCAGACAGCACGAACGGCCCCCGCTACGTCGGCGCCGTCGACCAGGGCACCACGTCCAGCCGGTTCATGGTCTTCGACCACGGCGGCAACGAGGTCGCCAAGTACCAGCTCGAGCACACCCAGATCATGCCCAAGCCGGGTTGGGTCGAGCACGACCCGATCGAGATCTGGGAGCGCACCAGCTCGGTCATCCAGAGCGGCCTGCGCCAGGCGAACCTCACGGCCAAGGACCTCGCCGCGCTGGGCATCACGAACCAGCGCGAGACGGCCGTGGTGTGGAACAAGAACACCGGCCGCCCGTACTACAACGCGATCGTGTGGCAGGACACCCGCACCGACCGCATCGCCTCGGCCCTCGACCGCGACGAGCGCGGCCAGAAGATCCGGCAGAAGGCCGGTCTGCCGCCGGCCACGTACTTCTCCGGCGGCAAGATCCAGTGGATCCTCGAGAACGTCGACGGCGTGCGCGAGGCGGCCGAGGCCGGGGACGCCGTCTTCGGGAACACCGACTCCTGGCTCATCTGGAACCTCACCGGCGGCCCGCGCGGCGGCGTCCACGTCACGGACGTGACCAACGCCAGCCGCACGATGCTCATGGACCTCGAGACCTGCCAGTGGGACGACGAACTGCTGGAGATCTTCGGCATCCCGCGCGCGATGCTCCCCGAGATCAAGCCCTCCTCGTACACCGAGGGCTACGGCACGACGCTGGAGACCGGCCCCCTCGGCGGCGAGGTCAAGCTGACGGGCATCCTCGGCGACCAGCAGGCGGCCATGGTCGGCCAGGTCTGCTTCGACCCGGGCATGGCCAAGAACACCTACGGCACCGGCAACTTCATGCTGCTGAACACCGGCGAGGAACTGGTCCGCTCCAAGGCGGGGCTGCTGACCACCGTCTGCTACCAGTTCAACGACGAGAAGCCGGTCTACGCCCTCGAGGGGTCCATCGCCGTCACCGGGTCGGCCGTGCAGTGGCTGCGCGACCAGCTCGGAATCATCTCCGGTGCGGGCGAGTCCGAGTCCCTGGCCCGCCAGGTCGAGGACTCCGGCGGGTGCTACTTCGTCCCGGCGTTCTCCGGCCTGTTCGCGCCCTACTGGCGTTCCGACGCCCGAGGGGCGATCGTCGGACTCTCGCGCTACAACACCAACGCGCACATCGCCCGGGCCACCCTGGAGTCGATCTGCTACCAGAGCCGCGACGTCACCGAGGCGATGTCCGCCGACTCCGGCGTGGCCGTCGAGGTGCTCAAGGTCGACGGCGGGATCACGGCCAACCAGCTGTGCATGCAGCTGCAGGCCGACATCCTCGGCGTGCCCGTGTCCAAGCCCGTCGTGGCCGAGACCACCGCGCTCGGGGCGGCCTACGCCGCGGGCCTGGCGGTCGGGTTCTGGAAGAACCTGGACGAGCTGCGCGAGAACTGGAACGAGGGTGCCCGCTGGGAGCCCACCTGGGACGAGCAGCAGCGCACCGACGGCTACGGCGGCTGGAAGAAAGCCGTCGAGCGGACGTTGAACTGGGTGGACGTCGACTGACGACACCCTCCCCGGCGGCGCCGGGCGCGCGTCGAGCGCGCCCGGCGCCCACCATGGAGCAGCAGCAGCAGTCGAACCGGTACGGAAGAAGCTGAGGAGCAGGACGTGGAGATCAAGGCACTGTCACCGCAAGCACGGGACGACGCGCTGCGCGAGATGGCGGAAGGTGAACTCGACGTCCTCGTCATCGGTGGCGGGGTCGTCGGGACGGGAGCCGCGCTGGACGCGGTGACGCGCGGTCTGCGGACGGCGATGGTGGAGGCGCGCGACTGGGCCTCGGGCACCTCGAGCCGGTCCAGCAAGCTCATCCACGGCGGTCTGCGCTACCTGGAGATGCTCGACTTCGCCCTCGTGCACGAGGCGCTGTCCGAACGCGGTCTGCTGCGCAACAAGCTGGCGCCGCACCTGGTCAAGCCCGTGCCGTTCCTGTACCCGCTGTCCAAGCGGTTCGCCGAGCGTCCGTACGTGGGGTCCGGCATCGCGCTCTACGACGGCATGGCGCTGTCCAGCGGCAACAACAAGGGTTTCCCGCTGCACCGGCACCTGACCCGCAAGGGCGTGCAGAGGGAGGCCCCCGGCATCCGCAAGGACGCCATGGTCGGGGCCATCCAGTACTACGACGGCCAGGTGGACGACGCCCGGCACACCATGACGATCGCCCGCACCGCGGCCACGTACGGCGCACTGATCGCCAACCGCACGCGGGTCAAGGAGTTCGTCCGCGAGGGCGAGCGCGTCGTCGGGGCGGTCCTCGTCGACCTGGAGTCCGGCCGGGAGATCCGCGTCCGCACCAAGCAGGTCATCAACGCGACCGGCGTGTGGACCGACGAGACGCAGGAGCTCGTCAACGCCCGCGGCCAGTTCAAGGTGCGCGCCTCCAAGGGCATCCACCTCGTCGTGCCGCGCGACCGGATCCAGTCCAAGACCGGGCTGATCCTGCGCACCGAGAAGTCCGTCCTCTTCATCATCCCGTGGGGCCGGCACTGGATCATCGGGACGACCGACACCGACTGGACGATGGACAAGGCGCACCCCGCCGCGACGAGCGCCGACATCGACTACGTGCTGGAGCACGCGAACACCGTCCTGAAGTCCCCGCTGACGCGCGAGGACGTCGAGGGCGTGTACGCCGGGCTGCGGCCGCTGCTGTCGGGGGAGTCGGAGTCGACCTCGAAGCTGTCCCGCGAGCACGTCGTGGGCCACCCCGTGCCCGGCCTCGTCGTCGTGGCCGGCGGGAAGTACACGACCTACCGGGTCATGGCCAAGGACGCGGTCGACGTCGCCGTCGAGGGTCTGGGCGGACGAGTGCCGGTGTCCACCACCGAGAACGTGCCGATGGTCGGCGCCGAGGGCTACCACGCGATGTGGAACCAGCGTCACGGTCTCGCGGCGCGCGCCGGGATCCACGTCGACCACGTCGAGCACCTGCTCAACCGCTTCGGCTCGGCGATCGACGAGGTCCTCGCGCTCATCGCGCAGGACCCGACGCTGGCCGAGGTGCTGCCGCACGCCGACGACTACCTGAAGGCCGAGGTCGTGTACGCGGTGACGCACGAGGGGGCCCGCCACCTCGACGACGTGCTGGCCCGCCGCACCCGCATCTCGATCGAGACCTACGACCGCGGCACGAAGTCGGCCGAGCTGGTCGCCGACCTCATGGCCGGGCCGCTGGGCTGGAGCGAGGAGGAGCGCGCGACCGAGGTGAAGACCTACCTCGAGCGGGTCGCCGCGGAGCGCGCCTCCCAGGAGCAGCCGGACGACGCCTCTGCCGACGCGGTGCGGCTGCAGGCCCCGGAGATCGTCCCGGTCTGAGGCTCCACGACGGGGGTCACCCCGGATCTGCCGGAACTCACCCGTTCGGCCCAGTCGTGGGTCTACGGTGAGCCTCGCGCGACGGGGGGTCGCGCCGGGAACGACGGGTCCGGGGGGATCACATGAGCTGGTCGAAGGCTGTCCGCGCGCTGACGGCGGGTGCGGTCGTGGTGGGTTCGGTGGCCGGGGCGGGAGCCGTCAGCGCGGCTCCGCCGGCGCCGGACCTCGTGGTGACGGCAGTGGCTCTGCCGCCGGGAACGGTTGCGGGCCAGCAGGTCCGCTTCGGGGTGACGATCCAGAACCGGGGGAGCGCGCCCACCCCCGCGGGGACTATCAGCGGGATCGGGTTCCAGGTGGACGGCCGGCTCGTCACGTGGTCGGACCAGTTCACCGACTCCCTCGCGCCCGGGAGCTCCGTCACCCTCGGTGCGGTCGGCGGCCCCTCCGGGTCGGCGACCTGGACGGCGACGGCGGGTACGCACCGGCTGCGGGCGTTCGTCGACGACGCGGCGCGCATCCGGGAGTCGAACGAGGGCAACAACACGCTCGACACCACGTTCCCGGTCGCGGCGGGCATCGCGAACCGCGTGCAGGGCCGGGACGTCGTCGCCTCGGTGGCGCCGCTGCCGGTGCCGTCCCTGTCAGCGACGTCGGTGACGGGTGACCTGTTCGCCGGGTGCGCGGACACCGACGGCGTCCTGGTCGACGGGTCGGAACGCTTCCTCGGGGCCTGGACGGTCGGCAACGACACGTTCGCCGGCACCAAGTGGACCGGCGGCCTCGCCTCGGTCCCCGCGGGGGCGACGCGGGTGCGCACCGGGGTGAGCTTCTCCCAGGTCCTCTACGCCTACCAGGGCGGCCTGCCGATCACGTGCGCCGCGGGGCAGACAGCTGAGTTCACGCGGTTCGCGGCCTCCTCGGTCCGGACCACGCGGTACGCCCCGACCAGCACCGGACCCGGGACGAAGGTCGCCTCCGTGAGCACCCCCGTGGACGTGGACTTCGACGTCCAGCCCTGACCCGGACGGCTCCACCCGCGCACCCCCCACCTGCTGGTTAGGGTGCGCGGGTGAAGCCGTTCCTGCTGCTGGCCACCCGCGAGGACGACGCGGTGGCCGCGTCCGAGGTCGCCGCCTTCGTCCGCGAAGGCGGGCTGGGACCCGGTGAGCTGGAACGCATCCGCCTCGAGCGGGACCCCCTGCCGGACCTGGACCTCGACGCGTTCTCCGGCGTCGTCCTCGGTGGCAGCCCGTACTGCACGTCGGACCCCGACGACGCGAAGTCGCCGGCCCAGCGCCGGGTCGAGACGGAGCTGTCGACGCTGCTCGACGAGGTCGTCGCCCGCGACCTGCCCTTCCTCGGCGCCTGCTACGGGATCGGGACGCTCGGCGTCCACCAGGGCGGCTCGGTCGACCGCGAGCACGGCGAGCCCGTCGGCACGGTGCCCGTCGAGCTGACCGCCGCCGGCCGGGCGGACCCGGTGTTCGGTGGGCTGCCGGAGGTGTTCGACGCCTACGTCGGCCACAAGGAGGCGCTGCACGCGACCCCGCCCGGCGCCGTGCTCCTCGCGACGTCGGGGCCGTGCCCCGTCCAGGCTTTCCGGGTGGGGCGCAACGTCTACGCCACCCAGTTCCACCCCGAGCTCGACGCCGAGGGTTTCGTCGAGCGCTGCGGGGTGTACCGGGACGAGGGGTACTTCGACCCGTCGCAGTTCGACGCCCTCGCGGCCCGTCTGCGCACGACGACGGCACCGTTCGCCCCGCAGGTGTGGCGCCGGTTCGTGGCGCGCTACGCCCGCGACTGACCCCCGGCCCGCTGCGCGAGGGCGACGTACCAGGGCCGCAGCGCGTCCGCGGTGCCGGCCGCTCCCGGGCCGAGGACGAGCTCGTCGAGGTCGTCGGCGACGGTGCGCCCGGGGACCCGGTCGCGCAGACCGAGGTCGGGCAGGTCGCCGGCGAGCCGGTGGAACGACCCGACGTGCACCGCGAGGTCCTCGACGGGGTCCGAGGGACCGGAGGCCGCGTCGGTGATGCGGCGCAACAGCCCCGGCAGTTCCACCCCGCGCAGGGTGAGCGTCGTCGCCGGCGTGGCGTCGAGCTGCTCGGCGAGGGCGTAGACCACGGCGGCGGCGTGCTTGCAGGGTTCGCCGTCGTCGGGGCAGCTGCAGTCGTAGGTGACCTCGGCGTCGGTCGGCAGGAGTTCCACGCCGATGCCGGCGAGCAGGTCGACCAGCCCGGGCGGGACGTCGCCGGAGAACAGCGGGGCGAGCAGCAGCGGGTTCTCCACGACCGTCGCCACGACGGCGTCCACCTCGGCGGGCGTCCAGCGCCGCACGGTCACCTCGACGAGGTAGGGCCGCGGACGGGAACCCTGCACGCGGGCCCCGACGGCGCCGGGCCGCGGTCGCAGCTCGACGACCTGTCCGGCCCGGGCGTAGGTGCGCCCGCGTTCCAGTCGGCCGCGGTCGCCGCCGCGTTCGAGGGCGTCGACGAAGCGCTGCGACCACCAGTTCTGGGCGATCCGTCCGCGCTGGGACCGCAGCCTCGCCCCGCCGCCGGGACGCCGCTTGCCGTACTCCGAGAAGGGCCGGGAGGGGGCCATCAGTCACCCACCGCGTCGTCGCCGAGCCGGAGGAGTTCCCGCAGCGCGTCGGTGTCGAGGTCGGTGATCCAGCCCTCGCCGCTGCCGACGACGCGGTCGGCGAGGTCGCGCTTGCGGCTGATGACGGCGTCCACCCGTTCCTCCACGGTGCCCACGCTGACGAGCTTGCGGACCTGCACCTGCCGGTGCTGCCCGATGCGGAAGGCCCGGTCGGTCGCCTGGTCCTCGACGGCGGGGTTCCACCAGCGGTCCACGTGCACGACGTGGTTGGCGGCCACCAGGTTCAGGCCCGTCCCGCCGGCCTTGAGCGAGAGCAGCATGACGCCCGGCCCGTCGGCCTCCCCGAACTCCGCGACCATCGCGTCGCGGCCGCGCCGGCTCACCCCGCCGTGCAGGAACGGCACCGGCTCGCCGGTGAGCCCGGCCAGGTGCGGGCCCAGCAGGTGGCCGAACTCCGCGAACTGCGTGAAGCACAGGACCTTCTCGCTCTCGGAGCGCGCCGCGGTGACGATGTCGTCGAGGAGTTGCAGCTTGCCCGAGCGGTGCCGTCCCCGGTGCAGGACGGGCGAGGAGTCGCCGAGGTAGTGCGCGGGGTGGTTGCAGATCTGCTTGAGCCGGGTGAGCGCGGCGAGGATGAGCCCGCGCCGGGACAGGCCACCGGGGTCGGAGTCCTTGTCCTGCAGCCGTTCGGTGAGGTCGTCGACGGCGCGCCGGTACAGCGCCGCCTGTTCGGGAGTGAGGTTGGCCCGCACCGTCATCTCGATCTTCTCGGGCAGATCGCCGGCCACGGCCGGGTCGGTCTTGACCCGGCGCAGCACGAACGGCCGCGTGACGAGGGCGAGGCGTTCGGCGGGTTCGGCGTGGCCGAGCTTCTCGATGGGGACGGCGAACCGGTCGCGGAACGTCGCGGGGCTGCCGAGCAGGCCGGGGTTCGTCGCGTCGAGGACGGCGCGCAGGTCCTCCAGACGGTTCTCCACCGGCGTCCCCGTGAGCGCGACGCGGTGCCGCGACCCCACGGCCCGCACGGCACGGGCCTGCCGGGTGGCCGCGTTCTTGACGTACTGGGCCTCGTCGAGGGCGACGCGGTGCCAGTCGGCCGCGGCGAGGTCGGCGACGTCGCGCACGAGCAGCCCGTACGTCGTGACGACGAGGTCGCGCTGCGCGACGAGCGCCGTGAACTCCGCACCGCGGGGCCGTCCCGTCCCGTGGTGGACGTGGACGCGCAGGTCGGGGGTGAACTTCGCGGCCTCGGCGGCCCAGTTCCCGACGACGGACATGGGGCACACGAGCAACGTGGGCCCCGGCTCCTCGCCGCGTTCGTGGGCGAGGAGCGCCAGCAGTTGCAGCGTCTTGCCCAGCCCCATGTCGTCGGCGAGGACGGCGCCGAGCCCGAGCCGGGACATCGTCGCGAGCCACGTCAGTCCCCGCCGTTGGTAGGGCCGCAGGACGGCGTGCAGGCCGGGCGGGTCGGGCAGCTCCGGCAGCCGCTCCGCCGCGTTCCCGGACAGGACGTCACCGAGCACCCCGCGCGCGTCGACCGAGGTCACCGGGCCGGGGAGGTCCTTGCCGGTGCCGACGGTGGCCAGCACGTCGAGCAGCGAGGCCTTGCCGTTGCCGCGCGTGCGCAGGAACCGGGCGCTGCGGGCCAGCGCCTCGGGGTCCACCTGCACCCACTCGCCGCGGAACCGCACGAGCGACGACTTCGACGCGGCGAGGGCGAGGAGCTCGGCCTCGGTGACGGGGGAGTCGCCCAGCGCCGCCTGCCAGCGGAAGTCGAGCAGGTCGTCCTTGCGCACCTGCGGGTCGGTGATGGCCCCCGGCTGCGCCGCCGACGCCGACAGCGAGAACGTCAGGGCCTTCTTCGTCCAGTGCCGGGGCAGCTGCAGCGCGACGCCGGCGGCGGTCAGGCGGGGACCGCCGTGCTCGACGAGGTCGAGCAGTTCCGCGATGGTCAGGTCGACGCCGTCGGTCGCGGCTGCGTCGGTCCGTCCGCTGAGGAGCCGTTTGAGCGGCGGGTGCGCGGCGCCGGCCCGGGCCGCGCCGGTGAGCAGGACGAGGAGCGGGTCCTCACCACCCCCCGAGCCTCCCGCAGAGCCGCCCGCCCGGGCCTCGGTGCGCGCCTCCTCGAGCGTCAGCACGAGGCTGGGGTCGTCCAGCGGCCGCAGCCGCACCTGCAGCCGCCAGCTCTGGTCCGGCGTTTGCGGGGCCTCGGGGGAAACGTCCCCGTCGAGGTGCCCGTCGGCCAGGTGCGCCGGGACGTCCTCCCACGGTTCGGGTTCGACGACGCGCAGCAGCACGTCGTACCCGGCGTCCTCGCCGCTGCGCTGCCACTCCCGGACCCGGCGGGACAGGGCGGCCCAGCCCTCCCCGTGCAGGGGGTCGCCCGTGCGCAGCGCGGCGATCCACGAGCGGGCGCTCGCGCCGTCGGGCAGGTCGTGCGGGACGACGTGAGCCGTGCGGGCCGCGACGAGCACGTCGACGACCACCCCGCACAGGTCGTCGAGCAGGTCCAGGGCCGGTGGCGGCCCGTGCACGGGACCACGGGGGGAGCGTTCGGCCCGCAGCACGGGTGGGCACGCCTGGGCCACCGCGGTCCGCCACCGGCCGACGGCGCGGTCGGGGGCGGGGACCCACCGCGCGGTGAACCCCGCGCCGCCCCCCGTGGGCGCGAGGTCCGGCAGCACGTGACCGGCGTCGACCGCCCGGCGGGCCCCCGCGGCCACGTGCACGAGCCAGCGCAGCCCGTCGGACAGGCGCACGTCGTCCCCGCCCGGTGCCGTGCCGAGTTCCGCGAGCAGGCGCACAGCCCGTTCGCCGGTGAGCTCCACGACGTCGAGGTCGACCGGCGCCAGGCGCAGGTCCGCGCGGGATCGCCCCGTGGAGGCCGCCGGCCGGCCGGACGGCGTGCAGGGCAACGAGATCGCGAGGGTGCCGGTCGTGGGAGAGGCCAGCGCCGAGGTCAGGACGTCCCAGGTCCGGGGCAGCGTCGCCAGGTCGGCGGGGCGGGCCCGTCCCGGGCGCCGGCGGGGCGCCTCGACCCACAGGGCCAACCGCTGCTCGCGGGTCCAGAGGCCGTGGACGACGAGCACCCGCGCAGCCTACGGGGTCACGAGGTCCGCCCCCGGGGCTCCTGTGGACGGGCCGCGCGGCCGCAGAACCACCCGGTCCCCGCGGCCGCGGCGAACAGCAGGACGTCCTCGCACCGGTTGAAGGCGGCCACGCCGGGGCCAGGACGAGCGTGTGGACGGCCGAGGTGGTCACGGCCAGGAGCCCCGCGGCCCATCCGGGGAGCGCGACGAGCACGAGGACGGTGTGCAGGGTGGTGCTCATGTCTCCCGGCGTCTTCCGGTGCGTGCCGCCGGGGCAGGGGGCGGCGCGTCAGGCCTGCGTCGAGGGGCGTCAGGGACCTGTCAGGAACGGGCGACGCTTCCGACGCGCGCGGTCGGCGTTGCGGTGCTTGGGTCGGGAACGTGGACCGGTCCCGTGGCGCAGCTCACACGTCCGAGGCGATGCGGGGAGGGGAGCTGACCGGTGCGGTCGTCGTCGTGGCGCTCGTGTCGGCCGTCTCCGGCCTGCTCTACGGCTACGACACGGGCATCATCTCCGGCGCGCTGCTGCAGATCGGCGAGGACTTCGACATCGGCAACGGCTGGGAGCAGGTCATCGCGGCCTCCATCCTCGCCGGCGCGGTCGTGGGGGCGCTGACGTGCAGCCGGCTCAGCGAGCGCCGGGGCCGGCGCGGGACCCTGCTCGTGGTCGCCGTCGTGTTCGTCGTCGGCACCCTGGGCGCCGCCCTCGCCCCGAACCCCGAACTGCTGTCCCTGGCCCGGGTCGTGCTCGGGTTCGCCGTGGGCGGGGCGACGCAGACCGCCCCCACGTACGTGGCGGAGCTCTCGCCGACGGCCTACCGGGGCCGGCTGGTGCTCTGCTTCCAGATCGCGATCGGGGTCGGCATCCTCGTCGCCACGATCGTCGGGGCCAGCGAGGCCGTCGACTGGCGGGTCTCCATCGGGGCGGCCGCCGTACCGGCCGCGGTCATGCTCGTCCTCATGCTGCGGTTGCCCGAGAGCCCGCGCTGGCTGCTCAAGGCCGACCGGGAGGACGACGCGCGCACCTCCCTGGTGCGGGTGCGACCCGACGGCGCGGACGTCGACGCCGAGCTGGCGGACATCGGTGCGCTGGTCCGCGAGGAGGGCCGCTCCAGCACGCGCGGCTGGCGGGGCTGGCGCAAGGGCTGGGTCCGGCCGGCGGTCGTCGTCGGCTGCGGGCTCGCGGTCTTCACCCAGCTGTCGGGCATCGAGATGATCGTCTACTACTCCCCGACGATCCTCACCGACAACGGCTTCCCGGACTCGACGGCGCTGCGGGTCTCGGTGGCCCTGGGGGCGACGTACCTGCTCGCCCAGCTCGTGGGGCTGGCGATCATCGACCGGGTCGGCCGCCGCCGCCTGACGCTCATCACCCTGCCGGGCGCCGCGCTGGCCATGGTGGTGCTCGGCACGTTCTTCGTCACCGGGCACAGCGGCAAGGCCCAGGTGCCGTGGATCATCGCCACCCTCGTGGTGTTCATGGCCTTCACGGCCGGGGGCATCCAGCTCATGGGCTGGCTGACCGGCTCGGAGATCTACCCGCTCGCCGTCCGGTCGGCCGGTGCCGCCGCCCAGTCCGCGGCCCTGTGGGGCACCAACCTGCTCATCACGCTGACCCTGCTGAGCGTCATCGACACCATCGGCACCGGGCAGACCTTCTGGCTCTACGCGGCCTTCAACGTCGCGGCCTTCGTCTTCCTGTTCAAGCGCATGCCGGAGCTGACCGGCCACAGCCTGGAGGACATCGAGGGCCGCCTGCACGAGGGCCGCTTCCGTCCGCGGGACTTCGCCCGCAAGAGCTGAACGACCCGTCAGGAAGGCGTCAACGGGGACGCCGGACAGCGTCAAGGACGCGTCAGGACGGGCGGTCGGGGGCGCCCGCGGTGCTGTGGTGGTGGAGTTCGTCCCGCCCACACCCTGGAGTTCCCGTGCTCGACGTCGGGTTCGTCGCCCTGACCCTCGCCCTGGCCGCCGCCGGCGCCCTGCTGGTGCGCTCGCTGGAGCGCCGGTGAGCGCCACCGCGGCGGTGGGCCTCGTGCTCGCCGTCGTGGTCGCCGGATACCTGCTGTACGCGCTGCTGCGCCCCGAGAAGTTCTGACGGAGAACCACTGATGAACGACACCACGGCGGGTCTGCTCCAGATCGGCCTGCTCGTCCTCCTCCTCGCCGCGTGCCACGTGCCGCTGGGCGACTTCATGGCGCGCACCTTCACCAGCACGCGCCACCTGCGGATCGAGCGCGGGCTCTACCGGGTGCTGCGCGTCGACGGGGACGCCGACACCCGCTGGCCCACGTACGCGCTGTCCGTCCTGGGGTTCTCGGCCGTCTCGATCCTCTTCCTCTACGCGTTCCTGCGCCTGCAGCAGTTCCTGCCGCTGTCGCTGGGGATGCCGGCCATGGAACCGACACAGGCGTGGAACACGGCCGTGTCCTTCGTGACGAACACGAACTGGCAGTCCTACTCCGGTGAGTCCGCGGTGGGCCACCTGGTCCAGATGGCCGGTCTCGCGGTGCAGAACTTCCTGTCCGCCGCGGTGGGCATCGCCGTGGCCGTCGCGCTGGTGCGTGGTCTGGTCTCGCGCGGTGCGGGCACCATCGGGAACTTCTGGGTCGACCTGACCCGCACGGCGCTGCGCATCCTGCTGCCGCTGTCGGTGGTCGCCGCGGTCGTGCTGCTGCTGACCGGGGTGGTGCAGAACTTCACCGGCGCCACGACGTACACGACGCTGGCGGGCGGCTCGCAGACCGTCATCGGTGGGCCCATCGCCTCCCAGGAGGCCATCAAGGAGCTCGGGACGAACGGCGGCGGGTTCTTCAACGCGAACTCGGCGCACCCGTTCGAGGGGCCGACCGCGTTCGCGAGCCTGTTCGAGGTGTTCCTCATGCTCCTCATCCCGTTCTCCCTGCCGCGCACGTTCGGCCGGCTGGTCGGCGACCACCGGCAGGGGCTGGCGATCCTCTCCGTCATGGGGTCGGTCTTCGCGATCAGCCTCGCCGTGACGACCTGGGCCGAGACGCACGCGCTGGGAACCGTCCCACAGGCCGTCGGGTCGGCGATGGAGGGCAAGGAGACCCGGTTCGGGGAGTGGTTGTCGGCTCTCTTCGCGACCGCGACGACCTCGACCTCCACGGGGGCGGTGAACTCGTTCCACGACAGCTACACCGCGGCCGGCGGCGGGATGCTGCTGCTCAACATGATGCTGGGCGAGGTCACACCCGGCGGAACGGGGTCCGGGCTCTACGGCATGTTGATCCTGGCGATCATCACGGTCTTCGTGGCGGGCCTCATGGTGGGCCGCACGCCGGAGTACCTCGGCAAGGGCATCCGCCAGCGCGAGATCACCTACGCCGCGCTCTACATCCTGGCGACGCCGTTCGCCCTGCTCGTCGGGGCGGCGATCGCGCTCTCGAGCCCCGACACCCGTTCGGCGATGCTCAACAGCGGGCCGCACGGCCTGTCGGAGGTCCTCTACGCCTTCGCCTCGGCCGCGAACAACAACGGGTCCGCGTTCGCGGGGCTCAGCGTGAACACCCCGTTCTGGAACACCGCGCTCGGACTGGCCATGGCCATCGGCCGCTTCCTGCCGATGCTGCTCGTGCTCGCCCTGGCCGGCGCCTTCGCCCAGCAGCGGCCGGCCGCCGAGACGGCCGGGACCCTGCCGACCCGCACGCCGACGTTCGCCGGCATGCACCTCGCCGTCGTCGTCGTGGTCACCGCCCTGACGTTCTTCCCCGCCCTGGCCCTCGGCCCGATCGCCGAGGCCCTCACTGGAGTCCAGTCGTGAGCACCGTCACCAGCACCCCCGCCCCCACCCAGCCCGAACCGGCTGCTCCGCATCGCGTCTCCAGCGGCGCGTTCAGCCCGGCGCAGCTCGTGCAGTCGCTGCCGGACGCGTTCCGCAAGCTCGACCCGCGCCACCTCGTCAAGACGCCCGTCATGTTCGTCGTGGCCGTCGGCGCGGTGCTGACGACCGTCCTGGCGGTCCTGGACCCCTCGGTGTTCTCGTGGGTCATCGTCGCCTGGCTGTGGATCACGGTCCTGTTCGCCAACCTCGCCGAAGCCGTCGCCGAGGGCCGCGGCCGGGCGCAGGCCGCCTCGCTGCGCAAGGTGAGCAGCGAGACGGTCGCGCGCCGCCTCGTGCAGGGGCGGGAGGAGGAGCGGATCGCCTCCAGCCAGCTGCGCGTCGGCGACCTCGTCGTCGTCGAGGCCGGCGAGACCGTCCCGGGTGACGGCGACGTCGTCGAAGGCGTCGCCAGCGTGGACGAGTCGGCCATCACGGGGGAGTCGGCCCCCGTCATCCGCGAGTCCGGCGGGGACCGCAGCGCCGTCACGGGCGGCACGACGGTCCTGTCCGACCGCATCGTCGTGCGCATCTCCGCCAAACCGGGCGAGAGCTTCGTCGACCGGATGATCGCCCTCGTCGAGGGGTCCGCGCGCCAGCGCACGCCCAACGAGATCGCGCTGAACATCCTGCTGGCCAGCCTGACCCTGGTGTTCCTGCTGGCCGTCGTCACCCTGCAGCCCATGGCCGTCTACTCGGGCAAGCCGCAGAGCACCGTCGTGCTCGTGGCCCTGCTCGTCTGCCTCATCCCCACGACGATCGGTGCCCTGCTGTCGGCCATCGGCATCGCCGGCATGGACCGCCTCGTGCAGCGCAACGTCCTGGCCATGTCAGGCCGCGCGGTGGAGGCCGCCGGGGACGTCGGGACGCTCCTGCTCGACAAGACCGGGACGATCACCCTGGGGAACCGGCAGGCGCACGAACTGGTCGCGGCACCGGGGGTGACGCTGGCGGCCCTGGCCGACGCGGCCCAGCTCTCCAGCCTGGCCGACGCCACCCCCGAGGGCCGGTCCGTCGTCGTCCTCGTCAAGGAGCAGTTCGGGCTGCGCGCCCGCTCCGAGGGTGAACTGCCCGGGGCCGAGTTCGTGCCGTTCACCGCCCAGACCCGCATGTCGGGGGTCGACGTCCCCACCGACACCGGGACCCGCCAGATCCGGAAGGGGGCTGCGGCCGCGGCCATGCACTGGGTGCGCACCCTGGGCGGCGAGGTCCCGGCCGAGGTCGGCCAGGTCGTCGAGGACATCTCCACCGCCGGTGGAACCCCGCTCGTCGTGGCGGAGAACTCGGGCGGGACCGCCCGCGTCCTCGGCGTCATCCACCTCAAGGACGTCGTCAAGGAGGGCATGCGCGAACGGTTCGAGCAGCTGCGCGCCATGGGGATCCGCACCGTCATGGTGACGGGCGACAACGAGCGCACGGCCCGCGCGATCGCCGTCGAGGCGGGCGTGGACGACGTCCTCGCCGAGGCCACGCCGGAGGACAAGCTCGAGCTCATCCGTCGCGAGCAGTCCGGCGGGCGCCTGGTGGCGATGATGGGCGACGGCACGAACGACGCTCCGGCCCTGGCCCAGGCCGACGTCGGCGTCGCCATGAACACGGGGACGACCGCGGCCAAGGAGGCCGGGAACATGGTCGACCTGGACTCCAACCCGACCAAGCTCATCGAGATCGTCGAGATCGGCAAGCAGCTCCTCATCACCCGCGGCGCGCTGACGACGTTCTCCATCGCCAACGACATCGCGAAGTACTTCGCGATCATCCCGGCGATGTTCGTCACGACGTTCCCGCAGCTCGACGTCCTCAACGTCATGCGCCTGGCGACGCCGGAGTCGGCCATCGTCTCGGCCGTCGTGTTCAACGCGCTCGTCATCGTGGCGCTCATCCCGCTGGCCCTGCGCGGGGTGCGGTACCGGCCCTCGAGCGCGGCGGCCCTGCTGCGCCGCAACCTGTTCGTCTACGGCCTCGGCGGGGTCGTGGTGCCCTTCATCGGCATCAAGCTCCTCGACCTGCTCATCTCCCAGATCCCCGGAATCGGCTGAGAAGAATGTCCCTCACCTTCACGAACCTGTTCCGCCAGGCCCGCACCGGCCTCGGCCTGCTCCTCGCCGCCACCGTCGTGCTCGGGTTGCTGTACCCGCTGCTCGTGTTCGGCATCGGCCGGCTCACCCCGGGTCGCGCTGACGGGCAGATCGTCAGCAGTGCGGGCAAGCCGGTCGGGTCAGTGCTCATCGGCCAGCAGTTCACGGGCGGGCAGTGGTTCTGGCCGCGTCCCTCGGCGGCGGGGAAGGACGGCTACGACCCGACCTCCTCCGGTGCCTCCAACCTCGGCCCGGAGAACTCCGACCTGCTCAAGGCCGTCGAGGAGCGTCGGGCGACCCTCGCCGCCGCCGACGGCACCGCCCCGGCCGACGTCGCGCCCGACGCGCTCACGGCGTCCGGATCGGGGCTGGACCCGGACATCTCCCCGGAGTACGCCCAGCAGCAGATCGCCCGGGTGGCGAAGGCCCGTGGGGTGAGCGAGCAGCAGGTGGCCTCGCTCGTCGCCGCGCACACCGAGGGCCGGCAGCTCGGCTTCCTCGGGGAACCCGTCGTCAACGTCCTGCAGCTGAACCTCGCCCTGGCGAAGCTCGCCTCCTGACCCGTGACCGACCCGATGTCGCACACTGCTGGGGTGGACCCCGACAGCAGGCCGAGCCGCGCCCCGCGGAGCGAGTTCGTCCGCCGGGGGCGGCTCCGGGTGTTCCTCGGCGCCGCCCCCGGCGTCGGCAAGACGTTCGCCGCCCTCGACGAGGCGCACCGGCGCCGGGACCGGGGCACGGACGTCGTGGTCGGGCTCGTGGAGTGCCACCGCCGGGAGCGGACCGAGGCCCTGCTGGAGGGTCTGGAGGTGCTGCCGCGCCGCACGGTCGGGCACCGGGGGCTCGACGTCGCAGAGCTCGACGTCGACGCCGTCCTGCGCCGCCGCCCCGAGGTCGTGGTCGTCGACGAGCTCGCCCACACGAACGCCCCCGGCGTCGTGGAGGAGGGGGGCAACGCCAAGCGCTGGCAGGACGTGGAGCAGATCTTGTCCGCCGGCATCGACGTCGTGTCCACGGTGAACATCCAGCACCTGGAGTCCCTCAACGACGTCGTCGAGCACATCACCGGCATCGAGCAGCGCGAGACGATCCCCGACGCCGTCCTGCGGGCGGCCGACCAGGTGCAGCTCGTCGACATGACGCCGGAGGCGCTGCAGCGCAGGCTCTCGCACGGCAACGTCTACGCGGCCGACCGCGTCGACGCGGCGTTGTCGAACTACTTCCGGACGGGGAACCTCACGGCGCTGCGCGAGCTGGCGCTGCTGTGGCTGGCCGACCGCGTCGACGAGGGCCTGGAGCGCTACCGCGCCCAGCAGGGCATCGAGGCCACCTGGCCCGCCCGGGAGCGCGTCGTCGTCGCCCTGACCGGCGGACCCGAGGGGGCCACCCTCGTCCGGCGTGCCGCCCGGCTGGCCGGCCGGGGCGCCGGCGGGGAACTGCACGCGGTCCACGTCGCGCGCGGCGACGGCCTGGTCCGCAGCTCCCCGGCGCGGCTGGCCGAGCAGCGCGACCTCGTCGAGGCCCTCGGCGGGACGTACCACCAGGTCGTGGGGGAGGACGTCGCCACCTCCGTGCTGGAGTTCGCCCGCGCCGTGAACGCCTCCCAGATCGTCGTCGGCGCCAGCCGGCACCGGCCGCTGGCCTCCCTCGTGCGCCGCAGCGTGGGCGACGCCGTCGTCCGTGGCTCCGGAGCCATCGACGTGCTGGTCGTGACGCACGAGGAGCAGGCCAAGCCCTTCGGGCTGCCCCGACCGGCGCGGGCGGCCCTGTCGGGGGAGCGTCGCGTCCTCGGCTGGGTCGTCGCGCTGCTGGGCCCCCTCGCGGTCACCGGCGGGCTGCTGCTCTTCCCGCGCCAGGACCTCTCGACCGACCTCATGATCTTCCTCGTCGTCGTCGTGGGCGCCGCCCTCGCGGGGGGTGTCCTGCCGGCGCTGGCCGCGGCCCTGGCGGCCGGCCTGGCCGTCAACTGGTTCTTCACCGAGCCGGTGCACCAGTTCACGATCGCCCAGCCGGCCAACGCCGTGGCCCTGGCGGTCTTCCTCCTCGTCGCCTTCGCCGTCTCCTCCCTCGTCGACACCTCGGCGCGCCGGACGCGGGAGGCCCAGCGTTCCCGCGCGGAGTCCGAGGCTCTGTCCGTCCTGACCCGCACGGCCCTGCTGGCGACCGACCCGCTGACCGAGGCCCTGCGGCACACCCGGGAGACGTTCGCCGTCGACTCCGTGACGCTGCTCGAACGCACCGACGTGCGCTCGCCGTGGACCGTGGCCGCGGCGACGGGGGACCCCGTCTGCACCCAGCCGGCCGACGCGGACGCCGAGGTCGTCGTGGACGACCTCACCTGCCTCGTGCTGCGCGGGCGCCTCCTCGTCGCCGGCGACCGCCGCGTCCTGGAGGTCTTCGCCGCCCAGATCGCCGCGGTGCGCCAGCGCCAGCGGCTGCGGGCCGAGGCGGCCCAGGTGCGCCGGCTGGAGGAGGGCGACGCCGTCCGCGGCGCCCTGCTGACGGCCGTCTCGCACGACCTGCGCACCCCGCTGGCCACGCTCAAGGCCTCGCTGGACAGCCTGCGCGCCACGGACATCGAGCTGCCGGAGGAGGTCCGCACCGAACTGCTGGACGAGGTCGCGCACTCCGCCGACCGCCTGCAGGCCCTCATCGACGACCTGCTCGACCTCACGCGCGTGCGCAGCGGGGTCGTCGAACCCCACCTGGTCGTGGTCGACCTCGACGAGGTCGTGGCGGCCGCGGTGCGCGACCTGCCCGGCGTCGACGTGCGCGTCCCGGCCGACCTGCCGCCCGTCTCCACCGATCCCGGTCTGCTGCAGCGCGTCGTGGCCAACCTCGCGCAGAACGCCGTCCGGCACGGCGCCGGGTCGGGGAGTTCGGGCGTGCAGGTGGACGCGGTCGTGGCGACCGAGGACGGGCACCGCGCCGTCCGGCTCCTGGTCGTCGACCACGGCCCCGGCCTGCCGGGTGCTGCGAAGGAGCGCGCCTTCACCCCGTTCCAGCGGCTCGGAGACCGCTCGACCGCCGGGCTGGGGCTCGGCCTGGCCGTCGCCCGCGGCCTGGCCGAGGCCGTCGGCGGCAGGCTCGACGCCGAGGACACCCCCGGTGGCGGGCTGACGATGGTGCTCGAACTGCCCCTGGCCGGGCACGCGCACGAGCTGGCCCCCGAACCTGCGGCAGGATCGAGCGCGTGAGCAGAGTGCTGGTGGTCGACGACGAACCGGGTCTGCGGAGGGCGCTGTCGATCAACCTCTCCGCCCGCGGCTGGGACGTCACGGTGGCTGCCGACGGGGCCGGCGCCCTCGAGGCCGCGGCCGCCACCCACCCGGACGTCGTGCTGCTCGACCTCGGTCTTCCCGACCTCGACGGACTCGACGTCATCGCCGGCATCCGCGGCTGGAGCCCGGTGCCGATCATCGTGCTCACCGCCCGCACGGCCTCGGCCGACGCCGTCGACGCCCTCGACGCGGGGGCCGACGACTACGTCACCAAGCCGTTCGCGATGGACGTGCTGCTGGCCCGGTTGCGGGCCGCGGTCCGGCGGGGCGTCGGCGCCGACAACTCCGCCCCCGAGGTGCTCGACGCGGGCGGTCTCCACATCGACCTGGCCCGCCGCACGGTGTCGCGGGACGGGGAGCCGGTGAAGCTCACCCCGACCGAGTGGCACCTGCTCCAGGTCCTCGTGACGAACGCCGGGCGGCTCGTGAGCCAGACGCAGCTGCTGCAGGAGGTGTGGGGCCCGGCCTACGGCCGCGAGACCAACTACCTGCGGGTCTACGTGGGCCAGCTGCGCCGCAAGCTCGAGGAGACCCCCTCCGCACCCCAGCACCTCATCACCGAACCCGGGATGGGGTACCGGTTCGAGCTCTGAGCGTCAACGAGGCGTCAAGATCGGCCGATCGGCTTGCCGAGGCGTCGGGTCGGTGCGTCCATGAACGTCGTGCCTACGCAGTCCCCCGCCCGTCCCCTGCGGGACTCCGCCCGGTCCTGGTTGCTCGACGGTCTCACCGACCGCGCGGCCCACCAGCCCGGTCCCCACCGCAAGCCGCACCGCGAGCACGCCGGGCACCCGTGGTGGAAGGTCGTGTGCCTCACCGGGGTCGACTACTTCTCCACCCTCGGCTACCAGCCGGCGATCGCCTTCCTGGCCGCCGGCGTCATCTCGCCCGTGGCGACCCTCGTGCTCGTCCTCGTGACCCTCTTCGGCGCGCTGCCGGTGTACCGGCGGGTCGCTCGCGAGAGCCCGCACGGGGAGGGGTCCATCGCGATGCTGGAGAAGGTGCTGCCGTGGTGGGGCGGCAAGCTGTTCGTCCTCGTGCTGCTCGGCTTCGCCGCGACCGACTTCCTCATCACCATGACGCTGTCGGCCGCCGACGCGACCAAGCACGCGCTGGAGAACCCCTACGTGCCGCACTTCCTCGAGGGGCACCAGCTGGGCGTGACCCTCGTCCTGCTCGCGCTGCTGGGCGCGGTCTTCCTGCGCGGGTTCTCCGAGGCCATCGGCGTCGCGGTGGTCCTGGTGGTCGTCTTCCTCGGGCTGAACCTCGTCGTCGTGCTCGACGCGGTCGTGCACGTCATCGGTCAGCCCGTGTCGGTGCACCGCTGGTGGGAGGCCGTGCTGGCCCAGGGCAGCTCCCCGTTCGCGGTCGTGGGCGCCGCGCTCATCGTCTTCCCCCAGCTCGCCCTGGGGTTGTCCGGCTTCGAGACGGGTGTCCTGGTCATGCCGCAGGTGGAAGGCGGTTCGCGCGGACAGGCGCTGCTGCAGCGCATCGCGGGCACCCGCCGGCTGCTGACGGTCGCGGCCCTGACGATGAGCGCGTTCCTGCTGGCCTCCAGCTTCGCCACGTCCGTCCTCATCCCCGCCCACGAGTTCCAGCCGGGCGGCGGGGCGAACGGGCGCGCCCTGGCGTACCTCGCGCACGAGTACCTGGGCAACGGTTTCGGCACCGCGTACGACGTCTCGACGATCGCCATCCTGTGGTTCGCCGGTGCGTCCGCCATGGCCGGGTTGCTGAACCTCGTGCCCCGGTACCTCCCGCGGTACGGGATGGCGCCGCAGTGGGCGCGGTCGGTCCGGCCGCTGGTGATCCTCTTCACCCTCGTCGCGTTCCTCGTGACCTGGATCTTCGACGCCGACGTCGACGCGCAGGGCGGTGCCTACGCCACGGGCGTGCTCGTCCTCATCACGTCCGCGACCGTCGCCGTGACCCTGTCGGCGCACCGTCACGGGCAGAAGGGCGCACGGGCGTTCTTCGCCGTGGTGACCGTGGTGTTCCTCTACACGACCGTCGCGAACGTCGTCGAGCGTCCCGAGGGCGTCAAGATCGCCGCCTGCTTCATCGCTGCGATCATCACCGTCTCGCTCGTGTCCCGCGCCCTGCGCGCGTTCGAGCTGCGCGCCGACGGCGTCGAGTTCGACGAGACGGCGCAGCGGTTCCTCGACGAGGCCGTGTCCCGGGGTGCGCTGAACATCATCGCCAACGAACCCGACGCCCGGGACGCCGCCGAGTACGCCGAGAAGTGGTACGACGAGCGCCGCGACCAGCACATCCCCTCCGACGAACCGGCCGTGTTCCTCGAGGTCACCGTCGCCGACGCCTCCGACTTCGAGACGAAGCTGCGGGTGTGCGGGGAGGAGCGGTTCGGCCACCGCGTCCTCACGGTCCGCAGTGCGGCCGTGGCGAACTCCGTGGCGGCCGTCGCCCTCGCGGTGCACGACCGCACCGGCGTCCTGCCGGACGTGTGGTTCGAGTGGTCCGAGGGGAACCCGCTGGCCAACATCGTGCGGTTCCTCTTCCTCGGCGTCGGGGAGGTCGCACCGGTGACCCGTGAGGTCGTGCGCCGCGCCGTCCCCGACCCGGCGCAGCGTCCGCGGGTGCACGCGGGCTGATCGTCAGGCCGCCACGAGACGCGCCGGGGGCTTGGCGGGGGCGAGGCTGAGGCGCGGGTCGACCGTCAGTGCCGTGGTGCCACGCGCCTCCAACAACAGCCGCAGCGCGCCGATGCCGAGTTCCACGCACGCGCACTCCGCCCCCAGCACTTCGCGCAGCAGGTCCCGCGAGGTGAAACCGACCCCCGTCCGGACACCGCCCGGGTCGAGGAACGTCCGCAGGACGACGGCGGGACCGTGGCGGCGCACGGGGACGAACAACCGGGCTGGTGAACTGGTGGCGCTGGTGGGCATGACGACGACGCTAGGGACCACGGAGTCGTGGGGGAACCGTTCTTGACGCACGCCTGACACCCTGCGGCGCAGTGCTGACGCCGCGCTGACGCCCTAGAACGGTGGTGGGTCGTCGGCCTCGCGGGCAGCGCGCAGCGCCGCGACCCGCCGGGCGCGGTCGTCGACGTGTTCCCACACGAACTGGGTCTTGAACCGGTGGTGCGTCCGGCACAGGGGTTGCAGGTTCTCGGCGGTGGTGGGCCCGTCGGGCCAGGGGACGAGGTGGTCCAGGTCGCAGTCCGCGGCCGGGCGCACGCACCCCGGCCCGCGGCAGGTCCCGTCGCGGGCGACGATGAACCGCCGCAGCGCCGCGGAGGGGCGGTAGACGTCAGCAGCGACGTCGACGACGTCCCGCGTGCCGGGGGCGACGATCACCTTGCGCCAGGTCGCGTCGGGGTCGGCGGCCAGTTCCCGCGCCGTCTCGATGGACACCGGCCCCAGGCCGTCGACCCACGCTGAGTCCTCGGGAAGATCCCCGCCGTCGTAGCCGTCGGTGCCGAACAGGGTGGTCGCATCGACGCGCAGCAGGACGTGGACGCTGGTCGCGGGCCGGTGACTGCGCCCGGTGGTGACGGGGTGGTCCTCATCGGCCGGGCGCTGGTGGGTCTGGTCGGAGACGGCCGGGGTCCAGCGCGTGAGGCCGTCGCGCAGGACGTCGACGAGGGCGTCGTTGACCCTGGTGGCGTGGTCCCGGTCGTCGTGGACGCCGTGGGTCGTGGTGTGGTCGGTGGTGGCGTCGGCGAAGGCGGTGGCGGACGTCATCAACCGCCGCCCCAAGCCGAGGGGGAGCTCCAGGGACAGGTGGGCGGTGGCGCCGTCCTCGCAGTCGGTCAGGACCGCTTCGCGTCCGGGGTGGCGGGTGTGGTGGACGACGCGTTCGTGCTGGGGGGTCATCCGTTCCAGCAGCCGGAAGCAGCGGCCGTGCAGGGCTGAGCCGACCTTGCCGTCGCGCGCCCAGGCCAGGGCGGTGGTGTGGAACCGGTCCAGTGCCTGGGTGAGGGCCTCGCCGTCGAGGAGCGCGGGACCTTCGGTGATCGCCCCGTTCGCGTTCGTGGTGTCGGCGTCTGCGGTGAGGGTTGCGGTGAGGGTTGCGGTGCGGGCGGCCAGGCGGCGGGACTGGGCCAGGATGGCGCGGGCTTGGCGGGCGGTGACGTGCCCGGCGGCGACGGCTTCCCACACGGGGCGTTCGGCGGTGCCGGCGGCGTGGGCGGTCCACACGTGGGTCAGGGCCGACTCGATGGGGACTCCGCAGCTGCGGGAGTGGTGCAGGGCGACGACTTCGACGGCGGCGCGCAGCGGGTTCCAGGGGGCGAAGTCGTGCCCGCGCAGGCGCAGGAAGACCTGCTCGCGTCGTTCGATGAGTTCCCCGGCCTGGTCGGGGTGGGGGTGGGTGCTGAGTTGGGTGATGAGGTCGGCCAGGCCGAGCAGTTCGGCGGCGTGGGCCTGGTCGGCGGTGCGGCGCAGGGCGGCGAGGTGGGCGTCGACGTCGAGGTCGGTGAACCCGTCGGCGTCGAGGAGAAACGGCAACGACTGCGAGGGCGGGGCGGGGCGGTGTGCGGGGGGTGTTCCACGCGTTCCGCAACCGCTGCCGTCATGACCTGATCCTACCTGTCAGGAACCGTTCGAACACGACGAACGCACTGTGCCGCAACCATTTCACAGAGTCCCCGAGGGGCGAGGGTCAGTGCCGGATCCACCCGAACGTCCGCCGGACGGCCTCCTGCCAGTCCTCCCACCCACGGTCGCGGTCCTCCGGTCCCATCGACGGCGTCCACTGCCCGGCGCGGTGCCAGCGCCGGCGCAGCGCTTCGCGGTCGGGCCAGAAACCCACGGCGAGGCCGGCGGAGTAGGCCGCGCCGAGGGAGACGGTCTCGCTGACCATGGGTCGCACGACGGGGGCGTCGAGGACGTCGGCGACCGTCTGCATGAGGAGGTTGTTCGACGTCATGCCGCCGTCGACGCGCAGCGAGTTCAGCCGCAGCCCGGAGTCGGCGTCCATGGCCTCGACGACCTCGCGGGTCTGCCAGGCCGTGGACTCCAGCGCGGCGCGGGCGATGTGGCCCTTCGTGACGTACCCGGTCAAGCCGATGAGCAGCCCGCGCGCCTCCGCCCGCCAGTGCGGGGCGAACAACCCCGAGAACGCCGGCACGAAGTAGCAGCCGCCGTTGTCCGGAACCGTGCGGGCCAGGGTCTCCACCTCCGGCGCGGTGGAGATGAGGCCGAGGTTGTCGCGCAACCACTGCACGAGCGCCCCGGTCACCGCGATGGAACCCTCCAGCGCGTAGACCGGGGGTTCACCCTCGACCTGGTGGGCCACCGTCGTCAGCAGCCCGTGGGAGGACCGCGTGATCTCCGGACCGGTGTTCATCAGCAGGAAGCTGCCCGTCCCGTACGTGCACTTGGCGTCCCCGGGGGAGAAGCACGTCTGGCCGAACAGCGCGGCCTGCTGGTCGCCGAGGGCGGCTCCGATGACGGCCCCGGGCACGACCGTGCGGGCGCGGCCGTAGACCTGCGAACTCGGCACGATCTGCGGCAGGCTCCGCCGCGGGACGCCGAACACCTCGAGCATCTGCGGGGAGTAGTCCAGCGTCGCGAGGTCCATGAGCATCGTGCGGCTGGCGTTCGTCACGTCCGTCACGTGCCGGCCGCCGTCCGGGCCGCCCGTCAGGTTCCACACGAGCCAGGAGTCGATGGTGCCGAACAGCACGTCGCCGGACTCGGCCCGTCGCCGCAACCCCGCGTCCGCCTGCAGCATCCACGCGATCCGGGGGCCGGAGAAGTACGTCGTCAGCGGCAGCCCGCACACGTCGGTGAACCGGTCGGCCCCGACCTCGGCGGACAGCTCCTCGACGAGGTCCGCCGTGCGGGTGTCCTGCCACACCACGGCCGGTCCGACGGGGTCGCCCGTGCGCCGGTCCCAGGCGACGACGGTCTCGCGCTGGTTCGTGATGCCGATGGCCACCACGTCGGCCGGGACGGCGTCGACCTGCGCCATGGCCTGCGGGACGAGGCGCGCGACGTTGCGCCAGATCTCCGCGGCGTCGTGCTCGACCCAGCCGGGACGGGGGTAGTGCTGGCGGTGCTCGCGCTGGGCGACCGCGACGAGCCGGCCCGCGTGGTCGAAGAGGATGCACCGCGTCGACGTGGTGCCCTGGTCGATCGCGACGACGTAGCCCTGGTGCTCGGGTCGGTGGTCGCTCACGGCGTCATCCTGCCCGACGGCCCGCCGGGCTCGTGGGTTCAGCGGTCCCGCGCGCCGAGACCGCGGGAGATCGACCGGGCCGCCTGCCGGACGGCGGGCACGAGCCCGGCCCGGGGGCGTCCGCGCGCGTCGACGATCCGGTCGACCTCGCCGTCCACCCCGATCGCGCCGACGACGATGCCGCCGAGGTCGCGCACGGGGGCGGCGATGCCTGCCACCCCCGGCAGGGCCTCTTCGACCTCCAGGGCCCACCCCTGCTCGCGCACGGCGGCCAGCGTGCGCCGCAGGACGGCCGGGTCGACGACGGTGCGCCCGGTCATGGCGATGAGCCGACGGCGGTCCGGCCGCACGGGCGCCGAGGCGAGCAGCACCTTGCCGAGCGCGCACGCGTGCGCCGGCATCGACGTGCCGGTGCGCAGCTGCTGGGCGCTGTCGTCGGGGCGGAACACGTGGTGCACGACGAGGGCGCGGCCCTCGGACAGCGTGGCGAGCAGGACCGACTCCCCGGTCCGGCTGGCCAGGGAGTCGGCCCAGTTCACCGCGCGGGCGCGCAGGTCGTTGGCGTCGATGCGAGGTCGGCCGAGGTCGGACAGGTCCGGTGCGGCGCGGTAGTCGCCGTCCTCGTCCTGGACGACGAGCCCGAGGTCGACGAGCGTGCGCACGATGCCGTGCGCCGTGGTCTTGGCCAGGCCCAGCGCGTTCGCGACGTCGACGATCCCGAGCCCCTGCCCGGCCCCGGCGAGCAGGCGCAGCACGGCCACGGCGCGCTCGATGGACTGGATGGGGCCGGGCACGGGAGGTCCGCCCTCAGGCCCGGGGCAGGTCCTCCGCCGTGGCGTCGGAGGGCACGACCATCTCGATGGCTCCGCTGCGCACGTCGTAGATCCCGCCGGCCACGGGCATCGTCGGCGGCAGGAACGGCCAGGACCGGATGCGCTGGACGTCGTGGACGAGGGTGGCGCGCTGGTCGGCGATGGTGCGGAAGTCGATGCTGCGCGAGTCCACGCCCTGGGCGAGCACCTTCGCGTGCACGTCGGGGTCGGTGTTCTTCGTCATCCCGCAGTCGGTGTGCGCGAGCAGGAGCACGCGCTCGACCCCCAGCAGGTAGTGCGCCAGGACGAGGGTGCGCAGGGTGTCGTCGGTGACGCGGGCGCCGGCGTTGCGCAGGATCTTCGCGTCGCCCTTGGACAGGCCGAGCATCTCCAGCGGGGAGATGCGCGAGTCCATGCAGGTGATGACGGCGAGCCCGACCCCGGCGACTCCGGGGCGTCCGTCGTCGACGAAGGTCTTGGCGTACTCGGCGTTGGCGGTCAGGACGTCGCTGAAGGGATCCACGGCGACAGTTCTTACCACTCCACCGCGGGGGCGTCTCCCGGGCTGGGCGGCAGCGCGATCCGGCACCGGGCACCGTCGTCGAAGACGACCTCGACCTCCCGTGGACCGACCAGCACGTCGGGGGCCGGGCCCGGGTCCGCTGCGGTGAGGGCGGCCAGCACGACCGCCGGTGAGGGGCCCGCGACGCCCCGCAACCGCGGCACGAGGGCCCAGGCGCCGTAGGCCGTGCCGGCGGGAGCCCGCACGACGTCCGCGACGTCGAACCCCGCGACCGCCGCGAAGCGGCTCTGCAGGTCCGCCGTCGACAGCTCGACCGCGGTCCCGGCGACGTCCGCCGCGAGCTCCTCGGGCCGGCCGGCCGCCAGGGCCCAGCCGGTGGCGCTCACCGCGGTGCCGGCGGGGACCGCCTCCCAGGCGTAGACCCGCACCTCCCACGCCCCGCGCGCCGCCACGACGGTCAGCACCTGGGCCTGCGGCAGGTGTCCGCCGGGGAAGACCGGCCGGTGCCGGCTGGCCGCCCACCCCGGTCCCGTCCCGACGGGGTCGAACCCGGCGCGCACGCCGTCCCGCAGTCCGCCGCGCCCGTCCGGCCGGTGCACCACCACGGTGTTGTCGGCGACGTTCGCGGCCGACGTGGGACCCGTCCGCGTCGAGTACGCCAGCCGCGCGTACAGCGGGTCGACGGCGGTCGGCTGGCCCGGCCGGGAGTGGTCGGACCCGTGGTTGTGGACGCGGACGAGGCCGTCGGGGGTGTTCTGCACCAGCCAGCCCGCGGGGGCGACCGGGGTGGTGCGCGCGGGCCCGGTGGCCGGGACGGGTTCTTCCACCGCCGTCCAGAGCGGGTGGTCGGCGGGCGCCAGCAGCGCGACGAACGCCTTCGACAGCCAGTACGGCGACCCCGGTCCGGAGTACGGCTGCACGGTCGCGGCGTGCGGGCCGTACCAGCCGCGCACGAACACCCCGTCCCGGGTCGCGCCGCGGTCCAGGAAGTGCCGCACGGCCCCGGACAGCAGGGACCGGTTCACCCCCGGCGACCACGGCGTCGCCCCCGTGACGGCGCCCGCGGCGACGGAACCGGCGGCGGCGAACCGGTAGGTCAGCGAACGGCCCTGGTGCAGCGGGGCGCCGTTGGCGTCGAACGTGCGGGCGAACACCTCCAGGAACTCCCGCAACCGCCCGCCGACCCGGTGCGCGAGTTCGGCGTCCCCCCGCAGGTGCGCGTGCAGCACCGGGTACAGGTGCATCGCCCAGCCCACGTAGTGGTCGAACATCCGGCCGTCGCCGTCGGAGTACCAGCCCTCGCCCCGGTACCAGCCCTCGAGGAGTTCCAGGCCGCGGTCGACCGTGTGCGCCGTCTCGGCGTCGCCGCGGCCGGCGCCGGTGAGGAAGGACGCCACGGCGAGGGGGAACAGGTACCAGTTGTTCGGCGCGGGTTCGTGGCGCAGGCTGCCGCGCAACCAGGCCTCGACCTGGTCCTGCTCGGGACCGGAGAGTCCGTCCCACAACCACTCCCGTGTGAGGTCGAGCGCGAGGGCGACCGAGGCGGACTCCACCATGGGCTGCCCGCCGTCGTGGACGGACCGGACGGGGGGCCACGACTCGGCGTCGTCCACCCCCGGGGTGCGGGTTCCCGCGAGCAGCCCGCGGCGGTAGTGCGCGAGGTGCCCGTGCGGGTCCTCCCCGCCCGTCCCGGCGACGCGGAACGCGGCGACGAGGAACGTGCGGGCGAAACCCTCCAGCCCGTCGGAGGTCCAGCCGGCCCGCGCGGGTTCACCGGGAAGGTCGATGCGGCCGAAACCCGGGGTGGCCCAGGGGCGGACCGCCAGCAGCAGGTCGTCGGCCGCGGCCAGCCAGTGCGCCCGGGTCCAGCCCGTGACGGGGGAGAGGACCCGGTCCTCGGGGACCTGGGACAGCAGCGGCACGGGGTTCCTCTCAGGCGGTGCGGGACAGGGCCGGGTGGGCCACGGGGTGCAGCAGCGGCAACCCGGCGGCCAGCCGCTCGACCTCGGCCGCCGCGGCGGACGTCAGCCGCCGCAGCTCGTTGCCCTGCGATCCCGCGACGTGCGGCGTCAGCAGCACGTTCGGCAGGTCCCACAGGGGGGAGTGCGCCGGCAGGGGCTCGGGGTCGGTGACGTCGAGGACGGCGGTGAGGCGGCCGCGCAGGAGTTCGGTCTCGAGGGCCGCGGCGTCGACGACGGCCCCGCGCGCGGTGTTCACGAGGGTCGAGCCGTCGCGCAGCGCGGCGAGGACGCGGGCGTCGACGAGGCCGCGCGTCTCGGGCAGCAGCGGGGTGTGCACGCTGAACACGTCGCTGCGCGCGGCGAGTTCGAGCAGGCCCACGGGTTCGGCCCCGAGCCCACGCAGTTCGGCGTCCGCGACGTAGGGGTCGTGCACGAGCACCTCGAGGTCGAAGGGGCGCAGCAGTTCCAGCACGCGGCGGCCCACGAGGGAGGCGGACAGGATCCCGACGGTGGACCCGAAGTTCCCCCGGCCCTCGGGCAGCGGGGCCGGTCGCGACCGTCGCGCGTGGAACCCGCGGGCGGCGGTCAGCACGTCCTTGCCCGCCAGCAGCACGACGGCCAGCGTGAACTCCGCCACGGGGACGGCGTTCTGCGCGGCCGCGGAGGACACGACGATCCCGCGTTCCCACACGGCCGGGGTGACGTGCGCGCGCACCGATCCCGCGGTGTGCACGACGGCCCGCAGCCGGGGCGCGGAACCGACCGCGACGGGGTCCAGGACGGGACACCCCCACCCGGTGACCAGGACGTCCACCTCGGCGAGGACGGCCCGCGCGGCGGGAGTGGCGAACTCCGTCAGCACGCCGGGGGACAGGTCCACGCACCGGCCCAGGCGTTCCAGGAACGGACCGTCGACGACCCGGTCGTAGGTGGGCGGGCTCATCGCCAGCGCGGCGCGCATCATGCGGCGGACTGTTCCGGCGGCCCGTCGGGGTCGTCAAGATCGATCGATCGCCCGCGATCGTTCGATCGACCGGACGCTGTGCCGTTCGACGAGGTGCGGGGCGATCTCGAGGTGCCGGCTCGGCGCGTCCGGGGCGGCCCGTCGCCACGCGAGCAGGTCGACCGCGGCCCGGCCCACCTCCCGCTTCGGCGGTGCGACCGCCGTCAGTCGCACGTCGCCGAGCCCGGCCACGACGTCGTCGTAGGCCACGACGCTCACGTCGTCCGGCACCCGCAGCCCCGCGCCCGCGAGGCGGGGGACCAGGGACAGCGCGTCGGTGTCGGAGTGCACGAGCAGCGCCGTCGCCTTCAGCCGCCGGACGGCCTCCGCCGGGTCGGGCGCCTGCGCGCCGTGGGTCGCGTCCGCGCCGTCGGAGCTCAGCAGCGGCTCGGACAGCACGGGCAGACCCAGGGAGCGCAGCGCGTCCCGGAAGCAGCCGCGCACCGTCCGCGCCGAGGGGGAGTCGTCCCGGCAGAACAGCACGATCCGCCGGTGCCCGTGCGCCCGCAGGTGCGACAGCGCCAGGTGCACCCCCGTCGCGTGGTCGCTGCGCACCGCGTCCCGTTGCGCCAGCGCCGATCCGCGGGGGGCGAACCGCTCCACGACGACGAGCGGGACCTCCGGGGGGCACATCCCCGCCACCGGGTCGGTCGCCACCTCCTCGACCGAGCGCCAGCGCGGGGCGTAGAGGACCCCGGCCAGGTCCGGCGTCCTCAGGGCCCGCCGCACCGCGGCCGCGGCCGCGGCCTGGTCCCGGGCGACCTCCAGGACGTACCGGCCACCGTGCGCGGCGACGGCCGCGTCGGCCCCGCGCAGGATCACCCCGAGGTAGCCGTTGGGCTCACCGATCGCGACGACGCGTCCGAGGGCCGGGGCGTCCGGGCGGGCCGCGCTGACGACCCCGTGCCGCCGGTGCAGCCGCCCCGCCGCCGCCAGCGCCTCGACGTCCCGGCGCACCGTGACGGCGGCCGCACCCAGCTCGGCCGCGAGGTCGGCCACCCGGGCCGTGCCGCGGGCCGCGACGAGCGCCGCGATCCGCTCCCGCCGCGCCGCTGGGCCGTCCGCGGGGCCTGCCGTCGCGTCCGTCACCGGCCGAACGCTAGCCTCCCGGAGTGTCGATCCTCGTCGTCCGCCACGGTCAGACCGCCTGGAGCCTGTCCGGTCAGCACACCGGCAGCACGGACGTGCCCCTCACGGAGGTGGGGGAGGACCAGGCCCGCCGCCTCGCCCCGGTGTTCGCCGGGCGCGACCTCGCCGCAGTCCTCGTCAGCCCCCGGCAGCGGGCCCGCCGCACCGCCGAGCTCGCCGGCCTCGCCACCGCCCCGGACGGTCTGCAGGTCGACGAGGACCTCGTGGAGTGGGACTACGGCGCCTACGAGGGACGCACGACGGACGAGATCTCCGCCGAGCTCGGCCGGACGTTCTCCGTCTGGCACGACGGCGTCCTGCCCGGGGACACGCCGGGGGAGACGGTCCACCAGGTCGCCGTCCGCGCCCGCAGCGTGCTGCGACGGGCCGAGGCCCTCGTCGGGCCCGAGGGGCGTGACGTCGTCCTCGTCGCGCACGGGCACTTCCTGCGGATCCTCCTGGCCACCTGGCTGGGCCTGTCGCCCACCGCCGGTGCCCTCTTCGCGCTCGAGGCCGGCACCTGGGGGCAGCTGGGCCACGAGCACGGCCGGCCCGTGCTCGAGCGCTGGAGCGTTCCCCCGATCGGCTGACACCGCTCAAGTCCCGGCGCGAGCTGCCGATGGGCGGGCGTGAGTCCCGCCTCCGCCGCCGCCTGGGTCATCGCCGTCCTGGTCTCGGCGGTGTCCGCGGTGGCCCTGACGGTCCTCGTGCGCCAGCGCGACCGCGTCCGCGCCGACCTCGCCCGCACCGACCCGCTCACCGGCCTGGGCAACCGCCGGGCCCTGCACGAGACCGCCGAACCCCTGCTGGAACGCGAGGGGCGGCTCGGTCTCCTGCTGCTCGACCTCGACGGGTTCAAGGACGTCAACGACACCCTCGGCCACGCCGCGGGGGACGAGGTGCTCGTCCAGGTCGCGCAGGTCCTGTCCGCCACGCTCGCCGACCGCGGCACGATCACGCGGCTGGGCGGGGACGAGTTCGCGGTCCTCGTGCCCGACCCGCAGGACGCCGAGTTGGAAGTCATCGCCAAGCGGCTGCTCGCGGCCCTGTCGGTCGGCGGACTCCACGCCGGGGTCGTGCCCATCGACCTGCAGGGCAGCATCGGCGTCGCGGTCTCCGGGCCTGACGGGCGGTCGCTGGGGGAACTGCTGCAGCGCGCGGACATCGCGATGTACGCGGCCAAGCGGTCCCGCGTCGGGGTGCTGCGCTACGACGCCGCCAGCGACCCCCACTCCACGGGCGCCCTGGAACTCCTCGGGCAGCTGCGCGGCGCCATGGACGAGGAGCAGCTGCTCCTGCACTACCAGCCCAAGGTGTCGGGGGACGGTGGGCGGCTGCTGGGTTTCGAGGCCCTCGTGCGCTGGAACCACCCCGTGCGGGGGTTGCTGCTGCCCGCCGACTTCCTGCCGTTCGTCGAACGCACCCACCTCATCCACGCCCTGACCCGCTGGGTCCTCATCACCGCGCTGCGGCAGGCCGCGACGTGGCGGGCGCAGGGACTGCAGACGTCGATGGCGGTGAACATCTCCGCCGTCAGCCTCGACACCGGCCTGCTCGGCATCGTCGAGGAGGCGCTCGCCCTCACCCGGTGGAGGCCCGCCGACCTGGTCCTGGAGATCACCGAGACGGCGATCATCCACGACCCGGTCGGCGCGCGCGCCACCGTCGCCCGGCTGCGCGAGCGCGGGGTCCGGGTCGCCGTCGACGACTTCGGCGCCGGGTCGACCAGCCTGGTGCACCTGCGCGGGCTCGCGGTCCACGAGCTGAAGATCGACCGCCAGTTCGTCAGCGAACTCGTCGCCCACCCCGAGGACGACGTGATCGTGTCCTCCGTCATCGCCCTGGCGCACAAGCTGGGCCTGGCCGTCGTCGCCGAGGGCGTGGAGACCGTCGCCGCCGCGGACCGCCTGTGCGCGTTGGGGTGCGACGAGCTGCAGGGCTTCTTCTTCGCCCGGCCGCTGCCCGCGGAGCAGGCGATGGCGTGGGCCCGCGCCGAGGGCATGGCCGGGCAGGTTCTCGAACTGGGCTGAACCCCCTCAGTCCAGGACGGCGAGCGCGTCGATCTCGACGAGCATCTCCTCGCGCGGCAGACCCGTCATGACGGTGGTGCGCGCGGGCAGGACACCCGAGGGGCAGTTCCGCCCCACGAACTCGCCGTAGGCCTCGTTCATGGCCGCGAAGTCGTCCCGGGTCGTCAGGTACACGCGGAGCATGACGACGTCCTCGAGGCTCGCCCCGCCGGCGCGCAGGACGGCCTCGACGTTGCGCAGGGTCCGCAGGGTCTGCGCCTTGACGTCGCCCGGGTGCAGGTACTCCCCGGTCGCGGGGTCGACGGGGCCCTGACCGGAGACCTGCAGGAGCGGGCCCTTGCGGACGCCCTGGGAGAACGTGTGCGCGGGGGCGGGTGCGTCGGTCGTGGAGACGGCGGTCTTGGGGTGGCTCACGGGAGTTCTCCTTGCGAAGGGGGACGGAACCCGCAGTCGCGGGCGATGTCCGCGGTGGCGGACAACAGCGGGGGCACGAGGTCCAGGACGGCCTCGTGCGGCAGGAGGACGTCGGGCACCGACAGCGACACCGCGGCGAGCACCTCGCCGCGGGGTCCGGTGACCGGGGCGGCGACGCAGTTCACGAACGTCTCGTTCTCGGCGTGGTCCTGGGCCCAGCCGCGGTCGGCCACGTGCTGCAGTTCGGCGAGGAACCGCCCCGGGTCGACGATGGTGCCCTCCGTGCGCCGCACCAGGTCCAGCGCGGCGACGACGTCGGCGCGGTCGGCGGGGGACAGTCCGGCGAGGAGGACCTTGCCGACGGCCGTGCAGTGCAGGAGGGCGTCGGACCCGATGCGCGAGGCCATCCGGACCGGAGCGTCGCGGGGTTCCAGCTTGTCGACGTAGGTCGCCCGGGCCCGCGCGCCGTGCCCGTCGAGGACGGCGACGTGGACGGTCTGCCCGACCTCGTCGCGCAGCGCCCGCAGGCGTGGCGCCGCCGTCCGCAGGACGTCGACGTGCTCGAGGGCGAGGTCGGCCAGCCGGTACAGGTGCGCCCCGAGGACGTACCGGTGGTCCGGGCCGCGGTGGACGAACCCGGTGTCCTCCAGGTCGCGCAGCAGGCGCAGCACGGTGCTCTTGTGGGTCCCCGTCGCCTCTGCCAGTCCGCCGAGCGAGCCGGTGCCGGCGGCGACGAGGTCGAGGACCTGCAGGGCCCGCAGCAGGCTCTGGCTCACAGCGGCGGCACGTCCAGCGGGCGGTCCGCGCGGACGACGAGAGCCGCTGCGGCGCAGCGGTGCCCGAAGGCGACGGCGTCGTCGACGGCGACGTCGCGCTGCCGAGCGGCGAGGTACCCGGCGGCGAACGCGTCGCCGGCGCCGACGGGTTCGACGACCTCGACGCTGAGCGCGGGGACGTGCCGGTCGGGTGCGCCCGGTTCGAGGACCAGGACGCCGTGCTCCTCCTGCTTGAGCAGGATCCGCCGCGCCCGGGGGAACAGCGCCCGAAGCCGCGCCGGGTCGTCCGTGCCGAACACCGCGCGCGCCTCGTCGGCGCCGAGGAGGAGTTCGTCGGCCGCGGCCGCCAGGTCCCGCAGCGGGGTGTCGTCCCGGTCGCGCCACAGCACCGGGCGGTGGTTCAGGTCGACCGACAGCGTCGTCCCGGTGGCGTGGACGCGGGCCGCCAGCGCGGAGCAGAACTGCGCCGCGGAGTCCGACAGGCCGGGGGTGATGCCGCTGACGTGGACGACGGCCGCGCGGTCCAGGACGGCGGTCACGGCCGGGTCGTCCAGGTCGGCGGGGGAGAGGGCGGAGGCCGCCGATCCGCTGCGGTAGTAGTGCATGCGCGAGCGCCGCGATCCGTCCGCAGCTGTCCCGGGGGCCTTCACGTACAGCCCCGTGGGCCGTGCGGGGTCGCCGGCGACGGCGCTGACGTCGATGCCTGCGGCGGTGGCCAACGCCCGCACGTGGTCGGCGAACCCGTCGTCGCCCAGGCGGGAGACCCACGCGACGTCCACGCCGAGGCGGCCGAGGGTCAGGGCCACGTTGAGTTCCGCGCCGCCGACGGTGCGCGTGAAGGTCTCGGCGTCGGCCAGGGGGACGTCCTGCGACGGGGTGAGCACGACGAGCGCCTCACCGACGCAGACGACCGCGCCCGCGGACGGGACCTTTGACCTCGGCACGGGCCGATGCTAGAACGGCGTGACGATCATGCGCAACGGCCGTTGCGCGCACTGCAACGAACGGTGGAGACCGTGGCCTACGACGCGCAGCAGCTCGGCCCCCTCGACCCCCGGTTCAAGGCCGTGCCCGTGACGGCCTGGGGCGAGGACGCCGCCGAGTTCGCTGCGCGCCGGCCCCGGTTGGACGAACTCCCCACCCCGCTCCTGACGCTCGACGCCGGAGCGCTCACCGACAACGTCGGGACGCTCGCGCGGTGGACGTCCGAGGTGGGTGTGGACCTCGCGCCGCACGGCAAGACGACGATGGCGCCGTCGCTGTGGCGCGAGCAGTTGGCCGCCGGTGCCCTCGGTCTCACGGTCGCGACGCCCTGGCAGTTGTCCGTCGCCCTGCGCGAGGGGATCGACTGGGCCCAGGCCGCCTACCCCGTCCTCGACCCCGCCGTCCTGCGGTGGCTGTCCGCACCCCGGTCCGGCCGGGTCCTCGTCTGGGCCGACGGCGTCGACGTCGTCGACCGCATGGCCCCGCACGTCCGCGACGCTGCCCAGCCCCTCGACGTCCTCGTCGAGCTCGGGGGGACCGGCGGGCGCACGGGCGCCCGGTCCCTCGACGCCGCCGTCGCCGTCGCGCGCGCCGTCCGCGGGACCCCCGGGCTCCGCCTGGCCGGCGTCGCCGGGTACGAGGGCGCCTTCGCCCACGACGCCTCCGACGCGAGCCTGGCGACCGTCCGGGCCTGGGTGGACGACCTCGCCGCACTGCACGGGCGGCTCACCGAGGAGGGCGTCTACCCCGCCGACGTCCCCGGCGGCCTCGTGGTCTCCGCCGGCGGCAGCGCCTACTACGACGTCGTCGTCGAGGGCCTCGCCCGGCTGCACGACCCGGCCGCCGGTGTCCGCGTCGTCCTGCGGTCGGGGGCCTACGTCGGCCACGACGACGGGTTCTACCGCGAGGTCACCCCCGAGAACCGCCTGCACTCCGGCGGGCTGCGTTCGGCGCTGCACGGGTGGGTCCGCGTCGTCTCCCGTCCCGAACCCGGCCTGGCGCTCGCCGACGCGGGCAAGCGCGACCTGCCGTTCGACGAGGGGCTGCCCGTCGTGCAGGCCGTCCGCCGCGGCGGCGTCGGCGACACCGAGGACCTCGCCGGGTGCACGGTCAGCGCGATGAACGACCAGCACGCCTTCGTCCGGTTCCCCGCCGACGTCGACCTGCGGGTCGGGGACGTGCTGCGGCTGGGGATCTCCCACCCCTGCACGGCCTTCGACAAGTGGGGGCTGCTGCCCGTGGTCGACGACGCGCTCGCCCCGCAACCGGTCCTCGTCGACTGGGTGCGCACGGTGTTCGGGTGAGGTCCGGGTGAACCTGGTCGTCCGGGGGGCCACGCTCGTCGACGGCACGGGGTCCCCGGCGAGACGTGGGGACGCACTGGTCGTCGACGGCCGGATCGCGGAACTCGGTGAAGTCGAGACCACCGCGGGGGCGCGCGTCCTCGACGCGACCGGCCTCGTCCTCGCGCCGGGTTTCATCGACCTGCACGCCCACTCCGACCTCGCCGTCCTCACCGATCCCGAGCACCTGGCCAAGACCACCCAGGGCGTCACGACCGAGGTCGTGGGCCAGGACGGGCTGAGCTACGCCCCCGTCGACGACGCCGCGCTGGACGTGCTGCGCGAACAGCTCGCCGGCTGGAACGGTGTGCCCGACCTCGCGTGGGACTGGCGCACCGTGGGGGAGTACCTGGACCGGGTCGACCGCGGCGCCGCCGTCAACGTCGCCTACCTCGTGCCGCAGGGGACCGTCCGGATGGTCGTCGTGGGCACGCAGGACCGGCCCGCCACCGCCGCCGAACTCGTCCGCATGCAGGACCTCGTGGCGACCGGGATGGCCGAGGGGGCCTTCGGGATGTCCAGCGGTCTGACCTACGTCCCCGGGATGTTCGCCGACACCGCCGAACTCGTCGCCCTGTGCGAGGTCGTGGCGCGGGCGGGGGGTTTCTACGCGCCACACCAGCGGTCCTACGGCCGCGGTGCGCTGGAGGCGTACGCCGAGGTCGTCGAGGTCGCGCGCCGGTCCGGGGTGGCGCTGCACCTGACGCACGCCACGATGAACTTCGCCGTCAACGCCGGCCGGGCGGGGGAGTTCCTCTCCCTCGTCGACGCGGCGCTCGCCGACGGGGTCGACGTCACCCTCGACACCTACCCGTACCTGCCCGGCTCGACGACGCTGGCCGCCGTGCTGCCCAGCTGGGCGTCGGCCGGCGGCCCCGCCGCGGTGCTGGCCCGGCTGGAGGACCCGGAGGCGTTGCGGCGCATCCGGTACGCGCTCGAGGTCGAGGGTTCCGACGGCTGCCACGGCGTCGTGGCGGAGTGGGGGACGCTGCAGGTCTCCGGCGTCCGGAACCCCGAACTGTCCGGCCTCGTCGGCGCGACGGTCGCCGAGGTCGCCGCGACCCGCGGTGCCGAGGAGTTCGACGTGTTCGTCGACGTGCTCCGCCGCGACCGCCTGGGGACCACGATCCTGCAGCACGTCGGGCACGAGGAGAACGTGCGCGCGATCATGCGGCACCCGCGGCACTGCGGCGGCAGTGACGGCCTCCTGGTGGGTGCGCGGCCGCACCCGAGGGCCTGGGGGACCTTCCCGCGCTACCTCGGGCACTACGTGCGCGAGGAAGGGGTCCTCGGCCTGGAGGAGTGCGTGGCGCACCTGACCTCCCGGCCGGCCCGCCGGCTCGGCCTGGTCGACCGTGGGGTCCTGCGCCCGGGCGCCGTCGCCGACCTGGTCCTGTTCGACCCCGCCACCGTCGCCGCCGGCGCGACCTTCGCCGAACCCCGGCGGCAGGCGGTCGGGATCCCGCACGTGCTCGTCGGGGGAGTTTCGGTCGTGGCCGACGGAGCGCGCACCGACGCGGTTCCCGGTCGGGCCCTGCGGCACCGCTCCGGCTGAGATTTGACGCGGCCGTAACGGCCGGAAACACGGCGGCAACACTCCGGTGCAAGTGTGATCACACATCACGGAGGTCAGCATCGTGGACGTCAGCGCCATCACCGTTCCCACGCTCGCGGAGGAGGTGTACGACCGGGTCCGGTCCGGCATCACGAGCGGCACCCTCCCCCCGGGGAGCAGGGTGTCGATCCGGGCCCTCGCCGACCAGCTGTCGGTGAGCGCCATGCCGGTCCGGGAAGCCCTCAAGAGGTTGCAGGCCGAGGGTTTCGTCGTCTTCGAACGGCGCAGCATCAGCGTGGTCTCCCTGACCGCGGGGGAGCTGCTCCAGGTCTTCGCCGTCCGCTCGCAGCTGGAACAACTGGCCACCGAGTGGGCCCTGACCCGACTGACCCCCGCTGACGTGCTCGACCTGCGGGACGTCCTCGCGGAGATGGCCGACGACCGCCTCGAGGACGGACGCTGGCGCGCCCTGAACCGCCGTTTCCACCAGCGCTTCTACGAGTGCGCCGGCAGCCCCTACCTGCTGGACCTCCTCCGCGGGGTCTGGGACAAGGTCGAGCCCTACATGGCCATCTACGCCTCGACGGTCGAGGACTTCGGCGAAGCGCACCGCCAGCACGTGCGGATGCTGGAGTTCATCGAGGCGAGGGACCTGCCGGCCCTGCTGGCCGAGAACGAATGGCACCTGGAGCACACCCGGCGCACGGTCGCCGAGGCCCTGCCGGACGCGCAGCCCGGGGTGCCCCGCCCACCCACCTGAACCGGAGGACACCGCATGGAACCGCGTGGACCCAGCCGTTTCGCCGAACTGACCATCGACCGCTTCCACCGCATGCTGCGGGACGGGGAGGCGACCAGCGCAGAACTCACGGCCTGGTACCTGCGGCGCATCGACGACCTGGACCGCGACGGTCCCCGCATCGGGGCCGTCGTCACCCTGAACCCCGCTGCCCTGGCCGACGCGCGGGAGGCGGACGCCCACTTCGCCCGCACCGGTGGGCTCGTGGGGCCCCTCCACGGGGTTCCCGTCGTCGTGAAGGACCAGGCCGAGACCGCGGGGATCCCCACCGCCTTCGGGTGCTCCCTGTTCGCGGACTACGTCCCCGAGCGGGACGCCACGGTCATCGCCCGGTTGCGCGCGGCCGGCGCGGTGGTGCTGGGCAAGACGGCGATGTGCGACTTCGCCGCGGGGTGGTTCTCGTTCTCCTCGCGCACGGGGTTCACGCGCAACCCCTACGACCTGGAACGGGAGACCGGCGGTTCGAGCGCGGGCACCGCCGCTGCGGTGGCCGCCGACCTCGCGCTCGTCGGGCTGGGGGAGGACACCGGGGGCTCGATCCGCCTGCCGGCCTCCTTCACGAACCTCTTCGGCCTGCGCCCCACGACCGGACTGGTCAGCCGCACCGGCTTCTCCCCCCTCGTGCACTTCCAGGACACCCCCGGCCCGATCGCGCGGACGGTGGCCGACGCCGCCGCCCTGCTCGACGTCATCGCCGGCTGGGACCCCCAGGACGAGTTCACCGCCCTCGCCGCCGGGCACCCGCACACCGGCGCGTTCGCCAACGGCCTGGACACCCGCGACCTGGCGTCCTTCCGCGTGGGGGTCCTCGAGGACGCGTTCGGCACCGGCCCGGACTCGGCCGGCACCACCGCGGTCGTGCGCGCCGCCCTGGACCGCCTGCGTGCCGAGGGGTGCGAGGTCGTCGACGGCCTGGAACTGGGCGAGCTGCGCGAGTGGGTCACCGGCACCTCGCTCTACACCACGCAGTCCAAGCAGGACCTGGCCGAGTTCCTGGCCGACCGGCCCACCGCGCCGGCCAAGACCTGGGACGAGATCGTCGCCGCGGGGGCCTTCCACCCCCTGACCGACCTCGTCGTCGACATCGCCGCCGGACCCGAGGACCCCCGGGACGACCCGGAGTACCTGCCTCGGCGGTTGCGTCAGGAGGACCTGCGCCGCAGGCTGTCCGCGCTCATGGCCGCGGCCGGCGTGGACGTCCTCGTCTACCCCACGGTCCAGGTTCCCGCCCCGACCCGCGACGACCTCGCCGCCAAGCGCTGGACGGCCCTGACGTTCCCGACGAACACCGTCCTCGCCTCGCAGTCGTCGTTGCCCGCCGCCAGCGTGCCCGTCGGCTTCACCGACGACGGGCTGCCCGTCGGCCTGGAGGTCGTCGGGCCGGTGATGAGCGAACGGTTGCTGCTGCGGTTCGCCCGTGCCTGGGAACGCGCGGTGTCCCCGCGACGAGCTCCGCAGCTCCTCGCCGAACCCGTCGGCTCGGCCGCGGGGTGAACGCCTCCGGCGCCCGGACCGTGGACCTGAACTGCGACCTGGGCGAGAGCTTCGGCGTCTACCGGTACGGAGCCGACGCCGAGGTGATGCCGCTCATCACCTCCGCGAACGTCGCGTGCGGCGCGCACGCCGGGGACCCGCGCACGATGCGCGAGAGCGTCGACCTGGCCGTCCGGCACGAGGTGGCGATCGGTGCGCACGTGGGGCTGGCCGACCGGGAGGGTTTCGGTCGCCGCGCCATCGCGGTCGGCGCGCAGGACGTCCACGACCTGACCCTGGCTCAGGTCGGTTCCCTGGACGCCTTCGTGCGGGCCGCCGGGCAGCGGATGGCGCACGTGAAGCCCCACGGCGCCCTGTACGTGATGGTCAACGACCGGCCGGACCTGGCCGAGGCGTTGTGCGCGGCGGTCGCGGCCTTCGACCCCTCCCTGGCGCTCTACGCACTGCCCGGTTCCGCACTCGTGCGAGCCGCGCGTGCCGTGGGGATCGACGTCGTCGAGGAGTTCTTCGCGGACCGCCCCTACGAGGGGAACCTCGTCCGGATGTTCGGCTGGCGACCCGACGAGCTCGGCACCCCCGCGGCGGCGGCCGAACGCACCGTCCAGCGGTTGCACGAACCCGCCCTGGCCGACGTCGGCACCGTCTGCGTGCACAGCGACAGCCCGGCCGCCGCCGACCGTCTCCTCGCCCTCCGGGGCCACCTCGCACGGGTGGGCTGGACCGTCGCGCCCCCGCGGCGACCGGACCGCCTCCCCGCTCCCACCCCTCGCCTCCTGACCACCACGAGAGGAACCTCATCGTGAGCACCAGCACCCGTGACGGCGTGGCCGTCGAGCACCACGGCCTCGAGTCCGAGTTCGAGCACGAACCCGTCCCCGTCTCCCGCCGCCGATCGCTGGGATCGGTCTCGGCCGTCTGGTTCGGCTTCCCGATGATCATCACCAACGCGATCTTCGGCGGGACGATCGTCTACGGCCTGGGGTTCTGGCGCGGCATGGCGGCCATCGTCGCCGGCAACGCCGTCCTGTTCGCCTACGTCGGAGCCCTCAGCCACATCGCCGGCCGGACGGGCAAGAACTTCGCCCTCACCGCGGCCGAGACGTTCGGGCGCAAGGGGGCACCGGTCGCCGCGGGGTTCCTGTCCACGGTGGTCATCGGCTGGTTCGCCTTCCAGACCGGCCTGACCGGCGCCACGCTGAACTCCTCGCTGGGCTGGAACGAACCGCTGATGATCGCGATCGCCGGGGTCCTCTACATCGCGGTGACCTTCATCGGCATCCGCGCGCTGACGGTCATCGGTCTGGTGGCCGCGCCCCTCTTCGTCGTGCTGGCCGTGGTGGCACTCGTCTTCGCCGCCCGGGACGGTGGGCTGTCCGGCATCACCTCCTACCAGGGGGGCGCCCCGGACGCAGGCGTCCTGAGCGTCGGGGCGGCGATCACCATCGTCGTCGCCGGGTTCGCCGACTCCGGCACGATGACCGCCGATTTCACCCGCTGGTCGCGCACCGGCCGCGAGGCGGTCCTCGCCACCTTCACCGCGTTCCCCGTCGCCAACGTCGTGTCCCTGATGGTGGGGGGCCTCATCGTGGCGGCCGGTGCCGCCGCGGCGCCGGCGGCCAACGGCGGCGACTTCCTGCCCATCCTGACCTCCCACGGCTGGGTCCTGTCCGCGCTGGCCGTCGTCTTCGTCTTCATCAACCTGGGCTCGGTGTGCACCCACTGCCTCTACAACGGCGCCGTGGGGTGGAGCCAGCTGACCGGGGGCCGCATGCGGGTCCTCACGCTCGTGCTGGGCGGTCTGGGGTTGGTCGCCGCCCTGGCCGGGGTGTGGAGCCACTTCGCGGCCTGGCTGAACCTGCTGGGCATCTTCGTGCCCCCGATCGGTGCCGTGCTGATCCTCGACCAGTTCGTCCTGCGCCGGTCGGCCCGACGGCCGCTGATGACCTTCCGGGTCCGGCCGTTCATCGCCTGGGCGGTCGGCGCGCTGGGGGCGACGCTGGTGCACTACCGGGCGCCGCACCTGTCCGAGGCCGTCGCCGGGATCGTCGTGGGTGCCCTGGCGTACCTGCTCCTGGACCTGACCACGGGGCGCCGGGCGACGGAGGCCGAGACGTCGCCGGCGTCGGCCGGCACCCCCGTCGTCGCCCCGCGCCGGCCCGCCCACCCGGCGGACACGACGGCGCAGGACCTCCCGTGAGCGGTCCCACCACGGTGCCCGACGACCTCACGCGGTTGCCGGCCACCGACGTGGCCCGCCTCGTCCGCGACCGGACGGTGTCCGCGGCCGAGGTGACCGAGGCGGCCCTCGCCCGCGTCCGGGCGCTCGACGGCACGCTGCACGCGTTCGTGGAACTGACCGCCGACGCCGCGCGGGAGCAGGCGGCGGCCGTGGACGCCGCTCTGGCCCGAGGGGAGCGCCTGGGCCCGCTGGCCGGGGTCCCGCTGGCGGTCAAGGACCTCATCGCCACCCGGGGGGTCCGCAACCGCAACGGTTCGCCGGCCTACCTCGACTTCGTGCCCGACGAGGACGACATCGTCGTGGAACGTGCCCGTGCGGCCGGCGCGGTCCTGCTGGGGCAGACCACGGTTCCCGAGTTCGGGTACAGCGCGGTCGGGCACAACCCGGTGAGCCCCACGGCGCGCAACCCGTGGAACCCCGACCTGACGCCCGGCGGTTCGAGCGCCGGTTCCGCCGTCGCCGTGGCGACCGGCATGGCGCCGCTCGCGTTCGGCAGCGACGGCGGTGGGTCCATCCGCATCCCCGCGGCCCACTGCGGGCTCTACGGGATCAAGGCCTCCATGGGGCGGGTACCGCTCTACCCCGGGACCCGCGACGAGCGGTACCCCGGGATCTCCAGCTGGGAGAACCTCGAGCACGTGGGGCCCCTGACGCGCACCGTGGCCGACGCCGCCCTGCTGCTGTCGGTGGTCGCCGGTCCCGATCCGCGTGACCGGCACTCCATCCCGTGCCTCGACGTGGACTGGACCGCGGCCGCCGCGGAGGGGACCGCCGGCGACCTCGCCGGGCTGCGCGTGGCCTACAGCGCCGACCTCGGGCACCTCGCCGTCGACCCCCGCGTGCGGGAGGTCGTCGAGCGGGCCGTCCGCGTCGTCGCCGACCTGGGCGCCCACGTCGAGGAGGCGGACCCCGACCTGGGGGACCTCGGCGACGCGTTCTGGACGATGGTCGCGGCCGAGACCGACCTGCGGGGCCTGCGCGCCCTCGCCCGCCAGCACCCCGACACGTCCCCGCACCTCGTGGAACTGCTGGAGCGGCCGTGGACGGCGGAGGACTTCACCGACGCGCTCGTCACGCGCAAACGTGTCGCCAACCGCATGTGGAGGTTCATGGCCGGCTACGACCTGCTGCTGACCCCCACGCTCGCCGTCCCGCCGTTCGGACTGGGCGTCCAGGGACCCACGGTCATCGACGGACGCGCCGTCGCCGACAACGCCTGGCTGGGTTTCGTCAACCCCATGAACATGACCGGGCAACCGGCCGCCAGCGTCCCGGCCGGCTTCACCTCCGACGGACTGCCCGTCGGTCTGCAGGTCGTGGGCCCCCACCTCGGTGACGCCGCCGTGCTGCGCGCCTCGGCCGCGGTGGAGGCCGCGGCTCCGTGGGCCCAGCACTGGCCGGCGCTGGTCGAGCGCACCGGTGGACCCACCGCGGCGGCGGCAGGGGTCCTGCGGTGACCGGTCTCGACGGACTGAACCCCTCGCCGGGCGCGCTGGTGGTCGGCCTGGTCCAGGCCGCCGTCCCGACCATCGCCCGGACCGGGGACCTCCAGGTCCAGGCCGACCGCCTGGCCGACCTGCTGCGTCGGGCCAAGCGGGGCATGCCCACCCTGGACCTCGTCGTCTTCCCCGAGTACAGCCTCAACGGCCTGGACCCCGAGACGTTCCTCGACGACGCCCTGCTGGTCGACCGGGACGGCCCCGAGGTGACCGCCTTGCGCGCCGCGTGCGCCGAGGTCGGGGTGTGGGGGTGCTTCTCCCTCATGGAGCGGAACCCCGGTGGGGCACCCTGGAACTCCGGGATCGTCGTCGACGACACGGGCGCGGACCGGCTCTACTACCGCAAGCTGCACCCCTGGGTCCCGATGGAGCCCTGGCAACCGGGTGACCTGGGGATCCCCGTCTGCGAGGGGCCCGCGGGTTCCCGCCTGGCGCTCGTCATCTGCCACGACGGGATGCTGCCCGAGGTGGCGCGGGAGGCCGCCTACCGCGGGGCCAACGTCATCCTGCGCACCGCCGGCTACACCCACCCCATCGCCCAGTCGTGGCGCATCACCAACCAGGCCAACGCCTTCCACAACCTCGCCTACACCGTCTCCGTCTGCATGGCCGGTCCCGACCCCAACGGTGTCTGGTCCCAGGGCGCGGCGATGGTGTGCGACGTGGACGGGACGGTCCTCGTCGAGGGGGACGCGACGCCCGACCGGCTCGTCACCGCGGAGGTCGTCCCGTCCCGTGCGGACGACGCGCGCCGGGGCTGGGGCGTGGAGAACAACATCTACCAGCTCGGCCACCGCGGGTACGTCGCCGTCGAGGGCGGAGCGCGCGACAATCCCTACACCTGGGTCGACGACCTGGCGGCCGGTTCCTACCGGGTCCCCTGGGAGGAGGAGGTCCTGCACGTCGACGGCACCCGGGCCGGTTGGCCACCTCCCGACCTGGTGCGCGCCCGGGCCCAGCCGGGCGGAGGGAACTCGCCGTCCGCCACGGGACCCGCCGGCGGCTGACCGGGGGACGTCCAGGGCGGGTCGTCCCCAGGGCCCCGGCCCGGGCGTGCGGGGGAGGCGTCAGGGGTGCAGGACGAGCGCCGGTTCCGTTCGGTGGACACCCCGCGGCCGGAAACCCAGCACGTCGCCGACCCCGCTGAGGTCGGCGAGCAGCCACACGATGGCCAGCCACATCTCCGTGCCCTGCAGTCCGGGGTCGCGGCCGACGGCGAAGGAGAAACCCCGACCGTCCTGCCACGTCCGGAGCGCGTCGGCGAGCAGGCCGCGCGCGGCGGCGACGACCTCCTCGCGGCGGTGCGCCGTCTGCTTCCCGGCCAGCCACAACGGGTGGGCCACGTCGAGGACGTTGCAGGCGTTGCGCCGGTCGGCGGCGAAGAACCGCCGGTCGCGCAGGTGCGCCAGGACGGTGTCGACGAGGCGGTCGGGGTGGGGCAGGGGCACGTCGAACTGCGCGAAGGTCCCGCGCGAGGCGCGGTAGAACCCGTTCACCGTCTGCATTGCGCCCTCGCCCGCCGGCGGTGTTCCCCAGACCCCGGTGCGGGGGTCCGAACGCAGCGCCAGCCAGCCGAACAACGCGGCGGTGGTCCCGGGGTGTCCCGGTTCCCCGAGGTCGAGGTTCCAGCGCAGCGCCGTCCCGAACGCGTCGACCCACGCCCCCGCGCCCCAGGCCCGGGTCGTCCAGGGCAGGCCGTCGAGCGCGGTGACGAGTTCCGCGGGGGTCGTGCGGGCCACCTGGTGCACGGGGTGGCGGAACCTGCGGCCGTGCAGGTCGAGCGCGTACCCCACGCAGAGCACGTGGTACAGGACGTCGCCGTCGTCCGGGTCGGGAGTTCCGGGTACCGGGTGGCCTGAGACGTCGAACCTCCGGACCAGCCCGTTCTCGCTGTCCTGCAACGACTGCAACCGGTCGAGCTGCTCGTCGAGCGGCAACGGGCCGGGAGCGTCGTCGAGCAGCAGTGCCGCGATCTCGAGGGCGTCGCACTGCGCGCGGACGGTGGGACCTGCACCGGGACGGTCGACGAACTGCCCGCCGGGCAACCCGGGGTCCCAGCTGCGGGCGAGGACGTCCGCCGCCTGCTCCCGGGCGCGCCCCTCGAACCGCGCGAGCGCCGCGACGAGGTCATCGCTGGTTCCGGGCGGGGGGACCCGCCAGCGGATCCGCCGGGCGGGGTTCCCGCCGACCACGGCCCCGGCGGGGACGTCCTTCGTCACGACCGCACCGGCGGCCAGGACGGCGTGGTCGCCCACGCTCACCCCGTCCAGGACCACGACGTGGGAACCGATCCACACGTCGTCGCCGACGGTGATCCCGCGGGAGGTGAGCGGTTGGCGGAACACCTCCGTGCCCGGTTCCATCCCGTGGTTGAACGCCAGGAGCGACGTGTGGGCCCCGATGCGCACCCCGGTCCCGCCGCGGACGGTGCCGCGGACGACGGCGCCGTAGTTCACCGTGCTGTCGGCCCCCAGTTCGACGGACCCGCTGACGTACGCGTGCGCGGCGACGTAGCTGCGGTCGCCGAGCGCGAGGTCCTCGGTCTCGACCGCGGCCAGCGGGCTGACGAAGGTGTCCGTCCCCAGGCGCCAGGCGTGCTGCCTGGTGTAGCGGGCCTGCGCCCCGCGTTCCTCCTCGTCCGCCTCGTGCCGGAAGCGCCAGGGTTCGACGTCGAACCCGTGCGCTCCGCGCGTCTCGGGGATGGGACCACCAGGCATCCGGACCTCCGTCGTCGGAGTGGGTAAGCGCTTGCCGAGAACCTAGCACCGGCTGCACGGGTGCGGGAGGGCCTGAGACGGCACTCTCTTCCACAGCGACCCCTTGCGATATATCGTTGAGGCATCGCGAGGCACTCAGCCTCACTCGACACGGAGGTACAGCCATGAGAGGCACACGGTTCAGTGGCCCGTTCGGCGGGCAGTTCGAGCAGGCGCGACGGCACCGTCCCGGCAGCGGTGGCCCGTTCGGCGCGTTCGGTCCCGGTTTCCCCTTCGACCTGCCGGGCTTCGGCCCGGGGTTCGGAGGGTTCGGTGGCCGGGGCGGAGGTCGTGGTCGGCGCCAGCGCGGTGACGTCCGCGCGGCCGTCCTCGTGCTGCTGGCCGAGGGGCCCAGCAACGGCTACCGCATCATCGGCGAGGTGGCGCGCCGCAGCGACGGCGCCTGGAAGCCCAGCCCGGGGTCGGTGTACCCGATCCTGCAGCAGCTGCAGGACGAGGGGCTCGTCGTCGCAGACCCCGCGGACGCCAAGCAGTTCACCCTCACCGACGAGGGCCGGCGCTACGTCGAGGAGGAGTACGGCGACACCCCGCCGCCGTGGGAGTCCCTGGACGGCGGGCCCGACCGCGAGCGGCGGCACGAGTTCCGGCGCCAGCTCGGCGCGCTGGTCATGACCTACCAGCAGATCGAGCTGACGGGACGCCCCGAGGACGTCCGGCGGGCCGGTGACGTCCTGGAGGAGGCGCGCCGGAACCTGCTCGCGATCCTCGCCGAGGACCTCAGGGGCACGTCGGGATCGTGACGGCGGGACTCGCCACGACGGGGGTCAGGGCGTGGACCAGTGCGAGGCGCCCGGTGGCCGTCGCAGGACCGGCCGCCGCCAGGGCGGCGAGGAGCCCGCCGGGCAGGAGGTCGGCGCGCACGGCGAGGTTCGCGACGGTGTCGTGCCGCTGGTCCCCGTCCGCCGCCGGACCGCCGCTGCGCCGCACCGGACCGGTGCTCGCGGTCGCGCCGGCGCGGTGGTGGCGGACGTGCTCGGTGATCCAGTCCGGGCCGACCGCGACGTCCGGGGTGCTGGTGAGGACCACCGTGCCCGGTGCGTCGTGCAGGCGGCGGCGAAGCCCGTCGGCGGCCCGGGTCAGGAGCCGGGAGACCTCCGCCGCCGGCTCCTCCGCGCCCCCGGTCGGCGGGTGGTGCTCGACCTCGAGGTCGACGCCGTCGAGGAGGTCGACGAGCGGGCCCCAGCTCGCCAGGACCGGCGCCGTCGCGGCCGGTTTTGCCGACGTGGTCAGCACGAGCGTGGTGGCGACCCCTGCCGCGGAGGCCTCGTCGGCCGCCTCGATGAGGTGCTCGAGGCTGTCCTCGAGGAGCGGCACGTCGGCGGGCAGCACGGGGAGCAGGGCGACCGCCCGGGTCACGCGCACGTGGGACCGCCCTCTCGACAGGTTGTGAGTCCTTGTCTACTCAGGGTGACTAGATCGGTCAAGGCGTGGGGCGCCGCAGGGACACCTGATCGTCACCCGGCCGTCGCCCGCTGTGCGGGACCCGTGTCGGAGGCCGGGTGCAGGGTGGCCCCCGTGGACCACTCCGTGAGCGCGACCGCCGCCGTCCCCGACCTCTCGCACCGCGCGGGCTACGACCCGCGCTTCCTCTCGCCGGGGCCCGCCGTCCCGCTGCCCGTGCCGCGGGACGGGGCCGAGGTCGTCGTGCTGCCGTACACGCACTTCTCGGTCGTGCACCGGCCCGACCGGCGGCTGGCGGCCGCCACCGTCGTCGCCGTCGACGGCGCCGAGCTGGTGGACGTCCCGCGGTCGGGCGACGCGTGGTTCCTCGACCCCCGCCTGGCACCGGACGAACAAGCGGGGGCTCAGCTCTACGCCCGCAACGACTTCGACCGCGGCCACCTCGTGCGCCGGCGCGATCCCGGCTGGGGCCCGGAGGCCGCACGGGCGAACGCGGACACGTTCTCCTACACGAACGCCGCGCCGCAGGCCTCGCGCTTCAACCAGGCGGTGGAGCTGTGGCTGGGGCTGGAGGACCACGTCCTCGGCTACGCCCGTCAGTGGGGGCAGCGCCTGGTCGTCGTGACGGGGCCGGTGTTCGCCGCGGACGACCCGGAGTACCGCGGGGTGCGGATCCCTCGGCGGTTCTACAAGGTCGCGGCCTACCTTCGGCCCGGGGACGACGGGGAGGTCTCCGTCCTGGCGAGCGCCGGGTTCGTGCTGGACCAGACGCCCCTGGTCGAGCAGATCGTCGGTGCCCCGCAGGCGCAGGACGTCCCCGAGCTCGGCGGGTTCCGCACGTTCCAGGTCCCCGTCGAGGACGTCGCCGAGCTCACGGCCCTGGACCTCGGTCCGCTCGTGGCCGCCGACCGCCTGCCCGTCCTGGTCCCGGCGGCGGTCGGGGAGCCGGTGCCGGCGTGGCGCCCGCTGGCCGGGGCGGGGGACCTGCTGCTCTGAGCCCGGTGCTGTCATGGTCCCGTGACGGCGGAGTGGTGGGAGCGGGCCCGGGCAGCCGAGACGGAGCGCGCCCGGGAACTGCTGCGCGGTCTGGTCGCCGAGCTGCGGCACCGCGGTGAGGCGCCCGGCCCGCTGCGCGCGCGGGCCGGGACGGCTCGGTACCGCACCGACGTCGTGGGGTGGTACCTGCGCGCCGACGGGTCCCTCGGGGTCGGTGCGCAGGGGGAGTACTACGTGCTGGACGTGGCGCCCAGCGTGCGGGCGCGGTTCCGCGGGGTCCACCTGGACCCCGCGGAACCACCCCTGCAGGTCGGGCGCGGCGCGCGCGACGGCGAGTCGGTCGAACTCGCCGAACTGGTGCGCCGCCGGCTCGCGAACCCTTGAGCGTCAGCCCTTGCGGAACTGCACGACGGCCCAGGACAGCGGCGGCAGGACGACCGTCGCGAGCCCGTCGGTGACGATGACGTCCTCGAGGGCGCGCAGGCCGACGGCCGAGTGGTCGCCCTCGAGGTTCGTCGTGTGGCGGTCCTGACCCCCGGTCGCGGCGAGCACCTTGGCGGTGGCGACGCGGTCGACGTCGAACGCCCGCAGGGGGACCTCGACGGAGGCCGGCTGCTCCTGGTCGCGGTTGGCGAGGAAGACGGTGAGGAACTCCTCGTCGTAGGTCGCCGAGGCGTCGACCACGTCGACGGCGTCGAACTTCGCCGTCTCGTACTTCTCCGACGTGGTGACCACCTGCAGGACGTTCCCGGTGGCGAGGCGGCGCACCTGCTCGAAGGGGTGGGCGATGGTCTGCTTCCACGCCTCCCCGCCCGGCTCGCTGCGCAGCAGGCCGATGACGTTGACGAGCTGGGCCTGGGCTCCGATGTGCACGCGGTCGGCGTGGCGCAGGAGGGAGTTCAGCAGGGTCCCGACGACGACGGCGTCGGTGATGGAGTACTCGTCCTCGATGACGCGCGGCGCGACGTCCCACGGCTCCACGCCCGGGCCGTGGTGCGGCTTGGACTGGTACCAGACGTTCCACTCGTCGAAGCTGAGGTTGATCTTCTTGGTGTGCTTGCCCTTGGCGCGCACCGCGTCGGCCGTCGCGACGACCTGGTCGATGAACAGGTCCATGTCGACGGCGGAGGCCAGGAAGCTCGCCGCGTCGCCGTCGTGCTCCTGGTAGTACGCGTGCAGGGAGACGTAGTCCACCGCGTGGTACGACAGTTCCAGGACGGTCTGCTCCCACTCGCCGAACGTGGGCATCGTGCGGCTGGAGGAACCGACCGCGACGAGTTCGATGTCCGGGTCGACCGTCCGCATCGCCATGCCGGTCTCGGCCGCGAGGCGGCCGTACTCCGCGGCGGTCTTGTGGCCCGTCTGCCAGGGACCGTCGAGCTCGTTCCCCAGGCACCAGAGCTTGATGCCGAACGGGTCCTTGGACCCGTGCTGGATGCGCAGGTCGGAGAACTTCGTGCCCGAGACGTGGTTGCTGTACTCGAGCAGGTCGCAGGCCTCCTGCAGGCCGCGGGTCCCGAGGTTGACGGCCATCATCGGCTCGGTGCCGACCTTGCGGGCCCAGGCGTCGAACTCGGCGAGCCCGAACTGGTTGGTCTCCACCGAGCGCCAGGCGCGGTCGATCCGGCGGGGGCGGTCCTCGCGCGGACCGACGGAGTCCTCCCACTCGAACCCGGAGACGAAGTTCCCGCCGGGGTAGCGCACGACGGTCGGGCCGAGTTCCTTGGTGAGTTCGAGGACGTCGGTGCGCAGACCGTCCTCGTCGGCGCTGGGGTGGTCCGGTTCGAAGATCCCGGTGTAGACGCAGCGGCCCATGTGCTCGACGAACGAGCCGAACAGCCGGCGGGGGACCGGACCCACGGTGAAGGCGGGGTCGAGGGCGAGGCGGGCGGTGCGCACGGGTGGCTCTCCTGGGTTCGCGTCACGTCGGTGTGCGGGCGGGTCCTGCGGCGTCGCAGTGCTTGCAACGTTGGAAGGCAGTCAACGCGAAAGCTGCAGCGGCGTCAAGACGCCGGTGGCACAATGCGGCGGTGCCCTCCCCTCCCGTGCCGTCGCGCGCGACCCAGCGCCCCACGACGTTGCGGGACGTCGCCGAGGCCGCGGGCGTGTCGATCAAGACGGTGTCCAACGTCGTCAACGACCACCCGCACGTGCGGCCGGAGATGCGCGAGAAGGTCAAGGCCTTCATCGCCCAGCTCGACTACCGCCCCAACGGGATCGGCCGGCAGCTGCGGCAGGGGCGGACCGGCCTGGTGGCCCTCGCGCTGCCCGACGTCACGAGCCCCTACTACGGCGAGCTCGCCTCCACCCTCGTCGACGCCGCGCGTGGACGAGGGCTGACGCTGCTGGTCGAGCAGACCGACGGCGACCTCGACCGCGAGCGCGAGGTCGCGACGGGTTTCCCCGTCCGCCTCGTCGACGGGCTGATCTTCGCCCCCCAGACCCTGCCCGTGGAGGAGTTCCAGCAGCGGCGGGACACCACCCCGGCCGTGCTCGTCGGGGAGTACGGCGAGGGGTCCGGCGTCGACCGGGTGACGATCGACTCCGTCGACCTCGGCGACAGCGCGGTGCGGCACCTCCTGGAGATCGGCCGCCGGACCATCGCGTTCGTGGGGGACAAGGACCCGGGAACCTCCCGGCCGCCCGTCGTCGCCCAGCGCGTCGAGGGGTACCGGCGCGCGCTGCGCCGGGCCCGCCTGACGTTCGACCCCGAGCTGCTGCAGCCGTTGGCGGAGTGGACCCGCCAGGACGGGTTCCTCGGCACGACGGCCCTCCTCGCGGCGCGCCCGGACGTCGACGCGATCTTCGCCGCGAACGACCTGGTGGCGTTCGGTGCACTGCACGCGCTGCGGCGCCTCGGCCTGCGCGTCCCGCAGGACGTCGCCGTGCTCGGTGTCGACGACGTCGAGCAGGCGCAGTACTCGGCGCCGACCCTGACCTCGATCGCCCTCGACCGCTCCGAGATGGCCGAGATGTCGCTGCGGCTGCTGTCGGACCGGCTCGCCGGCTTCGACGGACCGGAACGGCTGCTGACCGTCACCGGGCACCTGGTGGTGCGGGAGAGCACCGGCGGCTGACGCTGGAGGTGGGCGCCGCGGGCTGGCAGGCTGCCCCCGTGCGCGCAGTCCAGGTGGAGCGGACCGGAGGGCCGGAGGTCCTCACCCTCGTCGACCTCCCCGAGCCCGTGCCGGGACCGGGTCAGGTGCTCGTCGACGTGGCGGCGGCCGGCGTGAACTTCATCGACACCTACCGCCGCAGCGGGGTCTACCCCCTCGAGCTGCCCGCGGTGCTCGGCAGCGAGGGCGCCGGTCGGGTCGCGGCGCTCGGACCCGGGGTCGAGGGGTTCGCCGTCGGGCAGCCCGTCGCCTGGAAGGAGGCGCCCGGCAGCTACGCCGAGCAGGTCCTCGTCCCGGCCGGGGAACTGGTGCCCGTCCCCGACGGCCTCGACCCGCAGGTGGCCGCGGCCGTCCTGCTCCAGGGGCTCACCGCGCACTACCTCGCGACGGACACGTTCCCGGTGCGCGCCGGCACGTGGGCGCTGGTGCACGCGGCGGCCGGCGGGGTCGGGCTGCTGCTCACCCAGGTGCTCAAGCGCCGGGGCGCCCACGTCCTCGCGACCGTCTCCACCCCGGCCAAGGCCGAGCTGGCGCGGGCCGCCGGGGCCGACGAGGTCGTGGGTTACGCCGAGGCACCCGCCCGGGCGCGGGACCTCACGGGTGGCCGGGGGGTCGACGTCGTCTACGACAGCGTCGGCAAGGACACGTTCGAGGCGAGCCTGACGGCGCTGCGCCCGCGCGGGCTGGTGGCGCTGTTCGGCGGCTCCAGCGGCCAGGTGCCGCCCTTCGACGTCCAGCGCCTCAACGCGCTGGGGTCCCTGTTCCTGACCCGCCCCAGCCTCGGCGCCCACACGCGGACCCGCGACGAACTCCTCGCGCGGACCGACGAGCTCTTCGGGTGGGTCGCCGCCGGAGAGCTCGACGTCCGCGTCGGCGGCACCTACCCGCTCGCGGACGCGCGCAGGGCGCACGAGGACCTGGAGGGACGGCGGACGGCCGGGAAGCTCCTGCTGCTCCCCTGACCGTCCGAGGGCTACGCGACGGAACCCGACAGGACGCAGAACTCGTTGCCCTCGGGATCGGCCAGCACGGTCCAGGTGACACCCGGGCCCTGGCCGACGTCGGCCGGCCGGGCGCCCGCCTCCAGGGCGTCGGACAGCACCCGCCCGCGTCCGCGGCCGGCACGGGTCGCACGCACGTCCAGGTGCCAGCGGTTCTTCGCCGTGTGCGGGGTGGGGGAGGCGACGAACTCCAGGAACGGGCCCGTCGTGCCCCGCAGCTGCGCCACGCGGGAGGTGCTGCGCGTCACGCACATCCCGGCCAGTGGCGCCCAGAACTCCGCCAGGACCGGGGGGTCGGCCGCCAGGCACACCACCGCGGCCACGCGCCCGGTCCCGTCGTACTCCGGGCGCGGGTCCAGGACGCAGAACTCGTTGCCCTCGGGGTCGGACAGGACGACCCACGGGGCGTCGCCCTGCCCGACGTCAACGCGCTGCGCGCCGGTGTCGAGGAGGAACTCGACCGTCTCGCGCTGGTCGGCGGGGGAGGAGGAGTCGAGGTCGAGGTGCACCCGGTTCGGCGGGGACCCCGGCAGCCGCGGCCGCCCGCCGGGGACGAAGACCAGCTCGAGGCCCGGTTCGCCCTCGGGCGGGACGACATCCGTCTCGTGCGCGTCGGCGTAGCCGAGCCGCCACTCCAGCGCCCGCCGCCACCAGTGCGCCAGTGGGACCGGGTCGACGGCGTCGACCACGACGTTCACGAGACGGCTGTCCACGCTCGGACGCTACCGGTCAGGAGTTCCCGCGGCCGGTCTCCTGCTGCAGCTCGTCGATGAGCTCGGAGGCCCGCGCCTTGTCGAGGTCGTCGGGCAGCTCGCGACCGGCTTCGCGTGCCAGCGTCTGCAGGTAGCTGCGCTGGGGGCCGGTCATCGGTTCGTCGCCGGTGACCCAGGTCTCGGGGTCCTTCTCGGCGTTCTGCGTGGGGTCGGGGTTCTGGTCCTGGCCGGAGGTCTGCTCGCTCACCCGGCGACCGTACGGCCCGTTCGAACGCGGCGCGCGCCGACGGGGTCGACGTCCGGGGTGAGCGAGGGTTCCCCCCACCCGTCGCCACCGCTACGGTGTGCCCCGGCAAGTGTCCGGAGGGGGGCTCCATGGCGGAGGAAGTCGTGGCGGAAGACGTGGCGGCGCCGTCGGCGTCCGTCGCACCGGACGGGTCGTCGCCTGGTCGGTCCCGCGCCGCGTGGCCCGACGCCGCCAAGGCCGTCTGCATCCTGCTGGTGGTCCTCGGCCACGTCGCCTACATCCTCCTGGACCTCGCCGGTGCGCCCTGGGCGGCGGGCGCCCCGCCCGTCTGGAACGACGTCGACGTCGTCCTGCGCCCGCTGCGGATGCCGCTGTTCTTCGCCATCTCCGGGCTGTTCGCCACCGCCGCCCTCACGCGTCCGTGGCGGGTGACGCTCAGACCGCGGGTGGTGCAGAACCTCTACCTGCACGTGCTGTGGCTGCTCGTCGGCTTCGCGGTGTCGACGGCCGTCGCCGTCCCGACCTTCATGGCACCCGAACGGCTCCGCGACGTCCCCGCTGCGGCGGCCACGGCCTCGACCGGCCTCTGGTACCTGTACGCGCTGGCCCTCTACTTCGTCCTGGCCCGGCTGACCAGGCGCTGGCCGGCCGCGGTCCCCGTCGGCGCGGCCGCCGCGCTCGCCGTCGTCTCGTTCTGCGGCGTCCTGCCCGGGTCCGGCGACACGCACTCGGTCGTGGAGAACCTCGTGTGGTTCCTCGCCGGGGCGCGCTTCCCCGACGCGCTGCGGTCGCTGTCCGCCCGGCAGCGGCCCCTGTTCGTGGTGGGGCTCGGCGGCGTGCTGGTGCTCGTGCTGGCCGCCGTCCGCCTCGTCCACCCGCCCGTCCTCGTCGCCGCGCTCGTCGAGATCCCCACGCGCGCAGCCGCGATCGTGGTCGGCGTCTGCCTGGCCGTGCTGCTGACCCAGCGGTTGCCGCGACTCAGCGCGCCCCTGCTGCGGCTGGGGCGGCGCACCCTGCCGGTGTACGTCGTGCACGGGATCGTCCTGCTGCTCGTGCAGCGACCGCTGGACGCGGTGACCAACTCCGCCTTCGGCCGGCTGCCGCACCCGGCGCTCGCGGTCGTCGTGGTCGCCTACCCGCTGGTACTCACGGCGGTCCTCGTGTGGCTGTGCCTGGCCGCGCAGACCCTGGCCGGCCGCATCGGTGCCGGGTGGTTGTTCGCCCTGCCCGGCGGGGCCCGGACCCGGGTGCGACCGGCCCCCTAGACTCGGCGGCATGACCCACGTCCTGTCCGCGGTGGCCTGGCCCTACGCCAACGGCCCCCGCCACATCGGCCACGTCGCCGGCTTCGGCGTCCCCTCCGACGTGTTCAGCCGGTACATGCGGATGGCGGGTCACGACGTCCTCATGGTCTCGGGCACGGACGAGCACGGGACGCCGATCCTCGTGCAGGCCGAGCAGGAGGGCCTGTCCCCGCAGGGGCTGGCCGACCGCTACAACCGCGTCATCACCGAGGACCTGCAGGGCCTGGGGTTGTCCTACGACCTCTTCACCCGGACGACCACGGCGAACCACTACGCCGTCGTGCAGGAAATGTTCCGCACCGTGCACCGCAACGGGTACATGGTCGCCCAGAAGGGGATGGGTGCCATCTCCCCGTCCACCGGCCGCACCCTGCCCGACCGCTACGTCGAGGGCACGTGCCCGATCTGCGGCTACGACGGCGCCCGCGGCGACCAGTGCGACAACTGCGGCAACCAGCTCGACGCGATCGAGCTCAAGAACCCGCGCAGCCGCATCAACGGCGAGACGCCGGTGTTCGTCGAGACCGAGCACTTCTACCTCGACCTGCCCGCCGTGGCCGACGCGCTCGGCTCCTGGCTGCAGACGCGGGGCGAGACGGGGCGCTGGCGGCCGAACGTCCTGAACTTCTCGAAGAACCTGCTGGAGGACATGAAGCCCCGCGCCATGACGCGGGACATCGACTGGGGCATCCCCGTCCCGCTCGCGGGGTGGGAGGAGAACCCGGCCAAGCGGCTCTACGTCTGGTTCGACGCCGTCATCGGCTACCTCTCCGCCTCGGTGGAGTGGGCCCGGCGCTCCGGGGACGACGACGCCTGGCGCGCGTGGTGGACGGACCCCTCGGCGGAGTCCTACTACTTCATGGGCAAGGACAACATCACGTTCCACTCCCAGATCTGGCCCGCGGAACTCCTCGCCTACGACGGCCGCGGGTCGCGCGGCGGCGAGCCGGGGAGGTTCGGGAACCTCAACCTTCCCACCGAGGTCGTGGCCAGCGAGTTCCTCACGATGGAGGGCAAGCAGTTCTCCTCCAGCCGCGGGGTCGTCATCTACGTGCGCGACGTCCTGGCGCGCTACCAGCCGGACGCGTTGCGCTACTTCATCTCCGCGGCCGGTCCGGAGAACAACGACTCCGACTTCACGTGGCAGGAGTTCGCGACCCGCGCGACCAGCGAACTCGTCGCCGGTTGGGGCAACCTCGTCAACCGCACGGCGTCGCTCATCGCCAAGAACGTCGGCGAGGTCCCCGCGGCCGGTGAGCTCACCGACGCCGACCGAACGCTGCTCGACACCACCCGCGCGGGGTTCGGGGTTGTCGGGGACCTCATCGAGCACCACCGCCAGCGCGCCGGGCTCGGCGAGGCCATGCGCGTCGTCGGCGAGGTCAACAAGTACCTCACCGACCAGGAACCCTGGAAGACCAAGAACTCCGACCCCGACCGGATGCGGACGGTCCTGCACGTCACGGCGCAGGCGGTCTCGGACTGCCGCACGCTGCTGTCGCCGTACCTGCCGCACTCGGCGCAGAAGGTGCACGAGGCGTTCGGCGGCACCGGCACGGTCTCGCCGCTGCCGGAACTGCGCGAGGTCACCGACCTCGACGACGGCCGGCCCTACCCGGTCCTCACGGGGGACTACCGCCGCGGCGAGACCCTGCCCGCCTGGGGTTCCGCGCCGATCGTGCCGGGGACGCCGGTCGCCGCGCCGACGCCGATCTTCACCAAGCTCGACGTCGCCGCGGTCGTCGAGGAGGAACTCGCGCGGCTGCAGCAGTGACGAGACGCCCACCCGCACCGGAGCCGCTCGCCGTCCCGGTCGCCGACAACCACACGCACCTCGACTCCGAGACCGAGCAGGACGTCGAGGCGCTGCTGGCGGCGGCCGCGGCGGCGGGGGTTCCCCGCAGTGTCCAGATCGGCTGCGACCTGCCGGCCGCGCGCTGGACGGTCGCGGCGCTGGACCGGTACCCGCAGCTGCTCGGCGGGGTCGCGCTGCACCCGAACGAGGTCCCCGACCTCGTGGCCGCGGGGGAGTACGACGCCGCCCTCGCCGAGATCGCCGCGCTCGCCCGGCACCCGCGGGTGCGCGTCGTGGGCGAGACCGGGCTCGACCACTTCCGGACGCCGCCGGAGCAGTGGCACCTGCAGGAGGAGTCCTTCCGCGCCCACATCGCGCTGGCCAAGGAGCTCGGGCTCGCCCTGCAGATCCACGACCGGGACGCCCACGAGGACGTCCTGCGCGTCCTGGCGGAGGAGGGTGCCCCGGACCGCACCGTCTTCCACTGCTTCTCCGGCGACGCCGCCATGGCGCGCGTCTGCGCCGACGCCGGCTACTACCTCTCCTTCGCGGGCACCGTGACGTTCAAGAACGCGGGTGACCTGCGCGAGGCGCTGCGGGTCGCACCGCGGGACCGGGTCATGGTCGAGACCGACGCCCCCTACCTGACGCCGGTGCCCCACCGCGGTCGGCCCAACGCCGGGTACCTCGTCCCCCTGACGGTGCGCTCCATGGCGCAGACGCTCGGGACGGACCTCGACGAGCTCTGCGCGACCATCGCCGCCACGACGGAGGCCGTCTACGGTCCCTGGTGACCTTCGTCACGGCCCGCGCCGGTCAGCGTCACCCGATCGGCGCAACGGGTGCAGATCCGGACGGGTGGAGCCTCGCCGAGGGTGCCGGAGCGTGTTCAGGGATCACAGCAGCTTGTCGAAGAGGTCTCGGAGCGGTTACGGTCCGCTCCAGTCGGCCGGATCGAGGTGGCCGGACCTCGCGCTGCACCTGGGGACGGGGGTCCCTCCGAGGTGCGCTCGCGTCCAGACCTCGTGCCCGGGCACATCGTCGAAGGACCTCTCGTGCCGTTCTCCCTGGTCTCCGCTGCCCGCACCACCTCCCGCACGGTCCGGCTCGTCGCGGGCGGCACCTGCCTCGCGGCGGTGGTCGGCGGGACGGTCGCCTTCACGGCGCTCGACAAGGACGTCGTCATCGACGCCGACGGGCAGCGCACCCAGGCCAGCGCCTTCGGCGGCACCGTCGGCGACGTCCTCGCCGACAAGGGCATCACCGTCGGCGAGCACGACATCGTGGCCCCCGCCGCGAACACCCAGCTGCAGGACGGCCAGACGATCGTCGTCCGCTACGGCCGCGAGCTGACCCTCACCGTCGACGGTCAGACCAAGACCTACTGGACGACGGCCCAGACCGTCGACGCCGCACTCGCCGACCTCGACGTGCGCGCCGACGGCGCCAAGCTGTCGGCCTCCCGCTCCGAACCGCTCGGCCGCCAGGGCCTGTCGCTCGACGTGACGACGCCCAAGGCCGTGACGCTCGTCGCCGACGGCCAGACGCGCCAGCTCACCAGCACCGGCGCCGACGTCAACGCCCTCCTCGCCGAGGCCGGCGTGACGATGCGCCCGGGCGACGAGATGTCGAACGCGGGCAAGGACCGCCTCGCCGCGGGCATGACCGTCACCGTCGTGCGCGTCGACCGGTCCACGAGCACCGAGACGGTGGGCATCCCGCACGGCAGCCGCACCGAGCAGACCGACCAGCTCTTCACCGGTGAGAAGAAGGTCGTCACCGCCGGGGTCGACGGGTCCAAGACCGTCACCTTCGCCGACCTCTTCCGCGACGGCGTCCGCGCCGAGCACAACGCCACCGGTGAGGTCGTCGACGCGGCCCCCGTGGACGAGGTCGTCCAGGTCGGCACGAAGGCCAAGCCGGCTCCCGCCCCGGCTGCCCCGGCCGCCGCGTCCAGCGGTGGTGGTGGCGGCGGTGGGTCCGTCGGCGGCGGCGTCGACTCCCTCAACTGGGCCGGCCTGGCCCGCTGCGAGTCCGGCGGGAACCCGTCGATCGTCTCGGCGAGCGGCAAGTACCACGGGCTCTACCAGTTCTCCGTGCAGACGTGGCGCGCCGTCGGCGGCAGCGGCCTGCCGAGCCAGGCGTCGGCGTCCGAGCAGACGTACCGCGCCAAGCTGCTGTACCAGCGCGCCGGTGCCGGACAATGGCCCGTGTGCGGCAAGAACCTCTGACCAGTTCCCTCCTGTCGGCTCGCGACGTCCGCGAGCTGGCCGACCGGCTCGGCGTCCGGCCGACGAAGCAGCTCGGCCAGAACTTCGTCGTCGACGCCAACACGGTGCGCCGCATCGTCCGGGTCGCCGAGCTCACCGCCACCGACGTGGTGGTCGAGGTCGGCCCCGGGCTCGGCTCGCTGACCCTGGCGCTGCTCGAGGTGGCCGACCGCGTCGTCGCCGTCGAGATCGACCCCGTCCTGGCCGCCGAGCTGCCCACCACCGTGCGCGAGCGCGCGCGCCCGGGCACCTCGTTCGACGTGGTCCTCGCCGACGCGGTCCAGGTGGCCGAGCTGCCCGGTCCCGCCCCGACGGCCCTCGTGGCGAACCTGCCCTACAACGTCGCTGTCCCCGTCCTGCTGACGATGCTGCAGCGCTTCGACTCCCTCCAGCACGGCGTCGTCATGGTGCAGTCCGAGGTGGCCGACCGGTTGGTGGCCGGCCCCGGCAGCCGGACCTACGGCGTGCCCAGCGTCAAGACGGCCTGGTACGCGCAGGCGCGGCGGGCCGGGTCCGTCCCGCCGCCGGTCTTCTGGCCCGTGCCGCGCGTCGACTCCGGGCTCGTCGCCTTCACCCGTCGCCCCGCCCCGTCGACGGCCGCGACGCGCGAAGAGGTCTTCGCCGTCGTCGACGCCGCCTTCGCCCAGCGCCGCAAGACGTTGCGGGCCGCCCTGGCGACGTGGGCCGGGTCGCCGGCCCGGGCCGAGGAGGTGCTCCGCGCGGCGGGCGTCGACCCGCAGACGCGGGGGGAGCAGCTCACGGTCGCCGACTTCGCCCGGATCGCCGAGGCGGGACACTAGGGTCGATCCCCGTGCCGCCCTCCGTCCCCACGTCGAACCGACCCGGCGTCACCGCGCGAGCCCCCGCCAAGGTCAACCTGCTGCTGCAGGTCGGGCCCGTCCGCGGCGACGGGTTCCACGACCTCGTGACGGTCTTCCAGGCCGTGTCCCTGCACGAGGACGTCACGGCCACCCCCGCCGCGCAGTGGGGCGTCACGGTGGAGGGCGTGGGCGGCACGGACGTCTCCGGTGTCCCGCTGGACGGCTCGAACCTCGCCGTGCGGGCCGCGCGCCTGCTGGCCCAGCGCGCCGGCGTCGACGAGCCCGTCCACCTGCACGTCCGCAAGGAGGTACCCGTCGCCGGGGGCATGGCGGGCGGGTCGGCGGACGCGGCCGCGGCCCTGGTCGCGTGCGACGCGCTGTGGCAGCTGCGCACCGGCCTGGACGGCCTCGCGGCCCTCGGCGCGGAGCTGGGGTCCGACGTCCCCTTCGGGCTGCACGGGCGCACGGCCGTCGGCACCGGGCGCGGCGAGCAGCTCGTGCCCGTGCTGACCCGCGGTGCGTTCCACTGGGTCTTCGTCCTCGACCCGGCCGGGCTCTCGACGCCCCGCGTCTTCGCCGAGTGCGACCGGCAGCGCGGACCCGGCTGGACCGGGCCGGGGGCCGACGGGCGGCTGGAGGCCGTCGAGGCGGCGCTGCGCGACGGGGACCCGGCGGCGCTCGCCGCGGCCCTGTCGAACGACCTCGCCGACGCCGCCTGCACCCTCGCCCCGCAGCTGACGCGCACGCTCGACGCCGGCCGGGAGGCTGGAGCCCTGGGCGCCCTCGTCTCGGGGTCCGGGCCGACCGTGGCGCTGCTCGCGGGCTCGGCCGCCGCCGCGCGGGACGTCGCCGCCGCGCTGGTGCCCGTCGTGGGGGAGGGGCGGCTCCGGACGGCTTCGGGCCCCGTCGTCGGCGCGCGCGTCCTGGAGGCCGTGGCCTGAGGGCGCGCGCTCGACCGCTCGCTCAGGCGACGAGCTCGGACAGCTCCAGCCAGCGCTCCTCGAGCGTCGCCACCTCGGCCTCGAGCTCCTTGAGCTTGCCGTCGAGCTCCATCGTCCCCGCGTAGTCGGACGGGTCGGCGGCGGCCATCTTCTCGTGCAGCGTCGCGATCTGGCCCGTGAGCTTGTCGAGGCGGCGCTCGGCCGCCGTCATCTCCTTCTGCGCCGCGCGCAGGTCCGCTCCGCTCAGACCCGTCGGCTCGCGCGCGGGGGCCGTGCTCGCAGCGGTCGTCGCCGCGCCGACGCCCGCCTCGCGCAGGCGCAGGTACTCCTCGAACCCGCCCGGCAGGTGCCGCAGCCGGCCCTCGAGGACGGCGTACTGCTGGTCGGTGACGCGGTCCACGAAGTACCGGTCGTGGGAGACGACGACCAACGTCCCCGGCCAGGTGTCGAGCACGTCCTCCATCGCGGCGAGCATGTCGACGTCGAGGTCGTTGGTCGGTTCGTCGAGGATGAGGACGTTGGGTTCGGACAGCAGCACCAGCAGCAGGTGCAGCCGGCGCGCCTGACCACCGGACAGCTCCCCGACGCGAGCGGACAGGTGCTCGCGGGCGAACCCGAGCCGTTCCAGCAGCTGGGCGGGGGTCATGTCCTTGCCGTCGATGAGGAACGTCGTCTGCGTCCTCGCGAGCACCTCGCGGACCCGGTCGCCGGCGATGTCGGCGAGCTCGCGGAACTGCTGGTCGAGGATGCCGATGCGGACCGTCGAGCCGGTCTTGACCCGGCCCGCCGTGGGCTGGCGCAGCCCCGCCACCAGGGACAGCAGCGTGGACTTCCCCGACCCGTTGGCGCCCAGGATGCCCGTGCGCTCACCCGGCGCGATGCGCCACTCCACGTCCTTCAGGACCTGCTTGTCCCCGAAGGACACCGAGACGTCGAGCAGGTCGACCACGTCCTTGCCGAGGCGGGCCGTGGCCAGGCGGGACAGCTCCACGCGGTCGCGCGGCGGCGGGACGTCGGCGATGAGGGCGTTGGCGGCGTCGATGCGGAACTTCGGCTTGGAGGTGCGGGCCGGGGCGCCGCGGCGCAGCCAGGCGAGCTCCTTCTTCATGAGGTTCTGCCGCTTGGCCTCGGCCGAGGCCGCCTGCCGGTCGCGCTCGACGCGCTGCAGGACGTACGCCGCGTAGCCGCCCTCGAACGGTTCGACGATGCGGTCGTGGACCTCCCACGTCGTCGTGCAGACCTCGTCGAGGAACCAGCGGTCGTGGGTCACGACCAGCAGGGCGCCGTCGTTCGCCGCCCAGCGGGTCTTCAGGTGCCCCGCCAGCCAGGCGATGCCCTCCACGTCGAGGTGGTTGGTGGGCTCGTCGAGGAGGAGGACGTCCCAGTCGCCGACCAGGACGGCCGCGAGCGCCACGCGGCGGCGCTGACCACCCGAGAGGTCACCCACGCGGGCGTCCCACGCGATGTCGGCGACGAGGCCGGCGATGACGTCGCGGACCTTCGGGTCGCCGGCCCAGACGTGCTCGTCGGTCTCGCCCACGACGCTGTGACCCACCGTGGCCTGCTCGTCGAGGTCGTCGGTCTGGTCCAGGACGCCCACGCGCACCCCGCCGCGGCGGGTCACCCGGCCCGCGTCGGGGGTCGTGCGCCCGGCGAGCAGGCCCAGCAGGCTCGACTTGCCGTCGCCGTTGCGGCCCACGACGCCGATGCGGTCCCCCTCGTCGACGCCGAGGGTCAGGGAGTCGAAGACGACGCGGGTGGGGTGTTCGAGACGGAGCGCTTCGCCGCCGAGCAGGTGTGCCACCCCTCCAGGGTAGGCGCCTGAACGGTCCGATCACTCTCCGCGATCTTCAGTGACCATTGCGTCAAACGGGTGAGGCCATCCGGTCGATTCCTGCCGGTGGATCGTCACAGGAGCTGTCACCCCTTGCGTCGTTCGGGTGGCCTTCCCCTACTCTGTGCCACGCACCGCTGGTCCCGTGGGGGCGGCACCGCGGTGCCGCCGCCGGTGACCGGTGGGCGACGCACCAGTCCAGGGGGGACTTTGAGCATCAGCGACGTGCCCGGGGCCAGGACGGCTCCGGGGGAGCTCGACGACCAGTTGCTCGGCACCTCACCCGCAGACGGGACCGCTGACGCCGTGCGTCGCGAACGTCTGCTCGTCCCGCGCCAGCGCGGCAGCCTCGGGTTCCCCGAGCGCACCCCGGCGTGGCAGCGCACCTACGTCCAGAAGATCGTCGCCGTGGACGCGCTGGCCGCGGCCCTCGCGGCCTTCGTGGGCTTCTTCGCCCGCTTCAACGGTTCACCCGCCGACCTGTCGCTGACCTCCGGTCGCGCCGTCGTCGCGTGCGCGGTCCTGCTGCCCGTCGTGTGGGTCGTCGCCATGGGCGCCCTGCGGACCTACGAGCCGCGCTTCCTGGGGGTCGGGTCGGAGGAGTTCCACCGCGTCCTGACCGCCGGGCTCGCCGTCGTGGCCCTCGTCGGGACGAGCTCGTGGGCCTTCGGCCTCGACATCGCCCGCGGCTACGTCGTGGTCGCCTTCCCGATCGCGATCTTCCTCACGCTCATCGGCCGCTACGCGCTGCGCCAGCAGCTGCACGCGCGCCGCACCCGTGGCGAGGCCAGCCAGACGGTCGTCGCCGTCGGCCACCGCGCTGCCGTCGCCGGCATGGCCCGCCAGCTGCACCGCGCCAGCTACCACGGCATGCGCATCGTCGGGGCCTGCGTCCCCGGGGGTCGCGGCAGCGCCGAGGACGACGCGGAGCTGCGCGAGCTCGGCATCCCGGTCATCGGCAGCCTCGACGACGTCCGGCACGCCGTGACGAGCGTGGACGCCGACGTCGTGGCCGTCACCGCCTGCCCCGAGCTCGACGGCCCCGGCCTGCGCCGGCTCGGCTGGGAGCTGGAGGCCACCCGCGCCGACCTCGTGGTCGCGCCGGCCCTCACCGAGGTCATCGGCCCGCGCGTGGCGATCCGCCCCGTCTGCGGCCTGCCGCTGCTGCACGTCGAACGCCCCGAGCTCGAGGGCGTCCGCCGCCTGGCCAAGACGACGGTCGACCGTGTGAGCGCCGGCCTCGCCCTCGTGGTCCTCAGCCCGCTCTTCCTGGTCCTGGCCCTCGCGATCAAGATCGACAGCAAGGGCCCGGTCTTCTTCCAGCAGCAGCGCGTCGGCAAGGACGGCAAGACCTTCCCGATGATGAAGTTCCGCTCGATGGTCACCGACGCGGAGAAGCTGCTCATCGACCTGCGCGAGTCCACCGATGGCAACGGCGTCCTGTTCAAGATGAAGGTCGACCCGCGCATCACGCGCATCGGCCGCATCCTGCGCCGGTACTCGATCGACGAGCTGCCCCAGCTCATCAACGTCGTCCGCGGCGAGATGTCGCTCGTCGGGCCGCGCCCGCCGCTGCAGAAGGAGGTCGACGAGTACGGCTACGACATGCGTCGCCGCCTGCTCGTCAAGCCCGGCCTGACCGGTCTGTGGCAGATCAACGGCCGCAGCGACCTCGACTGGGACGAGTCGGTCCGCCTCGACGTCCGCTACGTCGAGAACTGGTCCTTCACGTTCGACTTCATGATCCTGTGGAAGACCGCCGGGGCCGTGCTCCGCGGTCGCGGGGCCTACTGAGGCCCGACCGGACCTGAGGGCTCAGCCCTCGAAGGGCGCCGACACCCGACGCAGCAGCGTCGCAAGTGCTCGGCGCTCTTCGCGTCCCAGGACGTCCAGCATCCGGTGCTCGGCCTCGACGAGGTCGGCCAGCGCGGCGTCGACGACGTCCGAGCCGGCGGGCGTCAGCCGGACGCGCACGCTGCGCCGGTCGCCCGGGTCGGGGTTGCGCTCCACGAGCCCGCGCGTCACGAGCCGGTCGACGCGATTGGTCATCGTGCCGCTCGTCACGAGGGTCTCCACGAGCAGCTGTCCGGGGGACAGCTCGTGCGGGGCGCCCGCCCGGCGCAGGGCGGCCAGGACGTCGAACTCCCACGTCTCCAGGTCGTGCGCGCTGAACGCGCTGCGGCGGAGCCTGTCCAGGTGCCGGGCCAGCCGGGCCACGCGGGACAGGACCTCCAGCGGCTCGACGTCCAGCTGCGGCGCCTCCCGGCGCCACGCCGCGACGATGAGGTCGACCTCGTCCGTGGGGGCGTCCCGCACGGGGTCGCGGGGTTCCTGGGGGAAGGTCACAGCGCCGGTCCCACGGGCGGTTCGGGGCGGGCGCGCGGGGACAGCCGTGGTTCGGGCTCCAGTCCGGTGAGGCCGTTCCAGGCGAGGTTCACCAGGTGCGCGGCCACCTCCTCCTTCGCCGGCTCCCGGGTGTCCAGCCACCACTGGCCCGTCATCGCGACCATGCCGACGAGCATCTGCGCGTACATCCCCGACCGTTCGGGGGCGTACCCGCGCGCGGCGAAGGCGTCGACGAGCAGGTGCTCGACCTGCCGGGCGATGTCGGAGATGAGGCTGGCGAAGGTCCCGGTGGGCTGGGTCGCGGGGGAGTCCCGCACGAGGATGCGGAAGCCCTCGGTGGAGAACTCGATGTAGTCCAGCAGGGCGATCGTGGCCCGCTCCAGCAGCGTGCGCGGCGAACCCCGCCCCGACAGGGCGCGGGTGATGGCTCCGAGCAGGGCGGCGATCTCGCGGTCGACGACGACCGCGTAGAGCCCCTCCTTGCCGCCGAAGTGCTCGTACACCACGGGTTTGGACACCCCCGCCGCCGCCGCGATCTCCTCGACCGTCGTGCCCTCCACGCCCTTGGACGCGAAGAGCGAGCGCCCCACGCCGATGAGCTGCTCGCGGCGTTCGCCTCCCGTCATGCGGGAGCGGGGGCGGCCGGGGGTCACGGGGTCATCCTGCCGGACGGGCTCCGGGGCCCTGCCGGGGGAGCGTCGCGGGTGCTGGCAGGATGGGACGGCACGACGCGGTCCCGGGTGGTGTAACGGCAGCACGGCGGGTTTTGGTCCCGTCCAGTAGGGGTTCGAATCCTCTCCCGGGAGCGGCGGTCCCGGCGGGGTCGCGCGGGCGGATATCCTCGCCCGTGTCCGTCGACGCCACCGGCCGGCGCAGGCCCGGGATCCCGCGAGGGAGCCGGACGAGCCGACCGGACGAGCCGCGAGGAGCGCGCCCCGCGTGACCACCGCACCGTCAGCCACCGCCCGAACCCCAGGCCCCGCAGCCGTCGTCGTGCTCGCGGCCGGTGAAGGCACCCGGATGAAGTCCGCGACGCCGAAGGTGCTGCACCCCCTCGGCGGCCGGCCCCTGGTGGCGCACGCGCTCCGGGCTGCCCGCGAGGTGGGCCCCGAGCACCTCGTCGTCGTCCTGCGGCACCAGGCCGAGGTCGTCGCCGGCGCCGTCCAGGCCGCGGACCCGGCCGTCACGGTGGCGCTGCAGGACGACGTCCCCGGGACGGGGCGCGCTGTCCAGTGCGGGCTCCAGGCCCTGCCCGCCGACCTCACCGGCACCGTCCTCGTCACCTACGGCGACGTCCCCCTGCTGTCCGGGGCGACTCTCGCCCGGCTCGTGCAGGCGCACACCGACGGCGGCAACGCCATGACGGTCCTGACCGCCGAGCTCGCCGACCCCACCGGCTACGGCCGCGTGCTGCGCGACGAGAAGGGGGTCAGCGCCATCGTCGAGCAGAAGGACGCCAGCCAGGCCCAGCGGGCGGTGCGCGAGGTCAACTCCGGCATCTACGCCTTCGAGGCCGTCGCCCTGCGGGGCGCCCTGGGCCGGGTCGGACGCGACAACGCGGCCGGGGAGGTCTACCTCACCGACGTGCTGGCCCTGCTGCGGGCCGACGGCGGCCGCGTCGAGGCCCTCGCCCTGGACGACGAGTGGGAGATCCGCGGCGTCAACGACCGCGCCCAGCTCGCCGAGCTGGCCGTCGAGGCCAACCGCCGCACGCTGCGCCGCTGGATGCTCGCCGGCGTCACGGTCGTCGACCCGGCCACGACGTGGGTGGACGCCGACGTCGAGCTGGCCCAGGACGTGACGCTGCGGCCCGGGGTGCAGCTGCACGGCGCGACGCGCGTCGCGACCGGTGCCGTCGTCGGCCCCGACACCACCCTCACCGACGTCGAGGTGGGGGCCGGTGCGGTCGTCGAGCGCACGCACGGCAGCTCGGCCGTCCTCGGCGCCGGGGCCCACGTGGGGCCGTTCGCGTTCCTGCGGCCGGGGACCCGGCTCGGGGACGACGGCAAGATCGGCACCTTCGTGGAGACGAAGAACGCCCGCATCGGGCGCGGCTCGAAGGTGCCGCACCTGTCCTACGTCGGCGACGCGACGATCGGGGAGCACTCCAACATCGGGGCTGCCTCCGTCTTCGTGAACTACGACGGCGTGACCAAGTCGCACACCACCATCGGCGACCACGTCCGGATGGGCTCCGACAACATGTACGTCGCGCCGGTCACCGTCGGCGACGGCGCCTACTCCGGGGCCGGCACGGTGATCCGCAAGGACGTGCCCCCCGGGGCGCTCGCGATCAACGTGGCGCCCCAGCGCAACCTCGAGGGCTGGACCCTCGACAAGCGACCAGGAACTCCCGCGGCCCAGGCGGCGCAGCGGGCCGTGAGCGAAGGCCCCACCGCGGGCGAGGCCGAAGGGCAGGAGACCGACCGATGACCGGCATCACCACCACGGGCGAGAAGCGCATGGTCCTCATCTCCGGGCGGGCACACCCGGAGCTGGCGGAGCAGGTCTCGAAGGAGCTGGGGGCCGAGCTCGTCCCGACCAGCGCCTACGACTTCGCGAACTCCGAGATCTACGTGCGGTTCGAGGAGAGCGTGCGCGGGTCCGACGCGTTCGTCATCCAGAGCCACACCGCGAACGTCAACCAGTGGATCATGGAGCACCTGATCATGGTCGACGCCCTCAAGCGGGCGTCCGCCAAGCGCATCACGGTCGTCGCGCCGTTCTACGGCTACGCCCGCCAGGACAAGAAGGGCCGCGGGCGCGAACCCATCTCCGCCCGCCTCATCGCCGACATGTTCAAGACCGCCGGCGCGGACCGCCTCATGTCGGTCGACCTGCACACCGCCCAGATCCAGGGGTTCTTCGACGGTCCCGTCGACCACCTGTGGGCGCTGCCGATCCTGGCCGACCACGTCGGCAAGCGCGTCGACCGCTCGAACATCACGATCGTCTCCCCGGACGCCGGCCGTGTCCGCGTGGCCGACCTGTGGTCGGACCGCCTCGGGGCGCCGCTGGCGATCATCCACAAGCGCCGTGACCCCAACGTGCCGAACCAGGTCAAGGTGCACGAGGTCGTCGGTGACGTCGAGGGCCGCACCTGCGTCCTCGTCGACGACCTCATCGACACCGCCGGCACCATCGTCCAGGCCGCCGAGGCGCTCAAGGCCAACGGTGCCGCCGACGTCATCGCCACCGCCACGCACGCCGTGCTGTCCGGCCCGGCCGTGGACCGCCTGAAGAACTCGCCGATCTCCGAGCTCATCGTGACGGACACCCTGCCCATCGCGCCGTCGCAGCAGTTCCCGCAGCTGACGGTCCTCTCGATCGCCCCGCTGCTGGCCCGCGCCATCCGCGAGGTGTTCGACGACGGGTCCGTGACCTCGCTCTTCGACGGCCACAGCTGACCGGCTGACCGCAGGAGGCAGCCGGCGGAGCGGGTAGACTCTCCGCCGGTTGCCTCGGCGAGGGTGGCGCTCGATCCAGGTCGAGCGGACACCGTGATCGACGCGGTGGATGAGTCGCTGTTCTCTCCCGGGGCCTGTGCACGCCGTCCGTCCCGAGATCGAGGAGACCACCACCATGGCCGAGACCAAGCTCACCGCCGAGAAGCGCACCAGCTTCGGCAAGGGCGCCGCCCGCTCCATCCGTCGCGCCAGCAAGATTCCCGCGGTCGTCTACGGCCACGGCGAGGCGCCGCTGCACATCACGCTGCCGGGCCACGAGACCCTGCTCGCGCTGCGCGCCTCCAACGCCCTGCTCGACATCACCGTCGACGGCGAGTCCCACCTGACCCTGCCCAAGGACGTCCAGCGCGACCCGATCAAGGGCTTCATCGAGCACGTCGACCTGCTCGTCGTGCGTCGTGGCGAGAAGGTCGTCGTCGACGTCCCCGTGCACGTCGAGGGTGAAGCCGGCCCCGAGACCGTCGTCCAGCAGGAGCTGACGACGCTGTCCGTCGAGGCCGAGGCCACGCACATCCCCGCCTCCCTCACCGTGTCCGTCGAGGGCCTGGAGGCCGGTTCCCAGGTCGCCGCCTCCGAGGTGCAGCTGCCCTCGGGTGTCACCCTCGCCGGTGACGCCGAGCAGCTCGTCGTCGTCGTCAGCGCCGCCGCCACCGCCGCCCAGGTCGAGGCCGAGCTCGAGGCCGCCGAGGCCGAGGCCGGCATCGTCAAGGACGAGCCCGAGGACGAGGCCGGCGAGACCCCCGCCGAGGAGAAGTCCGAGTCCGACGAGTCCTGAGACCCACCCAGCAGGAGGACCGCACCCCGTGAGCGACGCCTGGCTCGTCGTCGGCCTGGGAAACCCCGGCGCCGAGTACGAGCGCACCCGGCACAACGTCGGCCAGATGGTGCTCGACGAGCTGGCGTCGCGCACGGGCGGGTCCTTCAAGCGGCACCGTTCCGGGGCCAGGGTCGCCGAGGTCCGCCTCGGCGTCCTGCCCGGCGGTGCCCCCGGGCCGCGGGTCGTCCTCGCGGCCCCCACGTCCTACATGAACGTCTCCGGCGGTCCCGTCGCCGGTCTCGCGAGCTACTTCGACGTCCCGGTCGAGCGGACCGTCGTCCTGCACGACGAGCTCGACATCGACTTCGGCGCCGTCCGCCTCAAGCGCGGCGGCGGCGAGGGCGGCCACAACGGCCTGCGCTCCGTCTCGAAGTCGCTGGGGGACAAGGACTACGCGCGCGTGCGGGTCGGCATCGGCCGCCCGCCGGGCCGGCAGGACCCCGCCGACTTCGTGCTCAAGGAGTTCTCCAGCACGGAGAAGAAGGACCTGCCGTTCCTGCTCATGGACGCCGCCGACGCCGTCGAGAAGCTCGTCCTCGAGGGGCTCGAAGCGGCGCAGCAGAAGTTCCACGCACCCGCCTGAGGGTTCCGTCCCTGCAGGTGGGGCGCGCACGACGAAGGGCCGCCGGGTGAACCCGGTGGCCCTTCGTCGTTCCGTGGTCCCGCTCGAGGCCGACCCTCGGTGACTCCCCGTGATCCGCGCTGCGCTGGACGGGTGAAGAAGACTGTCGCAGCGGGGTGAAGGGGTCACGGTTCCGTTTTCGGGCGGAACTCGGTGCTTGAATGTGTGACGACTGAGCAGCTCGGTCACCACCCGTCGACCACCATCGACCCGGGCGTGTGGGGTGAAGAAGCCCCCACTCGCCGGGTCTCTTCGTTGTGCCCGGAGGCTCCTGTGCTCCCCCCTGCCCTTCCCCGTCCTGGTCTGAGCACGTGACCGGTCGTCAGCGCGCCGCCTGGACCGTGTCCGTGGTCATCGGCGCCTGCACCCTGGCTGCCTTCGCCACGTTCTGGTTCGACTCCGACAGGTTCTCGCGCCTGCCGCGGCCGGGCGCCGCGTGGTTGCCCGTGGTGCTCTTCGTGCTGCTCAGCCTCGTCGTCTGGCACCGGATCGTCATGGACGCTCTGAACCACGTGCTCAGCCGGAGGCTGCCGGTGCTCGAGGCCCCGCGGGAACCCGAGGCGGGACACCGCGTCGCGTTCCTCACCACCTTCGTCCCGGGCAGCGAGCCGGTCGCCATGCTGCGCAACACCTTGCAGGCGATGGTCGCGGCGGACTACCCGCACGACACGTGGGTCCTGGACGAGGGTGACGACGACGACGTCCGACGGATTTGTTCCGAGCTGGGGGTCAAGCACTTCAGCCGCCGCGGCGTCGCGGACTGGAACCAGGCCGACGGACCGTTCGCCGCCCGGACGAAGGGTGGGAACCACAACGCCTGGTACGCCGCCCACGGGGACGACTACGACATCGTCGCGCAGGTCGACACCGACTTCGTCGTCCGTCCGGACTTCCTCACCAGGACGCTTCCCGAGTTCCACGACTCCGATGTCGCGTGGGTCGTGACGCCGCAGATCTACGGGAACACGGACTCGTTCGTTGCTCGCGCCGCAGGGGAACAGCAGTTCACGTTCTACGGGTCCGTGTTGCGCGGCCTCAGCGCCCGGCGCATGGCACTCATGCTCGGCGCCAACCACGTGGTGCGGGTCGCAGCTCTGCGCCGCGAGGGCTGGTACGAGGGACACCTGACGGAGGACATGGCGACGGGGATCAAACTGCACGCGGCCGGGTGGCGTTCCACGTACGTCGCCGAACCGCTCGCCGTGGGGGAAGGGCCCACCACGTGGCTGGCTTACGTCAACCAGCAGATGCGCTGGTCCTTCGGCTGCTTCGACATCCTGAGGAGGGTGACGTGGCGGCGTCTCCCGCACCTCGACTGGAGGGCGCGCCTGTACTACGTCTGGTTGCAGCAGAACTACTTCAGCGGGCTCACCTTCGTGGTCGGTGCAGCGCTCCTGGTCTTCTACTTCCTCACCGGAGTCGCCGCGGCTGCCATCGACCTCGTGCCCCTGCTCACCTGGTACGCGCCGTACCTGGTGTGGCGGAACGTCCACAACTGGGCGATGACGCGTTTCAACGTCCGGCCCGACGTGGAACGTGGAGTGATGCTGGCCGGTCGCGTGGTGGGTGTCTTCGTCCAGCCGGTGTACTTCCTCGCTCTCCTCGGCGTCCTCAGGGGAAAGCACTTGTCGTTCAAGGTGACTCCGAAGGGCGGCAAGGACCGTTCCTCGAACTCCCTCGCCGTGTTCCGCCCGCAGGTGGGCCTGGCGGTGGTGATGTCCGCGGCCGTGGCGGTCGGTGTCGCCCTCGGTCACACCGCTGGGGTCCTCCTCGCGTGGGCCGCGGTGATCGTCGTAGGCATGCTCCTCGTGCCAGCGCTCCACGTCCTCCCGGGGTTCGGCTCGGCCTTGGTGGGGCGCGTCCGCACTCTGCGGGAGGGGACCGTGGCGACACCGTCCGTCATCTCCTTGCCGCAGGACCCGCGGGCCGGCGTCCTGCCCTCCGGTCTGCCGGTGCCTCGCACAGCGGAGGCGCTGATGGAGCCGACACCCGACATGGTCTAGTTGTACTGAGCACGGAGGTTGGTAACGCGGCTGATCGGTGGCCGGCCTCCGAGGGCGGTGTGGTGCCGGTGATGGTTGTACAGGTGGAGGAACTTCGGCAAGGCCCGAACCCTCGCCGTCTCTGAGGCGTAGGGGCGGGCGTAAGCCCACTCGGTGATCAACGTCCGGTGGAACCTCTCGACCTTGCCGTTGGTCTGCGGCCGGTAGGGCCGGGTCCGCTTGTGCACGACGCCGGTCGCCACCAGCGCGGCGGCCACGTCCCGCGAGCGGTAGTTCGACCCGTTGTCGGTCAAGACCCGCTTGATGCGGACACCGCGGTCGGCGAACCAGGAGCAGGCCCGATGCCAGAACGCTGCGGTCGTGGGGCCCTGCTCATCACGCAGGATCTCGGTGTAGGCCAGGCGGGAGTGGTCATCCAGCACGGTGTGCAGGTAGGCGTACCCCAGTCGGCGGCGGCTGGCCAGGGCCTTCGCCGCCCGGCCCGCCTCACTGTCGCGGCCGTGGACACGCCACCCGCCCCCGTCGGGGATCCGGCCCAACTTCTTGACGTCCATGTGCACCAGTTCCCCCGGAGCAGAACGCTCGTAGCGTCGGACCTCACGACGGGCACGTTGCCGGTCGGCCAGGTCCACATCGCGCAGGCGGGGTACGCCTTCACGGCTCAGGATCTTGGCCACGGTCGAGACGGGGATGCCTGCGTGCGGTCCGATGCGGGCTGGTCCCCACCCGCGCCGGCGTAGGCGCAGGACCTTCTTGACCTGCCGTTTGCTGGTCCGGTGCGGGCTGCGCCGCGGAGTCGAGGGGGCGTCAGGCAGCCCGTCGCGGTCCAGGTCGGCTTCGCTGGCTCCTGCTCGGCGTAGCTGACGCAGGCGGGCGGCCCAGCGGCGGGCGGTGGTGTGGGAGGTCTGGAAGCGTTCGGCGGCGCGGCGTTCGTGCCAGCCCTCATCGACGATGAGGCGGGCCAGCTTCAGGCGTGCCTTCGGCACGAGGGCAGCGTTACGGTGAAGCACGAAGACCTCCGGGTGGTGGTGCGGTTCCTCGACAGCTCCACACCCCACTCGGAGGTCTTCTCCGTGTCACGGACCGGTAGTCACCGGCGTGTCACCAACGTGCGTGCTCAGTACATCTAGTCGTAGGCCCGGACCCAGTCGACCAGCATCGGGGCCTCGGGCGGAGTCGTCGCGTCCGGGGCCCCGGGCAGGTTCCCTCCCACGGCGACGTTCAGGAGGACGTACTGCGGCGCGTCGAACGGCCACACCTCATCGTCCGGCAGGTCCGAGCGGAACAGGACGCCCGTCTCACGGCCGTCGATCGAGAACTGCAGCCGTTCCGAGGACCACTCGACGCCGTAGACGTGGAAGTCCTCGGACAGGCTTTCCCCGCGGGGGCTGCGGAACGTCTGCAGCCATCGGGAGCCGTCGCGCCGCGCACCGTGCGCCGTCTGCAGAGCCTCGCGACCCGTGCCCACCGACTCGATGAGGTCGATCTCGCCCGAGGCCGGCCAGCCGACGTCCTGGATGTTCTGGCCCAGAGTCCACGCGGCGGGCCAGATGCCCTGACCGCTCGGCACCTTCGCCCGTACCTCGACACGTCCGTGCCGAGTGGTGCGCTTCCCGAACGTCGTGATGCGCGCCGAGGTCCACACCGACGGATCGAACGACGATCGACGAGCGGTGATGACGAGGTGGCCCCGGCCGTCGAGGGAGACGTTCTCCGGGGCATCGGTGTACGTCTGCAGTTCCTCGTTGCCCCAGCCTCCGCCCCCCAGTTCGGGGGTCCACGTCCGGGAGTCGGGAGCGGTCCCCGAGGCGCCGTCGAAGTCGTCTTGCCACGACAGCGTCCACCGGTCCGGGGAGGAGCGGGACGGTGGTGGGGAGGTGTTGTCGGCCGGGCCGCTGCACGCCACCGAGACCGCTCCGACCAGAAGAGCGGTCAGCCAGCGCCGGGCGGTCCGACGGGAACGCCCAGCGCGGGGAGACAACCACGAAGGGCCGTCGGGTTCCCCCAACGGCCCTTCGTCGTGCGTGCGGTGCGTCAGTGCGAGCGACCCGGCTTGCGGCGCCCGGCGACGAGCATCGCGGCGCCACCGAGGACCAGCACGGTGCCGGCCGCGGCCCAGGGCAGGACGTCGGCGCCGGTGTAGGCGAGCTCGTCGTTCGAGCCACCGACGGCGGCCGGGGTGGTGGTGCGGGACACCGACGCACCCGGCGTGGAACCACCGGTCGTCGGGCTGGCCGACGGGGTGACGACGTCGGAGACGGTCGGGGTCGGCGTGTTCGGGACGTAGCTGGTGCTCGCGAGGGCCGCACCGGAGGTGGCGCCGAGAGCGGCGACGGTCAGAGCCCCGGCAGCAGCCAGTCGGACGGTGGTCTTGCGCACGGTGGATTCCCCCCACTTCGAGTGCCCCAGCGAACCCTGTGATCGTGAGGCGGCCCCCAGGATGACGGAACGTCACCCCCGAGTCCAGCCGATCGGCCCTATCCGCAGGTCGTGGTGTGACGGGAGTGACGACATCGACACGTTCGGGTGAACACCTACGGAGTACAGCTGCCCGTCGTCACGGTGGGTGCCGTCGCCGTCGTGGGACCCTCCACGGTCCGGGGGAGGGCGCCGGCGGCCCCGGTGAAGCGCCAGTCGACCGTCGTGGACGTCCCCGGCCGCACGGACACCGTGACCCGCACGAGCCGCCAGCCCTCCTCGCTGTCGACGGCCGCGGCGACCGGTTGCCCGTCGACCGTCACCTGGTCCAGACCGACCCAGGGGGCGACCCACAGAGAGACCGTCTCGACGGCCGTGCGCCGGTCGGCGGCGCGCGGCGCGGCGGCGTTGGAGACGTAGGAGGGCACGGCGGCCGGCACCGAGTTCGCCAGGGACAGCGACAGCGAGCTCGTCGCCGTCCCGGCGCCCGAGCAGGGCGGGGAGACGGTGAACGTCGGGGCCACCCAGTAGTCCAGCTTCGAGGGCACCACCCCCGTCAGCCCGACGCGGGCCACCGCGTCGCGGGGCGGGCCGAGCACGCCCGCCACGCCCGCCGCCACGAGTGCCGACTGCTCCTCGGGCCGGCTGGACCACACGGCGAGGTGACCCGTGTCCACGGCCTCGCGGGCCCCGTCGAGCGCGGCCGTCGACAGCCCGTCGGACAGGACGGCCTCGAAGGCGGCGGCGGAGGTGACGGCCAGGAACGCCTTGCGGGCGTCCTGGTCGGTGCCGAAGCGCACGTACGCGTCGAACATCAGGGTCCGGGCCAGGTCGGCCGTCGCGACGTTCCCGAACGGCCCGAGCTGCAGCGGCGGGTGCTCGGTGCCGAGCAGCTGCCCCAGGCCCACCGGGTCGACGAACACGACGACGTCCGGCGTGGGCAGCCCGGCCACCGTGACGAGGGAGGACGTCAGGACGCCGGCCTCGTCGGCGCTGCCGCCGAGGGTGACGTTCTGCACGCGGGCCGCGTCCTGGCCGTAGAGGGCGAGGTAGTCCTGCCCCACCAGCCCGACGTCGGCGCGGGCGGCGTAGAGGTCGTTGTCCGTGCCGGTGCGGGTCAGCGAGATCCGGCCGCCCTCGACGGACAGGTAGGCGTAGGCCCCCACGATGCCCTGCACGGGACGGATCTCGGCCGGGTTGGTGAAGGCGACGAGGTACGTGCGCGGCCCCTGCGCACCGAGCAGCGCGGGCAGCTGCGGCAGCACCTGCGTCGCCGTCCCCAGGGGGCCCGACACCTGGTCCAGCTGCGCGGTCACCGGGTCCAGCCGGGAGCTGATGACGGACAGCACCTCCGGGCTCTCCCCGTCGTGCAGCGCGGTCCGGGCCTCCTCGATGCGCGCCTGGTAGTCCAGGACGATCGGGGTCAGCTGCTGGATTCCGGCGACGTTGACGGTGCGGTCGGCGGACACCAGCCCCTGGCCGAGGACCCCGTCGACGACGCCGAGGGCGTTCGGGAGCGGCTCGGTCAGCAGCGCCGCCGCGTGCGCGCCCCCGGCCACGGCCTTCAGCTGGGCTCCCGCCCACGGCAGGTGGGTGGCCCACCGGAAGGGCAGTTGGGACGTGGCGCGGTCGGCGGCCGCGGCCTCGTCGGCGACGCGGGTGGCCCGGTCCCGGGCGGCGGTCCAGTCCTCCGCCCGCACCTCGCCCTCCAGGCGGGGCGCCTCCGCGGCGACGCGCTGCAGGGCCCGGCCGGCCTGCACGCTCGCGACGGCCACCGCCGCCGCCCAGGCCAGCAGCAGCAGGAGCAGCACGCCCAGCACGATGCGCAGGACGGGCGGGCGCCGCCGGGCACGGGCGGGCTCGGTCAGGTGCTGCTCTGCGTTGCCGGACACGCCGCGACAGTAGCGACCGTGGGCCCCGTCCCCAGGGGCCTCGCCGTGACCGGGCTCGTGTCGGAGGGCGGTCGTAGGCTGGACGCACCGCCCGATCCGACCCCGGAGTGTTCGTGAGCCTCACCGGCCTGCTCGACGTCCTGCGCACCGAACCCGCCGTCCGCGCGGCCGTCCAGACCGCCCACGAGGGCGGCAGCAGCGCTCTGGACGTCGTCGCGCCGCTGGGTGTGCGCCCCGCGCTCGTGGCGGCCTTCGCCGCCGAGCGCCCCCTGCTCGTCGTCACCGCCACGGGGCGCGAGTCCGAGGACATGGCGACGTGGCTGCGCTGCTACCTCCCGCACGACCAGGTCGCGGAGTTCCCGGCCTGGGAGACGCTGCCGCACGAGCGGCTCTCCCCGCGCAGCGACACGGTCGCGCAGCGCCTGTCGGTGCTGCGGCGCCTGGCCCACCCCTCGCCCGACGACCCGACGGCGGGGGAGGTGCGGGTCGTCGTGGCGCCCGTGCGCGCCGTCCTGCAGCCGCTCGTGAAGGGCCTGGCCGACCTCGAGCCCGTCCGCCTGCGGCCGGGCGACGAGGTGGGTCTGGACGCGACCGTCGCGGCGCTCGCGGCCGCGGCGTACACGCGCGTGGACATGGTCGAGCGCCGTGGCGAGTTCGCCGTGCGCGGAGGCATCCTCGACGTCTTCCCGCCCACGCGCCCGCACCCGCTGCGGGTGGAGTTCTTCGGTGACGAGGTCGAGGAGGTCCGGTCCTTCTCGGTGGCCGACCAGCGGTCGCTGGAGAAGGAACCCGACGGCGTCTGGGCGCCGCCGTGCCGCGAGCTGCTGCTGACCGACGAGGTGCGCGAGCGCGCCCGCGCCCTGCAGGTGACGCTGCCCGGCGCGGCCGACGTCCTGGCCAAGCTCGCCGAGGGCATCGCCGTCGAGGGGATGGAGTCGCTCGCGCCCGCTCTCGTCGACGGGATGGAACCGCTGCTCGACGTCCTGCCCGCCGGCACCCACGTCGTCCTGGCCGACCCGGAGAAGGTCCGCGCCCGCGCCCACGACCTCGTCGCGACGGGGGCGGAGTTCCTCGACGCCGCGTGGATGAACGCCGCCTCCGGCGGCCAGACGCCCGTCGACCTGGGAGCCTCCTCGTTCTCGTCCCTGGCCGAGGTGCGCGCGCACGCCGAGGTGACCGGCCGGCCGTGGTGGTCCATCACCTCCCTGGTGGAGGACGAGGAGCTGCGCGACCTCGAGGACGTCCGCATCCTGCGCGTCGGGGCACGGGACGTGGCCGGGTACCGCGGCGAGACGGAGAAGGCCTTGCACGAGCTGCGCGACCTGGCCTCGGCCGGTTGGCGCATCGTCGTGACGACCGAAGGCCACGGGCCCGCGAAGCGCCTCGTGGAGATGCTCTCGGGCGAGGACGTGCCCGCCCGGCTCGTCGACGACCTCGTCGAGGAACCCGCGCCCGCGGTCGTCACCGTGACGACGGCCAGCGTCGAGCACGGGTTCGTCGCCGAGGCGCTCAAGGCCGCGCTCGTCACCGAGTCCGACATCACCGGTGTGGGTGGGCAGTCGACGAAGGACATGCGGCGCATGGCCCCGCGCCGTCGTCGCAACGCCGTCGACCCGCTCTCGCTGCGCCCCGGCGACTTCGTCGTGCACGAGCAGCACGGCATCGGCCGGTTCGTCGAGATGGTCCAGCGCACCATCCAGGGCGCGACGCGCGAGTACCTCGTGCTGGAGTACGCCGCCAGCAAGCGGGGGCAGCCGGGGGACCGGTTGTTCGTGCCGACCGACACGCTGGACCAGGTCACCCGGTACACGGGGGGCGAGGCGCCGACGCTGTCGAAGATGGGCGGCTCGGACTGGGCCAAGACCAAGAGCAAGGCGCGCAAGGCGGTCAAGGAGATCGCCGGCGACCTCATCCGCCTGTACTCCGCTCGGATGGCGACCAAGGGGTACCAGTTCGGTGGCGACACCCCCTGGCAGCGCGAGCTGGAGGACGCCTTCCCCTACGTCGAGACGCCGGACCAGCTGGCGAGCATCGACGAGGTCAAGGCCGACATGATGAAGCCGATCCCGATGGACCGGCTGATCTGCGGTGACGTCGGGTACGGCAAGACGGAGATCGCCCTGCGCGCCGCGTTCAAGGCCGTCCAGGACGGCAAGCAGGTCGCCGTCCTCGTGCCGACGACGCTGCTCGTGCAGCAGCACTTCAAGACGTTCGCCGAGCGGTACGCGCAGTTCCCGGTGTCGGTCAAACCGCTGTCGCGGTTCACCCCCGGCGGGGACGCGAAGGAGACGATGGCCGGGCTCGCCGACGGTTCCGTCGACGTCGTCATCGGCACCCACCGCCTCATCTCCGGGGAGGTGAAGTTCAAGGACCTCGGTCTGGTGATCGTCGACGAGGAGCAGCGGTTCGGCGTCGAGCACAAGGAGGCGCTGAAGACGTTGCGCACCAACGTCGACGTGCTCGCCATGAGCGCCACGCCGATCCCGCGCACGCTGGAGATGGCGGTCACCGGCATCCGCGAGATGTCCACGCTCGCGACGCCGCCGGAGGAGCGCCACCCCGTCCTGACCTACGTGGGCGGCCAGGAGGAGAAGCAGGTCACCGCCGCCATCCGGCGTGAACTCCTGCGCGAGGGCCAGGTGTTCTACGTCCACAACCGGGTGTCCTCCATCGAGCGCACGGCGGCCCGCCTCAAGGAACTCGTCCCCGAGGCGCGCATCGCGACGGCCCACGGGCAGATGGGCGAGCACCGCCTGGAGCAGGTCGTCGTCGACTTCTGGGAGAAGCGCTTCGACGTGCTCGTCTGCACGACGATCGTCGAGACGGGCCTGGACATCTCCAACGCCAACACCCTCATCGTCGAGCGCGCCGACACCATGGGCCTGTCGCAGCTGCACCAGTTGCGCGGCCGCGTCGGCCGTGGCCGCGAGCGGGCGTACGCGTACTTCCTGTTCCCGCCGGAGAAGCCCCTCACCGAGACCGCGCACGACCGGCTCGCGACCATCGCCCAGCACACCGACCTCGGGTCGGGCATGGCCGTCGCGATGAAGGACCTGGAGATCCGCGGCGCCGGGAACATGCTCGGCGGGGAGCAGTCGGGTCACATCGCCGGCGTCGGGTTCGACCTCTACATGCGGATGGTGGCCGACGCCGTCGCCGACGTGCGCAACAAGGTCCCCGGCGCCGCGAACGAGGACGCCGAACCCGAACCGACCGAGGTCAAGATCGAGCTGCCGGTCGACGCGCACCTGCCGCACGACTACGTGCCGTCCGAGCGGCTGCGCCTGGAGGCCTACCGGCGGCTCGCCGCCGCCGACTCCGCGCAGGACCTCGTCGAGCTGCACGCCGAGCTCGTCGACCGCTACGGCACCCCGCCGCAGCCCGTCCTGAACCTGCTGGAGGTCGCGAAGTTCCGCATCGCCGCCCGCCAGGGTGGGTTGCGCGAGGTCGCGCTCATGGGCAAGCAGGTGCGGTTCGCGCCGGTCAGCCTGGCGGAGTCGCGGGAACTGCGTCTCAAGCGGCTCTACCCGGGCACGATCCTCAAACCCGCCCTCGATGTGGCCCTCGTGCCGGCTCCGATGACGGCGCGCATCGGTGGGAAGCCGTTGCGCGACGCCGAGATGCTGTCGTGGGCGACGGAGTTCGTGAACGCCGTGCTGCTGGAGCAGCCCGCCTCCGTCGCGGCGGCCGGGGCGCGGTAGGCGCCAGGGCAGGAGGGTTCCGAGATCGACGACGAGACCCGCGGGACTCACGTCGAGCGGGACGGCGTGGTCGCCGTCCCGCAGGACCCGGTCGGCACGGAAGACGCCGCTGTCGTCCAGCACGTGGACCGACAGCGTGCGCTCGCGAGGGTCGGCGATCCAGTAGCGGGGCAGGCCGGAGGCGGCGTACTCGGTCATCGTGAGCATGAGATCGTCGCGGCGGTTGGTGGAGAGCACCTCCACCACCAGTGCCGGGGTGCCGGTGAACCGCCGGTCGTCCGTCTCGTCCGCGCGGGCCCAGACGAGGACGTCGGGGATGAACTCGTCCCTCCCCGGTTTCCAGCCCCACGCCCCCGTCGCGTCGTGCGTGGGGGGAGGACCTCGCGCAGCCCAGTCACCAGTGCGACGGAGATCCTCTGGTGCCGCAGGCCGGGGGCGGGGGTCACGACAGCCATCCCGTCGACGTACTCACGGTGGGGGTCCTCCGGCAGCGCCTCGTACTCGTCCCAGGTCATGGGCTCGCCCGCGGGCGGTGGTGCGGTCACCGACATCGCACTCGCCTCCTCCTGCGTCCTGGGCCGATGGTGGAGCGCAGGCTCGCGACGGGGCACTCGTACCGTGGGGGCATGACCCCCGCGGCGCCCGGCAGCACGCTCCTCGACCTCGTCGCCGTCATGGACCGGCTCCGCTCGCCCGGCGGCTGCCCGTGGGACGCGCAGCAGACGCACGTCTCGCTCCTGCCGTACCTGGTCGAGGAGAGCTACGAGGTCGTCGACGCCGTGGAGAACGGCACGCGCGAGGAGCTGCGGGACGAGCTCGGGGACCTGCTGCTGCAGGTCGTCTTCCACGCCCGCGTCGCCCAGGAGGACACCGAGCAGCCCTTCGACATCGACGACGTCGCCGCGGCGCTCGTCGCCAAGCTGGAGCGGCGCCACCCGCACGTCTTCGCCGGCGAGGCCGTCGCCGAGGACCTGCAGGCCGGGTGGGACGCCATCAAGGCGACCGAGAAGCGCCGCAACAGCGTCCTGGACGGCATCCCGCTGCAGCTGCCGGCGCTGGCCCGCGCCGACAAGGTTCTCGGGCGGTTGCAGCGCAACGGGTTGGACGCGTCCGCCGACCCCGAGGAGGGACTGACCGAGGAGCGCGTCGGCGCCGAGCTGCTCGCCCTCGTGCGCCGCGCCCGCGCTGCGGGGGTGGACCCCGAGGCGGCGCTGCGCGGCGCCACGCGGGCGCTGGAGGTCGACGCGCGCTGGGCCGAGGCCGCCTCGGGACCCGTCTCGGATCGGTAGGGTCCCGGCTCGTGACCCACGTGCTGGCCATCGACATCGGTGGCACCAAGATCGCTGCAGGACTCGTCGCCGACGACGGCACCGTGCGCCACGACCGCGAGGTGCCCACCGACGCGCACGACGCCGCCGCGGTCGGCGCCGCGCTGTCCGGCCTGGTCACCGACGTCCTCACCGACGCGCGCGACGCCGGCCTCGAGGTGGCCGAGGTCGTCGGCATCGGCTCGGCCGGTCCCGTCGACACGACCACGGGGACGGTGCACCCCGTCAACATCGTCTCGCTGCGCGGCTTCCCGCTCGTCGACCACGTCGCCGCAGCGGCCACGCAGGCGCTCGGCCGACCGGTGCGGGCGGCGCTCGCGCAGGACGGGCAGTGCTTCGCCGCGGCCGAGCAGTGGATCGGCGCCGCGGCCGGGTCCCCCTCGATGATGGGTGTCGTCGTGTCCACGGGCATCGGCGGTGGCATCGTCCTCGACGGACGCATCCTCGCCGGCAAGACCGGCAACGCCGGGTTCATCAGCCACGTCGGCGTCGTCCTCGACGGCGAGCTCCTCCCCGGGTCGGGCGCGTTCGGCGTCGTCGAGGCCTACGCCAGCGGCCCCGCCATGGTCCGCGCCGCGCACGCCCAGGGCTGGCGCGTGGGGGAGCAGGCCGACGCCAAGGCCCTCACCGCCGACGCGCGCGCCGGCGACGCCATCGCCACGGCGGTCATCGCGGCCGGCACGCGCGCCCTGGCCTCGGCGTTCCTGTCGACGGCCGCGCTCTTCGACCTCACCGACATCGTCGTGGGCGGCGGCGTCGCCTCCGCCGGTGACGTGCTCATGGACCCCCTGCGCCGCGCCTACGCCGAGTTCGCCGTCTACCCGCACCTGGCCGACGTGCGCATCACGCCGTCGGCCCTGCCGCGCGGTTCGGGCCTGGTCGGCGCCGGTCGGCTCGGCTGGACGGCGCTCGCGGGCTGACCGGCGGGGCCACGAGCCTTCGGCGTCAGCGACGCAGCGGCTCCACGTGGCGGCCGTCGAGGCGCAGCGCGGACCGGGTCGAGAAGCCGGCGTAGGCGAGGTCGACCTCGACCTGCACCTCGTGGCCGCCGATCGGGAAACGGATCTCCTTGTCGGAGAACCAGATGCGGTCCTCCTCCAGGACCTCTCCGTCCAGCCGGACGACGATCTTGCCCGTCATCGCGCTGACGTCGACGTCCACGTCGTGCTCGACCCCGTCGACCTCGATGCGCCACGCGTTGTCGGCCTCGCTCATGAGCAGCACCCTCCGCCTCGCCGTCCGGTCGTCCGGACTCCTCCTCAGGGGACGCCCAGCCTCGGGCGGTGGTTCCCGCGGGGGAGGAGGCGACTAGGCTCGGGCCGCACCACCAGCACGAACCCCCGAGACGACATCGAGAAGCACGAGGAGTGCGCGTGGCCACCATCGAGGCCGTCGGAGCTCGCGAGATCCTTGACTCGCGCGGCAACCCCACCGTCGAGGTCGAGGTCCTGCTCGACGACGGGACCTTCTCGCGGGCGGCCGTGCCGTCCGGCGCCTCCACCGGCGCCTACGAGGCCAACGAGCGTCGTGACGGCGACAAGGGCCGCTACCTGGGCAAGGGCGTGGAGCAGGCCGTCGAGGCCGTCATCGAGGAGGTCGGGCCGGCCCTCGTCGGCCACGACGCCCACGAGCAGCGCCTCATCGACCAGGTCATGCTCGACCTGGACGGCACCCCGAACAAGAACCGCCTCGGCGCCAACGCCATCCTCGGCGTCTCGCTGGCCGTCGCGAAGGCGGCCGCCTCGGCCGCCGACCTGCCGCTGTTCCGCTACCTCGGTGGCCCGAACGCGCACGTCCTGCCCGTGCCGATGATGAACATCGTCAACGGCGGCGCCCACGCCGACACCGGCGTGGCCATCCAGGAGTTCATGATCGCCCCCGTCGGCGCGGCCTCCTTCCGCGAGGCGCTGCGCTGGGGCGCGGAGACCTACCACGCGCTGAAGTCGGTGCTGAAGTCCCGGGGCCTGGCCACCGGTCTGGGCGACGAGGGTGGTTTCGCCCCCGACCTGCCGAGCAACAAGGACGCCCTCGACCTCATCCTCGAGGCCATCGGCAAGGCCGGCTTCCAGCCCGGTTCGGACATCGCGCTGGCGCTCGACGTCGCCGCGACGGAGTTCTTCGGCGAGGGTGGCTACGACTTCGAGGGCTCCAAGCGCTCGGCGGAGTGGATGACCGGCTACTACGAGGGCCTGGTCGCCGAGTACCCGTTGGTCTCCATCGAGGACCCGCTGTCCGAGGACGACTGGGACGGCTGGGTGCACATCACCAACGCCCTGGGCGGCAAGCTGCAGCTCGTCGGCGACGACCTGTTCGTCACCAACCCCGAGCGCCTGCAGAAGGGCATCGACCTCGGCGCCGGCAACTCGATGCTGGTCAAGGTCAACCAGATCGGCTCGCTCACCGAGACCCTCGACGCCGTGGACCTGGCCCACCGCAGCGGCTTCACCACGATGATGAGCCACCGCTCGGGCGAGACCGAGGACACGACGATCGCCGACCTGGCCGTCGCTGTGGGTTCGGGCCAGATCAAGACCGGCGCCCCGGCCCGCTCCGAGCGCGTCGCGAAGTACAACCAGCTCCTGCGCATCGAGGAGGAGCTGGACGACGCGGCCCGCTACGCCGGCGCCAAGGCGTTCCCGCGCTCGGCCGGTTTCACCGGGCGCGCCTGACCGCTCGATCGACGCCTCCGGGAGAAGCTGGACCCCATGGCGACGCGACGTCCGACTGCGCCCCGCAGCCCCTCCCGCTCGGCGGGGGCTGCGGGGCGCAACGGCGCACCCCGGCAGAGCGCGCGCCCGGCAGCGGGACGTGGCCCCGGCAGCACGGCCCGCAGCGGGTCGCGTCCGGCGCCGGCGACCCGTGGTCGCAGCGCCGCCACGATGAGTCCGGCCGAACGCCGGCGCACCCGTGGACCGCGCGTCCTCGTGCTGTCGGCCGTGGTCCTGCTCCTCGCGATCTTCCTCGTGCCCAGCCTGCAGAAGTGGCTGGAGCAGCGCTCGGAGATCGGCCGGCTCAACGCCCAGATCGCCCAGCAGCAGGACGACCTCGCGGCCGCCAAGGCCGAGCAGGCCCGCTGGAACGACGACGCGTACGTGGTCATCCAGGCCCGTGAGCGGTTGCGGTACGTCATGCCCGGCGAGGTGCCCTACGTCGTCGACGGCAGCAGCGAGGCCGACGACGTCTCCCCGCAGCAGGCCGCCACGACGGTCCCCAAGCCGTCGGCCGCCTGGTACGAGAACGTCTGGGAGTCGCTGCGCCTGGCGGGCAACCCCGGTGACGCGCCGCCGCCGGTCACCCCGGGGCTCGGCTCGTCCGGCACCAGCTCCAGCAGCGCCCCCTAGACCCCAGAACACCCCGAGAAGGCAGGCCGTGAGCTCGACCCCCGCCACCCAGGCCGACCTGGACAGCATCGCCGGCCGGCTGGGCCGGGTCCCGCGCGGTGTCGTCGGCATCGCCCACCGCTGCCTGTGCGGTCGACCGGACGTCGTCGAGACCGCCCCCCGGCTGCCGGACGGCACGCCGTTCCCGACGACGTACTACCTCGTCGACCCGATCGCCGCCGGGGCCATCAGCACGCTCGAGGCGTCGGGCCTCATGCGCGAGATGACCGACCGGATCGCCGCCGATCCCGAGCTCGCCGCCGCCTACCAACGCGCCCACGAGGACCTGCTGCGCCGCCGCGCCGCGCTGGGCGACGCCGACGTCCCCGAGATCGCGGGCATCTCCTGCGGGGGGATGCCCACGCGCGTGAAGTGCCTGCACGCGCTCGTCGGCCACGCCCTCGCGGCGGGCTCCGGGGTCAACCCCATCGGCGACGAGACGCTGGAGCGGCTCGCCGCCGACGGCGGCTGGCCCGCCACCTGCCCGCACACCCCGGCCGACGCGTGAGCGCCGTCCGTCGCGTCGCGGCCGTCGACTGCGGGACGAACTCCCTGCGCCTGCTCGTCGCCGACGTCGACCCGGTCACGGGGGCCGCCCACGAGCTGGAACGGACGATGGAGGTCGTCCGCCTCGGCCAGGGAGTCGACCGCACGGGGGCGTTCGCGCCCGAGGCGCTCGAGCGCACCTTCGCCGCCCTCGACCGCGCGGCCGAGCTCGTGGCCCGCCACGCTCCCGAGGCCGTCCGGTTCGTCGCGACCTCGGCGTCGCGGGACGTGTCCAACCGCGACGAGTTCGCGGCGGGCGTCCGTGCCCGGCTCGGCGTGGACCCCGACGTCGTGACGGGGGAGGAGGAGGCGGCGCTGAGCTTCGCCGGCGCCACGGCCGACCTCGCGCCCGAGGAGTCCCCGTACCTCGTCGTCGACCTCGGGGGCGGTTCCACCGAGCTCGTCCTGGGCGAGGAGGTCGTGCGCGCCGCCCGGTCCCTCGACATGGGGTCGGTCCGGATGACCGAGCGCCACCTGCACGGCGACCCGCCCACGCCAGACGAGGTCGCCGCGGCCCGCGCCGACGTGCGGGCCGTCCTCGCCGGCAGCGACGTCCCGGTCGAGCGGACGCGCACGCTCGTCGGCGTCGCCGGCTCCGTCACGACGCTCACCGCCGCCGCGGTGGACCTCGCCGAGTACACGCCCGGCTGCCTGCACGGCGTCCGCCTGCCGCTGGAGCAGGTGCTCGCGGCGTGCGAGCGCCTCCTGCACGCCACGCGCGCCGAACGCGCCGCGATGCCCTTCGTGCACCCCGGCCGCGTCGACGTCATCGGCGCCGGGGCCCTCGTCTGGGCGAGCGTGCTCGAGCACGTCGCCGAGCGGGCGGGCGTCACCGAGGTCGTCACGAGCGAGCACGACATCCTCGACGGCATCGCCGTCGCCCTCGCCCGCACCCTCTGATCATCGCGCGGGGAGCAGGGCCCGCAGGTGGTCGGGGAGCGCGAGCTGGAGGCGCTTGCCCGCCGTCCGGCGCCACGCCTCCAGGACGACCGAGCGCAGCTCGACCGGGTCTGCCCGGGACAGCCGCACCTCGACCCACCCGAACCGCCCCACGTGGGAGGCGATCCCGTACGTCGCGCCGTCGCCCGCGATGAGCTCGGCCTGGTCGGCCTTCGACGCCTTCACGGACGCGGTCCCGCCCTCGCCGTCCTCCTCGCGCACGATGACGAAGATCTTCGCCCCGACCCGGAAGGTCGCCGCGCCCCACGTCTCCTCCTCGTGCGTCCCGGGGAGCTCGAGCGCCCAGGCGCGCAGCGTGCCGCTCGTCACCATGCCGTTGAGCCAACCGCAGTTCTGGCAGGGTGGGAAGCATGAGCACCGTGACCGCCACGACCACTCGACGCATCGACGCGCCCGCCGCGCGCGTCCTCGCCGCACTGGCCGACTACCGCGGCACGCGGCCCCGCCTCCTGCCCGAGCAGTTCACCGACTACGAGGTGGTCGAGGGCGGCCAGGGGCCGGGGACGCAGGTGCGGTGGAAGCTGCACGCCACGAAGAAGCGCGTCCGCGACGTGCACGCGACGGTCAGCGCGACCGACCGGCACGCCCTGGTGGAGAGCGACGCGAACTCCACGCTCGTGACGACGTGGCGCGTCGAGGACGACGGACCCGACGCCGCCGAGGTCGTCGTGACGAGCGAGTGGAACGGCGCGACCGGCATCGGCGGCTTCTTCGAGCGCACCTTCGCCCCCCGCGGCCTGGACCGTATCTACGGCGAGCTCCTCGACAACCTCGCGGACGCCGTGGCCCGCTGACGGCCCGCTGACCCCACCCGTGACGATCCCCGCCGAGCACCCCGGGACGGGGGAGCCGTACGCCTCTCCCGTCCCGCCGGGGACCGGGTGGCCGGGGGACCCGTCGTCCCCGCGGACGCCGGTGGCCCGGTCGGCGGTCGACGTGCGCGAGCTCGCGCTGACCGACCTCGCGGAGCTGTCCGCGCGGACCTGCGTCTGCCGCGCCTGCCCGCGGCTCGTCACGTGGCGCGAGGACGTGGCGCGCACGAAGCGGCGCGCGTTCCGGTTCGAGCCCTACTGGGGTCGCCCCGTGCCGAGCCTGGGGGTCGCGGCCCCCCGCGTCCTCGTCTGGGGCCTCGCTCCCGCAGCGCACGGCGGGAACCGCACGGGCCGCGTCTTCACCGGTGACCGGTCCGGCGACTGGATCGTCCGGGCCCTGTTCCGGGCCGGCCTGGCGAACCAGTCGACGTCGGTGCACGCGGCCGACGGTCTGGAACTGCTCGACACCCGCATCGTCGCCCCGGTCCGCTGCGCGCCACCGGACAACCAGCCCACCCCCACCGAACGCGACACCTGCGCCGGCTGGCTGGACGCCGAGCTCGCGCTCGTCGCGGCCGACCTGCGCGTCGTCCTGGCCCTCGGGGCGTTCGCCTGGGCCAGCGCCCTCTCCGCGGCCCGCCGAGCCGGGTGGGACGTCCCGCGGCCGCAGC